>JAOUOP010000067.1 GCA_029880325.1 Myxococcales bacterium | reverse complement strand
CACCGCTCCAACACAGCCCGAGCGTGCTTCTCATCCCAAGCTTGCTTCGACCACCGATTCGCCATCCCCCAGCGATACGACGGCTCCGACAGCTCGCACAACCACGTCATTCGCCGAGGGCTTACGCAGCAGCGGCAGCGTCAACATCAGCTGAGCCTGCCAGGAAATCGTTCCTTCAGCCGCAGAGGCTCCGGCGCGCACCCCGATCCAGATGCCTTCACCGACGAAACTGTCGACGCGCAGGGTCGGCAAGATTGCCATCGATGGCGCATTGACGCGCGCTCCCAGACCCAAGCGCAGCGGCACCTCGCTCTCGACTCGAAAGAGCAACTCGGCGGAACACAGGGCGCTTTGAAGCGGCGGCTGATCGAATAGACCCAGATGCAGAGACCACGCGTCGAGACGACCGAAGCGCAGCGAAAGTGCGGGCATCACCTGCTGGACGTCTTTGTAGACAGCCGCCCCGAGCCCTGCGCCAAAGTAGCGCGTGTCGAGCCCGACTTGACCCAGCACCTCGCCCTTTAGGGCTCGCGAAAGAATAACTTTCCCCTTTGGCCCGCACCGGCGGGCACGCTCGGGCCGTGCGTTCTCGAAGAATTCCTCGATGTACCTCGGGTACGGCTGCGGATTCTCCTCCGGGCGCCGTCCCGACCGCACTCCGCCGTCACGCACCAAAAGGGGAAGTTATTGTTTCGCGAGCCCTTACCGCCGTCTTGACCTTGCGCTCGGTCTCCACGACCGCGATCGGCTGCCCCGCGGCGTCGAACTCGCCGGTCTCCACCAACCTGTCGCCGTCCTGCTGCTCGCGCATGAAATTTCCGCTGCCAGCCACCCCCAGGGGTAAGATCAAGGTGGGTCGGAAATTAGTGGTTACGTTTCATGACGCTCACACGCGCTCGAGTGCAATCGCCGGCCCGGGTGGCAGGGCGACTTCGATGGAGTCACCCGGGTGTACGATACCGCCCGCGATGACAACGCCCATGACGCCTGCCTTGCGGACCAGGCGCCCCTGGTCGTCGCGAAAACTGACCTTCCTTAGCAGGCCGGGTTGGAAGTCGTCGATCTGACCGCATGGGTTGCGAAGTCCGGTGATGGCGACGAGAGCCGTTTCTCCAAGCCTCAAGATGGCCCCGGTCGGCAGATCGACTAGCGACAGCCCGGCGGTGGTCACGTTTTCTCCGAGCTGTCCGGGGCTCACTTCGTGTCCTGCGCTCGCCAACTCCTGCAACAACTCGATATGCAGCAAGTGCACCTGGCGCAGGTTGGGCCGCGTCGCGTCGACGGCCACGCGCGAGCGGTGCCGGACGCGTGCTCCAGAGTGGACGTCGCCCTCGACTCCGAGGCCTGCCAGTAGGTGGATTTGCTCGGCGTCATTCTTGCTGAAGCTGTGGGTTGCAGATCGGTGAACGGACACGACGGTCGGGGTAGGGAACTCCATGGTGCTGCAGCATAGTCCGTCAAGGCGCTCACGCCCGCAGGCCATGCACATCGCCCCAGACTGGGCGCCACGCGCGGTCAATCCCGCCCCCGATCCCTCTCCCATCGACTCCCCAATTGTGGGAAACTCGAGGCCGCCGATTCGGTACGCCAATGTCGCCTGTCCTGCGACACAAAGCTGCCAGGAAGTTTTCGCCTGCGTGATCGCGGCGACCGCGCCCAAGCTGTCCGCAAAGCTTCAGACCCGGATCAGCAACTTTCCGAAGCTGCGACCGTCGGAGAGCATGGGGAAGGCTTCGGGAAACGCTTCGAGCCCGTCGACGACATGCTCACGGGACCGCAGCTTTCCCTCGCGCATCCAGCCTGCGATTGTCACGCGGGCCTGCGCATAGTGTTCCTGATAGTCCGCCGCGAGAAAGCCCTCCATGCGGGCGTGTTTGAGCAGCAGCATCCCGTAGAAGCGCGGTCCGGCCGCTGGTGCGGTCGCGTTGTACTGGGAGAGCATTCCGCTGACAACGATGCGTGCGCGCTTGGCCAGCAGCAACATGGCGATGTCGAGTAGCTCGCCGCCGACGTTGTCGAAGTAGAGATCGATACCGTCGGGACAATGGCGCGAAAGGGCCGAATAAACGTCGCCCTGCTTGTAGTCGACCGCTGCGTCGAAGCCGAGTTCATCGACGAGGTAGCTGCATTTGTCGGCGCTCCCGGCGATTCCCACCACGCGGCAGCCGTATAGCTTGGCGATTTGGCCGGCCACGCTGCCGACGGCGCCAGCGGCGGACGATACGACCACCGTGTCGTCCGCGTGCATCTGGCCCACATCGAGCAGGCCGAAGTAGGCGGTCATGCCGCTGGAACCCAGGGCGCTCAAATGGGCAGGCAACGGCGCAAGGTCGAGATCCAGCCGGGTGAGCTGCTGCGGCGGAGTCGGCCCCGGGCGAATCATCGCGTAGGTCTGTACGCCCAGCATGCCGTGCACGTGAGCGCCTTCCGGGTAGTCGGGGTGGCGCGAGGCCACGATTTGCCCGACTGCCTGGGCGCGCATGCAATCGCCTTCCTCGATGCGCGCGGTATAGGGCGGATTTTCGGCGAGCCAGCTGCGCATCGCCGGTTGCACATCGATGTATCGAACCTTGACGAGCACTTCACCCTGCGCAGGTTCTGAGACCGCCGTTTCATCGACCGCCCAGGCTGAAGGCTGAACCGGACCAGCTTCAGGACGGCGCGCCAGGACCACCCGTCGATTGCTTGCGTTCGTCGATCCCATGGGACGACGCTAGCACAACGGTTGCGCGGAGGCCCCCATAGTGAGTGTTGGCCTACGGCTCGGGATAGGAGGGAAAGTGCGAGGCTGGGATGTTTCGCGAGCCCTTAGACGTTGCGAGCGTGGCTTTTGCCTAGTTGGAGGTTTGAGGGCAGAGTGGTGAAGTAGGGTAACAATTCCGAGTCTGAAAACCTCTAGATGTGCTCGGCGGGAGTCATGATCCGCTCTCGGGACCGCTACGGCGCCAGCTGCGGCGTCCGGTCCCCTTGAAATACACGGAGTATTCCGGCGGAGTCCGTCCTTGCATCTGGCATCGTATCGACCCCGATCATCGGCTCAGCACTTCCGCCGAGCACATCTAGGCGTTTCTTGCCGCGGGTCGGAGGGATCGCCCGGTGGACAGTAGATAACTTGGTGTGGCGGATCCGGATTGGTGCGTGTAGGCTCGGGCCATGCGATGGACAGGCGGGTCCCGGGCGGCGGGGCGCGCGGCGCTCATGCTGGCCGTGTTCGCGCTGGGAGCGTGTGCTCCGAAGGCGCAAACCGTGGCGAATATGTCGGTGGGTCTCACGGGATGTCCGGCCGAGGATTTGGCGGTCTTCAACTACGTGCCGGAATCCCGTCAGTGGCGAGCCGTGTGCCACAGGGTTTTCTACGTGTGCGCGGTGACCAAGGGCGGCACCAGCTGTACCGAGCAGCAGGCAGCTACGCTTGAGGCGGGGCTCCCGGCTCGGGTCCAGCTGTTCATGACTTTGCCCAAGGTCAAACGCGACCGACTGGTAACTTTCGATCTGGTGGCGCGCTCCTGGAATGAGGTCGCCCACGACCTTGTCTCCTACGACAAGCTGAGCGTCGACCAGTTCGACAGGGTTGATGAGCTAGGCTCGCTCTTCACTGAGTTCACCGCGGATTTCGATCGCCAATTGAAGGAATGCAAGGGAGACGGTGCGGTCTACCCGATTCGGTTTCGCAGTGACGGCACGGTCGAATACGCCGAACAGCTGAGCGTTTGCGAGCGAAAGCTGGCGCGCCATGGGGACCTGGAACCGCTGCGAAAGCAGCCCGGCGAGGATTTCTACATCGTCGCGGGGGTCTATGGTGTGCAGATTCCCCCGGAGCCTGTGGCCGCGAAGCCCGCGGCGGCGCAAACGTTCGGGGGGGAAGCGCACGCGCCGCCCTACGACCAGACGGCGGTGCGAGCATGGATCGACGCAGCAGCCGCTGATCTGCTTGCGTGCTCTTCAGGCGAGAAGTTGCTGGTGCACGTGGCCGTCGATGCCTCAGGTCATGCCCAGGTGACGCTGCGCGGTGCGCAGGCAGACGGTCCCGTTGCCGGTTGCGTCGCGTCGGTACTTCCGCAACAGACCTTTGCGTCCGGACCTGCCGAGGTCCTGCACCTGGTCAAGCCTGCCGAGAAGGCGGAGTAGAGAGCGTTCCGGCGTAGCGCAGCAGGGTCGCCAGTGACACGCTGTAGTGGTAGCGCATTTGCTCTGCCCCGTAGCGGAAGTCGCGCCCCACCGGGCAGGCGTTGCGCGCGGCGCATTCGTAGGCACAGGGGCTGTCTTTTTTGAGCCGCTGGGCGATGCAGCGATCGAGTTCGAAGGCGCTCGCGGTCACGGCGGCGGCCGGACAGGCGGCCTGGCAGGGGCGTTCGGCGCAACGCGCGCAGGGGGAGGAGTCGGGCGCGAGCTTCGGGTAGCGCTCTTCGATAACTGTGAGTTCGCTCGCTTGCAGCCGGGTGCGCAGGGCGGCGCGCACGGAAACCCAGGGGCCGCAGTCGGGCCGTATGCCGATGCCGAAGGGCGCCGGGTGCTGGGCGTGGGCCAGAGCCAGCCAGCTTCTGAGGTCGATGGGCTCGCTCGCGGGATAGACGAGGGTGGCATTTCGGTCGCTGAGGGCCGGCTTCAGCAGCTGCTCGACCAGCGCCTCGCTGCGGCGGTCGAAGGGATGTTCTTGCCCGCCACGAAAGTCCGTGCGCTCGCCGAAGCGCGAACCCATGGCGAGCAAGAGCAGCAGGTGGGCGGAGTCGGCTGCCGTGCCGCACGCAACCGCTGACACCCAGTTGATGCCTTCGGCCGCCAGTGCATCGAGGGCCTGCCCGAGTGGCTTCGTCATCGCCGCCCTTTGCGATCGAGCGCAGCCGAGCGCGCCCTCATGGCGTGATCAGCACGTGGCTGCCCTCGAGCTTGGTGTCCACTGTGGAGGCGCCGTGCCAGCCCTCGGGGATCTTTGGCCAGGTGGCGCCGAAGATGCGATGGGCGTCGTCGGGGGTGAGGTTGATGCAGCCGTGGGAGCGCGGCAGGCCGAAGCCCGTATGCCAGAAGGCGGCGTGCAGCGCGAAGCTGCCCTCGAAGTACTGGGTGTAGGGCACGTCTTCGATGCGGTAACGGTCGTCGCCGGCGTCGGGGCCGATGTCGGCCATGGTGTCGGTGATGCGCTTGCGCTGGATTTGAAATAGGCCCGTGGGCGTGGCGTGATCCTCGACGCCGCTCGAGACCAGTGTGGTGTAGATGGGCGTGTCGCCCTGGTAGAGCACCAATACCTGTTCGCCGAGGTCCACGTGTACCCAGGGCTCGTCGGCCGCGACTTCCTTGGGCCGCGCTATCTTCTCGGCCACGGCGGCAAACCAGGCCTTCAGGTAGCGCGGGCCGCGCTCGGTCTCGAGCTCATGCATCACGTGGCCACCGAGGTTTTTGCGACCCTTCCAGCCCGTCAGGTGCGTCTGGCGCGCGATCGGCTCGCCCTGCTCGTCCTGCTTCCAGGCGATGGAGCCATCGTCGCGTGGGTCGAGGATCAGCGGCCGCGCCGTGCGGCTGGTGAAGGCCAGCGGCAGCGTGACGTCTGCCGTCAGTTCGATGCCGTGGAAGTCGTGACCTTTGCGGGTCTCGAGCTGCGCTTGCTTGATGTAGCGGCCCTGGGTGGTGCGCACGAAGCGCCGGAAGGCGCGCACTTCGGTGCCATTGGAAGCCACGTAGAAGCCGCGATCCAGGTAGCGCGCGGCGATCGCCGTGCCCGCGGGGCCGCCCGTGCCGTCGGCCATGTAGGCCTTGGCGCGCTTTTCGTCCTTCTGCAACAGCTTCAAGAAGTGTTCGGTCTTGGCCTGGGCCGCCCGTTGCTCGTCGCGCGAGGGCAGTCGGTGGTATTCGGGGACCGCTGGTTCCTTTACGTAGTAATAACTGTAGGGCAAGCGCTCGTCCCCGGCCGGCGGCGGCAGCACCAGGGCCTTCTTGGCCGCGGCCTTTTCGATCTGGCCTTCCTTCCAGCCATCGTCGCTCGGTCGCTCCACTTCGATGGGCGTCTTGCGCACCTCCATGCCGTCGCCCTTGCAGACCCAGCCGTAGGGGTGCAGGCGGTGGAAGCCGCCCTTGCAGCCGGCCACCCGTTTTTCCTCGTCGGCCAGGCGCGCGCGGGCGCCGATGCGCAGCCATCCGATCACGGTGGCTTCGGGCTGCGGTTCCGACAGCACGCGCAGCTCGGTGGTGGTGACGGCGCCATGGAGGGGAAAGTCGGCGTCGATGCGGGCTGCTTCGGCCTTGCGCGCGGCTTCGGCCGCCGCCTTGGGGTCGGCCCCACTGGCCGCTTTCCCAGCCGCCGGGTCGCCGTCTCCGACGGCCTGCTCTGCACCTGGCTTCGGGCCGCTGTGTTCGGAGCCGCACGCGGTCAGCACGGTCAGCACGGTCAGCACGGTCAGTATGGTCAGTATGGTCGGCATGGCCGGCAAGCTCAGCGACAGGAGCGATGAGGGCCAGCCTGGCGAGGGTCTGTGCACGGGATTGGACATGGGCGTGACCGATCAGGGTAATGGCTGCGAGAGCCCCGGGGCGCCGTGCTCGAGCCACTGGCACAGGGCCTGTCGCGTGGCCTCGGCCGCGGTCTCGCGGTGGGCCAGCCACTGGGCCCGCCCGGCGGCTCCGACCACGTTGGTGCAGGCCAGGAGCACCCCGAGCGGTACATTCCACAGTCGGCAGGCTTCGGCAACCGCGAGCGCTTCCAGATTCTCGCCCTCGCAGCCCGCCCTGCCGAGCCGCGCTGCAAGCGCGTCGTCGGTGGTGATGGCCAGGGTCGTTGCCAGCCGGGTCGCCGCCGGCGACAGTGCGAGCGCTTCGATGAGGCCGCCGCGCAGGTCGGCGTCGAGCTCTAGGCGCTGCGGCATGGGATCGGGTACGGCCGCGCGCCCATCGAGCAGGGCTCCATCGAGCAACTCCAGCGCCGATGGAACCAGGAGCTGGCCTGGCTCGAAGTCTCCATGGCCCCGATAGCGTCCGTAGCTGCCGACCAGAATCGCCGCGTCCACCGGCCCCTGGCGTCCCAGGGCGCGGGCGCTACCGGCACCGGCGGCCGTCAAGCCCACGCCGACGCTCGCGAGCTCTAGCGAAAGCCCGTCTCCGGCCGCGGCGGCGAGCGTCGCAAGCGGCTGGTGCAGGGGTTGGAGTTCGAGTTCGTGGGCCGCGAGGATGAGGATCTTGAGCATCGACTGGAGCGTCGACCGGGCGCGCCCGCGATCGCCGCGGATTTGCGTGGCGCCCGGCGGCCATCCGCTGTAACACGGGCCCCTTGGGCGAGGCGAGCCATCGGCGCTGAAAAGACACTCTCAGATCCTCCGAGCGCAGCGCTCGACCGCGGCCGCGTGGTCTACCGCTGGGATCTGGACAAGACCTATTTGCGCACGGATTTCGACACCCTGCGCGACCTGCTCGCCCGCGCCGTCGAGCGCGCCAGCGAAAAACGCACCGTGCCCGGCGCTGCCGCCCTCTTGCGTGAGCTGCGGGCCACGGAGCCGGCTGGCATCTACATCCTGTCGGGAAGCCCCGAGCAGATGCGCCGCGTGCTCGAGGCCAAGCTGCGCCTCGACGGGATCCAGTGGGACGGCTTCACGCTCAAGCCGAGCCTGCGCAACCTGCTGCGGGGGCGCTTTCGCTTTCTAAAGGATCAGGTCGGTTTCAAGCTTGGTGCCATGCTGGCCCTGCGCGAGCAGCTCGATGCCGAGCTCGACGAAGTGCTCTTCGGCGACGACGCCGAGACCGATGTCTTCACCTATTCCCTTTACGCCGACGTCTGCGCCGGCCGCGTGCCGCGCGACACGCTGGTCGAGGTACTGCGTCAGGCCGCCATGGCGCCCCAGGATGTGCCCGAACTCTTGCAACGGGTGGACCGTCTCGAGCTGCGCGATCACTGCCGGCGCATCTTCATCCACCTCGATCGCATTTCGTCGCTGGATACCTTCGAGGCCTATGGCACCCGCGTCTGCCCCTTCTACAACTACTTTCAACCGGCCCTGGTCTTGCTCGAGATGGACGCCATCGATGCGGCGGCGGCGCTGCGGGTGGCGGCCGACCTGGTGATCGATCAGGCCTTCACCGCCGATGCGCTGGCGGCGAGCTTTCAGGAGCTGGCCCACCGCGGGCAGGTCAGTAAACGTGCACTGGGCGCCCTGCTCGACGCCCTCGACGCCGTGGACGAGACCGGCTTTGCCACCGCCACCGGCACGCTCTTCGACCTGGGCGACCTTCTGGCGCGCCAGGGTGGGCAGTTCGCGGCCGTCGCCCCCATCGAGCAACTCGACTATGTGGCGATGCTGGCCCGCGAGCGCGCCCGGGCCCACGCTGCCAAGCGCCGCGTGCTGGGGCGCTCGTGAAGCGTACGGGTGTTCACCATGGGTTGATGATGGGGCTGCTCGCTTTGTGGGCCCTGGCCTGTGGTGGCGACGATGGCGACGATGGCGACGGTGGTGGCGGAGGCGAAGCGCAGGCCGAGGCCGGGGCCATGACCGCCGACGCCAGTGCTGCAGCGCCGGCCGCGGCCGAGGATGCAGCCGGCTCCGACCGACAAGCCGGCGCCCCGCCGGAAGTCATCACCCACGCCCGGGACTGGCCCATGGCCAATCGCGACTACGCGAGCACCCGCGCCACCTTCGACACCGCCATCGATTCCGAAAACGTCGGTGAGCTCGCCGAGTGTTGGCGCTTTGCGCTGCCGGGGGCAAGCGTCTTCGGCTTCGTCACCAGCAATCCCCTGATCCTCGGCGACCTGGTGCTGATCCAGGACATGGCCAGCAATGTCTTCGCCCTCGACCGACGGGACGGCAGCATGCGCTGGCAGGCGCTCTACCAGCTGTCCACGGTGGGCCCCAACGGGGTGGCCGTCGGCTGGGGCAAGGTCTTCGCCAGCCGCGGCGACATGGGTCTGGTGGCCCTCGACCTGGAGAGCGGTGAGGAACTCTGGCGCTTCGACCCGCCCTTGCGCAGCAGTGAGGGGCTCGATATTCAACCCCTGGTTTTTGACGACATGGTCCTGATCAGCACCGTGCCCGCCAGCCTGCGTGGCGCCTACCTGGGGGGCTCCCGCGGGGTGATCTACGCGCTCGATCAGCAGAGCGGGCGCGAGATCTGGCGCTTCGACACGGTGGACTCCGAAGACATCTGGGGGAACGCGAGCGTCAACAGCGGCGGCGGCGCCTGGTACCCGCCTTCGATCGATCCTGAGCGCGGGCTGAGCTATTGGGGCACCGGCAACCCCGGCCCCTTTCCCGGCACGCCCGAGCACCCCAGCGGCTCGAGCCGGCCCGGCGATAATTTTTTTACCAGCGGCCTGCTGGCGCTGGGGCTACGCGATGGAGCGCTGGCCTTTTTTCATCAGGAGCGCGCCCACGATCTGTTCGACTGGGACTTCCAGAATCCGCCGATCCTGGTGAAGCAGGGGCTCGAGGGGCCGCGGGAGGATCTCGTGGTGGGTTCGGGCAAGACCGGGACGGTGGTGGCGCTCGCCGCCGACGGTGGCGCCCTGCGCTGGCGCGCCGAGGTGGGAGTCCATGAAAACGACGCCCTCGAAACGCTCTCGACCGAGCCGATCACGGTCTCGCCCGGGGTCTTTGGAGGCGTGCTCACGCCGCCGGCCTACGCCGAGGGCGTGGTCTACGTGCCGGTAGTCGATCTGCCCAGCGACTTCACCGAAAGCAGCGTCGTGTTCGATTTTGCCGAGGGCCGCGGGGCGTTGACGGCGCTGGCCATCGAGGACGGCCGGGAGATTTTCAGCTTTGCGCTGCCGGCACCGGCGCTGGGCGGAGCCCTCGTGGTCGGCGACCTGGTCTTCACCAGCGATGCCAACGGCGGCGTCTACGGGCTGCGGCGCGCGGACGGCCAAATGCTCTTCCATCGGGACATGGGCGCCGGCATCAACGCGCCGCTCGCGGCGGCCGGTTCCATGCTGCTGGTGCCCGCGGGCTACGCCACCCTGGAGCCGGCGCTGGTCGCCCTGTGTCTGCCTTGAAGCCTACTGTGCCAGGCAATAGGCCGAGGTCACGTCGTTTTCGGCGCACAGGCCGCCGCGGCAGGCCAGGCTCAGGCATTCGTTGGGCAGCTCGCAGGCCTCGCCAGCGGCCTTGCGCGGCAGGCAGTCGGAGCCGGTCAGCAGCAGCTCCGGGTTGTCGCAGAAGAGCCCGGCCTGGCAGTTGACGTCGGTGAAGCAGGGCTCGCCGCTGGCTGAGAGCGGCCGGCAGTTCCAGGGCGGCACCAGCGTGGGCCGGCAGGCGAACTGGTCGGGGTCGAGGCAGGAGGCCAGGGCGGCGCCGGCCATGGCCTTGTTGGTTACGTTTGCGGGCGTGCAGCTGCCGCCTCCTGCCACCGTGCCCTTGAACATGCCGCGCAGTCCGTCGAGCGACTCGCCGAAGCTGGCGACCGCGATGTCGCAGGTCGTGGCCAGCTCCTCGAGCTTGGTGAAGGCGGCTTCGGCGTGCACGGGGTCGAAGCCCGTGACCGGGTCGGCGGCGATCACGTCGGCCATCAGTTCCGAAGTGCAGCCCGCTTCCATGGTGGCCTTGCAGCTCGCGAAGTCGCGGCCGGGGCTGGGGCAGCAATCCTGCTCGGCCTGGCACTGGATCTCGGCCAGGCGCGCGCAGATGGTGCCGGGGACGACGGCGTTGGGGTTGCTCGGGACGGGCTCGCCTCCGGAGCTGCCGCCAATGCCGCTGGCGCCGCCCACGCCGCCGGTGGCAGTCGTGCCACCGCCGGTGCCGCCGGTGCCCGCCGCGACGCTGCCGCCGGTGCCGGTCGTGCCGCCGCCGGTGCCGCCGGTTTGGACCGGTGTGGGAGGCCCGTCCATTAGCTTCCGCGGCTCCTTGTCGTCGGCTTCGCAGCCCCAGCCCAGCACCAAAACCGCGGCCACGGCCGCCACTTCAAAACCACCAAAAGTCCGAAAGCGCACCATCAAGCTCCATCGCTCCCCACGGTTAAGGTGTAGCCCACCAGCCACACTCGGGGTAGCGCAGGGCCCATCTTGGCCTGCGATGGGGAGTTGGTCCAGGGGGGATGTGTTCAGATGTGCAGGGATCTGCGCGTCGCGCGTCAGTCGACCGACTGCTCCAGGGCCTCGATCGCCTCGGCCGCCAGCTCGCCCAGAGTGCCCTGCTCGAAGCCCGGATCCTCGGGATCGGGGGGCAATTGCCGTTCGTCCTCCTCGAAGGCTTCCAGGTGTTCGATGGCCGCCGCATCGCCCAGCGTGACCAGCGCTTCGATGGCCGAGGCCTGCACGCGCACGTCGTCGATTTTCAGCACCCGGGCGATCAACGGCAGCGCGCTGGGCTCCTGGACCTCGGCCAACAGGAAGGCGAGCTCGCCCATGGCCGACAGGTGGCGTTCGTTGTCGAGCGCCCGTTCGATGCCGCGGGCGACCTCGGCGTAGCGGTCGTAGGCCGCGTCGAGCAGGGCGTCGTAGGCCTCGACGCGGGCGGAGGTGGGTGCCAGGTCGATGAGGGCGATCAGGGCGTCGACCATGGCCGGACCCGGCACCTGGGCGCAGAGATCGGCCAGGCGCTGGCAGCGCATGGAGGACTCTTCCAGGTCTTCGAGCTCGAGGGCTTGTTGCACCTCCCGGGACAGCAGCTCTGCCACGCTTTTTTCATCGCCCGCAAGCAGCTCGCGCTCCCTGAGCCGTAACTGACGGTCGGCGTCGAAGATCGCTTCCAGGGTCGCCTTGGGGTCGGGTCGTTTGGCCATGTTTCGCTCCACCGCAGGGGTAGGAGCGCGGCTTACAGCAACGCGAGCAAGCTGTCCAACGTCTCCCGCGCCCGGTCGATGCCGCTTGTGTCCTCGTCACGCTCGAACAGCAGGCTCAGCCGCATGTCGGGGCTGAGCTTGACGCCGCGGCGGCCCGCGATGAGGCGGGCGAGCTTGTCGGGCGAAAGCTCGGTGTCGCCGCGGAAGTGCAGGGTCACGCGCGTGGCGCTGGCCTCGCAGCCCAGGATGCGCAGGCGCCTCAGGTCGGGTTTGAGCGCCATGGCGGCGATCAGCGTCAGCGCCGGCTGTGGTGGCGGCCCGAAGCGCTCTTCCATCTCCGTGGCCAGCGCCTGCACGCCGTCGCCGTCGGGGGCCGAGGCCAGGCGCTTGTAGAACGAGAGCCGCAGGCCCACGTCGTCGACATAGTCGTCGGGGATGAAGTGTTCCACGTCGAGGCTCAACTCGGGGTCCACCTCATGGACCAGCTGCTCGCCGCGGGTCTCGGCGATGGCTTCTTCGAGCATGTGCACGAAGAGGTCGAAGCCCACCGCTGCCAGGTTGCCGCTCTGATTTTCGCCCAGGAGGTCGCCAGCGCCGCGCAGCTCCATATCGAAGGAGGCGACCTGAAAGCCGGCGCCCAGTTGGCTGAAACGCTCCAGCGTTTCGATGCGGGTGCGCGCCTCGTCGCTCATCACGCTCGGTGGCGGCGCGATCAGATAGCAATAGGCGCGCTCACGGGAGCGGCCGACGCGACCGCGCAGCTGGTAGAGCTGGCTCAGGCCGAAGATATCGGCGCGGTCGATCAGGATGGTGTTGGCGCGCGGGATGTCGAGGCCGTTTTCGATGATCGCGGTGGAGGCCAGGATGTCGTACTCGCCGTCGACGAAGTCGCCCATGATGCGCTCGAGGGCCGCTTCCTTGAGCTTGCCGTGGGCCACGGCGATGCGGGCCTCGGGCACCAGTTCCTGTAGGCGCGAGGCGCGGTCGTAGAGGCCCTCGATGCGGTTGTGGATGAAGAAGACCTGGCCACCCCGCGACAGCTCGCGCTCGATGGCCTCGCGCAGCACCTGCTCATCCCAGCGCGTGACGAAGGTGCGCACCGCGCGCCGATCGGCCGGTGGCGTGGCGATCAGCGAAAGCTCGCGCAGGCCGCCGATGGCCATGTGCAGGGTGCGTGGAATCGGCGTGGCGCTCAGGGTCAGCACATCGACCTCGGTGCGCAGCTTCTTGATGCGCTCCTTGTGGGCGACGCCGAAGCGCTGTTCCTCGTCCACTACCAAGAGCCCCAGCTGCGCGAAGTGCACGTCCTTGGATAGTATGCGATGGGTGCCGACCAGGATGTCGCAGCGGCCGTCCTTGAGTTCGGCGACGATCTCGCGCTGGCGCTCGCGCGGCACGAAGCGCGATAGCATGCGCACCCGAAGCGGGTACTCGGCCAGGCGCTCGCCAAAGGTGTGGAAGTGCTGCTGGGCCAGTACCGTGGTGGGACACAGCACCGCCACCTGGCGCCCGGCCATGGCCGCCCGAAAGCTCGCCCGCAGTGCCACCTCGGTTTTGCCGAAGCCCACGTCGCCGCAGACCAGGCGGTCCATGGGGCGGATGGCGTCCAGGTCGTCCATGACCTCGTCGATGGCGCGGGCCTGGTCGGCGGTTTCTTCGTAGGGGAAGTGGGCCTCGAAGTCGGCGTAGAGGTGATCGCGCGCCGGGTAGGGCGGGCGCTCGCGGGCGGCGCGGGCGGCGTAGAGCGCCAGCAGCTCGTCGGCCAGGATCTTGACCGCCTGGCGCACGCGGGCCTTGGTGCGCGCGAAGCTCTGGCCGCCCAGGCGATCGAGCTTGGGCGCCTTGCCTTCTTTGCCCGAGAGTTTTTCGACCTGGTTGAGGCGCGTAACCGGTAGATAAAGGCGATCGCCGCTGGCGTACTCCACCACCAGCACTTCCACCTGCCGCGGGCGCATGCCCTGCAGCTCCTCGTAGCGCGAGACCGGAAGCTCCTGGCGCGCCAGGCCCCGGTAGACGCCGACGCCGTGGTCGATGTGCACCACATGGTCGCCCACCGAAAGCTCGCGCAGATCGGCGATGAAGGCGGCGCTCGTGTCGCGGCCCTTGCGCGTGCGGCTGCGGCGACGGCGCGTGGGGGCGCCGAAGATTTCGTCTTCGCTGATGAAGCAGAGCCTGCGCGCGGCGAGCTCGAAGCCGCTTGCGAGCGTGCCGTAGACGACCTCGGGACGCCCGGGGGGCGGCGCCCCGAGCAGGGCCGCGTCGAAGGCCTTGGGCTCGGAGATCTTCAGCTCGCGGCCGCGCAGCAGCGTGGCAAGACGCTCGGCCTGGACCCGCGTGCGCAGGCATAGCAGCACGCGTCCGCCCAGCTCCAGGCGGCTCTTGCAGTGGCGCACCAGGGGCAAGAGCGGCTCCTTGGGGCGGTCGGCGCGGGCCTTGCCGCGCTCGGCCTTGAGCTCGTTTTCGAGCGTCAGGTGATAGCTGGCGTCGATGCGCAGGAGTCGGTCACCCTCGGGGGTGGAGAGGGCGGCGAGCTCCGGGCGTTCGTCGTCGGCCTGTTCACCCAGAAACGGTAGGCGATGGCATAGCAGTCGGCTTCGGCTCCCGAGCGCATCGTCGAGTTCTTCGCGTCCCAGGTAGAGGCGATCGAGGGCGAAGGTCGGGGCCTTGCGCTCGAGACGCGCCTCGCGGTCGGCCGCGGCCCGCTGCAGATCGGTGAAGAGGGCGGCCTCCAGGGCCGGCGGATCCACGGCCACGCAGCCGACCTCGGGGGGCAGGTAGTCGAAGAGCGTGGCCAACGCTTCGTGAAACGCCGGCAGCAGCGCCTCGATGCCCAGGAAGCTGCGACCGCTGGTCAAGTCTTCGACCAGGGCGCGGCGCTTGCTCGTGGGCATGCTCAGGTCGTCGCATAGGTCGCCGATCCGATCGCGCGCCCGCGATAGCTCCTCGGGGCCCAGCAGGATCTCGCGCGCCGGGTGCAGCTGGGTGGCTTCGACTTCTTCGCCGCTGCGTTGGTCGTCGGGGTCGAAGCGCCGAATCGAAGCCACCAGGTCGTCGTCCAACTCGATGCGCACGGGGCTGGCTTCACCGGCCGGGAAGATGTCGAGCAGGGCCCCGCGCACGGCGAAGCTGCCCGGATCCTCCACCAGCGGCACCCGCAGGTAGCCGCCCTCGGCCAGCAGATCGATCAGGGCCCTGCGCTCCAGCGGCTCGGCGACCTCGATGCGCAGTGAGCGACGCGCAAGCGCCCGCGGCGGGATCACGCGGCGCAGGAGGGCACCGATGGGGGCCACCAGGAAGCGAAAGGGGCGCTCGCGGCGCAGCCGGTCGAGCACCGAGAGTCGATCCATCTCGGCGCGCCGATCGGGGGCGACCTCGACGAAGGGGGAGGTCTCGGTGGCCGGGTAGGCGAGCACCTGCTCGGCGCCAGCGAAGAATGCGAGGTTGGCCTCGAGCGCGGCAGCCTGCTCGGAGTTTTTGGCGAGCACGAGAAAGCGGCGGTCGTCGCGCCGGGCCGCCTCGGTCAGCAGAAGCGAAAGCGCGCCCAGGGGCAGGCCCTGCACATCGAGGCGCGCGCCGGGCGCGATCGCCGGCAGCACCGTGGCGAATTCGGCCGTCTGGGGCTCGGGGGTGGACTGTGCTCGGCTGCCGCTCACGGCGGCGGTCTACCCCGGATGGGGCGACAATGCAGCCCGTGTGGGGTGTCAGCTCTCAGAGCACCCAGACCAGCGCCAGAATGGTGGCGACCAGGGCCAGCGGTAGCGCCAGTGTCATCAGCCAGAAGCTGATCGCATCGTCGTGGGTCCGAAAGTCTTCGTCGTAGTCGGGCCAGCCCGGGGGCCGGTGTTCGTGGTGCAGCGCCTTTGACATGGCTTCCTCCTGCGCTTGGTTTGCGTTTGCGTGTGCGCTCGACCCCGGTGCCGTGCGGCTGTCGTTGCGGATTTCGTCCTGGGGCGTCATGGGTCGTGCTCGTGTGGGCGCCGGCTGCGCGAGCCCGCTTTCCCACCCGAATGGGGTGCAAGATGCACGCCGCGGGCCGGGCAGCCCCTTTTTCCCGGCCGGTAGCCCGGTGCCCGTCCAGGGCGGCGAAAATCCTGCGCCCGGGCTCCCGAATTTGCGCCGCGGCCACTGTGCGGATGTCAGGCATGCCGTCAATTCCCACCTGCGGTGTCGCGCCTGCTAGAATTTCGGGTGATGTCCCCCGTATTACGCGTGGGCCTGTGGACCCTGCTCGTGCTCGTCGCGGCTTCAGGGGTCGCCGGTGCCGAAGAGCCGCGCGCCGGTGAGACGGCAGCTGCGCTGCCCGGGGCCGTGCGTTTGCTGCAACCGCGCCTCGGTTACCAGCGCATTTCCGTGGCTGCCAGCGCCGAGGCGGCCTACACCGAAGCGCGCCCCGAGGCCGATGGCGGCCACCCGCGCTACGGCGGTCGCCTTGCGGTGGGGGCGGGCTTGCTGGACTTTCTGGCCGCCTCGCTTTCTGCGCGTGGCTATGCCGTCAGCCACGATGCGGGGCAGCCGGCGGAGGTCGGTTGGGTGGGGCGGCTGCGGCTGGGTACCGTGATCGGCACGCGCGTGGCCGAGGCCGCGCAACTCGGGGGTGAGATCGCCGCCGAGCTGCCGCTGGCCGACGGTTTTGGCTTCGAGCCCAAGGCGATCTCACCCGAGGCGCGCTTGCTCGGCGGATTCGGCTTTGGTGGCGGTCGCTCGGGCTTCTTCGGATCGGTGGGCTTTCGCCTCGATCGCAGCGCCCAGCTGGTCGACGACGTGAGCGCCGTTGCGCCGGCCGATCGCATCGCGCTCGACGTCGGAGGCGATGACGCCTTTCTCTTCGGCATGGGCCTGACTCACCGCGTCGGCGAATTCGAGATCGTCGGCGAGTTCACCAGCGATCTGATCGTCGGTACCAGCGCCTCGGAGCTATCCCGCTCACCGCTGCGCCTGGACTTGGGCTTGCGCTATTTCCTGAGCCCGACCGTGCAGCTCGAGTGGCTGATCGAAGGTTCGCTGTCGTCGCGACCGGCGCTCTCGGCCGACGAAGCGCTGGCGCCCGTGCCGCCGCGGGTGGCGTCGCTTTTGGGTGTGCGCATGGCGATGCCCGAGGCGCCCCCGCCCGAGCCCTGGGTCTCCAAGCGCCGGCGTCGGGCGAAGCCGCCGCCCACGGATGCCGGGCTCCAGACCGAGCCCAAAGCCGAGCCCAAGCCCAAGCCCGAGCCCAAGCCCGAGCCCAAGCCCAAGCGGCCCAAGCCCGAGCCGAAAGATCCGCCTCCCCAGGATCCGAAACCCGAGCCTCCGGCGAAACCCGAGCCCAAGCCCGAGCCGGCCCCCGATCCGGCAGCGAGCGCCGCCGAGGCCGATCCCGAGGCGGGCAAGGGCGTCATCCGCGGCCTGATCCGCTCCTTCGCCGGCGAGGGCCTCAAGGCCACCGCCAAGGTCTATCCGGGTGGTGCCAAGGCCACCACGGGCGACGACGGATCCTTCGAGCTGGTGGTCGATCCCGGGCGCTACACGGTCAGGCTGCGCTCCTACGGCTACGAATCCCAGAACCGCACCGTCGTGGTGAGCGAGAATGGGGTGACCATCCTGAACGTCGATCTGCGCAAGGAGAGAAATCGGAAGTGAGACTTCGCCCCGCCCTGATCGCGCTGGCGGTACTGTGCGCGTCCTCCTGTGAGCGTCTGGAAGCGGTGGCACCGGTGCTGGGTTGCGGGCCCGCCGGTCTGGCTGAGCTGCGCGCGGTAGACGGGCAGGTCAGCCGCGACTTTGCCGCCCAGCTCGAGCAGTGGAAAGCGGCGCCGGTGGGGGCGAGCTTCGACGAGGGCGACGGGTTGCGCACCGGCAGCGGCGCCGGTGCCGAGCTGCGCGTGGGCGGCGGTGGCAAGGTGGTCGTGGAGAGCGACACCACGATTCGCTTTTTTTCCTCGGTGCGCGAGGGCGGCGACAAGACCGCGGGCATCGACGTCGAGGCGGGCCAGGCGGTGGTGGAGGCGGGCGACGCCGAGCTGTCGCTGCAGACCCAGCTGGGCACGGCAGTGTTGCGCGCCGGCACCCGCGTGCGCCTGCAGGGCGACGGGCGCGGCCAGCGCTACGCGGTGGAGCTGGGTGGCGCGACGATTCAACATTCCGACGGCTCCACCCAGACGCTGGAGAAGGGCCAAAGCGTGAGCGTCGGTATCGGTCAGGCGGTGCTCGACGACGGCACCCCCGACGCGGGCGCGGCCGCGGCCAAGCCGGCCGCGGCGACCGGAGCCGAGGGCGAAGCGCAGCAGGCGGCGGCTGAGCTCGGTCCCGATCAGGTCGCGGCCTCCGTGCAGGGCAAGGTGCGGCGCCGGGCCAGCGGAGAGGACGATTGGTCGAGCGTACTGGCGGGTCCGACCCGCTTCGACGCAGGCGATGAGCTGAAGGTGGGTAAGGGCGCACAGGCCCAGCTGCGTCGCGGCAAGCAGCGCGCCACGCTGCGCGAGGGTCACTACCGGGTGGGCGGCGCCGACGACGCCTTGGTCGAAGCCCTCGACGGCACGCTGCAGGTGACCACCGACGATGGCGACTTGAAGGTGCAGGTTCCCGGCGGCGCCATCATCGCGCGCGGCGTCGACGGCGGCAGCGGCGCCAAGCTGGTGGTCGGCGACGACGGCAGCACCCGCGTCGAGGTCACCCGTGGCAGCGTCGAGGCCCAGGACGGTAGCGGCAGTCAGAGCCTGGGAGCCGGCGACCGGGCCACCCTGGGCGCGAGCGCCGACTCCGAGGGCGAAGCGTCCGAAGCCGAAGTCGCGGCCAAGGCCGAAAGCGGCGAGCCGCAGCATTACGGCGAGGGCATGGCCTACTCGGAAGTGCGCGTGCCGGTGGGCGAGACCTTCCGGGTCTACGATCCGAAGCCGCCCACGGTGGTGGGATTCAAGACCACCGCGGTCTGTGCCGGTCGCCCGGCCCTGGTGCGGGTCTCGGGGTCCGAACCCGTGCTCACCTCGCGCTGGGCCAACGTTTCGATTACTCCCGGTCGCCACGGCTACACCGTGCACTGCATGGAAAACGGCCGCCCCGCAAAGAAGGTCGTCGCCCGCGGCGCCGTGCGCGTGGTGCGCAATTCCGGCCTCTCGACGCTGCCCCAAACCGCGCCGCGCAATCAGGTGGAGACCGACGGCCGGCGCTACACGCTGATGTATCAGAACCTCAAGCCGATCGTGGATGTGCGCTGGAAGGGCGCACCCAAGGCGTCGGGCTACGTGCTGCATCTGGTGCCCGCTTCGGGGGCGGCGCGGAAATTCAAGACCAAAGCACCGCGCTTCACCGTCAAATCCAGCATGTTGCGCGACGGCAGCTCCAAGATCTTTTTCGAGACGTCCGACAAAGTGCGCAAACGCTCGAAGCAGACCACCATCGACGTGGTCTTCGACAACGCAGCGCCCACAGCCAGCCTGAAATTACCGCCGCCGAGCGGCTTCGGCGGCGGCGGCAAGGTGAAGGTTGCCGGTGTTGCGGTCGCGGGCTCCCAGGTCAGCGTGGAGGGCAAGGTGCTCAAGCTCGGCGCCGGCCACCGCTTTTCGCAGGATATCCCGCTGCGCGCCGACCAGCGCGCCATCGCCGTGCGTTTTCAACACGCCCGCCATGGCATACGCTACTACCTGCGGCGGAAACGCCCCTAGCACGCGCGATGAATCGCCCAGTGGACACGATGATCAACCAGAGCGTCCTGGGGCGCTACCGGATCGTGCAGAAGCTCGCCCATGGCGGCATGGGCACGGTCTACCTGGGGCGCACCGAGGGCGCGGCCGGCTTCGCCAAGCCGGTGGTGATCAAGCGCGTATTGCCGACGCTGGTCGACGACAAGGAAGTCTCCAAGATGTTCGTGCGCGAGGCGCGCATCCTGTCGAACCTGGAGCATCCCAACATCGTCTCGGTGCTCGACTTCGGCCAGCAGGATGATGGCGCCTACGTGATGGTGCTCGAGTATGCCCACGGCTTTCAGCTGGCCGAGTGGCAGCGCTTCGTCAACCGCGAGCGCGGGCTTCTGGACGTGGACTTCGCCCTGCACATCGCCAGCAAGGTGCTCGAGGCCCTGCACTACGCCCACACCTTCAAGCGTTCCGACGGTCTCGAGATGCGCATCATCCACCGCGACGTCTCGCCCAGTAACGTGGTGTTGACCGAGCAGGGCGCCGTCAAGCTGCTCGACTTTGGCATCGCGCGCGTCACCGGTGACCAGGCCGAGTTCAAGACCCAGAGGCCGCGGGTCAAGGGCAAGCTGCCCTACCTGGCGCTCGAGATGTTCAAGGGCGACGACCCCACCCCCCAGAGCGACGTCTATTCGGCGGCCGTCATGCTCTACGAAATGCTCACCGGTCAAAACCCGTTCGTGGGTCGCGACACCGCCGACATCTACTTCAAGATCCTCAACACCGTTCCCCAGTCGGTCCATGCCGTGCGTGACGACGCCCCCGAGCGCATCGATGACGTACTCTTTCGCGCGCTCAGCAAAAAGCCCGAGGAGCGCTACTCCAGCGCGGGTGAATTCGCCGGGGCCCTGCGCGCGCTGCGCTCGGACTCGGAAGAAGTCGTGGCGCGAAGGCTGGCCGAACAGCTGCGCGCCGACTACACGGGAACGATGCCCGAGATGCTCGGCCTCGAGCGCCTGAGCGTGCGCGAGGAGGCTTGGCGCACCGGTGAGGCGCGGGCGACCCAGCCGATGTCGGTCTCGGAGTTGATGGACGAGGACACCGACGTCACCGGGCCCATGGACAGCGTCGGACCGGGCGACCACGGCGCGGTGACGGTGCAGGGCGATGTGGAGTCCGATGCTGCAGCCCCCGCCCCCGCGGCGTCGGTCACACAGCCGGCGCCCGAGCTGCGGCAGAAGCCGGCTTCAGGCGCGGCAGCCGGCCTGGGTCGGGCGGGCGTGGTCGCCTCGGCCCTGTTGCTCCTCGGGGTGATCGTCGCCGGTGGCTTTTGGGTTCTGACCCAGCGCGCAGGCTCGCAACAGGTGGTGGTCATCGAACGCCAGTCCACGCCGACCACGCCGTCTGCCCCGGCAGCCGAGCCCGACGAGCCCGACGAACCCGCAGCCCAGGCGGGTGCCGAGGCTCCGGACGAGTCCGAGCCGGCCGCGGCCGACGAGCCGCCGGACCAGGAGCCCGAGGCGGCAAACCCGGACCCCGCGCCCGCGGCGCAGGCCGAGTCGGGACCGGCGCCGCCCGATCCCAGGCGCCTGACCCGACGCTTCAGCCGTCGCCAGAACCACATCGAAGCCTGCTTTGCCCGCCACGCCAAGGGCCTCGAGGGCTCTCCGCGACTGTCGGTCTACTTCACCATCGGCACAGACGGCCGCGTCGACAGCGCCAAGCTCAGCCCCGCGGCCCTCTCGGGCACCCCCCTGGGTAAGTGCATCCTGAACGTCGCCCAGGAAACCCGCTTCGGCCCCCAGCAGCGTGAAGTCTCCTTCTCGATCCCCATCACCGCGCGCACGGTCGAGTAGTTTCGGTCACTCCCGCTGGGATCGGCTTCGGAGTAGTCTCCGGCCGTGTTGCCGCGCCCGTACCGAATCCCTCTGATCCTCGCCCTGTGTTTGGCTCCGGCCCCGCCGGCGCGTGCCGACGACCAAGGCGATCTTCCGCGCATCGAAGCGGGCCTTCGCGTCATCGCCGGCTGGCAATACGAGTCGCCGCGCGCCACCGCCACGCAGCTCGCCCTTTTGGGCACGCCCGAGACCGACGACAGCTTCTTCCTCGACCAGGCGCGGCTGCGCCTGGACGCCGATTTTGGCGGTCGCGCCCGCGCCGTCGTCAGCGCCGACCTCGACTCGGTCCCCATGGTGCGCAATGCCTACGCCGGCTACCGCTTCACGCGCGAGCTGAGGCTGCGGGTCGGCCGCTTCCGCCGCCCCTACTCGACCATCGAGATGACCAACCGGGGCCGCCTGCCGTTCCGCGAACGCGGTGTATTTAACTCTGAGGTAACACGCGGGTCCGACTGGGGGGATCGCGCCCTGGGTGTGATGCTCTGGGGCAAGATCAAGAAACCGCGTCTGCGCTACTACCTGTCGGTCAGCGAAGCCAGCGGCGAGGCCAACAACTGGCTCGCGCGCCTGGAAGCCCGCCCCTTCAAATGGCTGCGCATCGGCGGCGGCGGCGGTGTGAAGACCGACTACCAACCCGTGGGCCGCGAGCGCGTCTCGACGCTGGCCGCCTTCGGGCTCGACCTGCGCCTGCGCTCATCGTCGCTGGAGGTCGGCATCGAAGCCCTGGGCGCCCAGAACGTCAACCCCCCGGGCATCGGCGCGGGCAGCGGCGAAGCGAGCGACGAATCAGCACCCGAGCTGCGCTTGCCCTGGGCCGGCGGAGTGCTCGGCTACGTCACCTACGACATCGCCCTGGGGGGCGAGGCGGTGCTGCAGCCGATCGTCGTGGCGGAGCTGGCCGACACCGATCTCGATTACAGCCGCGACGAGGCTTTCCGAGGCGTCATCGGGATCAACCATCTGTTGACGCCGAAGCTGCGTCTGATGCCCCAGCTCGAGTGGATCGAACCCCTGGCGCCGGCGCCCTTCGCGCGCGAAGCGGGCTTCGACAGCGAGCTGCAGCTGCAGACCCAGCGCCACGTGGACGCCGAAGTGCGGGTGTCGGTGATGGTGTCGATGGAGTACTGAGCGGGGGAACGCGAAGGAATGGCATCGGTCTCTCACACGGCCCGAGCGTGCCCGTCGGTGTGGCCCATTGCTGTTCTACAAGGCGTTCGGCAGCATCGAGATGCACAACGCACGTGCGGTGGTGGACGTGCATGTGCCGCGCGCTGGCGAGCGCTCCGTGCTTGTGCGTTATGACTTGGAGTTATTAGGTGTTGTCGTCTGACAGCGGACGCCCTCCTTCGAGGGCCGAACTCCAACGCGCAGCGCCCATTCGTTTGGCCTATTCGATGACCACCACCACCACCGACGCACAGCTCGCTACGCCAGGATGCGGTGCGCCGCCCCAGTCGTCTGCGCGGGGGGGGGGGCAATGCCACGCCCTGCGCGCCCGATGGCGGTGGCTGACTCCGATGGCGGCATGGAGAGCACGCTCGCACGCGGCACCACCCAGCCCATGTCCCTGGCCGCCGACGGCAGCGGCGTGCACTGGACCACCGCGAGCAGCGCCTACACCCTGCTCGCGCAACCGGGCACCGAGGGAACCGTCATGGGCGTGCAACCCGCCCACGGCGACAGCTTTCCCCTCGCTCTCGCTCATGCCGATCCCGCGTCGGTCGCCAGCAATGGTGAGCAGGTCTGCTGGGTCAACAACGGCGCTGCCAGCGTGGTTTACCTCGCTCCCCGTTCCGAAGGCGTCTGTCCGTGATGCAGAACCCTCAGCCGGGATGGCTGTCGTCGTCCCGACCATTTTGCCGCTCGAAGCCGTGGTCCGTGAGCCATTGCTTCGCCTCGTCTTCGCACTCGAGGTTGATGAGCAGGCTCACCTCGTCGCCGCGCTTGAAGCGCGTGCCGTCGTCCACGGGCGCGGCCGTGCTACCCCGGTGGTAAGCCAGCGCCAGCAGCAGCCCGTCGTGGGCGTCGGCCAGCAGCAACTCGCCGCCGTCGTCGTCGCGGGCCTGGCGCGTCAGCTGCCAGCGCTGGACTTCCGCGATGCCGCGCCGAAGGCGAATCGCCCACAGGTCCACCTGTTCGGGGCGACCGAAGAGCAGGTGTCCACCCGCCTGGTAGACGAGTTTCTGCGCCGTGGGCGCCCGGGCGCGTCCGATGGCGACGAGCAGCTGCAGCCGGCGCGCCTGCTCCCTTGCGCGCTGCATGAACAGCAGGTTGACCTCGGTGTTGGGGCTCAGGGCGATGGCGCCGCGTCGGGTGTCGATCTCGGCCTCTGCGAGTACGTCCTCGCGTAGCCCGTTGCCGACCACCGCCCGCAGGCCGGCCTGCTCGGCGGCTTCACAGGCGCTGGCGTTGGTATCGATGCAGACCACGTCCTCGGTGCCCGAGTCGAGCGCACGGCCGAGGGCCACCGCCAGCTCGTTGCTCCCGAGCACGAGCCAGCCCCGGTCCTGGGGGCGTCTTAGTCCCAGCGCCCGCGCCAGTAGCGGCCCGGCCAGACTTGCTGTCAGCACCGTAACCACGATCACGAGAAAGACCAGCGCCCGCAGCTCGCCTCCACCCGCGATTGAAGCCGCTTCGAGTTCGGCCGCGAAGAAGGCCGCGATTGCGGCGGCCACGATGCCGCGCGGGCCGATGGCGGCCAGGAAGGTCTTCTGCCGGGTGCTGAGCTCGGTCCTGTAGGTGCCGACCAACACGTTCAGAGGTCGCACCACGAGCATCAGCAGCAGCGCCGTCAGCACCCCGCGGCCGCCCAGCGCCTGCACCTCGGACAGGCGCACGTCGGCTGCCAGCAGGACGAAGAGCATGCCGATGAACATCACCGTCAGCTGTTCCTTGAACTCCATCAGCTCGCGCTGGACGTGGCTCCTGGAGTTGCCGACCACGATGCCCGCAACGGTGGCGGCCGCGATGCCGCTCTCGGCCATGGCGGCATTGGCGACCTGAAATAGGGCCAGCACCAGCGACAGCGTGAAGATGTTTTCGAGGCCCTCGGGAATGACATTGCGGAAGCGCAGTAGCAGCGCCAGCAAGAGCCCTCCCAAAAGCCCCATGGCCGTGCCCGCCGCCAGACTCGCCGGCACGTGCAAAAGCCCCAGGGCGAAGGTCTTGCCCGTGGGGCTGAGCGCGACCTCGAGGGCGACGGTTGCGACCACGGCGCCCACCGCATCGATCAAGACGCCCTCGGCTTCCAGCACCGTGGCCGTCTTGTGCTCGACTCGCAGCCGCCGCAGCAAGGGGGTGATCACGGTGGGGCCTGTGACGATGACCAGCGTTCCGAAAAGAATCGAGCGGGTCCATTCCCAGCCCATGATCACGCGGGCGGCCAGGCTGCCGCCGACCAGCGTCACCAGGGCGCCCAGGGTAACCAGCTGGCGAATGGCGCGATTTTCACGGCGTAGGCGCTCGATGCGGAGGTTCAGCCCGCCCTCGAAGAGGATCACCGCGACGGCGAAACCCACCAGCGTGAGCAAAGCGTCGCCGAGCAGATCGGGCTCGATCACCGAGAGCCCGTCGGGTCCGAGCAGTACGCCCACCGCCAGCAGCACGACGATGCCGGGGATGCGCAAGTGTCGTGCGAGCGATTGGGCGATGACGCCGGCGGCGAGCGCGAGCGCGACGGTCATCTCGGCGGTGGCGAGAGCGGCGGGCATGGTGCGAACCCGCAGTGGGACCCGAGCGAGTGCGGCGCGTCAAGGACGAACGCCGTCGAGTCAGCTTCGACGACGATGGCGCCGTCTGAGCGCCGTGCTCGATAGCAGGTGGTTGGCCAGGTCCAGGTCGCTGATGACCACGGCCTCGGTGCCCGGCTCGGCCTCGGCGGTGGCGTTGCTCGGAAAGGCCGCATTGCTGGGGGTGCAGACGGCCGCCTGGCCGTAGTCGAGCAGAAACGAACGGCCTTGCGGCAGTGTGCTGACGTGGCCCGCAACTGCCACGTAGACCATATTGGTCACCGCGCAACCGTGGGCGCTATAGCGAATCCGCAGCTAGCCCCTAAACAAGCGCATGTTGCAGGCGATCTCCACGAATCTCTTGCGTTCAGGCGCTCGCGAAAATGCTCAACGCTCCTCCTGGTGCGCCTGCGCTTTTCGCAAACCCCTGATTCACAACATCTTTGCGCAGCTCATCCTCCACATGCGCTTGTTTAGGGGCTAGATGGGCTCGGCGGAAGTGCTGAGCCGATGATCGGGGTCGATACGATGCCAGATGCAAGGACGGCCTCCGCCGGAATACTCCGTGTATTTCAAGGGGGCCGGACGCCGCAGCTGGCGCCGTAGCGGTCCCGAGAGCGGATCATGACTCCCGCTGAGCACATCTAGCTGCTGCGCTCGTCGGTGCTGAACGGCACGAATATGACCTCGGACCCTGCCAGCGTCAGCAGCCACGTCAGCTCCGGAAATTCGATGTCGCCTTCGGTCCAGCGGCGGACCGTTGCGGTGGGGCGTGTGCTTATCGCGCGGGTGGACACCTGTCGGGCCCGTGGGGTCACCCACCAAATGCAGCGCCACTCGACTCTTCGTCCGCCGGTGCGGGCGCTGTGGCGAAGAGGTCGGCGTAGTGGGCGCGCACGGCGCTCAGGTCGATCTGGTTGAAGAACGAAGACAACCCGAGGTGGGCGGCCAGCCAGTCGGGCGAGGCGAGCCACGGGGGCACGAAGCGGGCCGGCGCGATCAGTCCTTCGAGGCGCGCCTGGGCCAGGGCTGGCAGGTCGTCGATGGCCACCTTGCCGGCGAAGAGCAGCTCGAAGAGGTCGAGCCGTCCGTGCAGTGCGCTGGCGCGAAAGAAGTCAAACGTGCGCATGAAGTGGTCGAGATAGGCGCTGTCCTTGGTGAAGTAGGCGCCGCCCTCGGGCAGACCGCCGCGGAAGACCCGGTGGGCGGCGTCGTAGGCGCGTTCAGGGCTGCGGCCCAGGGACAGAGCATGCTGGTAGAGGTCGATGAAGTCCGCACCCTCCTCGGCCAGGTGCACCAGCTGCACGCGCTCGGCCAGGCTGCGCAGGCGCGCGGCGGTCAGCGTGCCGGAGGCCCACTCGCCGAAGACCGCGAGTCCCTCGTTGTGCTTGACCGACCGTGGAGAAGCCTTGCCCAGGATGTCGAGCACGGGCTGGGCTGAGCCGTTCAGCGAGGTGGCGATGTGCACGTAGCCCTCGTGCTGCTCCAGGTAGTCGACGGTCTGCCGGGTAAACTCACCGTCGCGCCGGATGCGCAGGCGCGATGCACCAGCGGCGGCGTCGGCGGTCAGCGTGGTCGAGATCTGGACCCGCACCGCGCCCCGCCCGAAGAAGCGATCGAAGCGTTGCGAGAGCGTGCGCACGACGCGCTCGGCCGGCCACACGCGCGGGGTCTGTCGGCGTAGGCGATCGAGGGCCTGGCCGTCCAGGCTCGATAGCAGGTGGTTGGCCAGGTCCAGGTTGGTCTTGGGGCCGCCCAGAAATGGCGCGCCTGCGGTTCCATAGAGCGCGCGCGAGTGGCGCGTGTAATCGCGGGTGCCGCGCGCTTCAAGCATCGCCAGCACCCGGCGGTATTGCTCGGCGGTGTCGCGCAGGATCAGCTGCAGCGGGTCAGCCCGATCGCAGTTGCGGGCGATGGCAGCGAACGTGGCGTCGTGGGCACGCAGGTCGAAGCGCGGGCGCGCGTAGCGCACCTTGGGCAGTCGCGGCTGCTTGCGCGAAAGGAAGCGGTTGCGCTCGCCTGTCGGCCAGGCGATGAGCGCGAGCACGCGCACCGGTCGCTGGGCGTCGATGAGCTTGCGCGAGAGATCGATCAGGGTGCGCCGTCGCGACTTCCGGGGCATGGCGCTTGAGCCTTAACTCGGATGAACGACGAATGCACGCGCCGATTCCGAAAACGGCGCGCGTGTGCAGCGTCGATGCTGCCGTCGCCAGCGCCATCGAATGGCGCGGCTCAAGGTCGGCGGCGGCCAAAGATCGCGCGCAGCACCGCGCCCGCATTCGGCCGCACCGACCACAGCCGCATCATGGGGCGCCGCAACTGGGAAGGCCAGGGCAGGTTCGGCAGTGCGCTCAGCAAAAGGGACAGGGCCAGAGCGCGGCCGGCGCCGGACAGCCAAAAGATGTCGCGGTAGCCGAGCCCAAGCCGTTCGATGAGCTGGCTGCCAAGCAGCGCGCCGGCCACCTGCAGCAGGCCCGAGAGTGACCCGGCCAGGGACAAGAACTCGAGCCGGCAGGCGGGCTGGGCGCTCGAGAGCAGCAGCTGGAAACTCGCGTATTCGAAGCCCGCCCACACCACGCCGCCGAGTCCCTGGGCGAAGGCGATGCCCGCCGGCGTATCGACCAGCGCCCAGACGGGCGGCACGGTGGCGATGCCGACACCCGAGGCGATGAGCACGGGGCGCAGACCGATGCGACTCGCGAGAGGATGGCACAGCGGAAAAACCAACACCTTGCAGACGATGGACACCGCCGTCAGCGTGGCGAAGCTGCGGTAGTCGAGCTGTAACTCCCTCAACATGTAGGGCGTGAAGAAGGGGACCGAGATCTGAGCGCCGAACATCAACGCGCCCACGTACAGGGCGGTCCTCCACTGGGAGGTCGAGATGGCCAGTCGCAATGGGCTGCGGGCGATGTCGGGGTTGGCCTCGGGTGGTGGTTCGATGCGTCGGGCGCGGGCCTGGGCCAAGAGCGCGACGGCGCTGGCAGCTCGCAGCATGGCGGCCACGCCGAAGAGCATCCCGTAGACCTCGAGGGTCTGGCCCAGAGCGCGCGCCCCGTGCAATGCCTCGCCAGCCGCGAGGAAGGCCAGCAAAAGCGCCACCTGGGTGGCGGCCGAGCGCCACGCGAAGTAGCGCTGACGATCGACTTCTTCGGTCAGGACCGCCATCCACTCGCTCCAGGCCGGCGCGATCGCTGCGCCCGAGACCCAGAACAGGAGCTTGACTGTGAGCAAGGCCGCAAGGCTCGTCGAGCCCGTGCGGGCGATGGCGATCATCGCGACCAGGCTCAGGGCCTGCAATGCGGCGCCAGCGACCACCAACCGACTGCGGCGCCCGAGCCAGCGCGACAGGGCGGGCGCCGCCAGCTGTGACAGCGCACCGCTTGCGATGGGCAAGGTCGCGAGCAGGCCCAGCGCCATGTCGCGATGCCCGAGTTCCACGGCGAAGGCTCCGAGATAGCTCTCGGCCGTCCCGATCATCGCCGCGTGGAGCAGGCCGTCGATCAGCGAGAGGACCAGGGGAGACACGGGACCTTGGTGCTAGCACGAACCGCGCGCGGCCATCCATGGGTTTGGTGTCACGGCTCGGGTGGAGCGTCAGCAGCCGGGCGCATTGACTCGCCCCCGAAGGTTTCGGTTATCCTCAGCCCGATGACAGCCAATGCCCTGCTGCGGGACGCTACCCTATTGGTCGCCTTTAGCTTGACGATGGTGGCACGGGCTCAGCCCTCGGAGCCGCCGAGCGCGACTGAGGGGCTGGAGGCGAGTCCGGAGGCGGCGGCCGGTGGCTGCCAGGTCGCTTGCCCGCCGGGCTATCACTGTCAGAATGGCAACTGCTACTCGGCCTGCAATCCACCGTGTCCCGTCGGCACCCAGTGCATCGATGGGGGCAGCTGTGCGCTCCTGGAGCTGCCGCCCGCTGCTCCGGCAGCCACCGCGCCAGCACTGCCGGCACAGCCGCACGAGCCAGGGGCCGCGCGCAGCACCGAACTTGGTCCAAAGTCGCTGCAGTATTTCGACGGACCGGTGCCCGACGGCTACGTGGTTCAGGAACTCACGGTGCCGGGCCTGTGGGTGCCTGGCCTGATCACATTCGGTGTGACCTATGGCGTCCCGGCTTTCATCGGTCTGATTTTCAGGCCGTTCGACACCGACGACACACTGCGGCCGCTGCTGCTGCCACTGGCAGGGCCCTTCATCGTGGCCGCGAGGTGCGACACATGCGAAGTCGCCCCTCTGATTTTCGTGGGCCTCGGTCAGATCGTTGGCGTTAGCCTCTTCACCCTCGGTCTGACCCTCAAGCGCCGTCGCTTTCTTCGCGAAGACCTGGCCAGCTGGAATCTGCAACCGGCCCAGCTCGGGCGCCACACCCCCGGGCTCTTGCTGTCGGGTCACTTCTGAAGGCAGCGGCCGTCCCCTCGCGTCAGGAGCTGGGCTTGCTGCGATAGACGGTGCGCAGGATCGCCGGTGCGATCATCAGGTCGCTCAGCAGCGCGAAGACCACCGAACACGACACCAGCAGGCCGAACGTGTGCGAGGACGACATCTCGCCGCTGAGCATCACCAGGAAGCCGCCCACCAGGATCACGCTGGTGCTGACCATGGCGCGGCCGGCGTGTCGGAAAGCGCCGTCAATGGCCGTGTCCACGTCGCCGCTGACGGCGTAGTGGGCCCGGAACTGGTGCAAGAAATGGATCGTATCGTCGACCGCGATGCCGATGGCGATCGAACCGATGAGTAGGTTGTTGACGTCGATGGGGATGCCGGTGAAACCCATCAGCGCGATCAGCCCGGCGATGGGCAGCAGGTTGGGCAACATGGAGATCAGGCCGAGTTTCAGATCCCTGAGCAGCACGATCATCATCACCGTGATCGCCAGCAGCGCCGCCAAGAAGCTCTGCATGAGGTCCTCGAGCAGTTGGGCCACCACGCGGGTCGAGTTGTAGACGGTGCCGGTGAGCACCAGCTGAACCCGATCGCCGAAGATCTCGTCGATCGCCTGCTGCAGGTAGAGCGTCAGCGGCACGTAGGCCTGGGCGGGAAGCCAAGTCACGCGCAGGCTCATCAGGCTTTGGCGCCAGTCGACGGTGACCAGTCGCTTGAGCTCGTCGGGGCTCGCGCTTTCGAAGAGCGTGAGCACGTCGACCACGCCCCGTTGGGAGTCGGGAATGCGATGGTGTGTTTTATCGCCGCCGTTGAGGGCGCGCCAGGTCTCGCGCACCACGTCGAGCAGGCTGGTGGCGTTGCGCACGACCGCCTCGCCGCTGTGCGGGTCGCGGTAGGCGAAGGCGCGCCGCTCGAAGCGTTCGAGGCCAAGCAGCACCTCCCGGTCGCGCAGGTCGCTGCCCTCCTGGGCCTCGATGAGCACACTCACGTCGCCGGTGCCGCCCACGTGCTCACTGAGAGTTTGGACCGTGAGCTTGACCGGTTCGTTCTTCGGAAACCACTCGATGGGATCGTGGTGGAAGGTCAGCCGCATCGCCCCCAGGAGCGAAATTCCCACCAGCAGGAGCGTGGCCGCGAGCACGCGCCGCCGGCCGCCGTCGCTGGCAGACATGTTCGCGCAATAGGCCAGAAAGCGATCGGTGCGCGTGAGAGCCGCGGGCGCTTTGCTGCCCGTGTTGATGGGCGCGCGGCCGAGCAGGCTGGTGTGGTTGAAGGCCAGCAGCGAAGGCAGCAGCGTCAGCGACAGCACGAAGGCGTACATCACGCCGAGACCGCCGAAGGTGCCCATGTGTTGGATCGGCTCCATGTGGGCAAAGCGAAAGCTCAGCAGGCCGCCGGCGGTGGTGATCGAGGTGAAGAGCACCGGCATTCCGGTGGTGGCCACGGCGCGCTCGATGGCATTGTGGTTGCTCACGCCATGGGCGCGCGCGTCGCGATAGACCGACAGCAGGTGCACCGAGTCGCCGATGCCCACCACCATCAGGAAGGCGCCGAGCACGCTGGTGACCATGGTCATGGGTGTGCCGCTGACCGCCAGCGTGCCGATGGTCCACAGCGCCGCCTGCACCACCACGAGCACGGGGCCGACGACGCCCAGCCAGTGGCGGAAGAGGAAGGCCATGACCAACAGCAGCATCACCGTCGTCAGCGTCATGCCCAGACGCATGTCGCTGAGCATGGTGGCGTTGAGCGCCGCGAGAATCGCGGGCATGCCCGCGGCGCTGGGCTCGAAGCCGGGCTTTCGGTGGCGCGCCAGGATGCGCTCGATCTCGGCGTGCACCTCGGCCGAGTCTTCTTCGCTCATGAAGCCGGTGCGCACCGCGACCACGCTATGCTTGCCGGCTTTGCCCACCAGTTGACCGACCAGGGCCGGATCGGAGAGCACGTGGGCGCGCAGCTGGGGAAGGGTGGCGGCGGTGGGCGGCTCGTCGAGCAAGCCGTCGACGCGCAGGCCACCATCGACCGAGCGAGTGCGCCGGGCGTTGACAAGCGACAGCACCTGATCGATCACGCTGCCGCCCGCCTCCTCGCCCCAGCCCCCATCGTTGCCGAAGTCGCCGAAGTCGCCGAAGTCGCCGAGATCTTCGCGCGAGCCTTGGGCGGGGGCAGAGCTCGCAGCCGCCGCAGGTTCGGCGCTCGTCGCGACGCGGCCCCGCTCACGGTCGCGGTCGGCCTTGCGCTGGCCCAGGGATGAGAGCGGCAGGTCGATGGTCTCGAGCGCTTCGTGTAGGGCGCGCAGGCGCGTGAGGTAGTCCAGGCTGAAGACGTCGCCTTCTACTAGCACCAGGAAGAGTTCGTCGCGCCCAAAGGCGTCGCGCAGGGCCGTCAGCCTTTGGTCGGCTTCGGAGCCGGCTTCCATGAAGGCCTCGTTGCTGTTGTCGACCAGCAAGGCGGTGAACATCTGGTGCGTGAGAAAGGCCGTGAGCCCGAGGCAAAGCACGAGCACCGGGAAGCGCAGGGCAATGGCAACGCGGGCCCAGGCGCGAAACAGGCGGCTCTCGGCCTCGGGCGGATGTGGCGGGACGCTCGATCGCATCGGGCTCGGCTCGCGGCGCCGAGCATAGCGCGAGGCGCGCGATGGCGGCGATAGCTTTTGGTCGGCGCTGCGCAGGCGTTGGCGCTGCGCTTCGAATGCGCACTCGCGGGCCTGCGGGCGAGCGACTCAGAGGCTTTCCACGTAGGCCAGCAGATCGTCGACTTCAACCGACGTCAAGCCTTCGATCTCGCCGTGGGAGTCGCCGCCGCGGGCCGGATCGAAGGGCCTGTGCAGCGTGCGTGCAGCCGTCATGCATCACCTGGAGCGCCGATGCCGACCAGCGACGGAACCTGAAACATGCCGCCCGTGCCCAGGTCATGGCCTTCGTTGTTGCTCAGGCTTGCTCCGCCGTAGCAGTTCGGGCAGTCGACGGCGCTCGACTCGAGCACCGCCTTGCCCCGCTGCGCCGAGGTGTCTTCTGGCGAGCGGATGGGGGCCGGGGAACGCAACGCAAACAGCCAGCGCGACAGCGACACCTGCGCGTCGTACGCGAGCGAGCGGCGGCCGCCATTGCGGTCCGCTCTGCGGCGGTTTCGACGGCGGGCTCCTGGGCCGGTTCTTCGGTGGGGCCCGTGCAGGCGGCGAGCCCGAGCGGCAGCGCGGCCGCGTCGCGGTCCTCACCGGAGCCAATTCGGGCATCGGACTCGAAACGGCCCGCGAGCTCGCGCGAGCGGGTGTCCGCGTGGTGCTGGCCTGCCGCGATGGGGACAGGGCCGAGAGCGCGCTCGTAGACATCCGCTCAAGTGTGCCCGCGGCCGAGGTGCAGGTGCTGCAGCTCAATCTGTCCGATCTGGAGTCGGTGCGGCAGTTCGCGGGAGAGTTTGCATTGCGCTTCGATCGACTCGACCTGCTCGTCAACAACGCCGGCGTGATGATGCCACCGAAGAGTCTGACCAAGCCGAAGTGAAGAACGGTGACTACTTTGGGCCACACGGCCCGGGTGAAATGCGCGGCTATCCCGTGCGCGTGGAAGCGACCGAGGCCGCGCGCGATCGGGACGCGGCAGCGCGGCTGCGGAGCCTGTCGGTAGGGCGCACCGGCGTCGACTTCGACTCCGGCCCAGCGATCACGCCGGTCTGACGGGCGGCCATGGGCGAGTCACCCTCGCCGTGCCGTGACGCGCTATGTCTGTGCGATTTTGCAAATGTATCTTGCAAAATATGGTAATTTATTTGCTCAGACGAACGGCTTAGGATGGATCCCATCGACGGCGCGGGGGCCCTCGGGTCGCCCTTCCGGGCGGCCGGCCCGTGCCCCTGCGCCCCCATCCCAAGGAGACCGTCCCATGATTCTTCAAACCGTCCGTTTCGAGTCCAGCCTCTCCGAAGCAGAAGCCCTGCGCATCGCAGCCGAGCGCGCCGATGCCTATCGCGCGGTGCCGGGCCTGCTGCAGAAATTCTACGTCAAGCTCGACCTGCCCAATCACTACGCCGGCGTGATGCTGTGGGAGTCGCGGGAGGCGCTGGCGGCGTTCCGCGAGAGCGAGTTGGCGAAGACGGTTCCCACGGCTTACGCCGTCAAGGGGGAGCCATGCGTGCGGCTCGGCGAGGTCTTCGATGTGCTGCGCGGCGGTTCGGCACTGTCGAGTGCGCAGGCCGGAGTCCGCGTCGCCGGCTGACCCCCGCCCACAGTCGCAACCGCAAGCCCCATGGAAATGAACATGAAGCGTTCACTCTTCACCGCCGCGGCGATCGCTCTACTGGCGTTGTCGCTGGTTCCCACCTTCTCCGGTAGCGCCCAGGGCACGAGCGCGCCGAAACTCGAAAACCTCCTACGCAGCCAGCTCGCGCGCGTCAGCGACACGGAGGTGATCGTCAGCCGCGTCACGCTTGCTCCCGGCGCGGCGCTGCCCAAGCATTGGCATCCCGGCGAGGAGTTCGCCTTCATCCTCGAGGGCAGCGTGAGCGTCAAGCTCGACGGCAAGGACACGATCATCGCCAAGGCCGGTGAGGCCGCCGCCGTGCCGTACAAGGCGATCCACAGCGCCAAGAGCGGCTCAGAGGGCGCGGTGATCCTGATCTTCCGGGTTCACGAGCTGGGGGAGCCGGAGCGGGTGCTGGTGAAATAGCGGCCCGCCACGGGACTGCGAGCACGCCGCCCGAGGCCCATCTCCGATCGCTTCATCGTCGATGGGCCTCGGGCGGCGTGTTCCGCTCATCGCTCGGTGGGCAGGCCGGCGTCCAGCCAGCCCTGGGTGCCGCCGTCGATGTAGCTGACGCGGCTGAAGCCCAGCTTTTGCAGCTCGTGGGCGGCGATCGCCCCCATCGGGCCGCCCTGGCAGGAGGCGATCACACGCGTCGCCCTATTTTGCAGCGCGGCCGGAAGTTGGCCGCTCTCGATGTCACCCAGCGTCACGTTCTTGGCGCCGGGGATGATGCCGGTGGTCGCGGCGATGGCGTCGGCGGGCCTGGGGTCCACGAAGACCACCTCCTCGCAACCGCCCCGAAGGTTGGCCGCATCCTGGGCGCTGACGGGGGTGACGGCCTGCTTGGCCTCTGCAACTCGCTCGCTGAATGACTTTTCCATGATCGTTTCTCCGTACTCGTTTGGGGGCTTGCGTGGGGGTTGATGTTTTGGGGCTCTGGCGGCTCAGAAGCTGAGCGTGGCGGCGCCTTCCTTGATCAGCGCGTGCAGGGCGGCCGAGCCGACGATGGTCACGCCGTCGATCAGGTGCTCTTCGGTGTAGCCGCGGACCTTGGCGCAGGGCGGGCAGGCCAGGATCTTGCCGCCGCGGGCCAGAAAGCCTTCGATGAGTTCCTTCATGGGCGGGTCGAAGGGGTTCATGCGCACGTGGTCGACGGCGCCCTTGCGCACCAGGTCGATGCCCGAGCTGACCAGGAACATCGTCACCTCGAGCCCGGCGGTGAGGCCGCCGTTGGCGATGGTCCACGAAACCGTCGCGCGCTCGTCGTCGTGACCACGGGAAGCGACGATGACCAACTTTTCGTTTTTTTCTGCCATGGGAGTCTCTCTTGGTTGCTGTGTTTTGTTCTTGCTGGGCGGCTCCGTGCTGCCCGACGCTGACCAAGTTGCCCCCAGGACGTGGGCAGGCCCGTGTGCAGGTCCGTGGAAAAGTGGTAGCGTCGAAGCATGTCGCTCGTGATCATGGAAAAGACCTTCGAAGAGCCGGCTTCGGACGAGCTCGTCGACATGATGCGCAAGGCCACCGAGGCCTGCTTCGAGATCAACGACATGGAGCGCAAGGTCACCTACGCGTCCGCCGACCGCCTGCGCTTCATCTGCGTGATGGAGGCGCGCGACCTGGAGACGGCGCGCCGGGCGCTGGAGTCGGCGGGCATGACCTACGACCGGTTGTGGCCTGGCTCGTCGTTCTGAGCGGCGAAAACCGCCGGTATTTCGGGCGCTTGCGAATTCACACGGCGCTGCACACGGATGTCGTGTCTTCTATGGGTGCAAGGCCCTTCCCGAGACCGGGGCCGGTGTCCACTCCGAGATGAAGCGCCGCCGAGAAACCCCTGAGCCCACCGCCTCCAGCGCGCTTGAGCTGCGTGTTCTGGGCCCCATGGAGCTGTCGTACGCCGGCGAGCGCATCGCCCTGCCGCGTTCGAAGAAGTGCCGAGCGCTGCTGGGCTACCTGGCGGTGACCGCCCGTCCCCACCGCCGCGAGCGGCTGTGTGACCTCTTCTGGGACGTGACCGACGACCCGCGCGGCGCCCTGCGTTGGACCTTGTCGCGTCTGCGAAGCGTGCTGCCCGAAGCCGCCACCACGCTGCAGGCCGACCGCGAATCGGTCAGCCTGCGTACCGAGCGGCTGCACATCGATGCCGCCAAGCTCGCGGCCCTGCGCGGCCCGGCGCTCTCCGAGAGTTCTGACGAGCAGTTGGAGGCCGCCGCGTCGCTCTATCGCGGGGAGCTGCTCGAGGGCCTGGAGCTGACGGACTTCCTGGACTTCACCGCCTGGTGCGTGGCCGAACGTGAAGAGCTACGGCGCGTGCAATGCGGGGTGCTCCACGAGTTGACGCGCCGTTTTGTCTCCGAGCCCACGCGGGCGCTGCCCTGGGCGCGGCAGCTGGTTCAGGTGGATGCCTTCGATGTGCAGGCGCACCAGAGCTTGTTGTCGCTGCTTCTGACCGAGGGTTTTGGCGACGAAGCCAAGCGACGCTACGAACACGCTCAGCGCCAGTTTCGTCAGGTCGATGCGCCGGAGGCCGAGGCCCTCGAGCGCGCCTGGAGGGCGCTGCGCGCGGCGGGCATCCGGGCGATCGTGCCAGGCCCGGCGGGCCCGGTGGCAGCCAGCGAGCCGGCGCCGCCTGCCCTGGCTGCCCCGTCCGCTGCGGCCTGCGCGGACGTCTCCACTTCCACCCCCTTCGTCGGTAGGCGCGGGGCGCTGGCGCGGGCCGGCGCGCTGCTCGCGTCGACGCGGGCCACGGGAGCGGGCTCGGCCCTCTTGCTCACGGCCGAGCCGGGGGCGGGCAAGACGCGGCTGCTCGAACGCATCTGTTCGCAGGCCGTGAGCGAGGGCTTTGAGGTGCTGTCGTCGCGGGCCTTCGACCTGGAGCGCGGGCGACCCTTCGGGCCGTGGCTCGACGCGCTCGAAGTCGCGCCCGATAGGCTGGTCGAGACCGCGCAGTCGGGGGGACGCGCGCAGCTCTTCGAGCAGCTGGCGCAGCTGGTGCGCGCGCGCGGCGCCGGCAAGAGCGGGGTGATCCTGGCCTTCGACGACATCCAGTGGCTGGACCGGGACTCCGCTGAAGCCCTGCATCATCTGATGCGGGGCCAGGGCGGACTGCTCGCGCTGCTGGCCGCGCGCGCCGGCGAGCTTCAGGACAATCCAGCGGTTTACAACGTGCTCCGGGGCCTACAGCGCGACCGCAGGCTCGAAGAGCTCGAACTCGAGCCGCTCAGCCCAGATGAAGTACGCGAGCTCGTCGGTGGATCGCAGGACCTCGACATCGAGCGCATCATGCGGGCTTCGGCCGGCAATCCGCTCTATGCCCTGGAGCTGTCGCGCGGTTCGCTCGACGGCGAGAGCGGGCCGCCACCCACCCTCGTGCAGCTGGTGCGCGAGCGCGTGGGCCGGCTCTCGGGCGCCGCCCATGACGTGCTGCGCTGGGGTGCGGTGCTGGGCTACACCTTCGATGCCGTGCGGCTCGAATCGCTCAGCGAGCTGTCGCAAATGGATGTGGTCGGCGCCCTGGAGGAACTCGAGCGCCATGCGCTGCTAAGAATCGACATCACTCGAAGTCAAGAGCGCTACGCCTTCAGCCATGACATCGTGCGCGAGGCCGCCTACAGCGAGCTATCCCATCCGCGCAGGCGGCTGATGCACCGCAAGGTCGCTCACCTTCTGGAGGCCGGCGCGACCGATCCCGCCATCGCCTACGAGGTGGCGCGTCATGCCAGCCTGGCCGGGGAAGTCGAGCTGGGAATACGCGCGTGCGTGACGGCCGGGCAGTACGCGCTCAGGACCTGCGCAAATTCCGACGCCGAGGCCCTGGCCAGGCGTGGTCTGCACCACGCGGCCGAACTCGACGAGCCCGCGCGCGTCGCGGCTTCGCTCGATCTCTTGCACGTGCTCTACAGCGCGCGCTCGCCCGACCACGCCGAGGCTACCGCGCGCGTTCGGGTGTTGGCGGAGCGGGCGCTCGATCTGGGATTGACCAAGTCCGCCCGCATCGGCTTCCAGATGCTCTCGTTTTTGCGCTGGGAGAGCGCTTCGATGGCCGATGCCCACGAAAACATCCTGCAGGCCGAGCGCGTCAGCCGTTCGGCCGACCCCGACGAGCGCAGTCAAGCCCTGGCCCACGCCGCCCGCTGCCTGGTGCTCTTGGAGAAAAACCTCGGTCAAGCCGAGGCCTTCATGATGGAGGCGAGCGGGGTCAGTCAGCGCAGCGGCCGCGCCCATGCGGCCGTGGCATTCGCCCGCGCCATGATCGCGACCCACCGCGGCGAGCACGTGGAGGCGGAGCTGGCGTTTCGCGAAGCGCAGGATCTGGCCCGCGCCAGCGGCGAGCGGCTGGCGGAATTCGGAGCCCTGGAGCACCGCGCGATGCTGGCGCTAGACCGGGGCAGCGAGAACGCCGAAGCGCTGACCGAGAGCCTGGCCGAGTTGGCCACGCGCGTGCGACCGGGGGCCGAAGTGGCCATCGCGGCCGCGCTCTTGGCACTGGCTCGCGTCGTGGCCGGCGCCGACCATGAACAAGCCTCGCGCATCGAGGCGCTGCGCGAGGCGGGCGAGGCCCTGCGGGCGGCCGATGCCAAGTACGAGCTTTCCTTCGTGCTCACGCGTTGGGCCAAGCACGAACTCGAGCGCGACGACCTGGAGGCCGCGGAGGGCGTCGCACGTGACGCGCTTGCGGTGGCCCGCGCCATCGGACGCATCTCGGAGGTCGTGATCGCCACGGTCATCCTGGCCGAGGTGGCGCAGCGGACGGGGCGGGATGAAGAGGCGGCGGTGGGGCTAGAGAGCGCCGCCCAGGCCGCCGAGTCCGATCTATCGGCCACGGCGCGTGCTCTGCTCGGGCGCGTGCGATCGGCGCCTAAGTCGTCCTCAGAGCCATGCACATCGCCGTGAATGCGAAGACCGACACCGGGGCGAAGAGCACGCTCGGCAGCAAGCAGCATGACATCGAGAGCACCGCGATCGCGCCCAGCGCCAGGCAGGAGAAGAACCAGGCGACGGGGCGGCGGCGAATGTTGGCAATGCTGTTCTTTAGCGCACCGATCGCGCTGGCCTGGCGATCGAGGACCAGCTCGACCGTCGCCGTGTACCAGAGAAAAATGACGGGCCAGCTCAAGAGCAGGCTGAGCCACAGTCCGGGGCTTCGGTAGGGCGCGAATGCCGCGGCGAACGAATCGCTGGGATCGTCGGGGATCTCCGGGGCACCCTGGAGCAGGGAGATGGGGCCGGTGACGGCCATGATGAGCACGACCAGCGTCGCGTAGGCACCGACGCGCGATAGCTGGGCGCCGATTAGACCGAAACCGGCTGGCCGGCCCTGCAGGCGGGCGGCCGCGTAGGCGAAGGTCGCCAGCAGCAAGGGGGAGCCGATCGCGTATGCGACGACGGTGAGCGCGCCGCTGGCGAGCCGGAAGCGGGGTGAGTACATGTCCTGCATCGAGAAGTCCCCGGACTGCAGCATCGGAAGAATCGCGAAGACCGGGAGCGCGATGACGACGAAATAGGGGATCATCAGTAGCCAAAAGTGGCCTAGGATTGACCACGGCTTCGCCATGATGGTTCGCCAGCCGAGCTGCAAGACGTTGCTGAGCGTCCAACTGGTGCGTTGAAGGACGAAGCCCACGCTAGCCAGGGGATCGCGCTGCATACATTCATTGCAGATGCGCTCATCGGAGGGCGCGACGCAGTGCTCGCAGGCGAAGCTACCGCAGCGCTGGCAGGTCAGCACCGCCGGGCTTTCGGGGTGTTGGCTGCAGACTGCGCCGGCGTGAGGGTTTGAGGCGTCGAGCGTTTCGTCCATGGTTCAAGCAGAGCAACGGGCGCGCGCGGCTGTCAACACGCGATGCCCAAAACTGGCTCCCATGGTAACACCTTCGTGTCGACTTGATCGGCACGTAACCAGCGGCGAGACTGACCGCTGGATGTCAATCGCCCCCGTCATTTTCGGTCTGCCAATGGTGCCGCTGCGGCGCGTGGGCATCCTAGATGTGCTCGGCGGAAGTCATGATCCGCTCTCGGGACCGCTACGGCGCCAGCTGCGGCGTCCGGTCCCCTTGAAATACACGGAGTATTCCGGCGCAGGCCGTCCTTGCATCTGGCATCGTATCGACCCCGATCTTCGGCTCAGCACTCCCGCCGAGCACATCTAGATGTCGGCAACCGATGGCCAGCCTCGGAACTGAACACACAGGCAGGTAGAAGGTGGGCCCCCGCGGCGAGCTGAGGTCTATGCCTCATTGAACCCACTGGGGGTTGGTTGCCATCGAGTGGCAGCATAACGCTCGAGCGTTTGCAAAAGCCGCACGCGGAGGCCCGCCGATGACTATGCCAAAGACTGCTGCCGAAGTCCTTGCCGAGCACGTGACCCTGCAAGTCGAATGCGTCGACCGGATGTACCTGAACTTGTACGTGCCGAAGCTGCAATACCCCGCGGGCTCGGCTCACTTCTTCATCAAACACTGAGGGCAGCGCTTTGCCTCGTCGGCGCTGATGTATCCAATGTCGAAGAAGTTCGTGGCGGCGATCGAATCGTTCGCTCAGCGCGAGTGCATCGAGCTTGTCACCTTTAGACCAGGCCAGCGCAAGGA
>JAOUOP010000154.1 GCA_029880325.1 Myxococcales bacterium | reverse complement strand
TGATTCGGCTCTACGCCATCGAGCTTGGGTCCGAGGGAGGGTGGCCGAGCGGGGGTGGCGCAAAATCGACAACTAGGAGTTGCAGCGATTTTGGCTCTTTTTTCGCGTGGGTCGGACGGATCCGCCCTGGAAAATCGTAGTTACAAATTTGGCGCCGCCCCTGCTGCAGGGCGTCCCCGAAGCCGCCGACCAACCCGCTGCCCATCGCGCCCGCCCGAGCGCCGCCGGGAAGCGAGTTGCTCGAGTTCGAATCTGCCTGAGGGGCCGGATCGACTGCGGGCGGATGGGAGGCGGTGAGCTGGGCGTCACGTGAGTGTGCCTCGACGCTGCGGTACGTGCTGCGGGAAGGAAAGTCCAGAAATTGGGGCGCTTTTGTTCTTGGCTAATGGGCCACCACCGTGCTGTAAGGCAGCGGAATCACGTAGCCATAGGCGCGCGGGGATGACAGCGGCGGAGTGATTCATTGCTTTGGCACGTCAAACTTCGCAGATGTGGTTCTCTTCCTTTTACTTTTGCCCGGTGCGGTGACTGGCCGAATTGAGCCCCTGTTAATGCTAGCTGCGGCCCTCGTGACGAGCCCGTGTCGGAGTCTTCAGGCAGAACTCGACTGCTCGGCATGATTCTCATGGTATAAGCACTGGATGGCTTGGCGTTCACTCATTTTCGCAACAACCGTCGTGGTCGGATGCACGCCACGGCAGAATCCTACCGAAGATGTACGCGGTGTCTCTGGGGATGAGTGCGGGCCAAGGCCGGACGTAGACTTCGCACCGGCACAGTGGGTGTCGAACAACCCGCGGCCGACCGTCGGGGATGCGACCGAGATCTGCAAGCGATTTGATAGCCAAGAGCTGGAGAGGTTCGAGCAGACCTACAAGCTGCCGTCAGTGGATGCGGGCATAATCTCCGTGAACGGTGGCGAAGTTACCTTGAATGCAACGTACGCGAAGAAGTTCGAGGACTTGGGCCTCGAGGGCTACGCGCTGCTGAAAGGGTTCGAGGCGCAATGCATGAGGGTCCTGACGGGAACCTACCCCTGTTTGTATTATCCACCCGATGCGGATCCCTGGGTCAAGTACATTGCCCAGGCCACCGCGATCGCTGAGAGCCTGCAGGCCACGAAGCGCGCTCTTGAGAGGTCTGCGGAGGATAAGAATGACGTGCGCGTCGCGATGGAACAAGCACTTGATAAGGCGCCGAGTCTTGAGGTGCCAGATGCGGTCGAGAAGCTTTCATCATCCTCGACAAACTAGCCCGGCATTGCACGCGGTGCTTGTCGCGTTCGCCGTCGGCTGTCATTCGCACGAGGTCGGCCCGCACCTTCACCCAGGTTTGAAGGACAAGGAAGCGTCGCCGACCCCCTGCGGTCCTGCCCCTGACGTCCAGCTCGAGCACGCCAGATGGCTCCCACATGCGAGCCGGCCTTCAGCGTCGGCTGCGGCGCAAAGTTGCTCGGCGCTATTCAGTGACCAGGAGATCGAGCGGTCAAGGCTATCGCTGCCCGTTGTAGATGTCGATTCCGGGACTGTGGAGCTTGAGCCTAGGGAACTAGTTCTGGACAAGCACTACGCAGTCAAATTTCGGAACCTTGGTCTCAGCGGCTACCTCGCGCTGTTGTCAGCATACTTGACGTGTGTACGCAGCATGTACGCCCATGCCTGCCTCGCGTTCGACGACAATCACGATCCGGTCGAGCTATTCATTCGTGAATGGAGAGCGGTGTTGGGTAAGCGCGAGGCGGCCGCGCGCATCGTGCAACAATACGAACAAGCCGTGGATTCAGCACAGCGCCAGGAACTTCAGAAGGAACTCGAGGAACTCCTCCAGGACGTTCCCTTAGAACGTCCTCAGGTTCCGCCCGAGCTGAACATCCTCGCCATGTTCGTGCTGCAGCGACCGACGAACGAAGAGTCTACCGCGATGGCGGAGATTACGCTTCGCCTGGGGAACCTTGAGGCCATCACAAACAGCCTGAACACGAAGCAGGGTGCGGCGAATGTCGAATTCGTCGATCTTCGTAGTGAACTTCAAACGGTCTCCATCGAGTTGGAGAAAGCGCGCGATCTCGCGATGAAGGCCATGCAGGAAACCAGCAAATGCCCGAAGGCCATGATCGCAGAAGAGAAGCATGTGCTTTCCCGGCGAAAAGCCGCGCGGGAGAGTCTTATGCGGAGTGGAGCAAAGTTCAGCGAGACGGCGTCCTCTCCCCACTCACACTACTCGATCGTTTTCCCCGGTGCAGGCTTCCCCCCCGCGACGGCGAGCTATACAGCCCTTGCCGAAGATGTTGCTCCCCTCGCGACGGGGCTCATCTCATGGCTAGCGGACACCGCCGGTCCGAACCCTAAGAACCTCGAACTCAGTGTTGACGTCGCGGGCTACACCGACGAGATGCCGTGCAAGAAGAAGTGCGTGAAGAATTTTGGGAACAACCGCGGCCTCGCGCGTGCGCGGGCCCGACGTGTCCGCACGGCCTTGGTGACCGCGCTCAAGGAGGAGGCGCAAACCCGACTCCCCGATACTGCTCTTGAGGTCCGGGGAACGACCCTAGGAAGCCGCGAGGATTACATCCGGCGCTGTTACCCGGAGCCACCTCTCCCCAGGCCCGATCGAATTAAGTGCAATGCCAGCAACCGAAGGTTTGAGATCCAGATCTCTGCACCCGGACTACGTACCACCGTACCACCCGAATGCGTACCAAGCAGAAATGAGAGCGATCCCTCCGACCCGCCCTAGGTGACTGGAACGATCTGGAGATCCCACCATGGGCGTCGGTAGCGAAGCATAGCGAGCTTAACGATCCGTCCGACCCACTCGAAAAAAGACACGAATTCGCTGCAACTCCTAGTTGCGGATTTCGCGCCGCCCCTGCCGCGCGACCCTCCCCCGGACCCAAATTCACTGGCGTCGAGCCCGATCAACGCCCGCTCGGGCCAATTTCGCCGTTCAGAGGGGTTCAGAGGGTAGTGCCTTGGATGGCTGAGTTGCGTGCCCGCCACCGCAGCTGTCGCGTTGCTGCTACTGACGCGCGCAGAGTGGTGTCGCGCTCGGCCTGCAACGAGAAGAAGCGATGACGTTCACCATCCGCGCGATGCAGGGCGCAGGCTCTGATGCCGACCCCCCACCAGCGATTCTCGCATGAGAGTTTGCGCCGCGTACGCGTGGCTAGATACCTGTCTTTAGCACGCACCAAGGCATTTCGCACAAAGTGTCGAAGTCATCGCACTGACATTCGAGGCTGTCCTCGAGGCAGTAGTGCTCAATGATTACGGGACCGCCCTCATAGGCCGTGGTACCCGAGCAGCAGGGCGCGCCGTCATATCCACATGGCTTCTGGCAATAGCCTTGGACGCAGTCCATGCGAGGTCCGTCCTCGTACCACGGGCGGCACACCCCGAAGACGCTGCCCCCACAGCACCGGTGATTTTCCTGGCCCGTGGGCGGTGCGCATACCCATTCCCAGAAACCGTCGATCGTCGTATCGATCAAACCACCCAGGCTGAAGTGGGTGATGCTTGCCGAGCCCTGGCTTTGCTCTTCCAAAATCTCAAAGGCCCTAGGCTAGCGTTTCGCCATTCCGATCGCCTGGCAGCGTGAACGCCGCGGGCAGATTGGGCGCAAGGTGACCTTACGGCAGGGCGGGTTTTGCCGTTTTTTTGGCAAAGCCGACGGAAGAGGTCCCCCTGT
>JAOUOP010000066.1 GCA_029880325.1 Myxococcales bacterium | reverse complement strand
CTACGGCGCCAGCTGCGGCGTCCGGCCCCCTTGAAATACACGGAGTATTGCGGCGGAGGCCGTCCTTGCATCTGGCATCGTATCGACCCCGATCATCGGCTCAGCACTCCCGCCGAGCACATCTAGGTGTTTTCGACGCGGCGCCGGTATTGGGTGACGTGGGCGCGGGTGTTGTCGCTCATCGACAGCGGGGGCTCTTCGCCGGCGTATTCGAGCAGACGCCGCAGGTAGGCGTGCTTGGTGCGCACGCCAGTGCGGCGGCGCAGCTCGTCCTGGTACTCCTGGATCGTGTGGCGGCTGAGGCCCATGGCGTCGGCGATTTCCTGATCCGAGTAGGACCACAGGTTGAAGTAGAGCAGGCGCGAGAGCTGCCGCGGCAGACTCCAGAGCTTGGCGGCGTTGACTGCCAGCCGGCGCATGCTGGGCACCGAGAGCTTGGTCGTGTTCTTGAGCCTGAAAATCAGGTCGGTCTGGGCGGCGGACTTGGAGAGAAAGTCGCCACGCAGGGTGGAGACCGCGTCGAAAAGGGCCACGTCGGGGCGGTCGCTGAGCACCAGCAGCTCGCAGGAACTCGGAAGATCGCGCGCCAGCCCCAGCCAGCCCACTTCGGGCCAGTCGGCGTCGATCATGGCGGCGTCGACCGCGGTTGGATCCTTTTCGGCGGCCGTGCGGGCCTCTTCCGCCGTCGAGGCGACAACCACGTTGGCGCCGGCCGCCTTGAGCCAACCGAGCTGAGGTGCTGCCGGGTCGCCTACGTAGACAATGTTCAGATCGCTGAGGGAGCCTTCAAAACCGCTCACGGTTTACCTCCCGGGGCGACCTTGCGTGGCGCCCACGGAATAATTTGGTAGCAGCTTGCCAATTCCGGCGTCAAGCCTACCCCCCCATGTGAAGGGGCATTTCCCCGCATTTTTGCGGGGGAACACACGCGATTAATTACGGCGGCGGGTGTTTCCAATCGATTGGGGCTGCATAGGGATAGGTAGCAGACCTCTTCGATGTCGCCAGTCCTGGGGGCTGGGGTTGGGGGTCGGCGAACGCTCTGTCGGGGGCGTCGAGAGCTGCGGTCGAGCTGAGCTTGGACCTCGAGTTGGTGGCTTGTGACCCTGGCCCGTGACCGGTCGCGGTGCCCGTCGGCGATCGGCTTTCGGTTTGGCGCGCTTCGAACCGAGCCGACGATCTTCCGGGCCGCGCGCATCGGCAGCTACGGCGTCCGATGGTGTGTCCCGGAGATGGGGCGAGGGCCAAATCTTGAAACTGCGACTTTGAGGCGAGCAGGCTGCGCTGTACCATGCGGCCATGGCTAGCAAGAGAACGGGCGCTTCCAAGAAGAAGCTGGTGAAGAAGTCGTCGAAGAAGGCCGCATCGAAGAAGGTCGCCAAGAAGAAGGCGAGCAAGAAGAAGGCCGCGCCGAGGAAGGCTGCCAAGAAGAAGGCTGCCAAGAAGAAGGCGTCGAAGAAGGCCGCGCCGAAGAAGGCTGCCAAGAAGAAGGCTGCCAAGAAGAAGGCGTCGAAGAAGGCGTCGAAGAAGGCCGCGCCGAAGAAGGCTGCCAAGAAGAAGGCCGCCAAGAAGAAGGCGTCGAAGAAGGCGTCGAAGAAGGCCGCGCCGAAGAAGGCCGCCAAGAAGAAGGTCGCCAAGAAGAAGGCCGCCAAGAAGAAGGCCGCCAAGAAGAAGGCGAGCAAGAAGAAGGCCGCGCCGAAGAAGGTCGCCAAGAAGAAGGTCGCGAAGAAGAAGGCCGCCAAGAAGAAGGCTGCGCCGAAGAAGAAGGCTGCGCCGAAGAAGAAGGCTGCGCCGAAGAAGAAGGCTGCGCCGAAGAAGAAGGCTGCGCCGAAGAAGAAGGCTGCGCCGAAGAAGAAGGCTGCGCCGAAGAAGAAGGCTGCGGTGAAGACGGAGGCCGCGCCGAAGAAGGCTACCAAGAAGAAGGCGAGCAAGAAGAAGGCTGCGGTGAAGACGGAGGCCGCGCCGAAGAAGGCTGCCAAGAAGAAGGCGAGCAAGAAGAAGGCTGCGCCGAAGAAGGCCGCGCCGAAGGTGGCGCCCGTCATCGAAGAGCAAGTCACCCCCGTCGAGGTGGTTCAGGAAGTGGTGGCTCCGGTCGTCGAGCCGGTCTCGTCGGCTCCTCCTCCGCCCCCCGTTTCGAGTTCGCCGCCGCCGCCGGCTTCCGCCGAAGCTGAAGCCGAGGCCTCCGAGCCGTTGCCTCCTCCTCCGCTCTTGCCGGACTCGAATCCGCCATCGGAGCCTCCGACCCAGCCCGATGAGGATTTCGACACCGACGACAACTCGGACGACAACTCGGACGACGACACGACGACTGCCCGTGGAGACTCCGATCGCCCCACTTTCCGTTATATGGGCAAGAGCGATTCCGATGCGGCTCCCGCCGAGGAGGATGACGAGCGCGATCCCAGCGGGGCGCCGCCGCCGGTCGACGCGCCCCCCGATCGCATCGACGACGACTGGTAGGCCCGATGGCTGACCTCTTGGTCCAGGGTGGACGGCCCCTCTCCGGAGAGGTCGTCGTCTCTGGCAACAAGAATGCCGCGCTGCCCATGCTGTGCGCGACGTTGCTGAGCGACGCTCCCGTCGTTCTGCACAACGTTCCCGAGATCACCGACGTGCGCAAGCTGGTGGCCTACATGCAGGCCCTGGGATCGGAGATCGACTGGCAGCCCGAACGCGGCGTCATGCGCCTGTGCCACCAGGGGGTAGGGCGCCTGAGCGAAGCGCCCCCGCTACCCGAGGGTATGCGCTCGTCGCTGATGCTGCTGCCGGCCCTCTTGCATCGCGGGGCGCGCGTGGTGCTCGACAGCGACACCCAGGGGTGCAGCCTGGGCATGCGCGAGATCGATCCGCATCTGGAAGTGTTGAGCGCATTGGGGGCGCGTGTCGACGCCGGGCCTCCCGTGGGCCTGAGCCTGCCGGCGCGCTTCGCCGCCACCGAGGTCTGGCAAGACTACATGTCGGTCACCACCACCGAGAACTTCGTCATGGCTGCGGCCCTGGCCCAGGGCACCTCGGTGATCCGCAACGCCGCCAGCGAGCCCCACGTCCAGGACCTGTGCTGTCTGCTCAACGCCCTGGGGGCGCGCATCGAGGGGGTGGGCTCGAGCATGTTGACCGTTCATGGCGTGGATGAACTCTCGGAGGGCGAAGCGTCGGTCTCACCCGATCACCATGAGATCACGACCTTCCTGGCCATCGGTGCCATCACAGGCGGTGAGGTCTCGGTCTCGCCCGTGCCCCACGAACACTTTCCGCTGATCGATCGCGCCTTTTCCAAGCTTGGCATCGAGGTCGAGCACGCCGAAAGTCATGCGCGCGTGGCCGCCGGTCAGACCCTTCGCATTCGCGAGCCGATGACGCCGTCGCTGTTGCCGCGCATCGAGGCCGCGCCCTGGCCCTATTTTCCCGTGGACCTTTTGCCGCTGATGGTCGCCCTGTCGGTGCGCGCACGCGGGGCGATGCAGTTCTGGAACAAGGTTTACGAGGGTGGCTTCACCTGGATTCCGGAGTTGGGCAAGTTTGGCGCCCATGTGGTGGTCAGCGATCCCCACCGCATCATCGTCTTCGGCGACCGTCCCCTGCACGCCGCGGCGGTGGAGGCTCCCTACGTGATTCGGGCGGCGGTCGCCCTCTACATGGTGGCTGCTTCCATCGATGGGCAGAGCGTGATCCACAACGCCGATCCGATTCGCCGCGCCCATCCGCGCTTCGTCGAAAACCTGCAGAACCTGGGTGCCGCGGTTCGCTGGAGCGATGCCTGACTTGCGCCGCGCGTGGTATTTGAAGCCCCGATGGCCCAGATCACGCCGGCATCGCGGGCGCTCGCTGCCTGTCTCGCCCTTGTGGTGATCGCGGCGGCGGGGCTCGCCCGGGCCCAGTCGGAGCCGAAGGCGCCGCGCTACCAGGTGGGCATCCACTCGGCGTTTCACTACGCCGCGCGCGACGACTTCGAGTATCCCGTCTATCTCTTTCAGCAGCGCCTGCAGCGATTGGTCGCCAGTGAGCTACGCGCCAAGCTGCAGCTGGGCGTTTCCATCACGCCGCGGCTTTCGTTCGAGGTGGGCTTGCCGCTCGCCTATCGCCATGCCCTGGTGACGCTCGACTGGGTCGTGATCTCGCCGGAGCAGGCGCTCGGACCCCTCGAACATTCGCTTTCGGGCTTCGGCCTGGCCGACCCCTCCCTGGCCTTCGGCTACCGGGTGGCTGAGTTTGGAGCGTGGTCGTTTTCGGGCCGCTTTGGCAGCGTCATCGGCCTCGACGACAATCCGGCTTCCAATACCTTTCCCCGCCGCATGCCCCTGAGTACCGGCCAGAGCCAGGTCTTCGCTTCGGGGCGACTCGCGCTCGCACTCGGCGCTGTCGAGGCAGCCCTCGACTATCGCTTCGCCTACTTCGTCGGATCGGCGGCGACCTATCTGGTGCGCCGTGTGGGCAATCAGAGCTATGCCAGCGGCGGCTTCGGCGATTTCTTGGGACACCGCCTGGAGCTGCAGACGCGCATCGGTCTCACCAAGAGTCTGTCTTTGCTGCTTTTACCACGGGCCGAAGTGAGCGAAGTGCCGCGCCTGATGCAGCAGTCCGAACGCATCGAGGTTTTCGACTTTCGCTTCCTCTACGAACTCTACGCCGCGGCCGGAATCGAGCTGGAGCTGGCCTCCGAACATCACCTGCAGTTGCGCGCTAGCTTGCCCCTGTTCCAGGCATTCCAAAGCGATCCATTCTTCCCGCTGCGCATGCCGGAGCGGGGGCTGTCGCTTATCTGGGAGGTGCGGCGGCGATGAGGACCAGGGCTGCGTCTCAGTGGCGGCTTTGTTGCGCGTGGGCTGGGCTTTTCGCGATCGCGTTCTCGCCAGCTGCGCCGAGCCCGCTCCGGGCCGCGCCCTACGGCCAGTACAACCGCCCCCAGGACGGGTGGCAGGTGGCCGAGACCCGCCACTTCCGCTTCTACTTCACCGCCGGCAGTCCGCGTACGGTGGCCTATCTGATGCAGATCGCCGACGCCACCTTCGAGCGTCTCAATCGCTTCTATCGGTACAAGCCGGCGCGCAAGATCACCGTCACCGTCGTCTCCTACACCGGCTACAGCAATGGCTTTGCCGACTCGGCCCACGACCGCATCACGATCTTTCCGACCCCGCCCAACTTCCACAGCCGCGGCCGCACGGCTTGGCTCCAAAACGTTTTCACCCACGAGCTGAGCCACATCCTATCGATCAATGCAGCCACGCCCTGGACCAAGAACGTGCCGCTGGTTTTGGGCACGGGCGTGGCGCGCACGGGCGGCGCCCAGGGGCTGCTGCGGCTGCCCCTCTATGGCCGCAACTTGCCCCATTGGTTCGTCGAGGGCGTCGCCCAATTCGACACCTACCTGCTCGGTCGCGACGCCTACGATGAAAATCGCGCCGCCTTTCAGCGCGCCGCCTGGGAGGATGGTCTCTTCTTTCCGCTGGGCAAGCTGGCCTTCTACGGTGGCGAGCAGTGGTACAACACGGGCTTTTCCTTCCTGATCTACCTGGAAGAGCGCTTCGGCAACGGCAGCGTGCACCGGCTCTTTCGGGCTGCCGGCCGGCGCCTGAACCCGACCTTCGACGGCCTCTTCGAGCAGGTGCTGGGCGTGCCGCTTTCGCGCCTCGAAGCCGACTATCGGGACGTGGTCGAATTGCGCTACAGTGAGCACGAAAGGCGAGTGCGGCAGGGGCTCTACGACGGCAAGCCGCTGCGCTTCGAGGAGCAGGCCTTCGACTATCGCGACCTGACGCCGGCCCAGCGCGATGACCTGCGAAACGACTACAAGGCCACGCCGCTGCGGGTCATCGACGGTACGCTCTATTTTCTGGCTGGCCGCGTGATCCAGGGTGGTCGCTTCGACCCCAAGGGGCGGCTGGTGAGCGATGTGGAAGCGCTCGGCGAAGGCTTTGCCCTGGCGCCCCACACCGACGATAGCTTTTTCGTGCTGCGCCAGGCCGACGACGAGCCGGGGCTGCTGCCCTACTGGCACCGGCCCGACTTCGACAGCGCGAGTCTCTTCCTGGTCGAGCGCGAGGGCGAGGAGCGCCGGCTTTTGCACGAGTCCAGGCTCACCGACATGGACGTCTGCGCCGCCCGCTCCGAGCTGGCCGGTGTGTATAACGACGGCGACGGCAGCCTGCGCCTGGCCCTCTACGCCATCGAGGGCTTCGGTAGAGACGATGTGCGCATCGCAGACGCCCCGCGCTTTATCCTTCCCGAACAGCCCTTCGACGAAGTTCGCGACCCGCGCTACAGCCCCGACTGCAAGCGCCTGTATTTCTCCCGGCGCGTGGGCGATGACCACGACATCTACTATTGGGATTTCGAGCGCGCACAGCTCTCGCCCTTCGCGACCGAGGAAGCCTTCGAACTCTACCCGGCGCCGAGCGCCGAGGGCGTCTACTACGTCTCGGCTCGCGACGGAACCATGAGCATTTACTTCCGGCCGGAGGGCCAGGCGCACAGCCTGCGCGTGACCGAAGCGCTCACCGCCCACCACTACCCGGTGCCCGTCGCCGGCGGGGTGCTGTTGGCGCGGCTCTACGGAACCGGCTTCCAGATGCACTATGCCCGGGGCGACTTCCTACCGGGAGAAGTGGTCACCGAAGTGCGCGACAAGGCACAGGTCGCTGCCGTGGCCGCGTTCCCGCAGGCGCCCCGTGGTGAAGCCTACAATGGCTTCCACCCGGATCACGTGCTGACGCCCCAATTCGTGCCGCTCTTCGACATCGACTACGACGACAGCCGCTCCTTTGGTGCGGATCTGCGCATGCAGGCCGGCATCGAGATGGCGCTCGAAGATCAGCTGCGAAGCCACCAGCTCCTGCTGCGCACCAGCGCTGGCAACCGCAGCAGCGTCTTCTTCAACTACCGCAACCAGATGACGGCGCTGACGTTGCAGGCCCGCTTGGGTCTGACCCAGATCCGCAGCCTCTACACCTATGACGGCGAGAGTGAGAGCTACGACCACGTCACCGACTACCGCTGGGGCTTTGTCTACGGGTCGGCCTCGTTGCCGCTCAACCTCTTTCACACGCTGACGCTCGGTGCCGAGACCATCCGCGACCTGGGTGCCACCGTCGGCGCGCGCGCGCGCCCCTACGACTTCGTCGAGCCCCGCTTCGCCCGCGACATGCTCAGCCTCACGCTCGACTACTCCGGGCTCGACCGCAGCGATCCCACCTTCCGCGAGCGCGACATCAACCGCCGCGGCTACCGCGAGCTCACGCTGTCGGGGGCCTTCGCCGTCGAAGAAGTCCACACTTCGCTCGCCGCCTCCTCCACGGCCGACGACCCCATCGAGGTCGGTCGCCAGCCCTACGCGCGCGCCAGCCTGCGCTTCACCGAGTACCTGGCCCTGCCGGACCTGTTCGATGGCTTCTTCGATCACACGCTCCAGGTCGACCTGCAGCTGGGCTACATCAGTCGCGACGTGCGCTTCATTCCCTTCTTCGGCGGCGGCCGTCTGGTGTCGATGACCGCGCCCGAACTCAACACCTCGGTGGGCTTTGTGGGTTACGGTTCCTTCGGCCTGGCGGGGGAGACCCTGGCGAACCTGGGCCTGAGCTACCGCTTTCCGCTTCTGCGCCGCCTGGGTTGGGATCTGGGCCCGCTCTTCATCGAAGACATCTACGCCCAGGTCTTCGGTTCCGGCGGCAATATCTGGGGCTTCGATGCGAACGGCGATCGCCAGGTGCCCTTCCGCGATCGCGCCGAAAACGGCCGCAGGGCGGTCGCCGACGTGGGCCTGGACCTGCGGCTGCTGACCTTTTTTCAGCAGCTCGAGACCAACGTGGGCACGACGCTGCGCATGGTCTACCGAGTGGTGCCGCTGACCCGCTGCCCGGGCCAGAACGTGGAGGAAGACCCCGGCTGCCTCGGCGACAACGGCGCGCCCGGCATGTCGTATTTCCTGATCGTGGGAGGTGGGTTTTGAGCCGCTGCGCCACGCGCCTGCTGTCCTGCGGGCTCTTGCTGCTCTGTCTGGCCTGTAATCCGGGCGTTAAAGTCGAGCATCGAGGCGACTACGCGTTCTTACCCGGCGCGCCCATCGTCGACACCGTCGCCCACGATTTCGATCAACTGCTGGTCGTCGAGCGCGACGCGCGCGAACGCCGCGACGTGCTGACGCTGCTGTCGGGGCAGCTGGGGGCAGCCGGCATTGGCATCGTCGACCTCAGGCGCATCGCGGCGCGCCACGGAGGCTTTCAAATGGCTTTCGAGCGGCCGCTGACCGCCCTCGGGGTGGAGGCGCCCGAAGACGACGCCGAAACCTCACCGCCCCTGGCCCGCCTCGACGACGCGGCCCTTTTGCTGTGGCTGCTCGACAACGACAGCCTCTACGACGCCGGTGCCCAGCGCTGGGTACGCAGCGTCGACAGCGGCGACTACGCGGTACAAGCCCACGCCGCGATTCGCGACGACGCCAACGCCTGGGTGCAGCTGCAGCTCGAGCGCGGCGAGCGCAGCATCGACGCCGGCGCCATCGCGAGCCCGCTGCAGCTCGACGCCCAGCTCGACGATGAGATCCTGACCATCGCCAGCGGCGAGCACGAAGACGTCGCTTATCTCGTGGTGGAACTCTTCCAGCTCGTCGAGCCGATCGCCGACGGGGACTCCAACGCGGGCATCGCCGATGCCGGGCTGGGGGAGCAAGATGGGGGTGCGGCGGGCGAAGGGGGCCCCAGCCACATCGAAGCCATGGTGCGCACCACGCTGGCGCCCGGCGAGGTCTATCGGGCCAGCCCTGCGCTACTCGAGGACGCCTTCGGCAAGGGCTGCTGGACGCGGCAGCGCCCGCTCTACGCCCGCGTGATCCAGATTCAGCGCCGGGTTTTCGAGCGCGGCCAGCTGCTCGACGGCGTCATCCTGCGCCACCACGAGACCATCGAAATCCCTCCCGAGTTGTGGATGCCGGCCATCGAGGAACCGAGCTACCCCCAGTACTGCGAGCGCTATCGCTGAGCGACCGGGTGGCCGCGGGCGCAATTCCGTTCCAGATCACGTAGCATCGACGACCGAGTCCGTCGCGGAAGATCGAGCGTGCCCAAGAAGCGTCACAGTCGACCACCGCGCCCTGGCTGGCGCATGACCGAGGTCTTGGCCCTGGTCGTGTTGATCGCCGCGCTCGCCTACTCCGGTTATGTGCTCGGCCTGCGCTTTCGCGCCCAGGGCGGCGTGGGCACCGAGCTGGCCGAGCGCGTGGCCGAACGGGTGAAGGTGCCGGTACGCGAGGCCTTCGGGCCACCGCGGGTGATGCGCACGGTCTACCTCAACCGCGAGGGCGCGCGCCTTCACGGCGGGCCCGACGACTCCCAGTCGAACCGATCGTCCATCGTGGCCCAGGCCGGCATCGAATACGCCGACATCCCGCCCTTCGCCGGCACGCCCTCGCGCTTCGTCGCCATCCTCAAGTGCGTGCGCGAGGCCTTTGCGCCCTTCGACGTCGAGGTGGTCGATCAACGCCCGGTGGATCGCGACTACATCATGGCCATGATGGGCGGCAAGGCCGATGTGCTCGGGGAGTTCGGCAGGAAGAGTCACCACCCCCTGGGGCTGTCGCCCTACAACGGCAAGCCCATCGAGGACGCGGTGGTACTGGTCTTCACCCGCACCATGCGCGAGCAGACGCGCAAGGTCTGCGAGACGGCGGGCATGGAGATCGGCCACGCCTTCGGTCTCGACCACGCGCGGCACTGCCGCGATCTGATGACCTACATGCGTCCCTGCGGCAAGAAGCGCTTTGTCGACGAGGCCCTGCCCTGCGGTGAGCACGAAGCGCGCAGCTGCGGTGACGGGTCCCAGAACCAAAATAGCTTCGCCATGCTGCGCACCCTGCTCGGAGCGAGACCGCAGGCCGCGGCGCAGCGGGCGTCTGGGCAGTAGGGCGCCCGCGGCTCGACAGCGGGCGGGCCTTTGGGTAGCGTCCGGCGCACTTCCGAAGGGCGCGCACATGCAGCAAATGGCCTCCGATAATTTCCGGCGCAGCGTCGTCGACAACAGCTACCCCGGTCGCGGCATCGTCGTGGGCAGAAGCGATCAGGACGATAGCCTGGTGCTGCTCTACTGGATCATGGGGCGCAGCGAAAACAGCCGCAATCGACGCTTCGTGGCCGAGGGCGGTGAGCTGCGCACCGAGCCCGTGGATCTCAGCAAGGTCACCGATCCGAGTCTCGTCATCTACGAGGCCATGCTCGAGCGGCCCGGCGTGCAGATCGTGACCAACGGCGACCAGACCCGCACCATCGAGCGCGCGCTGGCAGACGGCGGCCGCTTCGACGAGGCCCTGCAGACGCGGGAGCGGGAGCCGGATGCGCCCAACTACACGCCGCGCATCAGCGCCATGGTCGACGTCCGCGGCGGCGAGCCCGCCCTGTGGCTGTCGATTCTGAAGGCCAATGTCTTCGATCCAGGCCAGACCGATCGCAGCTACTTCCGTCCGGCGCTGCCGGCAGCGGGCCATGGCCTGCTCATCACCACCTACGAGGGCGATGGCGATCCGCTGCCGAGCTTCGTGGGCGAGCCGCGGGTGGTCCCCTGCGAGGGCACGGCCGAGGCCCTGCTCGAGCGCTACTGGCAGGCCCTGGACGCCGACAATCGCGTGTCGCTGGCGGTCAAGACCGTCGCGCCCGACGGCTCGACCCGCGAGCTGCTGCTGCGCAATCGCCACACCTGAGGCCGGCAAGGGCCCGCCCGCTTGCGCAGGCCCTGCGGCGTGATCAGACTGGAGCCACCATGCCCGTGTACGTTTACGAGACCCTCCCCGAAAAGGGTCGCCCGGCGGTGACCTTTGAAATCGAGCAGCGCATGAGCGATGCGGCGCTCACCCATCACCCGGAGACCGGCGAGCCGATCAAGCGCGTGCTGGCCACGACTTTCATCGGCGGCAAGTACAGCGGCTCGGCGGCGCCCTGCGGCGCATCGGAGCCGGCCCTGCCCGGCTGCGGCGCCGGCGCCTGCGGTCGCTGCGTCGATTGAAGTCATCGCCCAATCTGGCCTCTTGAGGTTGCCGCGATCCCTGAAATTTACGGGATATCGGGAGTCGGCTCATGTCGATTCCAGCGTTTCGCTGCCCAAATGGCCGTATTCGTCCCCGGGAAATCCAGCGCGCCGCGTGGACCCGATGTCGCCCGTGCGCTAGCTTGGCCGCTGGTGGTTGTACGTGGGTTGCGCAGCGGCGCCCTCCGAAGCGGGTGGGTGCCGCTGGCTGGGAGATGACGATGGCGACAAGCAGATGGATCCTGGTGCTGGCGGCGGCGCTCGCCTTGGCGATCGGCTGTTCCGATGAAACTGCTGACGAAGGCGTGGCCGTGGGCCCCGCAGCCACTTCGACCGATCCGGGCAACCTGGGCTCGACGCCCAACGCCAGCGGGCAGGTGGGCAATGACGCGCCTGCGACCGCGGCGGCCGCGGGAGCCCCGGCACCGGCGATGGAGGAGGCGATGGTGCCGGTGGCCGACGATCCCATGGTGGTCGCCACCGATCCCGTCGCCGACGATGCCATCACCGCCGGTCGCAGCGTGGCCCCCGAGGGCGTGCTGTGCACCGCTGCCGCATCGTCGCGTGTGCCCTGCCACGACGACCCCAACCCCTGCGGCATCGACAGCGGTTTCCCGGGCGACGAGTACTGCCTGCCGCCACCGCCGCCGGGCACGGGCATCCAGATCCACTTCGGCCCCGACGACTACAACGACCCGGCCCAGATCAACGAATACGTGCTCACCGCGGGACTCGAGGTCAACGAATACGGCGTCGCCGACATCCCGACCACGGAGGATAATTTCTACAACTTCGTGCAGCTGCGGATGCGCCCCAACTCGCACCATCTGATCAACAGCGTCGTCAGCAGGCAGGACAGCGAGGGCTTCGTCTCCGGCTTTGGTTGTCCCGGCACCACCCTGGCCGACTACTTCGTCGGCTCGCAGAATCCCGTGCGTGACGATCCGGCCAATGGCGTCGTGGCGCCCGAGAACGAGGGCCTGGGCCGTTTGCTGCCGGGCAACGGCAGCCTCTGCATCAACCAGCACGCCTACAACTTCGGCGAGGAGCCGGTGCTGCGCGAGGTCTGGATCAACGTCTACTTCATGGATCCCAGCGAGGTCACGCAGCAGGAAGAGCGCATCGTGGTCAACGTGCCCGTCGGCCGCATCGCTCCGGGGGCGGCCGTCAAGCTCGAGGGCAGCGCCACCGCCAACGGTGACGGCCGCCTGCTCAACCTCATCGGCCATCGCCACGCCTGGACCGATCGCTTCGCGGTCTGGCACAACGAGCGCTTGATCTACGACTCCTGGGACTGGGTCGAGTCGGTGGTCTTCGACTACAACAGCGTCACCCAGAACCCGCCCATCGCCACCGAGCAGAAAATCGACGGTGCCGTCAGCGGTGTGGTCGAGGTCAAGGACGGCGACACCATCAGCGTGCTGTGCGACGTCAACAATCAGTCAGACAACACGCTGACCTTTTCGAATGAAGCCTTGACCGGCGAGATGTGCATCCTCTTCGGCGCCTCGGTGGGCACCAAGATCGGCGGCTCACTGGGATTCTGAGTCCAGGGCCCGCTGCAGGGTGGCGACCATCGGCGCGTCGAAGGCGACCAGCGTGACATTCGATAGGCTGGTCGCGCGCGCCAGGTGGGCCTTGACCTCGCGCACCGCGATGGCTGCGGCGCGCTCGGCGGGAAAGCCGTAGACGCCGCAGCTAATGGCCGGAAAAGCCAGCGTCCGCAGGCCGTGTTCTGCGGCCAGCTGCAGGCAATTCCGGTAGCACGCGGCCAGGAGCCCAGCTTCGCCCGCGCCACCGCCGTGCCAGATGGGGCCGACCGTGTGGATCACGTGGCGTGCGGGCAGCTCAAAGCCCGCCGTGATGCGCGCCTGGCCGGTCGGGCAGCGCACGCCCGGCCGCACTTCGGCGACGGCCCTGCAGGCCTCCAGCAGCTGTGGCCCCGCCGCCCGGTGGATGGCGCCGTCGACGCCACCGCCGCCCAGCATGCGCTCGTTGGCGGCATTGACGATGGCGTCCATCGCGAGCTTCGTGATGTCACCGCGTTTGATGTCCACATCCGGCATCTTCACCTCCCGCGCCGTTCATCGCGGCGAAGCCTCGATCACGATCAGCTCGGCCTCCGGATCGGGCGCTTCCCGATCGAAGTCCTCCGCCAACTCGACGTGCGCGAAGCCGGCGTCCCGGAGCAGCTTCTCCAGCTGACTCGAAAGCAGGTAGTCGTGGCGAATGCGCCCCTCATGCACCACTTCACCGTCTGGGAGTTCATAACAATAAGTTACATCCATGCGTTGGGCCCGGCGGTTCCAGCTGCTCTGTTCGTAGACTTCGAGCAGCTGCCGGCCCTGTTGCACCTGGCAAACCGGCTCCAGGTGATCGTCGCTCAGGTCGCCCGGTCGCGCCTCGGCGTGGAAGGCGTCGGCAGCGTAGGCGTCGGCGAGCAGCCGGCCATCATCGCGTAGGTGCGCGCGGGCTGCTTTCAAGCAGCGCAGGACGCCGGCCTTGCCGCCCAGGCAGTAGAGACCGGAGTAGGGAATCAGGATGCGCTCGAAGCGCTCGGCCAGGTCGAACTCGCGCATGTCGCCGCCGAGCACCTCCACGCGCGCAGCCGCGCTCGCATCCAGGGCCTGCAGCGCGGCCTCCGCCAGCGCGCGCAGGCCGTCGTCAAGCTCCAGCCCCACGTAGCGCCGGGCGACCTGCGCGAGCGGCCCCAGAAGGCGTCCATAGCCGCAGCCGAGCTCGAGCACCGAGTGTCCCGTGCAGCGCTCGACGTAGAAGTCCACGTCGCCCGGGTTGCCGCGGTGCACGAGGGCGTAGAGTTCGGGATCGTAGGCTTGCAACAGGGCCCTCAGTCGGGGCTGCTGGCGCGCTCGCTGCTGGCGTCGAGCATCTTGCGCGCCAGGGCCACGAAGGCGAAGGGGTCGATGGGCTTGACCAGAAAGCCATCGGCGCCGATGGCCGACAGGAGCTTCCAGTCGGGCGCACCGCCAGCGGCGGTGCAGACGATGATGGGCATGTCGTGGCGCTCGCGCAGGGCCGCCGTGAGCTCGACGCCGTTGAGTCCGGGCATGTCCAGGTCGATGACCGCCAGGTCCATCGGTTGCGCGTCGGCGGCGACCAGCGCGGCCTTTCCGTCGCTGACCAGCTCGATCTGGGCGCCGGGGAAGCCGTAGTCCAGGGTCTCGCGGGCCAGCTGCCGGAAGTCGTCGTCGTCGTCGGCCACCAGGATGCGCAGCCCCGCGTGGCTGGCGTCGAGCGACTCGCGCGCCCGCAGCAGCGCCCGTCGCAGCTCCTCGACGCTGGCGGTGCGATTGACGGGGTCGGACTCGAGGGCCTCGAGGATGGGCGCGTCAAAGGCCCGCGTCAGCTCCGGTCGCCGCGAGCTGGGGGGTTCGGGCGTGCTGTGGTGGGCGGCCAGCATGTCGGCGGCCGACTTGATATCGAAGGGCGGACTGCCGGTGAGCATCTCGTAGGCCAGCACGCCCAGGGAATAGACGTCCGAGCGCTGCAGGATGTGGGGCGGCAGGTCGGTGCGCGCGTACTCGGGCGCGATGTAGCCGGGCGTGCCGGCCATGGGATGGTCGCCCGGCTCGCCGCTGCTGCGATCGAAGAGGCGGCTGAGGCCCATGTCGGCGATGGCCACGCGCGAGGAGGGGCCGAGCAAGATATTGCTGGGCTTGAGGTCGCCGTGCACCGAGCCCGAGACGTGAATCGCGGCCACGCCGCGGCAGATCTGGTCCAGATAACCCAGGGCTTCGTCGATGGTGGGCAGCTTTTCGCGCATCATCAGTTCGTCGAGCCAGTCGCCCACGCTGGTGCCGGGCACGTACTCCATGACGAAGTAGGGGGCGTCGTCGATCTCACCGAAGGTGTAGATCTCGATTACGTTCTCGTGGCGCACGCGGGCCATGGCGCGGGCCTCGATCAGGAACCTGCGGCGCGCGTTGTCGGTGGCGGCGTAGCTGGGGCGGATCAGCTTGATGGCCACGTCGCGTTCGAGGCGCTCGTCGACGGCCAGCAGCACCGTGCCCATGCCGCCCTGGCCGAGCGGGCCGATCACGCGGTAGGTGCCGTCGATCAACTCGCCGGCCCGCGGTCCCTCCCAGAGATCGCCGCGCGGCTCGGTACTGGCCTGGCCCAGCCGAAAGCTGCGATCCTTGACCCCTGGGGCCAGCGACGGTGGCACCGGTGCGGTGTCCAGTCGCTGCTCGGGCTCGGCATCGCCTGCACCCGCGCCCGGTCGGTCGGCAGGTGATCCTCGGTCGCGGTTCATGATCGGGCCTCGACGCCGGTCGCGTGCGCTGCGCGGCCGCCCAGTCCAGCCACTTTACCACTGTGCGGCGAGGTATTCAGCTGTCCAGTCTTCGCGTCCAAAGGGTGGCGCAAGCATAGCGTCAAGGGCCGGCCTCGAGTCGCGTCTTCAACGTTGTGAGCAGCGCGCCCAGCTCGCCCACGTCGGGGGAAATCATCTCCATCGCCACCCGCAGCGACAGCTCGATGCCCTGTTCGTGGCAGTAGGCCCCGAATTGGGTCTTCAGGCGTTCGGTGACGATGGCGGCGCCGGCGGTGGTGGTGTCGGTCAGCAGCAGGCAGAGATTGACGCCGTCGAGGCGCGCAGCCAGATCCGTCGAGCGCAATTTGCCGCGGGCGATGGCCCCGAGCGCGGCCAGGGCGGCGTCGCCGCGCACCCCCTCGTCCTCGGCGTCCAGTGAGGTGAGGCCTTCGATGCGCAGCTGGGCCAGCACCATCGGCAGCTCTCGTCGGGCGGCCACCGAGAGCAGTGCAGCTGCGGCCCGCTCGAAGGCGCGGCGGTACAAGAGCCCCGTCAGCCGGTCGCGATCGGCCGGCGGTGGCTCCGGCGCGCTGCGGTGACGCCCGGCCATCCAAAGCGCCCCGCCGGCGGTGGCGGTGAGCACCGCGGCGATCTGCGCGACGAGCCCGGCGGCGCCGAACAGGCCCGTGGCCGAGGCGATTGAGAGCGCCAGCGAGATCACGAGCGCCAGAAGTCCGAGCCCAGGGCCCGGACCCCCAGACTCGGGGGTGTTCGGGTCGGCCACCACGCGCCCTTGGATGATAACCCGAAGCTGAGCCAAGGGGCAGCCGCTGGGGTTGAGTGCGGAGGGCTGGAGGTGTTGCGCTGGCGCAACAGGGATGTGTGCAGGCGTGCACACGGCTGGAGCGCGTGGTTGTCTGCCAGATGAACCCGGATCGGGCGTCCCAACCGGTCAAGACTCCTGTGGTGAGGCGCTGCTGGCGTCACGGTTCCAAACGCTGCCAAAGCCGCTTCGCAGTTGTCGTCGGCACGACCGCCGAACCATCGCCCGCGCCACCGCCCACCGCTACCGGCCGCCGAAGATCAACTCCCGCGCCTCCAGCTCATCGACCTTCTGGCAGAAGCTGACGAATGCCGGATAGTCCTTGGGAGTCACGCGCATCAGTGGCACCGTGAGGTGGCGCTCGAGCTGCAAGATGCCCTCTTCGAAGCGGGCCTTTTGCTCGAAGCTCGGTCGCCCCGGGATGGCGGCTGTCAGGCGTGCGGATTCAGGCAATGCGGGCGCGCCGGAGCCGGCCGGTAGCCGCACCCGCAATAGGACGGTGCTATCGGCCGGGTCGGCCACCAGTTGCACCGTGGTGCGCGTGGGCACCCGGGCATAGCTGGCCGACAGGCGCTCGGCCAGGATCGGCGGCAGCGCCCAGCCGTCGGCTACCCTGCGTCCCAGGACTTCGACGTCGAAGCTATAACGCAGAGTGATGGAGGGCAGGCGCTCGGCGGCATCCTCCACCTGCAGTCGCGCCAGCGTGGCCCCGGGGATGAGCCGCGCGACGTAGTCCTCCTCAAAGCGATGTTCGAGTTCGGCCGCCGGGATGGCCTCGAGTTGACTGCGCCATGCGATGGCGCCGGCGCCTTTTTGAATCTCCACCACGTCGATGCGCGCCCTGCCGTCGGTCTGGAGCTCGACGTCGAGCGTCACCTTGCGGCTGTCCTGTTGGCCGTCGCCTGCGGGTACCTTCACCCGCGGCGCACCCTCGGCCAGCAAGAGCGCCGGCTGGTCGCGCAGGATCGGCGGGATGTAGCCGAAGGGGGCCCAGCGCTCGGCGCTGAAGATCCAGCGGGGCTCGCTGCCCTTGGGCAGTCTGACCAGCAGGTGCTCGTAGGTGTCGGCGGCGGCCATGGGGCTGTCGGTGGCGTCGCCGGCGGCGGTGCGCACCAGGGCCAGCTCCGCCGGCACGCCGGAGAGACCCAGCAGGTAGTGCAGCACGCGGGCGCGGTTGCCGGCGCGGGCCCGCAGCATCAGTGCCGCCTGCGAAAAGACGTCGTCGTTGTTTTCGATGTTTTCGACGACCCAGCCGTAGAGTCGCTTGGCGCGCAGGGCGTGGTCGTCTTTGGCTGCGTCGCCGACGATGGACTTGGCGAGCGCCAGCAGCTCCGGATCGCTCAAGTCGCGGTCGATGAGCACCTCGCGAATGCTCTCCACGAAGCGCTTCCAGCTGGCCTCGACGCCCACGCGCACCGAGGGCAGAAATTCCCGTGCCGTGACCGACATGGGTTCGGCGGTCAGCGGCTGGCTCTGCTCGACCTTGAAGTCGAGGATGCGCAGCTCGCCCTCGAGGCGCTCCTGGGTCTTGGGGGCCGGGCCGCGCGGATCGATGCGATACTTCATGGCCTTGGGCAGCGCGACGACCATGTGGCTGTAGTCGAAGGGGATCTCGAAGCTCTGGAAGTAGAAGCGGTCGCCCAGGTAGCCGCCCGGGAAGCCCTCGGAGGGTTGGGCGTGGCTGATGTACTCGAATTCGACGTAGTCGCCGATGGCCATCGAGGGCATCGAGATGGTGTCCTTGCCGGCGATGGCGTCGGGCTCCAGGCGCCGGCCGTCGGCTTTGATCGTCTGTAGCTTCAGGATGCGGGCGCCCTCGGGCACTTGTACCTCGGCCAGTTCGTCGACCGCTTCGTCGCTCTGGGCCTTTTGCACCGTATGCACCAGCTCCACCGACGAACCGTCCTCGAAGATGCGCACCGCCATGTAGTCGAAGACCAGCACCTGGGGTTGTTCGTAGCTGCGGCCCGAGGCTTCGTAGCGCGCGATGGCCGCCGCGCCGTCCTTGCGGAAGGGCTGCATCACGTGCTCGGCGCCGAGCAGCGGCAGCAGGCGATGCAGCTCGCTCATGGAGGCGTGCTCGGCCTGCAGCGCCCCCTCGATCACCGCCCGCGCTTGTGCACCCTTGCCGAGTGCCGTCAGCCGATCGGCCGACTCGAGCACCGCCGTCACCGACTGCGGGTAGAGTCTGCGCAGCGCCGCGATGTGCGCCTCGACCGCGGCGTTGTCGCCACGGTTTTTTGCCAGCTCGAGCCGCGCCAGCAACCACGCATAGCGGTTTTGAGGCGGCTCCATGGCTTCCAGGCGGTCGAGCTCGGCCTGCGCCTGCTCCCACTTGCGCTGTTGCAAGAGTAGCCCATAGCGCGCGTTTGACTGGGCGTTACAGGCCATGATGGGCTCGACCAGGGCCGCGGCAGCCTCCTCGCGCTGGCGGCTGCGCAGGGCCTGCATTTCGGCTTGCATGGGCCCGCAGGCGTCGGGGACCAGCTTGCGCACCCGCTCCAGCACCTGGTCGGCCTCGGCGTCCCAGTCCTGGCCCCTGAGCAGCTGTAGCAGCGTTAGACTCACGGCCGGCACCTCGGGCCAGCGTTCCACCGCTTCGCGCAGGGCCGCGATGGCCTCCTTGGTGCGACCGTTTTCGGCGGCCATGGAGGCCAGCTGCACCGCCGGATTCCACAGCTGGCTGTCCTCGCGCAGGGCGCGCGCATGGAGGCGCCGCGCCTCGTCGCTGCGTTGGTCGGCGGGGTATAACGGGTCGTTGAGGAAGAGGGTGGCCCGCTGCATCGAGAGCAACGGCGCGACGCGTTCGGCCCGCTCGACGCCGGAAAGGCTCTGGCGCGCCGTCAATACATCGCCCCGCAGCATCGCAAGGCCCGCGCGCAGATAGCGCGGAAAGCCATGGGGGGTGTGCTCGTCGTAGGGCAGGCGCAGGGCCGCGGCGTCGCCTTCGCGCTCGGGGTGCAGCGACAGGGCCACGGCCGGCCCGGGGTGACGGCTGCTGACCTTGACCGTCAGCAAATGGCTTCCGGCGCTGAGTGAAAGCGGCAGGAAGACCACCGCCTGCCCCAGCTCACGCCGCCGATCGATGCGGCCGACGCGCTTGCCGTCCAGGTAGACCTCGGTGCTATTGGGCGACTCCACGCGCAGGCGATGGCGGCCGGACTTTGTCACCTTCAGCTCGGCCTGGGCGAAGCGCGTCCCACCCTCGCCGATGGCGCCGCCGCCCAGCGGCACGGCGCAGCCGCGGGCGCCCAGCTCGCGCGTGGGGCGTCGGCCGCGGCCGTGACCCAGGTCGTAGCTTTCCGAAAGGGGGCGCGCCGGATCGAGGCCGTGGTCGTCGTCGAAGCTCAACAGCTGCCGCTGTCCGAAGGGGCCGGCGGTGCGCATCTGGGTCACGCAGCCGAGCTTTTGGGCCAGCGCCTCCACGCGCGCGGCGTCGCCGTCGAGCTGGGCGAAGCGGATCAGCACCTGGCCGACCTGAAAGTGAACGGGCAGCGGCAGCGCCCGGGCGTCGAAGAGTTCGTTGAGCACAGGCCGCACGCGCTCGTCGTAGCCGGGCACGCCGCCTTGAATGCCGCCGATGGCGTGCGCGGCGAATTCGGCCAGCTGGGGCGCGATCGGATCGGCGCTCTTGGTGGCGCTGGTCAGCACCTTCAAATAGGCATCGAGGGCCTTTGCGGGGTGGCCGTGGGTATCGTGATGGACGGCCGCGGCCCAGTGCAGGCGCGGGTCGGCGCCGCCCACCGAAAGTGCGCGCTCGAGCTGGGCGTCGACGGCAGCGCGGTCGCCGGCGTGGGAGAAGAGTTCGGCGAGCAGCAGCTGGCGTTGGGCGACGCCGTCACCTGGGGCCGCCTTGGCGCGCGCCCGCAGCTCATCGATGCTCGGGGTCAGGCCCGCGCCACCGTGGGCGCAGCCAAAGGCCATCGCGACAAGCCACAGGGCCACGCCGGGCGCGGCGAGCGTGCGGCGGCCCTCATTTCGCAGTCGGGTCATCATTGTTCGTCCTTGCGAATGCCGATGCGCTGGCGCAGCAGCAGGTCGGCCTGCTCCACCCAGCGGCGGAAGGCCGGATACTCCTCGGGGCCGACGCGGTCGCGGTCCACCGAAAACTCGGTCGTCGCCCGCACCGTGCGGCCCTCGCCGCGCACGTCGAGCTTGAGCCGGCCGAAGACCGAGCGCGCCTCGCCGCCCTTGGGAAGCTCCGTGGCCACCATGCCCTGGGGCAGCGTCACGATGCGCTCTTCCACGTAGGCGCGGTTGCCCTGTAGGTCGAGGGCATGACGACGTTTGGGCAGGCGCGCCATGCTCTGCACCAGGTCGCTCATCACGCTGGGTGAAAGCTGTAGCGAGTCGCCATCGCGCTGGGCCAGCTGCGGCACGCGCGCTTCATAGGAGTAGCGTACCGATTGCTCCAGGTCGCCGAGTTGCTCGAACTTCTGTTGCGCCAACTCGACGCCGGGGTAGACGCGGCCCAGGGCCCGCTCGAAACGCTCGTCGCGGGTGCCCGGCGCCTCGTAGTAGCTTCGGTAGCCGGCGGCTTCGGCGCCGCGTACCTCTTCGCGACCGCGCAGCTTGGCCGAGCCGTCGACCGACAGCGCCACCTCCAGGGTGCGGCTGCGCCTGCTGTGCTCGGCGGCGAAGACGGGCGTCTTGCGCAGCTCGGCGCCCCCGGGGCCGACCACGAGCACGCTCACGCCCTGATCCTGCACCGGCAGCTCGGAGGTGCCGCTATGCTCGGCGGTTCCGTCGAGGAAGAGGTCGAGTTCGGGCACATAGGCGATGGCGTGGTCGAAAACGGCCAGCGATGCGGGCTCGGCGTGCACCGCGCCGTTGCGCCGGGTGCGCACCAGGACAATGCGCGCGTCGATGCCGGCGCTCTGAAACATGGTGTAGAGCAGGGAGGCCTTGTCCTTGCAGTCGCCGAAGCCGCGCTGGACGATCAGCGGCACCCGATAGGGCAGAAAGCCGTGGATGCCGAACTCCAGGCCCACGTAGCGGGTGTGGCCCACGACCCAGTTGTGGATGGCGGCGACCTTTTCTTGCGTGGTCTTGGCGCCCTTGGTGAGTTCTGCGACCTTTTCCTTGAGCGAGCTGTCGGCGTAGAGCTGATCCTTGATCAGGCCCCAGTACCAGGTGCCCACGTCCTGCCAGGTCTTGTAGGTCGAGACGTGAAGGTAGGGGCTCATCTCGGTCAGTCCGGGCATGCCCGCTTCGGAAACGATGGCTTCGACGTCCTTGGCCAGGAAGTGGTCGATGCGAACATCGCCTTCGACCTTTTGAGTATGAGATAGCCCCTCGAGCTTGGGCTTGTTGAAGTAGAACTTGCGCGTCTTGGGCGTGACCAGCACGTATTCCGAGCGCAGCGTGGGTGAAAAGCCCTGAAAGTAGTGAATATCGCCGTAGTAGTCGGCGAAGACGTTTCTGTGGGCCACGTCGTCGATGCGGTAGCGGATCTCGACGACGTCCTCGGGTTCCAGATCGGGGAAGATGACGACCACGGCGCGGGTGTCGTAGTAGATGCGGTACCAGGGCTCGCCCAGCTGCTGCTCGTAGGTGCGCACCGACTCCAGCTGGCGTCCGTCCTTGCGGTAGACGCGGGCCAGTCTCAGATCTACGCGCTGGGTGTCGGGGTCGTATTGAATCGAGTAGCTGCGATAGCGACGGGCGCCCTCGTCGTCGTGGACCTGGGCGGCGAATTGGCGAAAGCTGGTGCTGAGGCCGTTTTCGTAGACCGTGTTGACTTGCAGTTCAGTCAGCGTCGTGCTCGGGTAGCCGCTGCCCTTGCCGCGCAGTTTCAGCAGCTTTTCGGTGGGCAGGGCGTAGGCCTCGTCGAGACGCTCGCGGGGACGGATCTGCTCCAAAAGCTCGCGCGTGGAAGCGTCCTGGGGGCGCAGGGCCAGGGCCTTGGCCAGGGCATCGGCGGCGTGCTCGGGTTGGCCGGCGCGCAACAGGGCGTGACCGTAGGCGACGTGCAAGGGCGCGCTCTCTGGCACGATGTCCATGGCGCGCCGGTAGGTGGACAGCACCATGTCGTCGCGGCCGAGGGCGTCGTAGAGGCTGGCCACGTAGCGCAGGGTGGCGGTGCTGTCGACGCCGTGGTCGGAGAGTTCTGAGATGGCGGCCTGCACGGTCGCGGTATCGCCGCGATGCAGCGCGTCGGTGATCAGCACCCTGCGGGCGGCCATGTCGTCGCTGCGCAGCGTCAGTAGCTTCCGATGAAGCTCGAGGCTTTGATCGGTCTTGCCCACCGCATGATAGAGGTTGGCCAGCAGCCTGAAGAGCCGCGGCGTCTCACCGATGCGCTTTTGGACGCTCTCGACCACCGCGAGCGCGCTCTCGGGCATTTCGAGTTCGCGTAGCACGCCGGCGCGCAAAAGCTGGCCCGTATGCCAGGAGTCGCTGTCCTCGGGGATCCTGTCGATCAGCGGCAGCGCATCTTCGGGCACCGGGCCATCGGCAAGCACACGCGCGCGCAAAAGCAGCGAAGCCGGCGCCTCGGGGGCGACCTCGGCGGCCTTGTCGGCGAAGCGCATCACCTCCCCGCGCTCCTCGGCCAGGGCGTGGGCCAGACGCAGGTGCTCGATGCTGGGCATGGCGTCGGCGGCGGCGGCCGCGAGCTGCTTGGCGCGGCGCTCGGCAGGATCGTCGGAGCCGGTGTACTGCAGATAGCGCGCCAGGGCGTGCTGATCCTGGGGGCGCGGCTTCTTGCCCGCCCCGCCCTTGGCGACCGCCGCTTCCAGCTCGGCCAGGGGTGTTTGCGGCGCCTTGCCCAGGCGGACCTTGGCGTGACCGCGCGGGATGTCGAGGGCCTTTTCGCTCTCGGTTTTGATGCTTAGGCCCTGGGCCACGCCGCCGCGGGAGTCGCCCAGCCGCAGGTAGAAGCCCCAGGTCGAGTCGGTGACGCAGACCTTCACCAACAAACGGTTATCGCCCTTATGGGCTCCCACCGTGGCGGCGCTGCGGTCGGGGTAGGGCGCGCGGTAGGCCGGGTCGCGGAAGACCTCCTCGCCGTTCCAGTAGACCTTGGTGGCGCCGCCGCCGCCGACGAAGAGCGACAGCGCCTGGGCGCGTTCGCTGTGGACGAAGGTCTCGGCCAGGGCGCAGACGTTCTGCAGCGGGCGCATGACAGCGCCGAAAGAGACGTAGCCGTTTTGCGCTACCGCCTCCGGGTAGCTGCGCCAGCTGACGGCGCGCTCGCGGCCGGGGTAGCTGGCGTGGGGATCGGGCGCCTCCATGCGCTTGCTCTCCGGCGGCGTCTCGGTGTCGAAGCCGCCCTTGCCCTCGTTGTCGAAGGGGCCGATCACCCGAAAGCGCGTCACGTAGCCGAGCTCGTCGTAGGTTTTCGACAGCGCGTCCATTTGTCCCAGGCGCGCGCGGGCCCGGGCCAGCAGGCGCCGGGCATCCACGCGTCTTGCCGGCGACAGCCGCGTGTCGGCGGCCAGCTTTTCGAGCAGGGCCGTGGTGGCGCGGGGATCGGAGTCGTCCCAGCGGGCCCAGATGCGCAAGAGCGAAAGGGCGCCGGCGGCCCGCTTGCCCTCGCGTGCGGCGGAGGCGGCGAGCCTTTCGTTGTCGCGGTCGACGGGGTTGTCGGCGCGGGCGGGCAGCGAAAGCAGCGCGGTCAGCAGGGAAAGCAGCGCGGCGAGGACTCGGCCGGTGGCCACCGCCGACGGGTACCGACCCGGTCGCGCGTGCTGCTTCGGGAAATGATGGGGGGCAGAGGTCACGGTTGGCGTGAACACTAGCGCAGATTCGTTATGAATTCGCACTCTCGTGCATGGGCGTTACAGGGGCGCTGCTCAGGGCTCGAATTCGTAGCCCTCGCGCGGCACATAGAGCACCAGCACGCGGTCGAAGCCGCCGCCGGCCATGGTGGTCGCGCTCTCGGTGCCCAGGGCGTTCTGGAAATTTTTGGCCCCCTGGAGTGCGAAGGCGGCGTTGGAGTCGACGGCCGCGAGTTCCAGGCGGCACAGCGTCGCGCGGCACTCCAGGTCCATCAACATCCCGTCGATGCCATCGTCGAGCAGGGCCTGTTGGTAGGCCTTCTCCCAGGGCTCGGCCAGGGCCGGGTCGCGGCGCTCCTTCTGCCAGCGTTTCTCGGCCACCTCCAGACGGATCGTGTTGTGCTCGCGCTGCTGGCGCATCACCTCCATCAGGCGCTTGCGATAGCCCTCGGGGTCGTCGAGCATCTCCGCCCGCGTCGGCGGAGCCCGTCGCTGCTGCGTCGGTGGCCTGGGGCGCTTGCGATCGGGGCGTCGCGCCCGCATCGGCTTTTGGGCTGCAGCTGGCGGGTGCGGCTCGCGCCCCGGCTGTTCGGCGGGCGGCTCGCTGGCCTGCTCGGCCGTCGTGCCGTGCGGGGCCCGGCCGAGCAGCGCCCACAGCCAGCCCAGGGCGATCACGAGCAGGAGCGAAATCAGCAGGCCGCGGCGCATGGCAGGGTGGTTGTTGTACTGCGACGGGCCCGCGTTGTCCCGGGAGTGCTGAGGCCCTAAGCTCAAACCATGCGGCGACGAAGGCGCAAACGCGAAGGCGGCATGGCGGCCCTCGATCGGCTGATCACGGTGGTCTACCCCGACCGCCAGCCCGACGCCGTGCGCCAGCTGCGCGCCTTTGCCGCCTATTACAAGGTCGCCAGCGAGCGCGTATCGGACAACGCCCGTCCGGTGCGGTTGCGCGATGGGGTGCTGTGGGTCAACACCAGCACCGCAGCCTGGGCCAACGCGCTGTCCCTGGAGAGCCCCCAGCTGCTAGCCAGGCTGCGGGCGCGACTGCCCGATGTGCCCATCCGCCGCATCGTGTGGAAGAGCGGACCGCTGCCGCAGAAGCCGGAGCAGCCCCGCGAAGAGCTCTACGAGGAGCCGCTGCTACCGCTGGCCGAGCTGCCGCCGCAGCTGGCCCGGGAGCTGGCCCGCATCGCCGACGACGACGTGCGCGATGCCGTGGCCGGCGCCGCTGCGGCCAGTCTGGGACGAACGCGGCTGCCGCGGCGCGGTCGTGGTCGCCCCGACTCGGACTGAGTCGGCCCGCCGGCTTTCTCCTGTTCCCCCATCCCCCGGAAGATGGCCCCCCTTTCGCGCCTGGGCTCTCTCGTTTACAGTGTGCCCGCCGCGCTCGTTTCCTTGTCTGAAAACATAGTAATTTCAGGCGTTTAGCATTTTGGGTGGGCTGGCGGCGACCCTTATCTCGGCGGCCATCGGTGGCTTCGGGAGCTTTTCCACCCCGACTCGATAGGTAGACGATGAATCAGACAACCACCCCCGAGCTGGCCCCGCCGGGCCCCGCCCTGACCCTCGGCGAGGGCGGCCGTGCTTCCGATAACGACGAGGCGGGCCGCAGCCATGGCCTGCCCTTCATCCTCTGGGTGCTCGAGCAGCGGCTGTCGCTTCTACTGATGCTTCCGACGGCCGTGGCCGCCGCGGTCACCGCGGTGGTGGCCGGCTCGATGCCGCTGACGTGGGTCACGGGTTCACTCGTCTTTGGCCTCAGCTGGCTGGCGGTACCGCTGCTTTTGATCGGCGTGCCGGTGGCCTTGCTCGTCTATCGCTCCCACCAGCACGACGCAGGCGCCACCGACTGGGAGCCCTACGTCAGCTTCCGCGACCCCAAGGAAGCGGCTCGCTGGCAGGGCAAGAAGATCCCGATGGAGAAGCTCTACGAGGCCTACATCGCGGAAAAGCTCGACTTCAAGCAGGACGTCTACGAGACGATGCTGCGGCGCAACAAGCTGTTTCGCTTCTGCTTCACCTGGGGTGATGTGAAGTTCTACTTCAAGGAGTTCCTGCGCCAGAACGTCACCCACACCGAGAAGAGCGACCATGGCGACATCGCCCACGTCTACAACCGCGGCAACGATTTCTACAATTTCTTCCTCGGCGACACGATGGTCTACACCAGCGGCATCTTCCACGATACCGACGAGACGCTGGAGCAGGCCCAGGAGCGCAAGCTGGAGACGGTCTGCAAGTACGTGCAGATGAAGCCCGGCGATCGCCACCTGGACATCGGCTGCGGCTGGGGTCCGCTGATCACGCACGCCGCCCAGCACTACGGCTCCCACAGCACCGGCATCACGCTGGCCCAGGAGCAGGCCGACTGGGCCAACAAGCGCGCGGCCGACGCGGGCGTGGCCGATCGGGTCAAGGTCATCGTCGACGACTACCGGAACCTCCCGGCGACCAAGTACGACAAGATCACCTGCCTGGAGATGGCCGAGCACGTCGGCATCAAGAACTTCCAGAAGTTCCTGTTGCAGGTGCGCAGCATGCTCGCCGACGACGGCATCTTCTATTTGCAGATCGCGGGCCTGCGCCGTCCCTGGCAGTACGAGGACCTGGTTTGGGGTCTGTTCATGGGCAAGTACATCTTCCCCGGCGCCGACGCCAGCTGCCCCCTTGGCTTCGTCGTCTCCCAGGCCGAGCGCGCCGGCTTCGAGGTCCATCGCGTGGAGAACTGCGGCGTGCACTACGCCGAGACGATCCGCAAGTGGTACCACAACTGGCTGAGCAACGAAGAAGCCGTCGTCGCCAAGTACGGCCAGTGGTGGTTCCGCCTGTGGAGCATGTTCCTGGCCTGGTCGGTGATCATCGGCGGTCAAGGCAGCTCCACGGTCTTCATGGTGACGCTGTGCAAGAACACCAAGAACGACCGCTCCACGGTCAGCCCCGAAGAGGCCAAGCACGAGGCCTACAGCCGCACCGAGCGTTGGATCGGTCCCGATCCCATCGCCACCCAGCAGTAGGACACGGACGCGTAGTTGACGCAGCCATCGCCCTTGCCCATGGTGAGGGTGATGCGCAGGCTGGCAAAGCTCTTGCTGCTTTTGCTGGGGTTACAGCTCCTGGCCGCCGACCGGCCGCCCTGGCGAGCGCGTAAGCGCCCCGAGATCCGTCCCAACCGGCTGGCGGCCATGCACGTCAGCCCCCACGATTGGGCTCCGGAACCGGCGGCGCCCGCCATCGTCGAGGCCGCCGCCTTCGACGGGGCGCTGCGCAAGCTCTGCGGTTGGATGCGCCCGGGGCGGGCCCGCGACTACGGCGCCTGGATCCGGCGCTACGCCGGCGACTTCGGTGTCGACCCCTTCTTGCTGGCGGGGCTGGTCTATCGTGAGAGCCGCTGCCGGGCCGATCGCGAGGAGCTGGGGGGGCTCGGCCTCACCCTGATCGCCCCGCGCATGTACCAGAGCGCCCTGCAGTCGCGGCGCTACCGCTACCAGGTCTCGGGACCCGGGGGCGAGTGGATCGAGCGCGAGCGACCGCTGCCGCGCTTTCCCTTCGTGCGCGCCGCCATGCTGCGGCCCGAGCCCAACCTCTACTTCGCCGCCGCGCTGCTGAGCGTCTGGCGCGAACAGCACGCCACGGTCGACGCGAGCTTCGAGCAGGTACCCCACCGCCACTACGTCTCCCATTGGGTGTGGGGCGACCGCGTGCGCAGTGCCCGCGCCGAGGACCGTATTCTCACCGATCGGCGCCGACTTCTGCGCTACTACGGCGCGCTGCCGGCGCCGGAGCCCTCCGAGTACCTGGGCCTGCCCCTGGGCACGCCCCTGGACGGCGCGCCGCGCGTGGTCAGCAGCGGCCTCGGCTTCGAGCGCGACGACGGCCAGCGCTCCCACCGCGGCATCGATCTGGAGTCGGAGTTCGGCGAGCCGGTGCGCTCTGTCGCCAGCGGTCGGGTGGTTTTCGCGGGCGTCGACCTGCCCGGGCGGCAGAGCAACCAGCAGTTGCCTCCGGCGGAGACCAACGAGTACGACCGCGGGGCCCTGGGCCGCGGGGGCCGCTACGTCTGCACCCTGCACGCGCTGCCCGAGGCGGGCTCACTGCGCTTTTGCTACATGCACCTGGAGACGGTGGAGGTCGAGCGCGGTCAGCGCATCATCATGGGCCAGCGCCTGGGCACCGTGGGGCGCACGGGCATGAAGCGCAGCGCGCCCCATCTGCACTTCGAGGCCCACCTGGACGGCACGCTCCTGAACCCGATGCAGCTGCTGCGCGAGCATGTGGTGGGGTCGCCAGCGCCCTTCGACGACCATCGAAAGCGCCGCGCCCGCCGGCGCGCCCGGGCGGCGGCGAAGGCAGCGGCCCTTCAAAACCCGCCGGCTCAGAGCGAGCCGGCTGCCGGTAGCGACCTGGCGGCGCGCTGAGCGCCAGCGGAAATCGCCGCGTCCAGCTCCGAGTCCTCGGGCAAGACCGGCTCCTGGCGCTCGGGCATCTTGTAGCGGTCCTCGGCGCGGTGACCGGCCATGGCGCCCACGACCGTGCCCACCACGGCGCCCACCAGCACGCCTGCGGCGATGCTGCCGGTGCGCGGCAGGGCCACGTCACCGCTTTCCTCGGAGCTGCTGGAGCCCAGCAGCTGCTCGTCGCTGATCAGCACGCCCACGGTGCCGCCAGCGGCGACGCCCGCCAGCCCGCCGACGAGGGCCCCGCGCTGGGCTGGGGCCATGGCCTCGCTGCCGCAGGCGCTGGCCCACAGGGCGATGGCGGCGGCGACAACAGTGGCGAGGAGGCTTCGTGGCGCGGCCATGGCAGCTGGTTTGGTAGCACGCGTCAGCGCGCGCCGGCAACGGCGAGCACGGCCGCGAGGTTATCCTGCAGGTCGGTGGTGCAGGTGTCGATGGCGCAGTGCTGCTCGGGCGGCAGCTCGTCGAAGGGTTCGAAGCGGGCCACGAAGTCGTCGAAGATCTCGAGCCGCCCATCGCTGACCGAGGTGCCGCGGGCGCGCTCGACCAGGCGCTGGTGGCAGACCTCGGCTGCCACTTTGCATTCGACGAAGACCAGCCGGCAGCCGAGTTCCGCAGCCAGCTCCCTCAGGGCCGCGCGGTGGCGCCGGCTGCGGAAGCTGGCGTCGACGACCACCGGGCGACCGGACTCCACGATGCCCGCGGCCAGGCGTCTGAGCTCGGCGTAGACCCGGTCGCTGGTCTCGTCCGAGTAGTGGTCGCTGAAGGCCGCGTCGTGCAGCGGCGTCTCCGGGGCCACCTGCGACAGCGCCTTGCGCGTGTGGTCGGCGTCCACGATGGGCGCGTTCAGCGCTTCTGACAGCGCTTCGCTCAGCGTGCTCTTGCCCGAGGCGATCCAGCCGCCCACAGCGTAGATGACCGGGGCCTCGAGGCTCTCGCGCCCGCTGGCTTCGGCCAAGAGATAATACTTGCGCGCGTCGCGGCGGGCCCGCGCTCGCACCGCTTCGTCGGCCGAGGCGTCGTCGGCCAACATGGAGCTGACCTTGGCCCGCACGTAGGCGCGGTAGCTCTCGTAGAAATTCACCAGGGCGTAGAGCTCGTAGTCGCCGCTCTGCCGCGCATAGCTGGCGAGCAGGGTCTCGGCCAGGTCGTGGCGCCCGTGCCAGCGCAGGTCCATGGACAAAAACGCGATGTCGGCGCAGACGTCGCCGAAGCGGAAGCGCTCGTTGAACTCGATGCAGTCGATGATCTGCACGCTGCCGTCGGCGTCCAGGTAGCAGTGTTCGAGGCGCAGGTCGCCGTGACCGTCGCGGATGCGCGCCTGGGCGATGCGCCGCGAAAGCAGCGCGTCGTGCTGGGCGAGAAAGCCGCGCTGGAAGCGCTCGATCTCGGCCAGCGCCTGGGCCGAAAGCACTTCGAGGGCCTGCGAGCGGGTCTGCTCGAAGTTTTCGATCACGTTTTGCTCGATGAGCTCGCGGCTGCCGAAGCGGTCGATGTGGGCGCCGTGCTCGCAGCGTTCGTGAAAAGCGGCGATTTCGTCGGCCAGGTGCACCACGTCATCGCGCTCGAGGTGGCCGGCTTCGAGCCGCGCCAGGGCCGAGTCCCCGTCGGGCAGCCGCCGCATCGCAACCGCCCACTCCAGGGGCTCGCCCGCGCCGCCCAGCTGCAGCCGCCCGTCGTCGTCGCCCGTGATGGGCACGAGCTCGAGGTAGACCCCGCTGGAAAACCGGCGGTTGAGAAGCAGCTCGCGCTCGCAGTCGTCGCGCCGGGCCTGGAGCGTGCGGAAGTCCAAAAAGCCCAGGTCGACCGCCTTGCGCACCTTGTAGACGCGGTCTGCGTCGAGAAAGACCAGGGAGATGTGGGTCTCGCGCAGCTCGAGGCCCCGGGCTTGCAGCGCCTCCTTCAGGGTTCGGCTCCAGGCACCTGGCTCGGTTTGGCAATCTCTGTCGGCCGCGTCCATGGGGCTCTCGGGCGTCTCTCGGGTCGGCTTCAGGTCGGCCACAGATCGGCGATCAGCGGCAGGTGGTCGGAGAGTTCGGACCAGGGCTCGCCATCGAGGCGGCGGGCGCGCTCGGCGCGCAGGTGCCGCACGTAGATGCGGTCGAGGTTGAAGACCGGGCGCCGGGCGTGCCAGGTGCGGACCTGCTCCGGCGGGTGGCGGGCGAAGAGGTTGTGCAGGCGCAGCTCTTCGGCGATGGGACGGTCGAGTTCGCCGCGCCAGTCGTTGAAGTCGCCGGCCAGCAGCACCGGATCCTGGTCGCGGGCCACGCGCCGGAGGATCTCGGCCACGCTGCGGATCTGGGTCTTGCGCTGCCAACGGTTGAGCCCCAGGTGCACGTTGAGCACGTGCAGGGGCTGTCCGTGCAGGTCCAGCCGCAGGTAGAGGGCTCCACGACGCTCGATGCGGTTGGTGGAGATGTCGTGGTTGTCGAACTCCTGGACCGACAGCCGGGTCACGGTGGTGTTTCCGTGGTGGCCCACGCTGCGGAACTTATTGGCGCCGTAGTAGCCGGGCAGGCCCATGGCCCGGGCCAGCTTGCCGCTTTGGGACAGCCCCGTGCGCGCGCAGTGGAAGACTTCTTGAAAGAGCACCAGGTCGGGCTCATGGGCCAGCACCGCCGAGGCCAGGCTGGGCATGCCGATGTTGGAGCGCCCGTCGGGACCCTTGCCCTTGCGGATGTTGTAGGTCATGGCGCGGATCGGGGCGGACATGGTGCTGGCTCGTGGCGCGCGCGGGCTCGTGGCGCGGCGGAGGCTTTGGGCGAGTCGAAGCGCGCCGTGGGGGCATTCGTCGCGCGCGGCAGGCTCCGCGTCGGGCGTCCGACGTCTCCATCATAACCACCCCGGACGCCGTGGCGAGCCCACGTCACCGGCCGCCCATTCCCCAGCCGGCGGGCTTGGTCTACTGTGCGCGGCAGCGGGGATTGTGCGGATCCGATGCTCGGCGGCAATCGCGTATGTCTCTACCACGACGGCGACCAGTGCCTGCCGGCGATGCTGGCGGCGATCGAGGAGGCGCGCGAGGAAATCCTTTTGGAGATGTACTGGTTCGACTCCGATGCCACCGGTCGGCGCTTCGCCGAGGCGCTGTGCGAAAAGGCCCGGCAGGGCGTCAGGGTCTGCGTCACCTACGACGCGGTCGGCAGCTTCGAGGCCGATCGCGACCAATTCGAGCGCATGTGCGCCGCCGGCTGCCAGGTCTTCGAGTACCGGCCGGTGCACTTCTGGCGCCCGCGCTTTCGCCTGGCCGGTCTCAACCGCCGCAATCACCGCAAGATGCTGGTGGTCGACGGGCGGTTGGGCATGACCGGCGGCGTCAATCTGGGCGATGCCTGGGCGCCCTTCAGTGAGGGCGGGGGTGGTTTTCGCGACGACATGATCGCCATCGAGGGGCCGGCCGTGGCTGACATGCGCGAGATCTTTTTCACGGCTTTTCGCGCGCCCGGCTGGCAACAGGCGCAGGCGGCCGCGGTGGCGGCACCCGCTTCGGCCGGCGGCTGCAAGGTGCGCGTGGTGGCCAATCACCGCCTGCGCGACCGCCGCGCCATCGAGCGCGCCTACCTACGCCGCATCCACGCCGCCCAGCACTCCATCCTGATCACCAACAGCTACTTCATCCCCGGCCGCGAGGTGCGGCTGGGCCTGGCCCGCGCGGTCGAGCGCGGTGTGCGGGTGCAGGTGCTGTTGCCGGTCGACAGCGACGTCTTCGCCGTCCGCTTCGCCACCCACAGGCTCTACGGCTGGATGCTGCGGCGGGGCATCGAACTCTACGAGTGGGGCCAGAGCATCCTGCACTCCAAGACCGCCGTCATCGACGGTCGCTGGTGCACGGTGGGCACCCACAACCTCGACTACCGCTCCTGGGCCTTCAACCTGGAGATCAACGTCACCGTCGAGGATGCCCAGGTGGCGGCGGAGCTGCAGGCTCGCATGCAGCGGGACATGGACGAGTCGGTGCCCGTGCAGGCCGGGCAGTGGCGCTTTCGGCCCCTGGGCGACCGCCTGCTCGAGTTGTTGTTCTACCGCTTTCGCCGACTGCTTTGAGTGGGTGCGAGGGCCGCCCGGCTCAGGCTTCGGCTTCGTCGGCGCTCGGCACCGTCAGCACCGGGCACTTGGCCAGGCGTACGATGCGCTCGGCCACGCTTCCGAGCACCAGCCGCGGCAGGCCGGTGCGGCCGTGGGTTCCCATCACGATCATGTCGGCCTTGTCGCCCAGCTCGAGCACGCGCGCGTGGGGCACGCCGTCGGCCTGCTCCGTGGTGACCTGCACCCCCGCCTGCCTGCAGCGCTCGGCGGCCTCTTCGAGCTTTTCGCCCGAGCGCTGGCGCAGCTCGTCGAGGAACTCGCCGGTGGCTGCCACCGTCGCCGGCCCGTCCTCCCAGCCCACGTAGAAGGGCAGCTGGAAGATGTGGACCAGGTGGATGCTGGCACCGAGTTCCTTGGCCAGCTCGACGGCCAGCCCGATGGCGGCGTCGGAGCAGGGCGAGAAGTCGGTGGGACAGAGGATGGTCTTGACTGGCTGCATGGTGAGTTGCCGGCCATCTTCACCCAAGCCCCCGGGGAGCGCAACGGGCCGGCTGCGGGGCGTGAAGGTCGCTGTCCCGGGGGCCGCAAGATAGGCGAACGGCCCGCGCAGCTGGACTTGCGCCGGCCATGATCGTGTCTACGTGATCCCGAGGTATGGCGTTGCATCCGAGCGTCGACAAGATCCTGGTGACCACCGACCTCTCCGAGGCTTCGGAGGCGGCCATCGAGGCCGTGCGCCCCTTGGCCGACGCCTTCGGCTCCACCATCACCCTGCTGCACGTCACCGAGTTCGCACCCGAGCTTTCGGGTGGCGCCGCCGACGAGTACCGCCGGCGCGTCAAGCGCGTGGTGCTCGCCCAGCTCGACGCCATGCGCAAACGCGTGCTGGGCGAACGCCCCCATGCGCGCACGGCCGTGGCCGACGGGCGCGTGGTGTGGCAAGCGATCTGCGACTACGCCGGCGATCACGACTACGACCTGGTGGCTATCGCCACCCACGGCCGCAGCGGTCTGTCGCGCGTGCTGCTGGGCAGCGTGGCCGAGCGCGTGGCCGGTCACGCGCCTTGCCCGGTGCTGGTGGTGCGTCCCCATGAGATGCGGGTCGTGCTTCCGCAGGCTTGATGAACGGGCGTGGCCATGGAAGATTGAACGCGGACTCGAGCGCCCCCGCGGGAGATCGGGTCGCCGGAGGGCGCGCGTGAAGATCGAAAAACTTCTGGTTACGACCGACCTGTCCGAGGCTGCCGAGCACGCGCTGCCTTTGGCCGCGTCCATGGCCGAGCGTTTCGGCGCCGAGGTTACGCTGCTGACGATCCTCGACTACGATGCCGACCTGCCGCCGGGCGTGCTGGCGCTCTCGGCCGAGCGCGAGCAGGCGCTCAAGCAGGAGGTGCGCCAGAAGGTCAAGGCCCAGCTGGAGGCGCTGCGCGCGCGTCATTTTGGTGGCGATGTGCGGGTGCAGCTCGCGATCGAAGAGGGCGGGGGCGCCGCCCAGGTGATCGGCGACTACGCGCGCGAGCACGGCATCGACCTCTTGGTGATCTCCACCCACGGGCGCGGAGGCTTGCCGCGGCTGTTGCTCGGCAGCGTGGCCGAGCGCGTGGTGCGCAGCGCGCCCTGTCCCGTGTTGACGCTGCATCCGCCCGCCGAGGGCGACGCGTAGTCCGCTTCAGCCGGGCTTGCGCACCGTGAGCACCGGCACCGTGCTGGTGCGCACGACCTTCTCGGCCACGCTGCCCAGCAGCAAATGCCCGAGGCCGGTGCGGCCGTGGGTGCCGATCACGATCAGGTCGGCGCCGCATTCGGCCGCCCCCTTGGCGATCGCCGCCTGCGCCACGCCCTCGACCAACTCGCCCCGCACCTCCAGCTCCGGGACGCCCTGCTGGCAGCGCTTGACCGCCAGCTGCAGCTCGGTTTCCCGTTCCCGCCGCAGCCCGCTTTCAAGCTCTGCGCGCACGGCGAGGGAGTCGTCGGGAAAGATGCCGCTGAGCGGCTCGAGCACGTGCAGCAAGGTCAGGCGCGCGCCCATGGTCTTCGCCATCGACGCGGCATAGGTCAGGGCGAATTCCGAGCACTCGGAAAAATCGATGGGGCAGACGATGACGTCGATCTTGGCCATGGCAAGGGTGTACCCCGGGGGCCTTGACTTGACCAGACCGGGAACCGGGCATACTCCGGGGATCGGGTGGGGCATGGAGGTGAAGCGATGACGGTCAAGTTTGAAAAGCCCGAGCCCCACGTGGCACTGGTCACCATCGACCGGCCTGAAAAGGCCAATTCGCTCGATCCGCCCACGCTCTCGCGCCTGGCCGAAACCTGGCGTGCCATCGCCGCCGATGATGGGATTCGCTGCGCCGTGCTGACGGGGGCCGGTGATCGCGTTTTCTGTGCGGGTATGGACATGAAGGCCACCATCGGCGCTTCCCAGGCCCTGGCCCGCGGCGAGCGCCTGGACGATGAGAGCTTCCAAGGGCTGCGCAGCGCCGAGACCGCGTTGTTGGCGGGGTTTGACCTACAGACACCGCTGATCTGCGCCATCAATGGTCACGCCCGGGCCGGTGGCTTCGACCTGATGCTGGCTTCGGAGCTGCGTCTGGCGGTGCCGGAGGCCACCTTTGCGCTCGAGGAAGTGGCTTTGGGGCTCTACCCCACGGGCAACTCCACGGTGCTGCTGCCGCGGCAGATCCCGTGGGTCGAGGCCCATCGGCTGTTGCTCACGGCCGAGCCCATCGACGCCGCCGCAGCGCTGCGCATCGGCCTGATCAACGAGATCGTCGAGGGCCATGTGCTGCTCGAGCGGGCGCTTGGGCTGGCGGCGCGCATCGCGCAAAACGCGCCGCTTGCGGTGCGCGAAACCCGCCGCGGGGTGCGCGAGCTGCTGACGATGCCGCTCGGGGAGGCCTACCTTCGGCAGGAACAACTCGGCCGGCCGCTGCGCAAGAGCGACGATGCGCGCGAGGGCCAGCGGGCGTTCGTGGAAAAGCGCAAGCCGGTCTTCCGTGGCAGTTGAGGCGTGATGTCGCTGCGGGTTGGCTTCTGGCGAACGTCAGGAGATCTTCACCGGCAGTGACTCCATGCCCCGGAGCAAGGGGTTTTGGGTGCGCACCGCCTCGCCCGCCGGCTTCATGCACGTGACGCGTTCGAGCATATGGCGGGTCAGGATGCGGGCCTCGAGGCGGGCCAGGTGGGCGCCGAGGCAGGTGTGGGGGCCGAAGCCGAAGGCGATGTGCTCGAGGGGGTTACGCTCGACGCGGAAGCGGTCGGGTTCGGGAAATTGCGCCGGATCGCGGTTGGCCGCGCCGTAGAGTAGAAAGACCTTGGCGCCGCGGGGAATGGTGACGCCGGCCACCGTGGTCTCGGCCAGGGTGTTGCGGAAGAAGCCCTGGATCGGGGCGTCGTAGCGCAGGCCCTCCTCGATCAGCGGCCCGATGAGCGAAGGATCTTCGACCACGCGCTGCCAATGATCGGGCAGACGCATCAGGTGGTGGGCGGTGTTGGAGATCAGATTGGTGGTGGTTTCGTTGCCGGCCACCAAGAGCAGCACGCAAAAGGAGATGATCTCGTGATCGGCCAGGGCCTCGCCGTCATCGCTCGGGCGGATCAGCAGGCTGATCAAGTCATCGCGATCGGCGGCTTCGGGGCGGCGCTCGCGCAGCACTTCGGCGAAGTACATGGCGAACTCCATGATGGTCATCTCGACCTTCGCGCGTTCCTCGGGGCTGGCGTCGACGGCGCCGCCGAGGGCCTCGACGGTATTGTCGCTCCAGCGTTTGAAGTCGGCGCGCCGCTCCATGGGAATGTCCATCATCTCGGCGATCACCTGCACCGGGAAGGGTCCGGCCAGGGCCTCCACCAGGTCGACCTCGCCGGCCTCGACCGCGCGCGCCACCATGTCGGCCGCGATGGCTTCGATGCGCTCGTGCCACTGGGCCAGGGCACGGGGGGTGAAGCGCCCGGCGACGATGCGTCTGAGGCGCGTGTGCTCGGGAGGGTCGTAGGCGATCATCATCGGCACCGGCCGCCGCTCGTAGCCAACCCCCTCGGTCGAGGAGAAAAGCTCGAAGTTCGACAGGGCCGCGCGCACGTCGGCGTAGCGGCTGAGCACATAGATGTCGCGCTCGGCGTTGTAGTGGCAGGGCGCCTGCTCGCGCAGCCAGCGGTAGTGGGGGTAGGGGTCGCCGATCACTGCGGGATCGAAGGGGTCGTATCCGGACTCGGTCATGGCTGGACTCTACAATGGGAGGCGAAAATCTTCTCCCCCTTGACCCCGTCCGGATGCTGCTTAGCTTGTGGCAGGTAAGCGAAACGGCAGCGCGCGACCGGCAGTAGGGCGCGCGGGCCGCGTTCGGTGACAGTTTCGATAACAGTTTCGGGAACACGTCTGGCCCGAGCGATGCAGGCACGCGAGCGCGTGGGTGGATCGGTCTGGCCGCGGCAGCAGTATCAGGAGAACGCGATGGGCAAGATGATCGGAATCGACCTGGGAACCACCAACTCGGTGGTTGCCGTCATGGAAGGCGACGAGGCCAAGGTGATCGTCAACGAAGAGGGCGCGCGCACCACGCCCTCGGTGGTGGCCTGGGACGACTCGGGTGAAGTTCTGGTGGGGCAGATCGCCAAGCGCCAGGCCCTGACCAACGCCGAGGCCACGGTCTTTTCGGCCAAGCGTTTCATCGGCAAACGCTACGACGAGTCGGGCGCCGACCGAGCGCGCGTACCCTTCGAGGTCTTCGCGCGCGACAACGGCGACGCGGCATTTCGCGTGCGCGGCAAGGCCCTGGCGCCGCCGGAGGTCAGCGCGCACGTCTTGCGCAAGCTCAAGAAGGCCGCCGAAGACTACCTGGGCGCGCCGGTGAGCGAGGCGGTCATCACGGTGCCGGCCTACTTCAACGACGCCCAGCGCCAGGCCACCAAGGATGCCGGCAAGATCGCGGGACTCGAGGTCAAGCGCATCATCAACGAGCCCACCGCGGCGGCCCTCGCCTACGGGCTCGAGAAGAAGACCGAAGAGGTGATCGCGGTCTACGACTTCGGCGGCGGCACCTTCGACATTTCGATCCTCGAAGTGGCCGACGGCGTGGTTCAGGTCCTGAGCACCGGTGGCGACACGGCCCTGGGCGGCGATGACATTGACCACGAGTTGGTCGAGTACCTGATCGCCGAGTTCAAGAAAGAGCAGGGCATCGACGTGGGCCAGGACAAGCTTGTCTTGCAGCGCCTGCGGGACGCGGCCGAGTCGGCCAAGATCGAACTCTCGAGCAAACTCGAGACCACGGTGAACCTGCCGTTTCTGACCGCCGACGCCAACGGTCCCAAGCACATGAACATCAAGGTCGGCCGGGCCAGCTTCGAGCAGAAGATCGCAGCGCTGGTGCAGCGCACGCTCAAGGCCTGCAAGCAGGCGCTCGCGGATGCGGGCAAGTCGGTCGAGCAGATCGATGAAGTCGTCTTGGTGGGCGGCTCCACGCGCATCCCGCTGGTGCAGAAAGAGGTCTCGGGCTTCTTCGGCAAGCAGCCCCATCGAGGCGTCAATCCCGATGAAGTCGTGGCCATCGGAGCGGCCACCCAGGCTGGTGTGCTCAGCGGCGACGTCAAGGACGTGCTGCTGCTCGACGTCACACCGCTATCGCTCGGGGTCGAGACCCTGGGTGGCGTGATGACGGCGTTGATCCCGCGCAACACCACGATCCCGACGCGCCGCGAAGAAGTCTTCTCGACTGCCGACGACAACCAGCCCAGCGTCGACATTCACGTCCTGCAGGGCGAGCGCGCAAGTGCCGGCGACAACCGCACGCTAGGCCGCTTTCGGCTCGAAGGCATCGACACGGCCCCGCGTGGCACGCCGCAGATCAAGGTCACCTTCGACATCGACGCCAACGGCATCCTGGCGGTCACGGCGCGCGACGAAGCCACCGGCAAGGACAAGCGCATCACCATCTCGGCCGGCAGCGGTCTGAGCGAGGCCGAAGTCCAGCGCATGGTCGACGACGCCAAGCAACACGAGTCCGAGGACGCCCGACGCCGCAGTGAAGTCGAGCAGCGCAACGCCGCTGACCAACTCTGCTACGCGGCCGAACAGGCCTTGAACCAGCTGGGCGACGCGGCTCCGCAGCAGGCGGAGATTCGGGAGCACATCAAGGAGCTGCGCAGCGCCATCGAGCGCCACGACAGCGCCGCCATCGAAAGCGGCCACAGGGCGCTCGAGCAGCTGCTCCAGCAGCTCGGCCAGCAAGCCCAGGCCTCCGCTTCGGCTGCAGCGGAGCCCAGCGCGAACGAAGACGTCATCGACGCCGAGTTCGAAGAGGGCGACGACACCTCGCGCGCAGCCTGATGGCTGTGCGGACGGCGCCGCCGGTGTGGCAAGGCCACTTCGGTGGCGCTGTCCCGTGGTCGAAGGGGCGTTGGCTGCGCGTGGCGCGGACCTTGTCCACTGCACCCGAGGCTGCGACAATCTGGTCGGCGAGGTGCATGATGTTCAGGGAGATTGAGGAGGCCGACTGGCCTGCCATTCTGGAGGTGGCCAACGCCAGCTTCGAATTCCTGCCCCAGCGCATCACCCAGGAGGAATGGTTGCACCACCGCCGCAACTTCGACACCGAGCGGGGGCTTCAGATCCATCGCGTCAAGGTCGACGACGCGGGCCGTATCGTTGGTTACGTCGGCGTGGAAAGCGATGGCCAGCGCTACCGAATGTTCATGGTCACGGCCAACCCAGACCTGCCCACATTGGGAACGCTCTTATATGAACGCGCGATGGCCATCCTCGAGGAGCAGGGCGCGCCCGGCGTGGCCCTGACCGAATGCATTGACGATCCGTTGATCGCCTTCGGTCGCGAGCGCGGCTTCGTCGAAGTACGTCGTTTCGAATGGAAGCCCGGCATCGAAATCATAACGATGTACAAGTCGCTGCCTTGAAGCTCGGTGGTCCCCGGTGCACGCCATCGGCAGAGGGCAGGCGAGGGTGGGAGAGCGCACTCAGCAAGTCAAAGCTGCAGCCGCAGGTGCCAGGCATCTAAGGGTCGGTTGCCGCTGCCGCTGCCGCTGCAGCTGCAGCCGCAGGTGCCAGGCATATGAGGGTCGGGCATATGAGGGTCGGTTGCCGCTGCCGCCGTAGGTGCCGGGCGTAGCTGCTCGACGTGCACACGGTAGATACAGCGCGTCCTCGGGGATTCGTGGGCCCCTGTGAGCAATACGAGGAACCCCAAACCATCGGCTGGGCGCGCTCCGGGGCGGATACGAGATCGAAAGGTCCGCGCTGAAGCACTGCCATCCTGAATGTGTTTGCAAGCGCAGTGTCAGCGGTCGATGCCTGGCGTGCTGTTCTGGCGGTAGCGACACCCTACCGGAACTGGCGGATCGCCTCCACCTCGAGAGCGATGTTGATTCGGCTGAGGTGGACCAGGGGGGCGCGGTCGGGGTCATCCGGATACCGCGGTCGCGGGAATCTTCCCGGGACCTGTGCTCCGGGTGGGAAGATCACGTCGATCTCGCCTTTCATGTAACGCCGCATCGCTTCCCGCGTCTGCTGCTCGAACAGCCGGAAGTTTCGCGTGTAGACCTTGCGCGTGATCGGGCAATGACTGTGAACCATCGGGCCCGGTGAGTTCTTCGGTTGCTTTGGGCGGTCGCTTGGCAGCGTCTCTAGCAGCCCTTCGAGGCCCAGGACCTTCTTGCCCGTCTTCTGCCGCTCGATGTGGAGGGTTTGCTCCCTGGCGACTACCGTCTCGACCACTCGCTTCTGCCACTGGCGCTTGTCCATCGTTCCGATTCCGTCTCCACTGGGGGCCGCGAGTTCCAGCGTCACTGTGGAGAGATAGGGAGCGATGTTCTTGGGGCGCTTGTTGCGGTGCCAGCGGGTCCGGTCCATGCAAAGAAAGCGCATCGGTTTGCCGGTCACGAATGACTCAAAGCAGTTGAAGCCCGGCCACTGGTCCGCGCGCGCGACCAGATTGGCCGACAGCGGGTTGCTCAGAATGTAGAGGGCACGCTCGAACTCGGCTTTGGCGCCCAGCACGCGCTTGGTGCTCATGCGCCGCCCCCACAGTGCATAGCGACGGTCCAGGAAGATGTTGACTTGGCGAGCGAGCTGCCCGTGGAAGTACTCGTTGAATAGGGCGAGGTTGCCCTTCCCGTCGCGCGGCAGGATGTGGTGGTGGTTGCTCATGGCGATGGCGCACAGCAACTCCACTTCCGAGCGTTCGACGGCCTTGGCCAGCACGGCGCCGAAGATGTTGGGGATGCTATTGGGGAAGTCGTGGATGGCGATCGGCGGCGGTTTGGTGCCCTGATCCTCGTGGAAGGCCACCAACTCGGTCAGCTTTCGCGTCTTTTCGACGCAGCGGCGGCCTTCCCGGAGCAGGGCGCGGCGCTCTTTGCGCGAGAGGCGGTGGACGGCCTGGAGCTTGGGCCAGCAGCCCGGTGGAGCGTAGGGGTGGAGCGCGAACTCCTCGTTTACGGTCCGACCGCCGAGGAAGTGCTGTTCGCCCGGGAGGAAGCATCGCAGCTGTCTCATACCCCTGTTATCGGTCAGCGCTTCGGCCGGTTTCGCGAAAACGAAAAAAAGTGGCGAAACCCTCAGGAGCCTGGCACCCCCGGCACCGGCAAACCCTCAGGAGCCTGGCACCCCCGGCAGCAGCACCGGCAAACCCTCAGGAGCCTGGCACCCCCGGCAGCACCACCCGCACCGGCAA
>JAOUOP010000065.1 GCA_029880325.1 Myxococcales bacterium | reverse complement strand
GGGGGGGGGGGGATCGGGCTGGGCGGGCTGAGCGGGCTGGGAGCCCCGGGCGGGAGCCGACGGCGGCGCCATCACGCCCGCATCGACCGGAGCCACCGTGTCCGGAGCGCGGGAGGGAAACGGTGGCAGCGGCGGCAGCGCCACGCCGCCGTCCCGATCGAAGGGAAAGCCCTGCCGAATGCGAAAACCGCCCTGATCGCGCAATTCGTTCGAGCACATGGCGTTGCATACGCCGCAGGTCACCGCCGTCAGCAACGCCGGAATGAAAGCCAGGGCGCTGACGATCACGCCCGCCAGGGGCGTGCCCTCCCCGCGCCCCTGGCGCCGCGCCTCGCCCATGGCGCGCCCGCCCAAAATCACGCCCGAAAGCGCCAGCACCGGGGCGCCGAAGGCGAAAATGGCGCCCACGACCGGCACCGGCGTCAGCAGCACACCGAGGCCGGTGGCGACGAACGAGGTCACGCCCAAGAGGATCGCGATCACTCCCATCGGCCGCAGATTCGGCCGCGCCCCTTCCGGGGTCAAGGCACGCATGTATATTGCGCCGCGATGTCCACATCCCCACCCCCGACCACGGGACGCAGCGGCAGCTGCGCCATCGTCGGTCGTGCCAACGTCGGCAAGTCCACGCTGCTCAACGCCCTGCTCGGGCAAAAGCTTGCGATCGCCACCCCCAAACCCCAGACCACGCGCAACCTGATCCTGGGCCTCTACACGCGCGCCGAGCCGCCGCTGCAGATCGCACTGCTCGACACGCCGGGACTGCACCGGCCGGGCAGCGCGCTCGGAAGGGCGCTGCTCGAGGACGCCAAGGGCGGGCTGATGCGCGCCGATGTGGTGCTGCTGATGCTGGCCGTCGACCGCCAGGCGCGCATCGATTCGCTGATCGGCCCCGAGGAACGCGTGCTGCTGCAGGGTCTTGAGGGCGACGGGCGGCCGCTGATCCTGGCCATCAACAAGGTCGACCGCGTGGGCGACAAGTCACTGCTGTTGCCGCTTCTGGAACAGCTGTCGAAGCTACACGACTTCGCCGCCATGGTGCCCATCTCGGCGCGCCGGGGCTCGGGCCTGGACCCGCTGATCGACGCCATCGGCGAGCAGCTGCCCGAGGGCCTGCGCTACGATCCCGAGCAGGTCACCGACCGCCCGGAACGCTTCTTCGCCGCCGAGTTCGTGCGCGAGGCGGTGATCGAGCACACGCAACAGGAAGTGCCCTACTCGGTCGCCGTGGTGGTCGACAGCTTCCGCCGCGAGCAGGGCCTGGTCCGCATCGAGGCCACGGTGGTGGTCGACAAGCCCGCCCACAAGGGCATCCTGATCGGCAAGGGCGGACAGCGTCTGAAAGCCATCGGCAGCGACGCCCGCCGCTCGATCGAGGAAATGCTCGAGGAACGCGTCTTTCTCAAACTTTGGGTCAAGGTAACGCGCGGCTGGACCGACGACCCGGCGCGTGTCAAGGAGTGGGTCGCCGAGGCCGGCGGCGGCACCCACGCATCGCTCGAAGTCGAGCCCGATGCACCTGAAGACTCTGCCCAAGACTCTGCGCAAGACACGCGGGAAGACTGAAAGCGATGGCGAAGAAGCGTTCGAGCGCGGGTCGCTGGGCCCGCCAAACCGCCGCGCCCGATCGGGCGGGACGGCCGCTGGTGGCCATCGTGGGCCGTCCCAACGTGGGCAAAAGTTCGCTCTTCAATCGGCTCACCCGCAGCCGCCTGGCCATCGTCGAGGATCGCCCCGGGGTCACCCGCGACCGCCTCTACGCAGACGGCTCCGCCTTCGGCAAGCCCTACCTGCTGATCGACACCGGCGGCTTCGATCCCCAGAGCGACGACCCGATGGCCAAGAGCATCGCCGGCCAGGTGCGGATCGCACTGTCGGAAGCCGACGTGGTGCTCTGCCTCTTCGACGCCACCACCGACGCGCTGCCGGCCGACCGCGAGGCGGTGGCCCTGCTGCGGCAAACCGAGCTGCCCGTTCTCTACGTCGCCAACAAGGTCGACAACCGCGAGCGCTCGGCCATGGCCCAGGAACTCTACCGCCTGGGCCTGCCCGAGCTGCACGAGATAAGCGCCCTGCACGGCCATGGCGTGGGCGATCTGGAAGAGGCGCTTTCGGCGCTGCTGCCCGCGGGCGAAGACGAAACAGCGAGTGAAGCAGGAGCCCACGAAGAATGGGGAGAGGGCGACGCGCAAGAACGACCCGACGACCAACCCGACGACCAACCCGACGACCAACCCGAGCGCATCGCACGCATCGCCATCGTGGGCCGCCCCAATGCGGGCAAGTCGTCGCTGGTCAACCGGCTGCTAGGCGAGCAGCGGCAGCTGGTGGACGACCGCCCCGGCACCACCGTCGACAGCATCGACACGCTCTACGAGTATGGTGACCGAAAGTTAATATTGATCGACACCGCAGGCATTCGCCGCAAGCGCTCGGTGGAGCGCGGCATGGAAGGACTGGCGGTGATCCAGGCGATCCGCGCCATCGAACGCAGCGACACGGTGGTGCTGATGATCGACGCCGCCGCCGGGCCTTCGGAGCAGGACACGAAGATCGTGGGCCTGGCCCTGGAGCGCGGCCGCGCGGTGGTGGTGGCGCTCAACAAGATCGATCTGCTCAGTGGTGAAGAACGCGAACAGGCGCAGCAGGCCGCCAAGGATCTGCTGCGCTTCATGCCGTGGGCGCCCCTATTGCGCGTCAGCGTCAAGAGCGGACGTGGCGTGCCGGCCCTGCTCGACGCCATCGCCGAGGTCACGGCAAACCACGCCCGACGTGCCGGCACCGGCGAGGTCAACCGCTTCTTCGAAGAGGTGCTGGAGCGCCATCCGCCGCCCACCAGCGGCGGTCGCGCCGTGCGTCTCTACTTCGCCACCCAGGCCCGCAGCCGGCCGCCGACCTTCGTGATCTCGACCAACCACCCCGACCGCGTGCACTTCAGCTACCAGCGCTACGTGGTCAATCAGCTGCGGGAACGCTTCGGCCTACACGGTACGCCGATCCGCGTTTTCTATCGCGACAAGAACAAAAACAAGAACAAGAAAAGCTGAACGGATTTCGCCCGCAAGCAGTGCCTGTGAGGACCCTTGCACACTGCCCCGCTGATGATCGGCGAGCCCGGGAACCGCTGGCGCAAGCCGCTCGTCTGTGCTCCGATGGAGAAGTGGTGAGACGGTAGCGGTGGAGGCTCCGAGTGGCAGCGGGTAGCTCTCGACGACGCGGCGCGACATCTTCGGCAGGCCGCATCCGGCGCCGCCTGAAGCGAACGCTGGACGCAAAGGATGGGCAGGCTACCGCTGCCGTGCCGCCCGAGACCGCGAGCGCGGACGGGACCGGCGTGCGACCGACCCAGGCGGCGGCTGCGCAGGAAGCAGCACCGGAAGCGAATCTCGCGACCCGCGAAGCCGAGCCGGAGGCCGCCGTCGAAGCGGCCGAACACCAGAACGAAGGCACCGCCATCGAGCCGAGCACGCCGAGTGTGGTGGTGGCCCCGCAGCCGATGGTGGTGGTCGGAGGCGGCGGCGGCGGCGCGCCCGCGCGGGCCGAACCGACGATGCGTCCGGCGCCGGCAGAAACAGGGCCCGAACCGAGCGCCGCCGTCGAGCAGCCACCGCGCCCCGAGAGCGCCACCACCGCGGCCTATCAGCCCTTCTGGTCGTCGCCACCGCCACCTGACGCCGACGCCGAGACCGGGGCATCGGATAAAGCGCCGGCCGTGGCCACCCGTCCCGAGCCCAGCGCCGCGCAATGCGCCGAAAGCCCGGCTCCGACCCCGAGCACCGCGCCCCAGCGCAGCAGCATGCGACCGCCGCCAACGCCCCAGAGCCTGGAATCGGCGCGCCAGAGCGTACCCGCACCGCCCCTACCGACGGCCCCACCGCCGCCACGACGCGCGGACAAAGCGGGCTCGAAGGCGGGAAAGCTTCGCGAGCGGCTGCGCAAGAGCGCCCGCCCGCCGCGTTCGACGAGCGTCGCGCCGTCGCCATTCCACGCCAACGCGCCACCTGCGCCCGAAGTGCCCGACGTCGCGCCCGCAACCGTACACGCCGCGACTGCGACCCCAACGCCGGTGCCCAGCGCGGCGCCGGCTCCGGAACCCGCCCCCGCCCAGGCCGCACCCGTCGTCACCGGCCCGCCCCAGCCCGTGGCCAGCGCACCGCCGCCCATACCAGCGGCCGCGCGACCGGCTCCCCGCACCGTACCGCCGCCGGTGCCCAGCGCGCCGCCGCCCATACCAGCGGCCGCGCGACCGGCTCCCCGCACCGTACCGCCTCCGGTGCCCAACACGCCGCCACCGCCGCCACCGGTACCCACCGCCGCGCAGCTCACACCCGCCGCGGTTGCACCCACTCCACCACCACCGCCGCCGACCGCCAGCGCCCATCACGACGCCGAGCTGTCGCTCCCGGGAGGCTCCCCCTCGGGGCAGTACCCGAGCAGCCAGGCCCCCATCGACGGAACCGCGCCCCATGCGGCCGTGGTGACCGAGTCGAGCTTCCCCGCCGACAGCGGGCGCCCGCTGATCGAGGTCAACCTGGGGCCGACGACGCTCTCGAATATCTTCATGGGCTTTTCCGGTGAGCTCGGTCGCGGCGGCGTCTACGTGCCCACCTACGAGCCGCTGCCGGTGGGCTGCCCGGTGGAGCTGCTGATCACGATGAGCGGAGGCTTCGAGACGCGCGCCCTGGGCCGCGTGCGCTTTCGCCGCGAGCAATCCGCCGACGAGGAGATGGGCCCGGGACTGGGCGTGGGCTTCGAGACGCTGACCATCGAAGGAGCGCAGCTTTTGGCCCGCTTTGCGCGTCTGCGCGAGCCCGAGTTCTACGCGGAGTGATCGGCACCACGGGGGCCCATCACTCTGAGTTATCCGCCCTTTGAAGCGTCGATCAGGCGCGACAGGCGTGCCTTGTCGAAGCCGAGCAGGATCTCGCCGCGAAAGTCGATCACGGGCACGCCGCGCGGGGTCTTGCCGGCGGCCTTGGCCTTCTGCTGCATCTCGCTGCGGGCCAGGGCGTCGCGCTCGATGTCCTTTTCGACGAAGTCGACCTGACGCGAGCGCATGTAGGAGGCCGCCGCGCGGCAGGCGCCACACCAGGATGCCTTGTAGAGGACGACGGCGCCCTCCCCCACGGCCCCCGGCGGCGCCGCCTGGTCGGGTGCCGGCAGCGGCCGGGCGCGATCGACCTGGGCGTCGAAGTCACCGCGGCGCACCTTGCGCACCGGGTAGCTGCCGTCGGCGCCGGCCTTGCGCAGGTCGGCCAGGTAGAGAAAGTCGGGGTCGAGGCGCTGCTCGGGCGCCACCCCCAGCGACTGCACGCGCACCTGGGCGCGGTGGGCCTCGGGGATGTCGGAGCGGCGCTGGGCGGCGTGCAGCCCCTCGGCGTCGAACCAGGTCAAAAGTAGCCCCTCGAGCTCACCCGAGACCTCGAAGGGCGGCTTGACCGCCTCGCCGCGTGCGTCGGCCGCCGCAGCTTGCCCGGAGGCGGATCTCAGGTCGGAGGGCGACGCTGTGGCGGATTGCTCGGCACCGGGCAGGGGATTGCCGCAGGCGGCGAGCCAGAGCAGCAGCACGGCGGGGAATGGGATGCGCATCGCTGGGGTTAATGCACCGCCGCGGCGCCCGTTTCCAGCGGACGCCGACAAAGGCGCAGCGCAGCCATACAAGGAATCTTTTGGCGGTATTTTATTCCAAATACCGGCGATTGTCAGCGCGTCTCGATCAGCAGCTGGCGGCTGCTGCGCTCGCACTCGGGCAGCGCGCGTTGGGCTTTGGCCAGGGCCTGGTTGCTCTTGCCGATCAACTCGGCGACCTGCTGAGCCTCCAGGGCGGCGGCGATGCCGCCGTCGCGCCGGCCCCGGTCCATGGTATCGAGGCGCGTGCGCGCTTGAGCCTGCGCAACTTCGGCCGCGAGCAAACCGCGATGGGCACCCAGGCACAGCTCGCGCACGGCGATGGCCTCTTTGGCGACCAGGGGCATGGCGGCGATGGCCTCGAGTTGGGCCCGTCGCAGCGCTGCGGGCGCGTTCGGATCGAGCTTCGAAATTCGCTCGAGCAGCGTTCGCGCCCGCTGCAGACGCTCTTTTTCACCAGAACAACCCAAAGCGGTCATCACCATCAGCAGCGTCAAAGCCGGGAGTTTTCGCAATTTCACCGCTCGATCTCCCAAAACTTGACGGACGGCTAAAGAGTGTCGCCAATTGGCCGTTCTTGCATGGTGGGATCGAAGTGTCTACATAAGCGCCGGGTTGTGGCGAGGACCTCCGACGTGATCGAAGAGCAAAAGGATGAGCGCAGGCGCTACGAGCGCTACGCCGTGCGCTGCGACTGCTGGATCGAGGGCGGCGACGCCAGCATCTTCGGGGCCACGGCCGACCTCGGACTCGGCGGCGTCTTCCTGCGCACCGCCGTGCCCCTCGACTGCGGTCAACAGGTGGATGTGGCGCTGTCGCCTCCGGGCCAGAGTTCGCGCGTGTTGGCCCGCGGCATCGTGACCCGCTCGGTGCGCCCCACGCGCGGCCGCCGCCATGGCGTGGGCGTCGAGTTCCTCGACGTGATCGACGGCCGCGACCTGCTGAGCCGGATGCTCGGACGGCGCTCGGTCTGAGCGTCAGCTGCCCTCGCGTCGCGTCCCGCGCACGCCACTGAGGATGGCGGCGGCGACGGCGATGCGCACTGCGCTGTCTTTGTCGAGCAGGCCGCGGCGCGCCTGATGGGGCAGGCCCAGGTCGCGCGCCAGGGTGGCCAGCGCGACGCTGCGCAACAGGGGCTTGTCGTCGCGCGCAAGTTCCACCAGACGCCGGCGCCCCGAACGGTCGCCGCGACGGGCCAGCTCGGCGGCGGCCTGCACTGCGACCACGCCGTCGCCAGCGCTGAGCTTGGCCAGGCGCCGACGCGCGAGGGCGTGGGACGGCGGCAGGGCCAGCACCAGCGAAAGCTCGATGCTCGGTGCCGACTCGACCTTCAGGCGCGCTGCGATGGCCTGTGCCAGCGGCGAGTCCAGAGCCGGTAGATGAAACGAGGGCAAGACCGTCGCGGCACGGGCGCGCAGGCTGGCATCGGGGGCAGCCAGGGCGCGCTCGACCTGAGCCAACGCCGCAGGCGCCAGCGCCGCGCCCTGGCCGGCCTGCAGGTGGCGCGCGACCTCGAGACCTTCGACGCTGGGGTCGCCCTGCAGATACCGCACGAGCAACTCCGCCGCCCGCTGCGGGTCGGCGCGCACCAGGGCCGCGATCGCCGCGAGCCTGAGCGGCTGCGAGTCGCGCTCGAGGGCAGCTTCGATGGCGGCAAAGCCGGCCGGACCGTGGTTGGCGAGGGCCGAGAGGGCGGCGGCGGCAACACGCGGCTCCGGGTCGCCGTGGCTGAGCTCGACCAGGGCCAGGCGCAGTGAAGCCACGGGGGCCGCGTGGCGCAGCTTGCCGAGGGCCGCCAGCCGCACCTGTGCAAAGGGCGAGTCCAACAGCTGCCGCAGCCGCGCGGCGTCGGCTGCGGTGGCGGCTTCCAGGGCTTCGACCGCGGCGCTGAGCACCGACGCCTGCCCCGAGTCCAACAGGGGCCTGAGCGAGCTGCGCGCCGCGTCGTCCCCCAGGCGCACGAGCTGGGCCAGCACCGCCGACCGCAGCTCCAGGTCCGACGCCGTGCGCAGCCGCTCGAGCAGCGGTCGCGCCGCGTTGCCGGTGCGGGCGACGGCGGCCAGGGCGCGACCGCGGGTGGCCGACTCCGCACTCCCAAGCTCGCGCTCGAGCACCGCGTCGGCGATGCGGGCCAGATCCTCGGGACGGCCCTGCCCCGCGGTCTCGTAGTGGCCCAGCGCCCGCCCGAGCTGGCCCTCGGAAAGGGCGTGCTCGAGCTGAGGTGCCGGCGCCGCCGCGCAGCCGACGACGCACAGCATCGCCATCAGAAGCGGAGGCGAAAGCGGACACGAGCGCATGGGAACGTTCTTCCACATCCCCCGAAAGCTGACCAGCCTCACCCGCGTGACCGGCCTGACCTGCTTGGACCCGGCACCCAAGATTGCTTTCACGCCGGCCATTGCATATGCATCGGAGCGGCCGCGCAGCTGACGCGGTCTCTGGAGGTGAGCAGATGCAGGGTCTGATGCAGGATTGGCCGCTCTTGGTGTCGACGATTCTCGATCACGCCAAGGTAAACCACGGTGAGCAGGAAGTCGTGACGCGCTCGGTCGAGGGACCGATCGTGCGCACCACCTATGCCGAACTGCACGGTCGCGCCAAGCGCTGCGCGAAGGCCCTGCACGGCCTGGGTGTGCGCGAGGGCGACGTGGTGGCGACGCTGGCCTGGAATACCCACCGGCACATGGAGGCCTGGTACGGCATCATGGGCATCGGCGCCATCTGCCACACCCTCAACCCACGGTTATTTCCCGAGCAGCTGGTCTACATCGTCAACCACGCCGAGGATCGCTACATCTTCACCGACCTGACCTTCGTGCCCCTGTGCGAGGCCATCGCCGACAAGTGCGAGACGGTCAAGGGCTTTGTGATCATGACCGATCGCGAGCACATGCCCGAGACCAAGCTGAAGAACGCCATTTGCTACGAAGACCTGCTGGCCGAAAGCGACGAGGACTTCGAGTGGGTGAAGGTGGATGAAAACGCCGGCTGCGGGCTCTGCTACACCTCGGGCACGACGGGCAACCCCAAGGGCGTGCTCTACTCCCACCGCAGCAACGTGCTGCATGCGCTGACGGTCAACCAGGCCGACGCCTTTGGCATGCGCAGCGTCGACTCGGTGATGCCGGTGGTGCCCATGTTCCACGCCAACGCCTGGGCCATCGCCTTCGCCGCGCCCATGGTCGGCACCAAGCTGGTGATGCCCGGCGCCAACATGGACGGCCCCAGCATCCACGAGCTGCTGGAGACCGAGAAGGTCAACTTCACCGCCGCGGTTCCCACCGTCTGGCTGATGCTCTTGCAACACCTGGAAGCCAGCTCCGGCACGCTCAGCACGCTCAAGCGCGTGATGATCGGCGGCTCGGCGGTGCCGCAGACCATCGTCGAGCGCTTCGAGCAGAACTATGGCGTCGAGGTAATCCACGGCTGGGGCATGACCGAAATGAGCCCCCTGGGCAGCTTCGCCGCCTTCAAGCCCGCCATGCTGGAACTGCCGGCCGAAGAGCAGATGGGCTACAAGCTCAAGCAGGGCCGCGCGCCCTACATGGTCGAAATGAAGGTCATCGACGACGACGGCAAGGAAGTGCCGCGCGACGGCAAGACCTTCGGCAACCTGGTGGTGCGCGGCGCAGCCATCGCCAAGGGCTACTTCAAGGGTGAGGGCGGCCAGATCCTCGACGCCGACGGCTTCTTCGACACCGGCGACGTGGCCCACATCGACGAGCACGGCTTCATGCAGATCACCGACCGCAGCAAGGACGTCATCAAGAGCGGCGGCGAGTGGATCAGCTCCATCGAGATCGAAAACCTCGCCGTGGGTCATCCGGAGCTGGCCGAGGCCGCCGTCATCGGCATCGCCCATCCCAAGTGGGACGAGCGACCGCTGCTCATCTGCGTCAAGAAGGAAGGCAGCGGCGTCGACCGGGACTCGGTGTTGAAGTACCTGGAGGGCAAGATCGCCAAGTGGTGGATGCCCGACGACGTCGCCTTCATCGACGAGATCCCGCACACCGCCACCGGCAAGATCCAAAAGCGCGACCTGCGCGAGAAGTTCAAGGAGTACAAGCTGCCGACGGCCTGAGGCACCGCCTGAGGCCGTCGATCACTACGGCGTGAAGGCCTGGCGCAGCGCCTCGGCCGACTCGCGCAGGGCGGCCTTGCCCTCTTCCAGGATCGGGCTCAACTGGAAGAAGAGGTGGGGCATGCCCGGGTACTCGCTGTACTTGACCGCCACGCCGGCAGCCTCGAGCTTGTCGGCGTAGGCGCGGCCCTCGTCGCGCAGCGGGTCGTACTCGGCCGTCACCACCAACGCCGGCGGCAGGTCGGCGTGGGAGCTGGCGGTCAGCGGTGCGGCCCGCATCTCGTCGATGGTGGTCTGCTCGGGGCCGAAGTAGTGGCCCATGAAGTACTCGATGGTGCGCTTGGGCAGAAACGGCGCCTCGGCGTTTTCCTCGTAGGAGGCGTGCTGCGAGGTGTCGCCGGTGACGCCGGGATAGATCAGCAGCTGATGGCGCAGCGCCGGTCCGCCCGCGTCCCGGGCCATCAGGGCCACCACCGCCGCCAGGTTGCCACCGGCGCTGTCGCCGCCGACCGCGAGCCTGTCCGGATCACCTCCCAGTGAAGCCGCATGCTGCGCCACCCAGGTGAGCGCCGCCCAGCTGTCCTCGACGGCGGCCGGAAACGGGTGCTCGGGGGCGAGCCGGTAGTCGACGGAGACGACGATGCAGCCGGCGCTGTTGCACAGGGCGCGGCACTCGCGATCGTGGGTCTCCAGGTCGCCGATGACCCAGCCGCCGCCGTGGTAATAGACCAACACCGGCAGCGCGGGCTCGCTCGAGGCGCGATAGATGCGGATCGGGATCTCTCCGGCCGGACCCGGCAGCGTGCGATCCTCGACCGCCGCCACCGCTTCGGGGGGACCGAACGCCTGGGCCAGGGCGCGGTAGGCAGCGCGGGCCTCGGCGGGCGACTGCTCGTGGGTGCCGCGGTAGCTCGGGTTCTGTTGCATGGCATCGACCATGGCCTGGATCGTCGGGTGTAGGGGCATGGACGTAATCTACCACAGGCTCGTGCCGAAGATCTCGTCGCATCGGCTTGCCGCCTCCCCGGCGCCTGGGTCGCGCTCGCTTCGGGTTTTCGTGGGCCTTGCATGCGCGGGCCTTTTGCCCATGTAGTGACAAAGCACGCGCCTGCGATCGGGCGCGGCCGTAGCCGTCCTTCGACCATGCCGGAACAACACGCACAGCTCAGCATCGGCGCCCTTTCCCGCGCCACCGGGGTGCCGCCCGAAACGCTGCGCACCTGGGAGAGGCGCTACGGCGTGCCCGCTTCGGAGCGCACCGAGTCGGGCCATCGCCGCTATTCGCTACAGACCGTCGAGCGCATTCGGCTGATCACCCGCGTTCTGGAGCTGGGCCACCGCCCTTCGACCGCCGTCGGGGCCGACACCGAGACGTTGCGGGCGATTCTCTCGCAGGCGGGCGCCGAACCCGAGCGCACCGAGCCACCGCAACCCACGCCGCAAGCGGCACCGCTGGCTTCGTGGTTCGGGCATGTCGAGCGCTATGAGGGGCGCGCACTGCTGCGAGAACTGCAAAGCTGTTACGGCGCGCTCGGCGCCCGCGCCTTCATTCGACGGCGGGCGGCGCCCTTTCTAACGGAGCTGGGAGAACGCTGGGCGCGGGGCGAGCTGGGCGTGCGCCACGAGCACTTCGCCAGCGAACGGCTGCGGGAGTTTCTGGCGAGCCAGTGGCGACCGCTCAGCGACGCCGCGGTGGGGCCAACCTACGTGCTGGCCACACCCGCCGGCGAACAGCATGTGCTGGGCCTGCATCTGGCGGCGCTGACCGTCGCGGTCGGCGGGGCGCGCGTGGTTTTTCTCGGGGCCGATGTGCCCGCCGAGGACATCGCACGGGCCGCACACGACCACAGCGCCGAAGGGGCGCTGCTGAGTGCAGCCCAAGGCACCGATCCACAGCGCCTGCGGGAGGAGGTCGCCACCCTGGGCGGGTTGCTGCCCGAAGCGACAGCGCTGGGACTCGGCGGGCGGGGTTTCCAGGGACTGGGCCTGCAGCAGCCGACCTTCGCCAACCTCGACGAGCTCGATCGCTGGCTGCAGCGAGCCACGCCGTAGCAGCAGCGTCCCAGCCCGTGCGCGGCGGTGGCTGCCTCCGCGTGCAGCAGCTCCGAGCCCCGTGCCCATCGGCAACCCCACCGGGCACGCCGGGGAATCACGGCATCCGATCAAGGACTTTCTGGTATCCACGGATTTAATTTACCCAAAACCTATTCAAAATGTGTCTACTGGCCTTGCTGTCCCGACAATCCGGCCCAATATCTACTCATAAGCTGTTCATATCCTACCGCATCCCGCACACAGGAGAGACCATGCGTATCGAGGCACGAGATAAGGCCACATTTCATTACATTTCCCTGGCCAACAGAGCCCCGAGGTTGGCTCGCGAGCTGGAGCTGGAGCTCGCCCGGGCCTACATCGAGCGAGGCGACCTCGAAGCCAAGCACCGCATCCTGTGTGCCAATCTGCGGCACGTCACTCCTGTCGCACTGCGGCACCGTGGCTACGGCATTGCGCTGGGAGAGCTGGTCGCCCAGGGCAGCCTGGCTCTGGTCGCCGCACTCGATCGCTTCGACCCCAGCCGCGGCCTGCGTTTTTCGACCTACGCCAAGCACTGGATTCGGGCCGAAATCCTGCTGACCGTGCTGCAGCACCGCAGCCTGGTCGGAGGCGGCAAGGGGCCACTTCGCGGCAAGTACTTCTTTCGACTGCGGCGCGAACTGGCCGAGCTGATGGCAAAGCTCGGGGATCGAGAGCGCGTCGTCGGGATCCTGTCGGAGCGACATCGCAAGAGTCCGCAGCAACTGGAATCCATCCTCGCCCGCATCGACGAACGCGACGCTTCGTTCGACGCCGACCAGGGCGACAGCAGCGGCTCGAGCCTGCACGAACGGATTGCGAGCAACAACCAAGTCCCCGAAGAGCTGGTGGCACGGTCCCGACTGCTCAATCGCCTGGGACCGGCGGTGCGCGACGCGACCGCCGACCTCAGTGAGCGCGAGCGCTTCATCGTCGAACATCGACTGCTGGCAGACCGCAACAGGCGGCTGCCGTTGCTCGAAGTGGGTCGCCACTTCGGCGTTTCGGGCGAACGGGCACGTCAAATCGAAAGCGGCGTGAAGAACAAGCTCAGAAAGCGCCTTTCGAGTTTCGCCGATGAAGTCCCTGCAATCTCTGCCTGAAGGAGCGAGCCATGAAGATTCTACTGGTCATGCCCACCCCCTACGAAACGGGCCGCTTGGGCCTCGAGAACTCGATCTGGCTCGCAGAGCCCGTCGCGCTGACGGCCATCGCCGCTACCGTCAGCAATCGACATGAAGTGCAGGTGCTCGACATGCGTCTGGAACGCGAGGAGGTGCTGGCCCGAACGCTCGCGGACTTCCGTCCCGACCTGGTCGGCACCACCAGCATGACGACCGATGTCTACCAGGCCAAGGCGGTGTTGCGCATGACGCGCCAGATCGTGCCCGAAGCGCTGACGGTGGTCGGGGGTCATGCCGCCACACTACAGCCGCAGGAGTTCCAGGAGCCCTATGTCGATGTCATCGTGCAGGGCGAAGGCGAGGAGACCTTCGAGGCTCTGGTCGAGGCCTGGGAGCTGCAACGCGCGGTTTCCGATCGGCGTTTCAACGGCATCAACGGGCTGCGCTACGTCGACGGTGATCGCTGGCTGTCGATGCCCAAGCGCGCGCAGGCCAAGAACCTGGACGAGCTGCCGATCCCCGATCGCAGCCTGATCGACAAGTACCGCGATCGTTACTTTTTCGTGTCGGCCCGCGGCATGGCTTCGATCTTCACCAGCCGTGGATGCAGCTACGACTGCAACTTCTGCGCGATCTGGGAGTTCTACGAACGCCGCACACGCTTTCTTTCCGCCGAAAAAATCGTCGACCAAATGGAAGCCTGCGAAGAAGAGTTCATCTTCATCCTGGACGACAACTTCTTGACCAACAAGAAGCGCGTCTTGGCCTTCTGCGAGGAAATCGAGCGACGTGGGGTGCGAAAGTTCTGGATGACCCAGGGACGAACCGACTTCGTCGCGGACAACCCCGCGATCATGAAACGTTTGGCACGAGCTGGCCTGGTCGGGCTGCTCAGCGGCTTCGAGAGCAACGACGACGACAACCTCAAGGCCCTGCGCAAGAAGAACACGTGGGAGAAGAACAAGCGCGCCAACGCCATCATGCGCGAACTCGGCATCTTCTCCACGGGTATTTTCATGGTGCGAGCCGACTGGGAACAGGCTCAATTCGACTCCCTCTACGACTACATCAATACCCTCGACATCGGCATCCCTCTGGTCACCATCCTGACACCGTTGCCGGGCACACAGCTCTACCGCGCCTACCGCGACAAGCTGATGACCCTCGACTACCGGCTCTTCGACCTGCTGCACTGCGTATTGCCGACCAGGCTGCCGCGAGAAGAGTTCTACCGGCACTTTGCCCGCTCCATCGACGCCTGCGATCCGTCGATCCGCAGGGCCATGAAGAATCTTTTCGTCAAGCGGCCGGACCTGGCGCGGGCCATGGCGCCCCATATGCCGTGGTTCTACGCGCGCACCTGGCGCTACCAGCGGGTGCACCGGGACCACACCTCATTCCTTCGCGACGAAGAGGGACTGCTCAACGGCCCGGGCGCCACCAAGAATCTGAGCTGGGAAGATGTGAGCTACCCCGGTGAAGACGCGTCTCAGCAAGCGAGGCCTGGCCGCACCACATTGGTGCAGCTGAAGATTCCGCGGCGCATCTGGGCCGACGATCTGCCCCAACCCCAATCGCTCCCATCGGCCGAGATTGGGCGCATCGAACGACCCGCCGAACTAAATCAGGAGGCATCATGACGCGCGCACGTGAATTTCTGGCCGAGCTCCGCGAGGAGATCGAGAGCCACGAGGCGGTCAACCACATCTTCCTCAACCGACTGGCGGTCACTCCGATGGCCAGACAAGACTACCGGGTCTTCGCGGAGAATCACTTCCCGTTGGTCTGTACCTTCACCTCGTATTTGGAGCTGCTTTTGCTACGTGCCCCCGACAGCGAGGCAAGGCTGTGGCTGTCGCGCGTGCTCGTGGACGAGTACGGTGAAGGGTCCGAAGGCAAAGATCACCCGGCGCTCTACGCCGCGTTTCTGGAGGCGGCCGGAGGCGACCGGCAACGTGAGGCTCACAGTCCCTTGCGCGGGCCGGCTCAAGACTTCATCGAAACCCACCAAAAGCTCGTGCGCCGCGGCAGCTTTCTCGCGGGCCTTGGCGCCGTCGGCCCCGGACACGAGTGGTCGATTCCGAAGATGTTCGCTGCCATCATCCCGGGCCTACGCCGCGCGGGCTTTTCCGAAGAAGAAATCAACTACTTCACGCTGCACATCGAGCAGGACGACGATCACGGACGCTGGCTCGAAGAAGCGCTGCATCGCTATTGCGATCGACCCGAAGCCCAACAGGAAGTGCGGCGTGGTGCGCTCTTGAGCCTGCAGGCGCGTCGACGCTTCTGGGACGGCGTGCAGGCGGCGGTCATTCGCTACCGACAGCCCCGCGCGACACGGCCCGACGGCCCCGAGCCGCGCGGGGCCTTGCGCGAAGTGGCACTCACCGCCTGGGACGGCTGGTCGCCCGCCCGACGCATGGAGACAAGCCTCCTGCGCTTCGTCGAGCAACGCCGGCCCGCCCTGCGCGAAATGCTCGACCGCTGCCGCAGCGTGCGATGAAGACGCTGCGGCGGCGAGCCCTGCTGACCGGCGCGGCGGCGACATTCACAGCTGCCGCGGCGGAGTACCTTTCGCTGCGCGGCCTCTTCGATCACCGCCAACGCGCCCGCCCCTTGCCGCAGGCCAGCCTGCGCTATCGGGCGGCGCTGGCCGCGCTCGAGCGGGATCACGCGCTCGATGCCTTGGTGCACATCGGCCACTCGACCCATCTGCTGGCACTCGGCTCGGCGCGCATTCTAACCGACCCGTGGTTCAACGATCCCGCCCACGGCGGAATCGACCACGCGCGCGGGCCGGCCGTCGGGCCGGAGTCCGTCGGGCGTCTGGACGTGATCGCCATCAGCCACGAGCACCCCGATCACCTGGACCCGAAGGCGCTCGACCGCCTCGACAAACGGGCCCTGTGCCTTTTGCCTACGCGGCAACTGGCCGCCCGGATGCGCAAGCTCGGCTTTGCCGAGGTCGAGTGGCTGGCGCCCTACGCCAGCCTCGAAGTCGGCTCCATTCGAATCAGTGCGGTTCCCGCGCTCCACGACGTCCACGAAATCGGCTTCGTCCTGGAGCGCGCTGCCACGCGGGTGTACTTCGCCGGCGATACCGCCTTGCACCCGGAGATGGACGCCATCGCCGAGCGCTTTGCACCCACCGCGGCGATTTTGCCGGTCGACGGTTCGCGCCTGGACGGCGACCGTCGCTGGGTGATGAACCCGGCCGAGGCGGCGAACGCGGCCCAGCGCCTGGGAGCCGGCGTCGTCATTCCCTCGCACGCCGAAGCCCACGTGCGAGACCCGCTGTTGAGCCTGTGGTTGCATCCCGTGCCCGAGGCGGCGCGAAGATTTCGCCGACAGCTGCAGGCTCGACGACTCGACATACGCTGCCACCTGCCCGCGCCAGGTGCTGCCGTCTCGTTGAAGATCTAGCTCAGCCAAGCACGGCGATCGCCGAAGCCCGTGACCGGTAGTAGACGATGAAGCCGAGACCGGCCGCGGCGTTTCCGAGCGCGATGGCCAAAAAGAGCGCCTCTTCCATTCCGCCCAGACCGAAGACCAGCAGCAGCGACAGCGGAATGGCGAGCGCCCAGAAAGCCAGGGCATCGACGACCAGACCCGGCCGGGTGGCACCTGCCCCCGACATGGCCAATGACAACACCGTGCCGGCGCCCAGCAAGGGGTAGCTCAAGGCAACGACGGCGAGGTAGCGGCGGCCATCGGCCACGACTTCCGGGTCCGCATCGAAGAAGGCGATGAGGTCGGCGCCCCAACGCGAGTACGCGTAGTACAGCGCCAACCCGCTGAGCAGGCCATAGCCGCTCGCGATCCAGCCGGCCCGAACCGCTCGTTGAACCTTGCCCGCGCCTCGGCTGACCCCCATGTACGTCGCGGCTCCGGAGCCCCAGCCCACGCACACGAAGAGAACGAAAGTCTCGAGGCGCAGACAAATGCCATAGGCGGTCAGGACCGTAGCATCATGGTCGCGCGTGTAGGCGACATTGATCAGAGCGATGAACGCCAGGATCGCCAGCACATGAACCAGCTGTTGAGCGGCGACCGGCCAGGCGACCGACCACAGGCTGCGCATCTCATCACGACTCCAGGGCCACGACGGGGTATTCAGCCGCATCTTGCGCATGTGCGCGAGCAGCCACAGCGAGCCGATCGCCACCGGTACCATGCGTGCCAAGACGGTTCCCACTGCAGCCCCGAGCACTCCCAGGGCCGGTGCGCCCAGCGCCTCGGCCAGGGGCGCAAAGACCGCGATCCACGCTGGACGCGGCCCCTGCCCGTAGATCAGCAGGCCATTGAAGACCACGTTCAGCAGATTGCCCGCCACGAACAGCGAAGCGGAAAGGCCCGCGTACCCGAGTGCGCGCAGCACTGCGGTCAGCTGCAGAAGCGCGAAGATCGACAGCGCTCCCCCGACCGTCACCTGCAAATAGGACACCGCGATCGCCGCCGGCTCGCCCCGCGTACGCACCAAGGTGCGGACAACCCAATCGCTGCCCATCACGCCGACGAGCCCGAAGACGACCGACAACAGCACCACGACCTGGGTGGACTGCACGATGGCGCGGGCCACACCGGGGCGGTCATCACGCCCGAGCCGCTCGGCGATTCGCGCCGCCGCTGCCGTCGACAGGCCATTGCCGACGATCGCGGCCACGGCTCCAACCATGTCGCAGACCGCCAGCGCCGCCAGCGCCGCACCCGCGTTGGGCAGGCCGCTGATCATGACGGCATCGACCACGTTGAACAGGCCATACAAACCCATCGCCAGCGCCAGCGGCGCCCCCATGGCGAGCACGCCCCAGCCGAGCTTTCCGTCGAGTAGCCGCGCGCGCCGATCGTCCACGGCAGCGTCCGGCTGTCGCACGCCCGCAGCGCCTGCTGCAGCGGCGGCCCGAGCGCGGCGCCCGTCGGTCAGCAGAGCAGTGCGCTCGCGCGCGCCTGCGCGCTTGGTGGCAGTGCGGATGGGCACCCTGGAGACATGGGTGCCTTTTCGCCGGTCACAAGGCCTGAACGCGAACCATCACCGGGATCGCCCATGCCGCCCGCAGTGACCCGGCCCGCGCGGCCTGGATCCGCCCAGCCCTCAGTCCACGTTGCAGGCCGGGTCGGTAGGATAGAGTTCGCAGTAGGCCGGGGCGTTGTCGGGCGGGGGCGGCGGCTCGCCGTCGGCGCAGAAGGTGTCCGGGTTGCCGTCGAAGCAGGGGTCGCTGGTGTCGGGCGGCGAGTCCTCACCGCAATCGGTATCGGGATCGCCATCGAGGCAGGGATCGTCGGACTCGCAGCCGTTGGGGTCGTCGCAGTCCGGGGGCGGGCACTCCTCGGGCATGACCTCGATGGTGTCGCTCGACTGCTTCGAGGGCGAGGCGTGCACGTAGTCGATGAAGGCGCCCGCGAAGCCGGCGTCGCCGAAGGCATCCAGGCCGATCCAGACCTCGAAGACCATGCGGTAGTCCCACTCGGGCGTGTCGGGATTGGCGGTGTAATTTTCGTCGGTGGCCGGCGAGTGCTCGATGTAGTCGCCGTAGCCGCGCTCGTTGAGGTTTTTGTCGAGGGAGGTGGCGGAGTCGATGACATGGGCCGCATCGCCGATGCTGACGCTGCCGTCGCCGCCGGTCACGCCCAGGGAGGCGTAGCCCGAGGGGGCGCTGCTGTCTTCGGTGAGGTAGTCGATCTTGAATTGCATCGCGATTTCACCATTGCCATCGACGAGCACCAGCTCGGCGTGATCACTGCCGGTCAAGTCGCCGAAGCGGTGGCCACGCTTGGGGCTCCAGCCGATGGAACCGTCGCCGTAGGTGTTGTCGTTGAAGCCCGGGTCGAAGGTCAGGCGCAGGTGCACGGTATTTGAGCCCTCGACGCACTCGAGCGCCTGCTCGATGGTCGCGGCCGGATCGCCACCGGCGGGACCGAAGAAGCAACGGGTAACGGTGGGGGGAATCGGCGGAGCGTCGTCACCCACCGCGTCGCAGAGCGCGCCGCCCTCGAGCGGTGCGGTGTCGGCTGCGGTGCCGGCTCCGGGGAATTGGGGCACGTAGTAGTCGCCGCCAGCGCTGCCGCCGGCAGCCGGACCGCCCGAGGGGTCGCCAGACCGATCGCCGCCGCTGCTTTGGGTGTCGCTCGCGCCACCGGATGCGCCCGCGGCGTCGTCGCCGCCAGCGCCGCCATTGCCCGCAGCGTCGGCGTCGCTGCCGTCCACTGCCCCAGCGCCTCCGTCGTCGCCACTGCAGGCGGCGAGCGCGAAAAGTACGCCCAGACCGCAAATCGAGGTCGAAATCGTGCGCGTGGTCATCCGTCGGTCCTCCCGAGAGCACATCTGTGCCGATGTAGCTGTCGGTGGGGCGAGCGGCTACGGAGGTTGAAGAAAGATCGACGATTTTTTTGAAGCCCTGCTGGGACATGACCTCAAATGGGGACATACCCGGGGCCGCGCTTGCGGGTGTTCGGCGGCAGCCGTCGGGCGCGTTGACCCCATTGCAGCGATTGCCGACACTGCCGCGAACGCTCCCATGATACGCCCGCCCAACACGCCAGCGAGACCTGCGAAACGATGACCCTGCGCGGCATCGCAGGCAGCTGGCTGCTGATTGGCGACGGCGAGACGGCGCCCATCGAGGGCGGCGCGCTCTTGCTCGACGCGGCCGAACGCGTCGTCGCTGTCGGCGCCGGCGATGCCCTGCGCACGCACTACGCCGACGCGCGCTGGGAGCAGCACGCGGCCGTGCTCACCCCCGGCCTGGTCAACGCACACACTCACCTGGAGTTGAGTGCCCTGCGCGGCAAGGCACCTGGCGGACGCGGCTTTGTGCCCTGGCTCGAAGGCATGCTCGAGGCGCGCGACACGCTCGGGGCCACCTCGGATCTGGAGAGCATCGACGCCGGCGTCGGGGAGCTTCTGAAAACCGGCACGGTGGCGGTCGGCGAGGTGAGCAATACCCTCGCGCCCCTCGAGTCGCTCTCCCAGGCGCCCATCGCAGCTCGCATCTTCCACGAGATCTACGGCATGGGCAAAGGTGGCGAGCAACGCCTGCGCGAGGCCGAACAGACCTGGGCGAGGCGAGGCGACGGCTTGGCCGAAAACCTCAGCTACACCCTGGCGCCGCACACCCTCTACACGCTTGACCCACAGCTAGTACGCGAATTGCTCGCGCGCGCCCGCCGGGACAGTGCCCTCACCAGCCTGCACCTGGCCGAGCATCCGGCCGAACGGCGCTTCCTGCAGGATGGCGGCGGCCCCTTCGGGCGCTTCGTGCAGTCCAAGGGCGCTGATACGACCGGCTTTTCGCCACCGGCGACCGACCCGGTGCACTACGCCGAGCAGCTGGGTGCACTCGCCAAAGACGTGCTGTGCGTGCACCTGGCCGACGCGCGCAGGGACGAACTGGAGCGGGTGGCCCGGGCCGGCGCTCCCGTGGTGCTGTGCCCGCGCAGCAACCTCCACATCTCGCTCAAGCTGCCGCCCCTGCTCGAAATGCTGGAAGCCGGGCTGCGCCCCGCCCTCGGCACCGACTCGCTCGCGTCCTGCCCCAGCCTCGACGTGCTCGAAGAGGCGCGCGCGCTTTCCGAACGCTTCCCGACCGTTCCCGCGCGCACCCTGCTGGCGATGCTCACCGGCTGGGGCGCGGCGGCGCTGGGATTGCAGGATCGCCTGGGCACGCTCAGCGCCGGCCGCGCCCCCGGGGTCCTGGCCTTCGAGCACGCGCCGGGCGCTGTGCCCAAAGACCCTGAAGCCTTCGTGATCTCGCGAGCTCCGGCAGCGCGCCAGGTGCTGTCGCGGCCCCGCCACGTGCTTTGAAGGCACTCTGGTCGACGTGAGTTCGTCGATTGACCCGACCACCACCGCCGCTGGCACTGTACGGGGGTGGGCACGCGATCGCATACCACCAGAGGGCGGACGGCCAGCGCCGTCCTGGGCATGATGGCCTCGGCGTGGACACGTAGCCCCGCTCTGGATCGTAGCGAAACTCGCTCTGGCGCGTCTGGGAGTAGAGCCAGCTGTTGGCCGCTGCCAGCACGCGCTCGCCCGCCAGCCGCACCGACCAGGCCTCCGAGGTGCAGTAGTAATCGTCCAGAAAAGACTTGACCGCCGTCTCGCTGGCGACCGCGCTGACGCTGCTGCTGCTGACCCCATCGGCCAGGGCCAGGCAGATGCCCTACGTGGTTCGCAGGGGTTCTTCAGGCGCATGCCAGGCGTGGAAGTCCTGATTGATGGGCTTTTTTCCCCGGTCGGAATACTGACCGACCGAGACCACGAGCTGACTGGCCAAAGTTCGCTCCGTCGCAAGCCGACCGCGTGATCAGGCGGCCTCGTCCAGCTGGCCGGCCTTGCCGATCAAGCTCTCGCCCGGTCGGGGACGGGCAGGGGCTGTGCGCACGTGGGTGCTGTAGAGCGTTCTTCGATCAGGCCGCCGTGAACCGCGATGGCCTCGGCGACCGCCGCCAGCAGACGCTCGCCTCTGGGCTCGGGCAGGAGATTGGGGATGGAGTGGGTTTGCATTGGCGCCGCGCGCGGCAAGAACTCAGCGCCCCAGGCAGCCGCCCGCAGGTTTGACCCGGATGCGGAACTGCTCGGTGGTGTAGGCCACCCAGAGTTCATCGCGGTATTCGACGAGCGATGGGCGACCGATGGCGCGCCCCGCGATCGGACCGAGCGATCGCGGCGCTGCATCGGTCATCAAGTACAATTCCATGCGGCCTTCGGCATCCGCCGTGATGGCGTAGAGGCCCTCGCCGAGTTTCATGCCCAAAGACAAGTGCAGGGGTTCGTCCGGAAAGTCGATGACGCGGTTGTCGTCGCAGAAATAGGTCAGCCCGCCGGACGCGTCGACACAGGCCCATGAGCCGCTCTGCAAATGGTAGCGCCCGTCGAGGCCGCGGTAGCCAAAAAAGCCTAGCCCCCCGGAGAATGGATTGCTCACCGTGGTCGCCCGCACCAGGGGGTCGGCAGGCGCATGCTCAAACGGTAGCCGGTCGAGCACGAAGCCCGTGGGATCTTGCGGGATGGGATAGAGCAGCGCGCCATCGGGCTCGATTGTCAGGCTGATGCCGATGGCCGAGGCGCTGCCAGCTGGGGCGTCCACTGCGGGCACCACGCGCGGCTCGGCGAAGCCGGCGCTGGCGGTCCAGTCGACGAAGGAAACGCGCCCGTCCGGATCGCTGAGGTTGATGTCCAGGGGCAGCTCCTGCACCGGTGAGAAGACGAATTTGGCAGCGGCGTGGACGCTATGAACCGGTCCGAGTTCGCTGGCGTCGACGCGCGTCCAGCTGCGCAGCAGGGCATCGTTGGTCTGCCAGAGCATGACGCCGCCTCCCTGGCTGTCCTCGTCGAATGCGTAGGGGTCGAGGGCCACAAGGCTGAGATAGGTGCCGTCGGGTGCGCCCGGAGCGATCAATGGATCGAGGCCGAAGTCGCTGCCAGGCACGTCGCGCGCACACTCGTCGGCGCTGAAGAGGTCGCTGTGCTCAAAGATGAAGTCGCGCACGGCGTCGATGCCGACGAGGAGGGCCTGCTCGGGTGCCTCGGGCGACGCGGCCCCGACGATGCCCACCAGGGTGCGGCGCCCGGCGACGTCGGCGAAACAACCGCCTCCCGAGTCACCCGCGCCGATGGCGGGCGCCTCCGCTTCGATGCTCTGGGCGCGGAAGCCGTCGATGCTACGCGGATAGGTGCAGCCCGGCGACGAAGCGCCCAGGCCAGCGCCGGCCTCGAGCACTGCGAAGCGCGCCCTGCGCAGCGTGGGCTCGACGGCGGCCCCGCCGTCGTCGCCGGCAGCCACCGCACCGAAGCCCATGCACTCGATCTCCTCACCCACCAGGTCCGTGGCGCTGCCCTCGAAGAGCGCCACCTCCTCGGCCAGCGGCATCAGGTAGCGCGAACGCAGGAGCACCGCGTTGTGTTCGGCCGACTCGATGGCGCGGTGGGCGTAGCTGACGCGGTCGCCGGCCTGGATCATGATGGTGGTGGGGTCGGCCAGGTCGCTGCCGCAAAAGCAGTCGAGACCCGCAAGCAACCAGCGCCGACTCAGGGCCGTGGCCGAGCAAAGCCCCTGGGAGGTCTGGATCCAGACCACACCGCGGTCGTCGCGCTCGACCTCCGCACCCAGCAGCGCTTCGACGGCCTGCTCGACGCGCACAGGCGATTGCTCGCCTTGACACGCAGTCAAACCCAAGGCCAGCACCCGGAGCAGCCGGAGCCACCGCCTGCACGAGCCTTCAGTCATCGCCTGAACGCGGCCCCTTGAGGTCCAAGCTGGCGAGCTTATGCGTCAGCGTGCGAATCGGAATCTTCAGAAGGCGCGCAGCGGCGCGGCGGTTGCCCCCGGTCTGCTGCAATGCCTCGGCGATCAACTCCTTCTCGTAACGCAGCACCCGTTGCTTGAAAGTCAAGCCTCCGCCATCGGCGGACGACTTCGGGCTCGGAGGTTCACCGGTCGGCAGCGGCACCGTGTCGGAGCGCGAAAAGGCTTCGGTCTCGCTGCTCTCGCTGCCCCGCGACTGCGGCAGCGCTTCCATGAAGCTCGCCACCGCACCACTGCCCAGCTCCTGGGGTAGGTCGCAGACATCCAGCATCGTGCCGCGCGCCACCAAGCTGGCGTGCTCGATTGCGTTTTTGAGCTGGCGGATGTTGCCCGGCCAGGGCAGCGCGCGCAGGTGCGCCTGGAGGGCTGGCGACAGCTTGCGCCGCGCCACTCCCCAAAGGGCCGCGGCACTGGCCTGAAAGTGCTCGGCCAGGGGTGCGATCTCGTCGCGGCGGTCGCGCAGCGGCGGCACGCGCAGGGTCACGGCGTTGAGACGGTAGAAAAGGTCGTCGCGAAAACGCCCCTCGGCGATCATGGCACGCAGGTCCCGGTGGGTGGCGGCCACCACGCGCACGTCGACGGCAACGGCGCGCGGGCTGCCCAGTGGTTGCACGGTGCGGGTCTCCAGCGTGCGCAGCAGGGCAGCCTGGTTGGCCAGCGACAGCTCACCAATCTCGTCGAGAAAGAGCACCCCGCCGTCGGCTTGCTCGAAGAGGCCGCGGCTGCTGGCCGCTGCACCGGTGAACGCGCCGCGTTGGTGACCAAAGAGCAGGCTCTCGGCAAGCGACTCGGGAATCGCTGCGCAGTTGATCACGCACAGTGGCCCTTCCCGCCGTTCGCTGAGCTTGTGCAGGGTGCTGGCCACCCGTTCCTTGCCGCTGCCGGTCTCGCCCACGATCAGCACGGGCACTGTGGTCGGCGCCACCCGCTCCACGGTTTCGTAGAGGTCGGCCATGGTGGAACCGAAGAAGGCCGGCTCGGCTCCTGTGGTGGCGGCCGGGTCGCTCGTTTCGGTGCCCAGCAGGTGCAAGGTGGCCACCGCGCGGCCCATGTGCACCACCTCGCCGGGCCGCAGCTGCCGGCGCTCGACACGCTGACCGGCGATCCAGGTGCCGTTCTTGGACCCGAGGTCCTCGACCCAGAGCTTGCCGCCTTCGAATTCGAAGCGGGCGTGCTGCCGCGAGAGGCTGCGGTCGTCGACGGTGAGTTCGGCGGGAAAGCCGCGGCCCACGGTGCAGCGACTACCGGGACCCAGCGTACGCACGCTGCCGCCGCCATCGTGGTGCACGACCAGGCTCGCCAGGGCTCCGCTCGGCTTGTCTGGCGCCTGGGCAGCAGCCACGGAGGCGGCGCTGTGTTCGAGGGTGGTGGGATCTTGCATGGTGTCTTTCCCTCAATCGCGTTGGTGAACTGTAGTACTTGCGCTGCAGCCGTCGAGGCTGGCGCCGGCGCCAAGTTCGCCAGCGACGGCGCCTGCGGCCGCCCGCGCCGCGACCCAACCCCCGACCGTGCAATCCTGGATGCGGCCCTCGAGGCGCCCGACCAGGGGCCCGCTGCCGCGACCGCCGATGACGGTGGCGTTTTCGAGCACGACGTTTTCAATGACGCCCCGGACCACGCCGAAGAGACCGACCGCAGCGCGCTCGGGCCGGCGAATCCACAGCCCCCGGATGCCGTGGCCCTGACCATCGAAGCGACCGTCGAAGGGCGCCGTGGCGTCGCCGACAGGCCAAAAGCCCTGGCCGTCGCCGAAATCGAAGTGGCTGCAGTCCAGATCGGCTTCGAGGCGGTAGTGGGCCGAGGGCTCCCGTGCCATCCACTGCAGCGCATCGCAACTGGCAATCGCGTAGGGCGCTTCTTGGCTGCCGTCACCGACGCTCGGGGCGGCGGCCGGCAGTGCGCGCTCGAGGCAGCCGGCCTCGAAACGCAAGCAGGGCAGCGCCAGGGTCTCGGCCGCACCCCAGACCTCGCCGCTAAAGTCCCAGCCCAGGTGGGCGAGCGCGCGCGGGCTGCGCAGGGTGAAGCGGGGCAGGCCGTGGGGCCGACCGTCGCAGCGACGACCGGGACCACAGTCGTAGTAGCTTGCGATGACAACGCTATCGCCGGCGCTCTGCAAAAGCGGCACGGGCTGTCCCTCGAGGGCGGCACCGTAGCTGTCGACGATGCGCGAAGCGCTCGCCTCTGCCGCGATCGACCCCGCGTGGGAGGAGCCTCCCTCGAAGCGCACCTGCACATAACTCTCGGTCACCAGGCTCCCTTCGAGGACCCCGACCAGGCCGGCCACAGCCACCTCGGCGCTGGCCGCGTACACGCGGCCGATGGCGGCGATCTGGGAGAGTTCGGCATTGCGCGCCGTCCCGGCCAGGAGCGCAGTGCCCGCGCCGCCGGCCACCTCGGCCTCCAGCCGCAGCCTCTCGACGCGGCCCCCCTCGATGGCACCGAAGAGCGCCGCCGGCCCGTCGGCGCCGGCTTCGATGGCGAGACCCGCGATGCGGTGACCTTCGCCCCACAGGCTGCCCGTGAAGGGCGCCGATGCCTCGCCCAGGGGCACAAAGCCGCCCGCCGCCGACAGCCCGCTGCAGTCGATGTCACCCTGCAGACGGTGGTGGCGATCGAGGGCCCGGGCGATGGCCTGCAGCTGCTCGCAGTCGGCCACCACGCAGGCCTCGGCCCTGGAGCGACCGCATTGCGTTGGCACGACCGGCGGCGGTTGTGCTGCCACTTGGACCTCCTCGACCTCCTCGACCTCCTCGACCTCCTCGACGGATTCGATCCCGGACGCACCACCGTCGCCGGCGTCGACCTCGGTGGGCGTGGACGCTTCCCAACCGCCGTCCATGCCCGCGTCGGCTCGCTCGGGCGCCGCGGTGGCTTCCGTCGCCAGCGGCCAGCTATCGGGATCGGAGGCATCGACGTCAGCGCTGACGCAGTGCTGGTGATGGCAGGTGCCCGACCCTTGGCAGAGCACACCGATGCAGTCGGCCTCGAGCCGCACCTCGATTTGCACGCGCGCCCCGACCACGTAGCCGCTGTGCCGACGCGCCTCCACCAGCGGCTGCGCCTGGGCGTCGAGGGCCGTCAGCCGCAACTCGAAGCGGCGATCGCTGTCGCCGTCGCGCGGCACCATGCGAAGGGTCATGGGAAAGTGCAGGCGCTCGCCTTCGAGCACGTGGGTCTGAAGCTCCAGACGGGATCCGTCGGCGGCGATCGGCAGTAGCTCGACGCGCAGGGCGCTGGCCCGCTCTTGCACCTCGGTGTCGGCGAGCACGCGCACGTTGAGTTCGGTGCCCGAGTCCGGAGCACCGCAGGCTGCGGTCACCAGCGCAGCCCAGCAAAGCCCTACGAAGCAAGCCCCCTTCATGGCAACTGCTTCGTGTGCAAGGTGAGCTCGGGCCCCTCGCCGTCGTCGCCGATCAGGTAGCCGGCGGCAAGCGCGCCGACGCTGGCGGCCACAATGCCGACCCCGATCCACAGCCAGGTCGAACGCGAATCTTCGATATCGGCCGGGTCGCTGCGCGCGCCTGCGCTTTGCAAGGCGACATCCGCGCGCGGTTCGGGGGCCGGCGCGCTCGCCTGCGCCTCGGGCTCGAGCACCAACTGCTGGTCACGACGCTCGGCGGGCTCGAGCGAGAGCGAGAGCGAGAGCGGCCGGTGATCGGGCGCGACCACGCGGATTTCGTGACTGCCCGGATCGAGCCGCAGCTCGCGGCGCGGGCCGGTCTGACCGATGCCCCGGTCGTCGACCCAGATTCGGGCAGCCTCCGGCGTCACCGTCAACACCACCACCGCCAATAGCGCCTCGGCCCGCGTGCGCAGCTCGGCCAGCTCGTGCAGCTCGGCGCGCTGACGCTGTGGGTCGGCCGCGGCGCGGAAGGCGTCGATTTCAGCGATCGAGTCGCGCAGGCGAGCCAGCTGGAAGTTGCTTAACGCGAGGTTGAACGTGGTGCTGGCGCGCGGATGGAGCGCGCGCGAGGCTTCGAAGAGGGTATGGGCCTCTCGCCAGCGACCGGCCTCGGCCTCGACCACGCCAGCCTCGAAGAACTCGCGCGCGCGGCGGGCATTTTCGTCGGCGTCGGCGATCACCTCGGCCGCGTCCTTCGGTTGGACTTGCTGGGCATGGACGGCGCTCGCCCACGGCCACAGCAAAAGGACACAAAGTCCCCACATACGGTGCAGCTGGCCGCGGCTCACCACTGCCTCCGAAGTGCGGGAAGCCCCGTGCCGACAGCCGGCGCCGCATCCTGGCGCTCTACGGCCGGCGGCGCTTCGGGTTCGGGTCCCGCGAGCACGGGGGCCACTGTGGCGGCGGCGGGTGCCGGCGTCAAGATTTGACTCCGCGTTAGTCTCCGTCGGCGGGAGCGCACACGGGGCGCCGGTGACGGGGCGTTGACGACCTCCTGGTCGGGATCAGCCGGGGCGGGCGCTGATGCTGGCTGAAGGGGCGCCGGCTCGCCGGCACCTGCATCGACGCCCGCCGCGGCGACCGCCCCCGCAGCGCCCTCCCCCGCAAGCGCTCGCGGGGCCGTGGCCGGCGGCGCTGCGGCCTGCACGGCGGGCGGCGCGGCCGGACGCGCTTCGATCGCCAGCGGCTGCCAGGGCAAAAGCCACAGCGTCAGGAGCGCTCCCAGGACGGCCACGAGCGACAGCGGCAGCGCGTGACCGGGCGCCGCCGCGGCCGGCAGCAGGCCGGACTCGGTGGGCGGCGCATCGCCGTCGCCGCACAGCCACTCTGGAAAGTGGGGCAGACCGATGGGGTCCGGGTCGGCCGGCAGCGCCACGCCGTCGGCGGCAGCACTGAGCGCCAAAGCGCGGGCCAGCTGGCGCATGTCGCGGTAGCGGTCGGTCAGCGAGGAAAGCCCGCGATCGACCACGGCCGCGAGCTTGGCCGGTACCTCGGGCGCCCGCTGCCGCAAACGCGGCGCGCGCCCCTCGGCCACGCGCGCCAAAAGCGCCGCCACCGATTCGCTGGAAAAGGGTGGCGCGCCCGCAAGGCAGCGGTGGATCACGGCGGCCATCGACCACACGTCGCTGGCGCTGCTGACCGGACCGTCGCTGGCCTGCTCGGGCGCCATGTAATGGGGCGTACCGACCACCATGCCCGAACGCGTCAGGGAACTACTGCTCTCGCTGCGGGCCAGCCCGAAATCGAGCAGCTTGGGCACGGTGGCGCCACTGCCGTCTCGGTGCAGGAAGATGTTGGAGGGCTTGAGGTCGCGGTGGATCACCCCCCGGTCGTGCATGTGACTGAGCGCACCCATCACCGGCAGGAGCCAAGCCAGCGTGTGCTCTGGCGTCAGCGTACCGCGTTCGCTCAGGGCTTGTTCCAGCGTCTGTCCATCGAGGGCTTCCATGACCAAATAGGGCTCGTCATGACACTGGCCGTGGTCGAGCAATGTGACGGCGTTGGGGTGGTGGATTTTCTCGGCCGTGCGTGCCTCTTGCAGGAATCGAGCCCGTTTTTCGCCCTGCTCGTCGTCGCTGGCCGGCAACAGCTTGATCACCACGGCGCAGCGACCCCGAAGGTCGCGGCCGCGATAGACGAGGCCCATTCCCCCACGGGCGATTAACTCAACGATCTCATAGCGTTGCGCTAGGACTGTGCCGATTCTTTCGCGGGCTGTGGGCAGCGGCAATGGGGTAACTTCCAGACCTTGACCCACGCTGCTGAGCTGGGCCGAACGTGAACTGGGAACTACCTAGGCCCAGGACGGGCACGGCTCAAGGCACCCGTGGCGCGATGCGGCAGCTGTTGCCGACCCGCGAGCAACTTTTGCCTCAGCGGCTTCGGCAAGTTTTGCCACGGCGCCCGGGATCTGGCTTCCCCCTTCGGAGACATTTTATCCGTTCATCCGGATAAACAAATCAATATTCGCCCGCGGCCTGGCGCGGCACGCGGGCGGTGATGGCCGTCACGATTTCGTAGTTAATTGTGCCCAGCCTGGCGGCCAGCTCGTCGGCGCCGATCTCCTGCTCGCCCTGGCGCCCGACGATCACGACCTCGTCGCCGAGGCCGACAGCGCCGCCCAGCTCGGTAACATCCACCAGGAGTTGATCCATGGTGATGCGCCCGACCTGGTCACAGCGTCGTCCGCCCACCAGAAGCTGCATACGATTGGAGAGATTGCGGTGCAGGCCGTCGCCGTAGCCGACCGGCACGGTGGCGATGATGGAGTCGCGTGTGGTGCGGTAGCTGTGGCCGTAGCTCAGACCGGTGCCAGCGGGCACGCCTTTGATCAGCGTGATGGGCGCCTTCCACTCCAGCACCGGCTTTAGCTCGCGCACGCGCGGGTTTTGAACCTCGGCTGAAGGGGCAAGGCCGTAGATCGAGATGCCCGGGCGTGCGGCATCGAAGCTGGCCCCGGGCAAGTCGAAAAGCGCGGCGCTATTGGCCATGTGGGCGACGCCGATGTCGCGACCGGCAGTCGCGGCCACCAACGCCTGAAAGCGGCGTAGCTGGGCGAGCGAGTAATCTTTGTCAGCTTCGTCGGCGCGGGGGAAGTGACTCATCAAGCCCGCCACGCGCAGCTGTGGCAGCTTTGTAGAGAGATCGAGGAAAGCCTCGACCTCGCCCGGGGCGATGCCGGCGCGACCCATGCCGGTGTCGACCTTGAGATGCACCGCCGCCTCACGGCCGAGGTCCCGGGCGGCGCGCGAGAGCGCCTCGAGCATGGGCCGGGTGCAGACCGCGGGCTCGAGCCCGTGGGCGACCAGCATCGTGGCCTCGTCGGGCAGCATCGCCGACATCACCAGGAAGCGGGCATCGATGCCGGCTTCGAGCAGCGCGACGGCCTCGGCGGCGTGGGCCACACAAAAGGTCCCATGGCCGCGGCCGCGCAAGTGGCGGGCGACCAGCTCGGCGCCGTGACCGTAGGCGTTGGCCTTGATGGCAGGCCACAGCGGCCGCCCGCCGGCCAACTCGGCGAGCAGCGCGAGGTTGTGGTCGAGACGGTCGAGATGGATCAGGGCCTTGGAACTCACGGCGCAACCGGGCGCAGTCGCGATGGACTGCCGTCGAGAGCCCGCGCGATGGGCAGCGGGCGGGTTTTGTTGTAACCCGGGGCCATGGTTTCGCCCAGCATTCGCCAGCGGGTGGGCTCGCTGCTTTTTCCTCTGGCCCTCTGCATCGCGCTGATCGCCATCGCCCTGCTCGGCTACCGCCTGCAGCGGCTGGAGCGGCTTCTGGCTCCGGAGCGCGAGGGTGCGCCGGCGGCGCCGCCGGTGGTGGCGCGGGGCGAGCTTTCGCCGCTGGAAAAGACCACCACCGAACTCTTCCGCCGGGCCTCCCGCTCGGTGGTGCACATCACCACCCTCGACGTGCAGACCGATCTCTTTCGGCTGCGCGTGCTGGAAATTCCGCGCGGCACCGGCTCCGGCTTCCTCTGGGACGACCAGGGCCACGTGGTCACCAACCTGCACGTGCTCAGCTCGGCCCAGCGGGCGCGCGTGACGCTGGCCGACCACAGCGAGTGGTCGGCAGAACTGGTGGGCACCTCACCGCGCCACGACCTGGCGGTGCTGCGCATCGCCGGTGCGGCAAGCCGCGCCACGCCGCTGCCCCTGGGCACCTCGAGCGATCTTGTGGTGGGCCAATACGTGGCCGCCATCGGCAGCCCCTTTGGGCTCGACTACACGCTGTCGACGGGCGTGATCAGCGGCCTCGGCCGCGAGATCCCCGGCCAGCTGGAGCTGCCCATCCGCGGCGCCATCCAGACCGACGCCGCCATCAACCCGGGCAACTCGGGCGGCCCCCTGATGGACAGCAGCGGGCGCCTGATCGGCGTCAACACCGCCATCTACAGCCCCAGCGGCGCCTCGGCCGGGGTGGGCTTCGCGATTCCGGTGGACACAGTCGCGCGCGTGGTCCCGGAACTCATTCGCTACGGCCGCGAGGTGCGGCCGGTATTGGGCGTGGAGCTGGCCGACGACGCCTTGACTCGCAGGCTGGGTCTGCGGGGCGTGCTGGTCGGCGCCGTACTGCGCGATTCGCCCGCCGCCCAGGCCGGCCTACTGGGCGTACGCCGGAATCCCGAGAGCGGAAAACTCCTGCTCGGCGACGTGATCGTGAGCCTGAACGACACGCCCATCACATCCCAGCGCGACCTGCACCGCGCCCTCGATACGCTCCAGCCGGGCGACGAAGTGAGCTTGCAGCTGCTGCGCGACGGCGAGCAGCTACGGGCGAGGCTGCGCCTGGGTGCCAATGTAGGGCAGTGAACGCAAGCGTAATCGCGACCACAATTGGTCGATCTGAGCTATGCTTCGAGGGCGTGCCTGGAAGACGGGCATATTCGAAGATGAGCAAAGAAACGGCTGATGCGTCCGGGCCCTGGGACGGGCTCGACGAGCTCCGGGTGCGACTGCACGAGATCTCCCGGGACCGCTCCGCAGGTGCCGTCGAGCGCGAAGCCGCCCTTGGGGCGGTCGACACCAAGCGGCGCCTCGCCCTCGCCCTGGCCGCTCCCGATGCCTGCACCCGCTGCAGCCGCCACGACGCCAAGCAGCCGCAGGGCTTCGAAGGCGGCCGCTGTTGCAGCCATCCCCTGGGTCGACTCTTCACCGAGGACATGCTCGCCATGCTCGCCACCGGCGGCATGGGCGGGGAGGCCTTACAGGGCCCCGCCCACACGGGCGCCGGCTGCGCCTTCCGCGACCGCCTGGGTTGCACCCTGCAGCCCGCGCAGCGTCCCAACGCCTGCGCGGGATACATCTGCCAATCACTCTCGGAGGAACTGCAGACCAAGGGGGCGCGCGAAGGGGTCGCGACCCTGTGCGCGGAGCTGGAAGACAGCGAGCGCAAGTTTCGCAGCGCGCGCACCCTGCGTCTGGCGGCCCTGGAGATCGAAGCGCTGCTGAACAGGCGCGAGGGTTGAAGCCCGACCGGCGCGCGCGCAGCTCAACCCTGCACGCGCGCCGGCCCTCAATCGACTCAGAACTGCTTGCAGTCCGGGGTCTCGCGCGGCTCTTCGGGTGCCGGGTCGATGATGTGGAACTCCACACGCCGGTTGGCCTGGCGACCCTTCTTGGTCTTGTTGGACTGGACCGGCATCGACTCACCGCAGCCCCAGGCCTCCAGCCTTTCGGCAGCCACACCCTTTTCGACCAGCCACGCCTTGACCGCCAGGGTCCGGCGACCGGAGAGGTCGATGTTGTAGGCGTCGCTGTTCTGGCTGTCGGTGTGGCCTTCGACGCGCACGCGCTTGATGGCCTCGTCGTGCGTCAGGATCTGCACGATGTCATTGAGCACGCCATGGCTCTCGGCTCGAATCGTGTCCTTGTTCAGGTCGAATTCGACGCGCTCGAGGATCACGATGGACTTTTCCTGCACGCAGGCGAGCTTGGGACAGCCGTTGCAGTCGGCGCGCTCCCCGTTGGGCACCCCGGGCGTGAGCGGACAGGCATCGCTGGGGTCGACGACGGTGTCGCCGTCGGCGTCTTCCTCCGGGCAGCCGTCTTCGTCCTGGATCTTGTCGAAATCCTCGGGCTGGTCCGGACAGCTGTCATTTTCGTCCAGATAGCCGTCGCCGTCGCGATCGCTGGGCGGCGGGCAGCCGTGCTTGGCCGGGTCCTCGTTCTTCTCGCCCGGCTCGTCGGGACATGCGTCATCCACGTCGAGGATGCCGTCCTGGTCGTTGTCCGGCGGTGGAGGCGGCGCCGGCGGCGCCGGCGGCGGCGCCGGACAGCCGTGCTTGGCCGGGTCTGCGTTGGCTTCACCCGGGGTTTGTGGGCAGGCGTCTTCGGGATCGAGGATGCCATCGCCGTCGCTGTCCCGCACCACCTCGGGCGCGAAGGCCACGGTCAGCAGGACGCGGGCGCGGGCATTGCCGATGGCGTCGGTGAAGCCGGGGCCGCCCGCCAGGCCCAGGCGCCAGGCGCCCACGCGGTACTTGGCCCCGAGCAGGGCCTCCATGTCGGCGTCGCCGCCGCTATTGTCGATCTCCACGCCTTGCACGCCTTCGCCGCCGATGAGCACGCTGCCGGGAGCATCGAGCGCGAAGCCACCGTGCAGCTCGGGACCGATCTGCAGGGCGTCGCCCGCGCCGACCCAGGCCACGCCGGCGGCGTAGGAGATCTGGTGGGGGTTATCGGAAAAACGCAGTTTCGGGCCCACGTTCAACGACCACACCATGGAGCTGCCGCGACCGCCGACGATGAGGTGCGGCTTGAGCGTGGCGGCGCTGTCTCCGGTGAAACCCTCGGCGGGCGAGGTGGGTAACCACAGGTGAGCACCAAGCGCGACCTGAAAGCCATCGTCGGCCTCGCCGTGCAAGCGAGCGCGCAAGCCAAGGCGCAGGTCGCCCATGGCCGCCGAGTCCGGTGAGGTCACGACGGCAGTGCCCACATCGGGCGTTTCACCGTCCTGGTAGACCGCGAGCGGGAGTTCGAGCGATGCGGCCAGGCGATCGAATAACGCCAGCGATGCCCCGACGCGCAGATAGGCCTGACCGCTCACGACTTTTCCCAACTCGTCTCCATTGGCATCGCGGATCACGAGGGGCGCATTGATGTAGTCGAGGCTGAGCTGGGCGGCCGGCAGCAGATGCCCCTCGGTGCGCGGCGACTGGGCGCTGAAGAAGTCGTCGGAGGCCAGGCCGGGATCGAGCTGGTTGAGCGGCAGCGATTGCACCTGGGCGTTGGCGCGGCCGGCGCCGCCGGCGAGCACGAGCAGCAGCACGCTCACGCCGACGCCGACGCGGGCCAAGGTGCCGTGGCGGCGCGAGCGGCGCGAGCGGCGCTGCCACAGCAGCAGCAACAGGCCACCGAGCAGGAGCAGCAGCGATGTGCCGGGGCGGCTGCGACCGCGGGAAGCCGAGCAATCGATGAAGCCTCCTCCGGCGACGGTGATGCCCCGCTCGGCCGACACCACGTCAGGACGCGGTTCGTCGCCATCGCCACCACTGCCGCCACCGCCGCCACCGCCGCCACTGCCGCCGCTGCCGCCACTGCCGGCGCCGACGTCGACCGGGACGCCGGCGTCGCCCCCGGCATCGGTGGCGTCAACCGCGGCGTCCATGGTGTTGTCGGTGGTGGTGCCCGCATCGCTCAGGGAATCGGTCGCTCCGGCGTCGGTGCCGGCGTCGGTGCCTGCATCGACGATCACGCCCGCGTCCTCATCACCGATGTCGGGGTCGGCGATACAGGCTCCGGTGGCGTCGCAGCTGCCGCCTGTGCAAACGGTACCCACTGGCACGAGCGCCGGCACACAAACGCCGTCGTTGCAGCTGTCGTCGGTGCACTCGTTGCCGTCGTTGCAGTCGGCGGCCGAGCTGCACTGGGTCGAGAGGCCCTCGCGTCGCAAAAAGACGTAGGAGTTGTAGTCCTGATCGGCGGTGTCGGAGACGCCCAGCACCAGCGTATTGACTTCGTCGCCCGTGTTGACCTCGGAGTTGCACACCAGGGTCACCGTCAGGCCATCGACGTTCAGCTTGTAGGCCGGATCGATGGGGCTGCCGGAGGCGTCGAAGGCGGTGTTGTTGAGGTAGAGCGCTGGATTGGAGCTATGCCAGAGTTCGTCCGCTCCCTGCAGCGTAATATCTCCGGCAGCCGGCTGAAAGTTGTCCGCATCGTTGACGGTGTTGATGCTGACAAAGGTAGTCTCGCCGGCGAGCGCCTTGCCATCCAGATCGTAGGCATCCACCAACGCGCAGTTGGCACCATTGAGCACAAGGCCCATGCGATCGGTGAACTTGGTGTGGACATACTCATTGTATTCATCCGAGGCGAAGGTGTACTGCAGGTTGATCGGCGAACTGGCGGCCTTGAAGTCAATGCGCAGATAGGTCACGTCACAAGCAGCTGCACCCGCACCGGCCTGGAAGAGATTCACCGTAGCCAGGTCCCCCACCGTGCAGCCGAAAGCCTCCGAGCACTCCGTATTGCAGATTCCGCTGCCCTCAGGACTCTCGGACCACTCATCGGAGACGTTCTCGCCCTGAAGCTCCAGCACCGAACCACTGCTGAGCACCAGACCACTGCTGTAGCCAAGCGCGGCAGGAGAAGCAGGGCTCGACTGCGAGCCATCGCCGGTAAACGAGCCGGCACTATTGGGACCGGCCACCAACTCTGCGTCGACCACGGTAATCCCCGCACCGGCAAAGAACTCCGCAAGCGCGAGCGCATCGGCCTTGGTCGTGCCCGCCGCCGGTGTCACGACCACCGGGTCGGCGAGCGCCAGCGATTGCCCCAACGCACACAACGCCCCCGCGAGCACACATACCACGACGTACTTTTTCATGACGATCCTCCTCGAGCACCACATCGTCGCGTCATTGGCCACACGTGCGCACCCCCTCGCTCCTGCCGGCGCGCCGGGAGCGTGGTGATCAATGGCCAGTCAATTCGACATGAATCGAATCAACCCATCGGCCCGTCATTGCGGAATCCCGAGCGCTCAGCGACGCCCGAGCGGACCATTCCGCGGCAAAACAAGCTCGTTACGCGAAGCCTCCGACGACATTGTCAATTCTAGCCCGAAACGCCTCGCGCCCGTCCACTCCAAAATCGATGCTCCCTGTACTCAACAGCATCGATTCACGCGAACGCCCACGGCGAGCACACGGGCACCCATGCGCCGCATTTTTCGTAACGACCGGGCGGAACATTTCTGTATGGGGTCTACGGAGTTGCTGCCCGAGCCACCGCTCGTCGCCGCGCCGGCATTGCCGAGTCGTGGCCGCGGCTTTAGCATTTTCCGGCCATGCCCAAGATCCGCTTTGACGCCGACGACCTCAGCACCGAGGCCGCATCCGAACAGTGGCTGTACGAGGTCTGCGACCGCGCCGGCAGCTCGGTGCCCTTCGCCTGCAAGGCCGGAGCCTGCGGCACCTGCGCCACCGAGGTTCTCTCGGGCTTCGAAGCGCTGGGTGAGCAGAGCGCCCGCGAGGTGCGTACCCTGCGCGCCCAGGGGCTGGACCCGGCCCGCTTTCGCCTGCCCTGTCTATGCGACGTGGGCGGGGACGTGACCTTCGGCAAGAGCCCCCACGCCGAGGGGGGCGCAGCGCTGCAAACCCATGAGGTGGTGGTCGAAAGCTTTCGACCACTCAATCTCACCGTATGCGAGGTGCGCTTCTTCGTCGAAACCCCGAGTTTCGACTTCCGCCCCGGCCAATACATGATCTTTCACCTGCCCCGGCGCAGCGAAGGCAAGGTAATCCGCCGCAGCTACTCCATCAGCACACCCCCCTCCGATCGCCGCCACTTCGAGATCTGCGTGCGCGCAGTGGCCGGAGGCTTCGGCTCCAACTACATCCACCGCCTGCGGCCGGGCCGCCGCCTGCGCGTCGAGGGCCCGTATGGGGACTTCCTGCTCGACGGATCGGGTGACAAGGAAATCCTGATGATCGCGACGGGCACCGGCATGTCCCCGATCCGATCGATGCTGACGCATCTGCTGCACCATCGAAGCGATCGCCGCGTGCGTCTCTTCTTCGGCGTGCGCCACGAAAGCGACCTCTTCTATACCGACCTCTTGCGCGGCCTCGAAGCCCACCACCCGAGCTTCGAATACCGGCTGACCCTCTCGCAGCCCTCCGCGCGCGGCTGGTCGGGCCACAGCGGCCGCGTCACCGACCTGATCGACAGCGAGCTCACCGAGCGGGACGCCCAAAACACCCAGGTTTACCTCTGCGGCAGCCAAGCCATGATCGAAAGCAGCTGCCAAAAGCTGCGCCAGCTCGGATTTGCCGACGAGGATCTCTTCTTCGAGAATTTCTACTGACGGCAGAGCGACGAGCGGTTCGCGCAGGTGACGACGACTCGGGAATATCGGCTGCGGCTCTCGGCTCCTGTCGCGCCTCCGAAGGCCACGGACTTCGAACGCGTCTGTCGCTTCACCCTCTCTATCGATCGCCCGACGGTAGCGCGACGACTGCTTGAGGCGTTGCCCAAGCTGCTGCGCCTCTCCGCGATCGACGAGGCGCGCAAAATGCGCATCGCCGCCGAGTTCGGGAAGCTGGGCATCGAAGCCGGCTTCGAGCCGGTCTTCGTCAGCGCCCATCCCTGCGCCCGCCATCCCAGGCTCGGCGCCGACCGCATCTGCCCGCGCTGCGGCTCGAGCTACCTATGTACGCTGTGCGCGGAGGTGGAAGACTTCCGCGCCTGCGCCAAGTGCTCGGGCTCAGAGCGCAGACGGCGCCGCTTCCGCAACCTGCGCGTCGTCGTCCTGCTGGGCATCCTGGCGCTCGTGCTGTCGTCGACGCTGTCGGAAAACCGCCGCTTGACCAGCTGGTCGCAGCCGCTGCAGGTGGGCATCTACCCCGTGATGCTGGACTCGAGCCCGGCCGTGGCCGAACGCCTGCGGGAGCTCAATGCCGATCAATTTCAACCGATAGCCAACTTCGTGGCACAGCAGGCCCAGCGCTATGGCCTGCCGCTGCGTAGGCCCATCCTGCTGCACGTGGGCCGACCCGCGGCAGCGCGTCCCCCCGAGCCGCCCAGGCAAGAGCCCCACTGGAGTCGCATCGCCCTCTTTAGCCTAGAGCTACGCTACTGGGCCTGGTCGACGATCCGCGAGCACGAGCTGCCGCGTGCCGACGTGCGACTCTTCATCGCCTACCAGGACGCGGCTCCCGGCCAACGCCTGCCCCACTCCCTGGGCCTGTGGGAGGGCCATCTCGGCATCGTCAACGCATACGCCGACCCCAAGATGGCCCACCTCAACCACATCACCATCGCCCACGAGCTGATGCATGCGCTGGGCGCCAGCGACAAATACGACGCTGAGCTTCGCCCACTACACCCCGACGGCTATGCCGAGCCCGACCGGCGACCGCGCCACCCCCAGCGGGCTGCGGAAATCATGGCCGGGCGCATCCCACTGTCCGCGGACGCGCTGAAGGACCCCGACGGCTTCGAGGAGGTGGTCATCGGCCTGGGCACCGCGCGGGAGATCGGCTGGGTGCCCTGAGGCCCCCGGTTTCCGGAGAACTTCTGCCGCCGGGCGCCACCAAGACAGACGAAACGGCCCACGACGGCGCCGCGGGCAAAGCTCCCATGGAAACGACGACAACAACCACAGCTCCAGCCCTGATCTTGAGCTGCGCCATCGCCGCCGGAATCGCCGGCGCCTGCGCTACGGGTAGTGCCCGACCGACCGCGAACACCGACCAGGCTCATGATTCTCGCAAGCCCTCATACTGCTGCACCACAGGAAGGCGAAGCTTGAGGGCGAGACATTGAAGGATCGACGCGTAAAACGGTTGAGGGCGGCGGACGCCGAGCGGGCAGTCAGGGCGATCGACGAGATCAAGGGCGAAAACCCCGGTCTCGACTACATGCGGCAGTTCCTCTCGCGAGAGGCCAACGTGCTCATCGCGGCCTCGGACGGAGACGCGCCCACCGGCTACCTGATCGCCTACCTGCTGGACCGAGTTGACGCCGACCGACAGATGCTCTGCATTTACGAAATCGAGGTCTCCGAATCCCATCGCAGAACAGGCATTGCTCGGGCGATGATCAACTCGCTGAAAGATCTCTGCAGGCAGCTCGATGCCTCGAAGGCCTGGGTCATCACGAATCGCTCAAATCGCGCAGCGGTCCAGCTGTACAGCAGCACAGGTGCCCATTGCGAACCCGCCGGCGATGAAATCATGTTCGTGTGGAATGCCGAGCAATGGACCTCGTAGCTCTCGGTCAATCCCGGGGCCGTTGAAGTCTTCCAGCGGGCACCCTATCGTGTCGAGTTCGACAGACCCCACAACGATGCCACAGAGCCGGAGCACCGACCGATGTCCACCAGGTTCGAGCTCAAGCCCCTCTCCGGTCGAACCGGAGCGGAAGTCTTCTCCGTCGACCTGGCAGGCGACTTACCCGCTGAGACAGTGGCCAAGCTTCGGCGTGCGCTGCTCGAGCACCACGTGCTGGTATTCCGCGGGCAACAACTCTCGCCCGAAGAACAGCTGCGCTTCGGCCGTCGTTTTGGCGAACTCGAACGGCATCCCTTCGTGGCGGGCAACGCGGACCACCCCGAAATGATCGACATCATCACCGAGCCCGAGGACACGGCGAATTTTGGCGGCGGCTGGCACACCGATCTGACCTTTCGCGAAGCGCCCGACCTGGGTTCGATTCTCTACGCGGTGCAGCTCCCCCCCGCGGGGGGCGATACACTCTTCGCCAATCAGCAGGCAGCCTACGAGGCGCTCTCCGAAACGATGAAGGGGATACTCGACGGCCTGGTCGCGGTGCATTCTGCGGCAGAGCAATACGGGCCCAGGGGCTACTCGACACGCTCCAGGGCCGTCGCCACCACGGATACCGACCTGGCCGCCCAGGGCGTCGAACACCCGGTGGTCCGAACCCACCCCGAGTCCGGGCGCAAGGCCCTCTACGTCAACCGAGCATTTACCGCCAGGATCAAGGACATGCGCCGAGACGAATCTGCAGCGCTCCTGGAGTTTCTCTTTCGTCACGCCGTCAAGGAACCCTTCACCTGCCGCGTGCGCTGGGAGCCCGGCACACTGACCATGTGGGACAACCGCAGCGTGCAGCACTACGCGCTGCACGACTACGCCGGTCATCGCCGCCACATGCGACGCATCACGATCCGGGGCGATCGCCCCGTGTAGCGCGCCGACCGGCTTGCCGGCACGGCGGCTGCGTGGGTTTTCTCCACCCGCGTCGTGCTCTTCGCCACCTCGTTTCGACTACAGGGGCGGCTCGGTCGCGTCCCGGTCACGGGCCCTTGGCATCGTGTTCTTCGGCCCCCGACTCTGAGTGCCAAGCCAGCTGGAATTGCTCCGCTGCACTTCCCAAAAGCCGATTGCATGGCACAGTGGTGCGCCATGACGGAAACCACCTCGACCGAACCCGGGCCGCTCCCGGACAACCCTGCCGAGCGCTACCGCATCCTGCGGCGCGACCACCCCGTCTCCCGCCAGGCGGGCCAGCCCTGGCGCGTCGCGCGCTACGCCGACGTCCAGCGCGTCCTGCGCGACAACACGACCTTCTCCTCCGAGGTCGTGCCGGCCACCGTCGGTGCTGACCGCGCGGCCACCATGCTCTTCTGCGATCCACCCGAGCACACGCGACTGCGACGTCTCGTGAGCTCGGCCTTCTCGCCCCGCAGAATCGCCCAGCTGCGAGAGGTCATCGAGCGGCGCTCCGAAGAGCTCGTCTCGGAGATGGTCGGCAAGGAGCAGCCCGATTTGGTCTACGAGCTGGCCTCACCCCTGCCCGTCACGGTTATCGCCAACATGCTCGGCGTGGGCGACGGCGACATCCGCGAGTTCAAGCGCTGGTCCGACGCCATCTTCGGCAACATCGGCGCCATCCTCTTCGGCCGTGCCAGCGCCGACGTCATCGAAGCCGCGACCGCGATGGACGCCTATTTCAGGGATCGCATCGACCGCTTTCGCAAGGCTCCCCCCGAAAACCTCCTGGGCCAGCTGATCGAGGTCGAAACCGACGACGGCAAGCTCACCGATGCCGAGCTGCTCAGCTTCTGCCGCCTGCTGCTCATCGCGGGCAACGAGACCACCACCGGCTTGATCGTGGGCTGCGTGCGCGTCTTCCACGAGCTACCGGAAACCTTCGCGGCGCTGAAGCGCGATCGCTCGCTCATCCCCACCTTCGTCGAGGAAACGCTGCGCTACTACTCGCCCTTCTCACTCACCCTGCGCCGCGTGGTCAAGCCCATCGAACTCAGCGGGCAGGAACTGCCCGTGGGCGACATCGTGCTACCGCTGATCGCATCGGCAAACCGCGACGACAGCGTCTTCGAGCGACCGGACGAATTCGTCATCGACCGCAACCCCAACCCCCACCTCGCCTTCGGTTTCGGCGTACACACCTGCCTGGGCGCAACGCTGGCCCGACTCGAGGGCCAAATCGCGGTGGCATCCCTGCTCGACCACCTCGATGAAATCACCCTGGTCGATCATGACCTTGCGGCCCTGAGCCGACTGGGCGGCCCGCGCACGCTCCCGGTCAACATCCGCGCCATCTCCAAGGTAACCTCCCGCTTCCAATGAAGACCACCATTCTATGGGACCACGACGGAGTCCTCGTCGACACAGAACCCTGGTACTTCGCAGCGACGCAATCCGCCATCAAGCCCCTGGGTGTCGACCTGGAGCAAGCCGCTTACCTCGCGGACATGGCCCATGGAAAGTCAGCCTGGGAGCGCGCCAAGGCCATCGGCGCATCGGACCAGGACGTGGCCCTGCACAAGGCCCGCCGCGACGAGCTCTATCGGCAGTATCTCCGCACCGAGGACATCGAAATCGAAGGAGTGCTGAAAACCCTCGCCACCTTGGCGCAATCGTTCCAGATGGCCATCATCACGACGTCCAAACGGATCGATTTCGAGCTCATCCACGCCGAGCGTCAGATCGTGGATCACATGTCCTTCGTTCTCTGCAGCGGCGACTACCCACGCTCGAAACCGCATCCAGACCCCTACCTGGCCGGATTGGAGCGCTTCGCTGTTTCGGCTGAGGAGACGCTGGTCGTCGAGGATTCCGAGCGAGGGCTAACGGCGGCCGTGGCTGCGGGCATCGACTGCGTGGTCGTCGCCAACGCATTCGTTCGGGGTCAGGACCTCAGCAAGGCGAGCTACTTCGTGGACTCAATCGGCGAGCTACCCGAGTTGCTCAAGGGGCTCTGACCTGCTGGTCTTCCCCGACCTGCGCATCTCCATGGCCCGACGACACCGCGCCGACAGGTCGCGCGGGTCTGCCTTGACGCACTCGGTCAAGGTGCATCGCGGTGGGCCTGGCAGAAGGGAGACTCCCAGTTGGGTCGTGCTGCCAGCTGGGCACCGGACTCCCCACTTGGCCGCTATCGTTGACCGGCTCGAGCACGTGCCGGGCTGGCCCTCGACGCTCGCGAGAATTGACCCACCTGTGCTCGCGAAAAGTGATCCACCCAGTGCCGAGCGAGCGTAGCGGCAGTGGATTCAGAAAAGCCGAGGTACGGCGCCTGTCACGGCGCTTGACACCTC
>JAOUOP010000114.1 GCA_029880325.1 Myxococcales bacterium | reverse complement strand
CGGCTATCGCGAGCTGCGCAACCAGGAAGCGCGCGTGAGCATCACCTACGTGCTCGTGGACCTGGTCACACGCCTCCACGGCGTCACAACGGAACTCAGGACCAGCCCCGGACAGCTCGAGGCGACGGACCGTAGGAATCTTTAGCCATCCCCAGTTTCAGCCATATCGGCACCGCCTGCCACGCTGCCTACACCGCTGAGGCCCCAAACCCCCACGATTCCGCCGCCCTAAAGCACGGCGGCCGACGCCACGACCTCCGATCTCGCACCGGCAACCATGGACGGATCTGCCCAGGAGCGTGTTGGCGCGCCGTTTCCGACCTCGCCCACCGCTCCGCTCCCCGCCCCCACCTCGCCGGCAGTCTCAGCCGACGCCGCGACCTCCGATCTCGCACCGGCAACCATGGACGGATCTGCTGCGTGCGGATTTTTTTGCCGCGCATCGGAGGGATCGCTCCGCGCATCGGAGGGATCGCTCGCGCGGTACGAAATTTAGGCCTGTTGGAGGCTCGGCCTTCGGGGAGGCCGCGAAACCGACAACTACGAGTTGTCCGCGATTCGGATTTTTTACCGCGCATCGGAGGGATCGCTCGAAATCGGACCGTAACAACTGAGCTGTTCAGCTGACCTGCACGCTATCTAGATGTCCGTCCGCAAACGTAGCAGTCGCTCCGCCTTGAACGCATAGCCGGTGAAGCATGCCGTCCTCTGTATCGGCGCGAAACAGAAGTTCCTCCTGTTCGAGCCATCGAACAAACGCATCGGCTGAGCCACGCGCGGCGCTCGGTATGTCATCGACCACGCGAACATCTCCGCGCAGCTCGATTCCTCGGGACGGGTAGAAGGCGATGAGCACCACCTGCCCCTTCAGAGTCGAGACCTCGAGCCTTCCCTCGCCGTATCGGTGTATGACGAGTTTCCCAAAGCCGCGGCCGACATCATCTGGTTCCCCGAGCAGGTTTCTGATGCCCTCCTCGGAAGTGTTGATGGCAAGCGGGCCGAACGCTCCGCTCCGAACGAACTCGGCCAAGGAGATGTTCCGCGTCATCACTTGCACCACTTCTGAGACCGTAGGAATCTTTAGCCATCCCCAGTTTCAGCCATATCGGCACCGCATGCCACGCTGCCTACACCGCTGAGGCCCCAAACCCCCACGATCCCGCCGCCCTACAGCACGGCGGATTCACCGGCTTCGAGGTCGATCATTCGAAAACCGCGCGGGGAGCCTCGGGACGCGTCCGCGTGCCGCGGCATCTTCGAACCAGCAATTGCCATCGTCCCAGGCAAGCACCAGAATTTACAACTCTTTGCCCCCGACGAGTAGAACCTCCGCGGAGTCCCGATCGAGCCGGGAGGCATCGAAGGGTGCCAGCTGGCCTCGAGCGCGCGCGGGGGTTTCTGCTGGCCGTGATCGACTGTCTTTCGCAAGATTCGGCGCGCGGCGGGGTGCTCGTCTCTGAAGCGCGCACGGTGTCCTGCTACAGTTCCGCCATGCACACGGCATCCCCCACGGGCGCGCTCGTGGCCCGGCCCGCAAGCGACGGCGATCTGGGCGACGTCCTGTCCATGATCGACGATTTCGTGAAGGACCATCCGGCGCGCTCCCATCCGCGCTCTCGTGAGGGGCTCCGCGGGGCGTTCCTCGGTGAGCGGGCGGTGGCGGAGCTGGTCGTCGCCGAGTGGCGCGGCGCGGTGGTGGGCATGGTCGAGTGGCGACGCATCTACGACATGTTCTGGAACATGCATGGCGGCCACGCGGAGTTTCTCTACGTCCGGCCCCACGCCAGGGGACGCGGTGTGGCCCTCTCGATCATGACGACGGTTTGCGCGCGCGTGCGGGCGTGCGGGGGCGAGTTCCTCTACGGCTCGGGAACCGCGGAGACCACTCCGCTGTACGCCCGCGTCATGATCCCGAGCGGCCAGAGCACCGACTGCCACCTCTCGGGCGAGGCATTCGCGACGATGGCAGACCTGGCCGGTCGCCCCGTACGCGACATGGTGCGCAGCCTCCCGACACCCGAGCTCAACCGCCAGCCAGCCAGGCCACGCCCCCTCGCAACTACGCCGGGCACCTGACGCACGAACTGCGCGCGTGGGGAATGCACATACTCCAATTGCGCGGCGCCGCACGGACGCGCAGCCAAGTGGTGCTATGATGAGCGGTGCGATCTTCCGAAGCTGAGCGATGGCTCGAAGGATTTCGCCGCCCGGCCAAGCGAAGGAGTGTGTCATGGTGTCGCGGATGACATTTGCGAAGGTCCTGTGCCTGGCTCTGCTCGTCGGTTGCTCTGCAGACTCCGGTTCGACGCGAAAACCCGGATCCGGTTCGGGGGCCGGCGCCCAGAGTGGCGAGTTCAACAACGCCGACAACGGCGGCGTAACCGGCGGCGGCGCGGGTGGTTTCGGTGCCGGACCGACCACGACCGGCGGCTCCGGAACGGCCGGCGTCTCGGTCTTCGATCAGCCCAACTGCGGCGCCGTGGAGATCACACCGAAGGTGCAGTTCTCCCCCGGCAACATCCTCGTCGTATTCGACCGCTCCGGCAGCATGGAGGACACGGACTTCAACGGCATGCAGCGCTTCGCGGCGGCCAACGCGGCGCTGGTCGCTGCGGTCGAGCCCTACACCTGTCCGGCCGGTGCGGCCGATCCGGATGGCATGGGATGCCACGATCCACTCACCCTCGCGACCATCCTCTTTCCCAGTGGCCTGACCCTCTTGTGCGACCCGGTGCTGCCGTTCGAGCAGCCACCCCACATCACCTGGTTGAAGTCCACCGACTGGCTACCGACCTGGCAGCAATTCGGCAGCAACCCCGACTTCGGTCTCGGCACGCCCATCGAATTCGCCTTCATGGAGGCCGACCGCGTGCTGACCGACTACCTCGATCAGCTCGAGGGCTCCACCGCGATCCTCTTTTTGACCGATGGTGGCTCCACTTGCGTTCCGGGCTTTCCCACACCGGACGGCACGGGAGTCATCGCCGACGCCTTTCAGATCGCCAGCAAGTGGGCCGGCATGGGCGTCCGCACCCACGTCGTATCGGTACAGCCCGGCGGCTCCGGCTACAACGACCAACTGGCCGCGTCCGGCCAGGGCACCAGCATCAACCCCGAAAACCCGCAGGACCTCGAAGCCGCCTTCGCCTCGATCATCCAGGAGACAGCCTCCGTGGCCAGCTGCGACATCACCCTGGAGGGCGGCCGCCTCACCGATCTCGACGGCGCCTGTCAGATGGGCACCGTCTTGCTCGGTCCCGACCCGCTCGAGTGCGACCCCACCAACGGCTTCAGCGTCACCGGAGAGAGCACCATCAGTCTGCACGGCAGCGCCTGCGACGGCCTCATGAACGGTGGCAGCCTCGCCGCCACCTTCCCCTGCGGAGTCGTGAGACCCGAGTGAACGAGGTGGGCTGTTCCCGCAAAAGCCCCGCCGAATCGCGACACGGGGCGTGCGGGGCTTTGTAGCCACGTCGGTAGCGGTACGCGCCCGTTCCACCGGGCCCAGGCGGCCCAAACGACCCTGGCAGCTTGGGTCGGCGGCTCTCTTCGGCGGCGGCCGCAACCCGTGGCGCTACGTGGCTCTGACCCGCCGCGGATCCTCGAGCCGCGCTCGAGCTACGGCACATCGGCGACGAAGCCGAGCGATCGCGCTGAACGAGTCCGGGCCGTGGTCGACCCGCCCCGTCAAATCAATGACCATGATTGACAATTTCTATGATAAGAGTTAGCGATCTTCCATGATCGGCCCGGTACCCCTTTGCAGACTCTTCGCAATGGAGCATCCGATCTTCCTCTCGGGCATGGGCGGACCACCCTGTGCAGTGCCAACGGCCTCCATCTCGGACACACCGACCCTGCGACAAATGCGGAGCCTCCGGACCTGATGGGCGCCATCCTGAAGAGCCCGGCCGACAAACCCAGAGCCAAGGCGGCGGTGCTGGTGGCCCACGAGATCGTCCGCCAGGTGCGCGCCCGCGGGCTGTCGGCCGGCGACCGGCTGCTCTCGGAGCAGAAGATGGTGGAGCGCTACGGCGTCGCGCGTGGCACCCTGCGCGAAGCGCTGCGGCTGCTCGAGCTGCACGGGGTGCTGCGGATCCGGTCGGGGCCCGGCGGCGGCCCGGAGTTGACCACGCCCGGCGCCGAGCACCTCGGCAGCGCCCTGGCGCTGCTGCTGCAATTCGTGGACGCGCCCTTCCGCGCGGTGATCGAGGCGCGGGTGATCGTCGAACCCAGCCTGGCCCGTCTGGCGGCCGAGCGCGCCAGCCATGGCGATTTGCAAGCCCTCTCCGAGAGTCTGGAGCGGCTGGGCGAGCAGCGGGGGGGCGAGGGTTTCAGCGACGAGCAGCGGCGCTTTCACGACCTGGTCGCGGTCGCCGCCGGCAATCCGCTCTTCGCCCAGCTGCTACCGGCGCTGCACCGGCTGTCGCGGGTCTCGGGCCTGGACTACGCCGCCGAGGAACGCGCCGCGGCGCTGCGCGCCCTCGAACGCATCTACAAGTCCATCGAGTCGGGCGACGGGGAGCAGGCGGAGCAGCAGATGCGGCGGCTGCTGAGTCGGGCCCTGCGAGGCTTCGACCGCCACCGCAGCGATCAGATGGAGCGCCGGGTGGCCTGGTCCGACGCGCTGGACTGAAACATGAATGGGCGATCGGGAGCGAGCGATGAATGAACGCTGCGAGGTTCGGCGGAGGACCAGCCGATGATCGTGAGCATCGACCGACCCGAGCCACTCGCGGCGCCACTGCGGGGCGACCGCCTCGGCCGCGGCGGCCGCATCCCTCCCGTTTGCAAAACCGACCGTTTCACACCCCGATGAGGAGGCCCCGGCCATGCAGCCGACCGATGCACAGCGCGCGATTCGCGACCAGTTCCGCCGATTCATGACCGACGAGCTCGAGCCGGCCACCCCCGCGTTCGAAGAGGGGCGCGAGCTTCCCTACGAGCTGATGAAGCGCATGGTCGACACCCTGGGACTGGGTGCGGCCGCTGGCGGCTGGGAACGCGCCGGAGACGGCGAAAAAAGCGCGCAGGAAGGCCCCGGAACCGATCCCGAGATGCGCGGCCTGCTCGCCTACGCACGGACCCAACTCACCGGACCGTAGGAATCTTTAGCCATCCCCAGTTTCAGCCATATCGGCACCGCATGCCACGCTGCCTACACCGCTGAGGCCCCAAACCCCCACGATTCCGCCGCCCTACAGCACGGCGGACCGTAGGAATCTTTAGCCATCCCCAGTTTCAGCCATATCGGCACCGCATGCCACGCTGCCTACACCGCTGCGGCCCCAAACCCCCACGATTCCGCCGCCCTACAGCACGGCGGACCGTAGGAATCTTTAGCCATCCCCAGTTTCAGCCATATCGGCACCGCATGCCACGCTGCCTACACCGCTGAGGCCCCAAACCCCCACGATTCCGCCGCCCTACAGCACGGCGGGCCTTCACCCTCGCGGGACTGAGCTTGATGGGCGCGCTGACCGAAGGAATCTTTAGGCACCCCCAGTTTCAGCCATATCGGCACCAGAGCCCACGCTGCCTACACCGCTGAGGCCCCAAACCCCCACGATCCCGCCGCCCTACAGCACGGCGGCGCTCGGGTCTGAGCGTGATCCAAACACTCGGCTATGCCTGGGTCACGACCGTCGGCAATGGCATGAACTTTACCTTCAACGTAACCAGCCTGTACGCGGGTCGAGGAACGCCTTGGCCGCCTCCGTCGCTTCGGCGAGCGTTGGCCATGCGAGCTGATCGGCCTTGGCCATGGCTGCGTATGGCGTCTCCCACGCGGTGTTCGGTTCGGGCAGCGAAGTCGGCAGCGCGTGCGTCTTGCGGAACGTGAAGGTCTGCTCCAGGGCTTCGGCGAGCCGGCCTGCCTCGAGCGCTCCGATGCTCGCCAGCAGCGCGATGTCCAGCAGGTCCTTTACGCGCGAGTTCGGACGTGGGCGCGGCATGGCGTAGGCGTGCAGCTTCTCGGCGATGTGCGTCTCCACCGGATAGAGCCTTAGCCCGGATTATTCATGAAGGTGCGTAGCGAGGGCACGGAAATGCCTTGCAGGACAGTGTGGCACGGAGAATAGAATCCGCAGGCGTACTTGAGGTACGTCGAGGACGGCTTTTCGAGTACGCGCTGTCATGGAAGGTAGTTCCGTGTCCGCAGTAGCTCATTCATGAATAATCCGGGTTAGCGTGGGGGGCGCGATGCCGACGAAGCTCAGCACATCGTCGGCGGTGACGACCTCGGGGTCGCCCAAGATCGGATCGCCAAAGGCCACGTCCACCCCGAAGCGCTGACCGTAGAGCTTGCCGGCGAGCTGGCACTCGGCACGAAAGCGCATGCCGTCGTATTGCATGCCGTAGTTTTGAATCTCGGGGTGGTCTTCGTCGGGTTCGACCTCGAACCTGAGGAAGTCGCCGAGGTCGAGGCGCGCGGCCTCCTGGAGCCGCTCGAGCACGCGCTCGGGCGCACCCATGAATCGCAGGTCGATATCCTTCGGGTGCAACTCTGACCCTGACGCAGTCACGAGGCGATTGGCAGCGAAACCACGTTGGCTAGGGTGTGAACCTCGGCCTTGTATCGCGCGGCGATCAGGGCCCAGGCGCGATCGAATCGGTCGCTCTGTTCCCAGCTTCGCAGGTCGAGAATGGCTTGCCCTCCCTGTTGACTCCAACGCATGCCACTGTGCTTCATCCGCTGCGTTACCAAGGTTTTGCAGGCGGCTTCTACGATTCCCGAACCGATCGGCAGGCCGGCCTCGCGATACTCCGCATAGCGCATCATGCTGCGGTGGGTACGGAGATATCGAACTACGGACGCAAGTTTGACCTTCTTCGGCATCTTCTTGCTCAGACGCGACAGGGCCGCGATGGTCTTATCGACTCCGCGCGGGTCCTCCAGCAAAATCCGCCGGTATTGGTCAAACTTGCTTCGAGCTTTCACGCTTCCCTCTCCATAGGCTGCGCCGAAGGCCGCGCTGACGTGCTCGGCTGCATGGAAGAAGTCCAGGACCGCAACCTTGGACGCGACTTCCGGTAGCAACGCCAGAACTTCGTCTTGGAGATAGCTCCAGTTGTCGGCGGCGCCATCGGCCAGCGCAATCACCCGAAGCTCTGGGCGTTCGGCTAGTGCTCGGCCCAGCTCTGCCTTCAGCATCGTTTTGAGCGTTTCCTTCTTGGGCTCCGGCATGCGACCGATGCGCACCGTTCGCAGCACTTCCCCGTCTGCATCGTGGAAACTCAACGTACCGCAGCCGACCTCCCGATACCCTGCAGGACCGCGGGTCAGCTGGCCGTTGTCTGCGGTTTCTTGTCGCTTTTGCTGCGCGGCACCATCGCGCATCGGGGCCATTACGCCGTCCAATGAGACTGAGGCCGTCACCGCTTCGTCTGGTACGTGTTCGTCATTCCGCAAGGCTTCTTCAATCCCTCCACGGTCGCCGTGCCGCTCGTCCAGAACCTGCTTGGGAAGCCGCTCCAGGCTACTCTTGGAGGGTGTCATGTTGCCCAGCCTTTGCAGCAAGTCTTCCCCTTGGCTCGGTGTCAAATGCGTCACCACCCAGGCCGCCTGCTTGGCTGCCAAGGGGGTCCAGCGGCCCTCGACGATACCGAGGCTCCGATCCAGCGCAGCAAATGAACGGCCGTCTGAGCCCTCGCGCCGGCTTCGGTACAACGTACGCTCCACCTCCACGACACCAGCGGCCGTCTGATAGTGACCGATACTCCGCACCGCTCGACGGAAGGTCACCCCATCGACCTCCACCGCCTCGACGTCGATGTCTGCGCGCGCCAACTCTTCGGCCAGAATCTCGCGCTCCACCGCCATCACATGTTGGTGCAGTGACTGCTCGAACTGAGCAAAGTCGCTCGCACCCGGCTTCTGCTCGCGGCGCTTCCTCACGAACTGCGCCAGGTCGTCCAGCGCACTACGTGAAGAGCCTGGGGTGATCGTCTGATTCGGGACATGTGAGTTGACAGATACCATGGCTCTTCAACACACCAGAAACCCCAAAAATTCCCGACAATCGACTGTCAGAGGCAGATCTTCTCCCTATCCTTCGTTGTGCGCGCCTGCGACAGCCGCAGCTCCAGCACGAGGCCGCCCTTGAGCATCGCGGCGTCGCCGAACGTATGAACGATGCGGGCCAGGAATCGATCGAAGACGAGAAGTTGTCGTTGCCGAGCCAGGTCGGGCCCAGACCCTCACGCCGACCGCAGTCGCTGCTCGAGGGCCTGTTTGAACGCAGCCGGCGAGGCATAGGTCCGCGTCATCATGCGGCGAGTCCCCCGAAGGGCTCGAGAGCTTGCTCGACGTCAGCGAGGTCACCCCGTGTCGAAAGCCCGCGGCGTAGTGCTTGCTGGGCTGCCTGCCGCAGTAGCTCGGGCGAGAGCCCACGAGTCGCGAGGTCGTTGAGCGTGCGCGTCACCGACGTGCTCGGAACCGCCCCCGCCCAGATGCGCTCTGCCGGCTCGACATCCGCGTGATGGAGCACGACACCGGCGGGTACGCGAAACCGTCGCTTCTTCCATGCAGTAGGCAGAGTCAGGTGCACCTGCGCCGGCAGCGCGTCGGACAGCCCATGCAGCGCCAGCGCGGTCTCGTGCGACAGCACGCCCGCCCGTTCCGACCACAGCCAGACGGCCACCAGCTCCTCGTGCTCGCCGGCGGGGAAGTGCACCAGCCGGTAAATGCCGCGCCGCACCCGCAGCATCCGTCCACCCCGGATGTGATGGACGAGCAGCTGCGGCGAGTACCCCGCCTCGGCCGCCTGCTGGGTCGTGAACAGCCCCTCCTGCGCCGCAGCGATCTGGTAGAGCTGGTCCCACTCGGGAGTCCCGGGGGTGTCGCCGACCATGCACAAAACGTAAGCCGGGCTTTATTTTTATGCAAGACCGCGGGGGACAGTTCTTAAGCGTGGCTTTAGCTTTGTGCGCACCTGCTGTCCCCAACCGCCTGAAGCCACGTTGTCATTCTGGTTTCGAGTGCAGTTCGTGGTGTTTCACACCACGAACTGCACTCGAAACCAACCGCCACCGCCGCCGCATCGACATGCGCAGCGTGCTCCGGATCAACCAGCTCTACGGCCACGAACAGCTCGACCGTCTACACCGCCGCGACGCGCGCTTCATCAACACCGCCATGATGGTCACGCTCTCGGGCGCTGTCGTCTCCGACGGCCTGGCCGATGGCAGTGTGGTCAGCGGTGTCGGTGGCCAGTACAACTTCGTGGCCATGGCCCACGCCTTGCCGGACGGGCACTCGGTCCTGCAGGTGCGCAGCACGCGCACGAGCCACGGCGAGCTCGAGTCCAACGTGGTCAGCCGCTATGGGCACACGACCATCGCGCGTCACCAGCGTGATCTGATCGTGACCGAGTACGGCATCGCCGACCTTCGGGGCAAGACCGACCAGGAGATCATCGAGCGCCTGCTCGAGGTCAGCGACGGGCGCTTTCAGCAATCGCTGCAGCAGGAGGCGGTGGAGAGCGGCAAGCTCGATCCAGAGCATCGCATCGCGCCTGTGCACACGGAAAACCTTCCCGAAAGCTACGAAGCGGTGCTGGGCGAGGCCAAGAAGGAAGGCCTGTTCCCCGCGTTTCCATTCGGCACCGACCTGACGGAAGACGAAATCGTCCTGGGCCGCGCGCTCAAGGCGCTGAAGGCCAAGATCGAGTCGGTTCGCGGCGCCGTGGAGATCCTGGCCGAGGCCGTGGTCGAGGGCTCGGTGGGCGACGACGTGCGCCCGTACTTGGAGCGCATGGGCCTGCCCGAGCCCGAAAACCTGATGGAAAGGCTTTACCGGCGGCTCTTGGTAGCGGAGCTGCGCGAAATCCTGCGGTAGTCGAGAGGGCCCGCCCGTGCCCTTTTGTTCGCCTGGCAGGGGCCGTTGGCCGCTGGCAGACTCGAGGCATGGACACCCGGCACTTGGTCGACGCCATCGTGCGCCAGACCACCGTTCTGATCGCACAGCTGGCCACGGCCGCCGGACTGCGCACGCCGCTGGCCCAGGTGGCCGACCAGGTCTTCCTGGAGCTGGCGCGCGAGCTGGAGAGCCAGGGCGTCGGGCGCAAGGTGGCCGCGGACATGTTTGGCTTGGCCCTGCGCGGCTATCAGAAGAAGGTCGCGAGGCTGTCGGAGAGCCGCACCCATCGGGAGCAGACGCTGTGGCAGGCGGTGCTTTCGTTCCTGGATGAAAGCGGCGGCTGCAGACGGCGCGAGCTGCTGGAGCGCTTCGAGCGTGACGGCTACGACGACGTCGCTGCGGTACTGCGAGACCTGCTCGACACTGGGCTCATCGCGGCCACCGGGCGCACCGAGATCGCCTTCTATCAACTGGCGAGCGAAGAAGCCCGTCGTGCCCTTGCCGCAGACGAGGAGGTCGATGCCATCGCGGGTCTGCTCTTGCTCCAGATCTACGAGCACCGGCATGTCGCGCGGACCGCTCTCCTGGATGCCGCGGACTATGAGCGTGAGCTTGCCGAACGAGCCATCGACCGTCTGGTCGACCACGGCCGCATCGACAGTGCTGAGCAAGACGGCGAGCAAATACTGAGCTGCGCACGCGTGCACATCCCGCTGGGCGCCGCCCATGGCTGGGAGGCAGCGGTCTTCGACCACTTTCGCGCGATGGCCACCGCGATCGCGGCGAAGGTGCGCGGCGTGGGCCCGCGTTCGCAGGAAGACGACTTGATCGGCGGCGCCACGCTCAGCTTTCGCATTCACGCGGGGCATCCCAACGCGCGCGAAGTCGAAGGGCTTCTGAGCCGCGTGCGGGCCGAGGTCAACGAGCTCTGGGCGCGGGTTTCGGAGTACAACCGCGAGCACGTGCCGAAAGAAGGCGAGGAGCGCGAGGTGACCTTTTACTTCGGGCAGACCGTGGTTGACGCGGGTGGTGAGGAGAACGGGGATGGCTAGTCGCTTTGGACTGTTGGGGGCGCTTCTGCTGGCGGCGGTGTTCGGTCTGGGGTCGTGCGGTCAGGTGACCGATCCCCTCGGAGACAAGAACACCAACTGGCTGAAGCTCTGCCCGCAGGATGAGAGCTGCGGCGATGAGTTCCAGTGCTTGTGCGGTGTCTGTACTCTGGCCTGCGAGGACACGGCGCAGTGTGGCCGAGTGTCTTCGGGAAGCAGCTGCGTCCGTGTCGGTGACCCTGCGTTGCAGTCGAGCTGTGAGGCCCAGGGCGTCGACGACGCGGCGGCGGTCTGTGCTGCGGAGTGCGATGGCGATGATAACTGCAAGCGTTTGCTCGGGCCGGATGCGAGTTGTGCGCAGGGCATTTGTGTTCGGAGCGCGCAAGCCAGCGTGGGAGAGCCGGGGGGGGATGAGGGATCCGGGGATGACATCGCTCGCTTCGCGGCGTTCATCGCCGCCAACTCCGAGTGCGATACCGTATCCGACTGCATGCTGATCAAGCCCGGCTGTCCGGTCGGCTGCAACGTTGCGGTCAACGCAGCATTTGCGGACGAGGCGCAGCAGCTGGCCGATTCGCTTCGAGCTGACGACGGCTCATCCTGTTTCTACCGCTGCCCTCCAGGAGCGACACTGGCGTGCAAAGGGTCACGCTGCGAGATCAGCGAGCCGGAGGCGTCTCGAGGCACCGACGGCGACGCGGGAATATAGACTCGAGTTCGGTGCTTTTCGGCAGCCCTCGCTTGTCCGGCGCTTTTCAGGCCGTCTTGCGCTTCTCGAAAGGGGACGACCCTTCCCGCGGCCCGCCAAACACCCTGAAAAACGCCGTCCTTCGCGATCTTCTGCCAAAATCCACCGCACTCGGGTCTTGATGACCGTAGCGAAACGAGGACAGCCCTCGTCGTTCCGCCTCGTCCCTGCGCGCCTGTCCTTCTTCGAAAGCCCTGCAGCCGTCCTTCGTTGGCCAGGAACGCCCGGCGACGCGACATTCTCTACGATTGTCCGTCCTCGAATCGTGCTTGGTGATTTGGCGACTGCATGTGGTGCGGCGCATCTGACCCGAAGGGATGGGCCTCCACCACGTCCCGCAGGCCGACCCTATGGCACCAAGCGCACCAGCTGAATACCCCCACCCGCGGCGTTGGCCCAGGTGATGCTGCCGTCGGGCAGCGCCTTGATGTCGTCACCTGCGGCCCAGCCGGTACCCGCCGGCAATTGCGTGGCCGGCTGGCAGATGGCGCCGTTCTTGTCCACGACCATGGTGAAGAAGGTGGCGTTCGGGTTCCACTCGTTGCCGCTGAGTTCGGCCCAGCCCAGCAGGATCATGTCCGTGCCGTAGGGCGCCGACCGCAGCCGCGACAGGCGCGCTCCGGGGCTCGGCGTCAGATCGATCCAGGTGGGCATGAGTTCCGCGCTCGGTGTCGCGCCCTTGGGTGCCAGCAGCAGCCCCAGATCGGTACCGTTGGCGGCGGCGTCGCGGATCTGCATGGAGATGGCTTCGTCGGTGTTGGGCCAGGCGCCGGCGTCGAGATCCTGAGAGATGGAGAGGTTGGTGATGAAGGGCAGGGCGATTTCGTTGCCCAGATCGACCATGCCGCCGAGCTTGGCGTTGGCGCTGCCCACGCCGTCGGCCGCCAAGCGATAGATCACTTGGGGTTGAAGTCGCCCGCCCTCGGCGTAGTTCAGGAAAATGCCCTTGGGGAAGGCGTCGCCCAGTCCGAGGGTCACCACGCGCGCGCCGTCCACCAGGATGCGCTGGGAAAGGTTGTGGCTGCCAAACCAGCCGCTGATGACGCTCTGGGTTCCAGCGGCGCTGATCGTTGCCAGGTAGCCACCCTGGTGCCGCACGCCGTCGTCGTAGCGCTGGGTGTGACCGAAGTAGGGCACCAGCGTGTCGGTTTCTGGGATGTAGGCGAGTACGCCCGAGGCCGCGCCGCCCTTGGTGTCGACGTCGTCCAAGTTGGGGGAGCGGAAGAGGTCGGTCTGGAAGATCCGGCTTCCGTCGCCGCCGAGACGCACGACCGCGGCCCAGGTGCGCGAGTCCACGGTGGGGTTGGGATCGAAGAGCAGGGCCGCCACACCGTCGGCCGTGGCTGCAAGGGCGCCGATGGCGGCGTCGGCGATTGGAAAGCCCTCACCGGCTGCCTAATGGTACCTACGGTCCGCGACGCCTGGCCCCTGGCGCCGACATGGCTGAAACTGGGGATGCCTAATGGTACCTACGGTCCGACCGTAGGAACCATTAGCCATCCCCAGTTTCAGCCATATCGGCACCGCATGCCACGCTGCCTACACCGCTGAGGCCCCAAACCCCCACGATTCCGCCGCCCTACAGCACGGCGGACCGTAGGAA
>JAOUOP010000113.1 GCA_029880325.1 Myxococcales bacterium | reverse complement strand
CCGCTGAGGCCCCAAACCCCCACGATTCCGCCGCCCTACAGCACGGCGGACCGTAGGAACCATTAGCCATCCCCAGTTTCAGCCATATCGGCACCGGATGCCACGCTGCCTACACCGCTGAGGCCCCAAACCCCCACGATTCCGCCGCCCTACAGCACGGCGGACTGCGCCTCGCATCATCGGCGCTGGAGCGACCACCGCGCTGACGCGGAGATGCACATTCCGCAAAGCCTTTTTGGGGGAGTGGCATCCGGATGTGGGCGCGTGCTGGCTGTATTCGCTGGCCCATGCGCAGCTGCGGACGCAGGTTGCGATTCACCATACGACCCGGGTTATCTCTCATCATCACGTGAACGTGACCCCCGAGGGCGACAACCTGCCGAAGTTCATCGAGCTGCTGCACGAGGACGTCAGTTGCTCGCTCAACACGCTGATGGCGCGTGAGCGCTACGACCAGCCGCACGAGCTGTTCGATGATCGGCCCACGCACATGTTGCAGCTGAGGGACGCCGAGGCCCAGGCGCTGCACCTCCAATACGAATATGCGAACTGCGTGGCCGCGGGGCTGGAGGACCGGCCGGAAAAGATGCCGGGGCATGTGTTTGACTTTGAGTTGTGGAAGGTCGGTCACATCGACGTGCCCAAGCCGAAGATCTACTTCGGCGATTCGCGGCCGGAGGTGATTCGGCTCGAGGTGACGCCGCCACCGCTGCTGTATATGGCGTTTGATGGGGATCTCGACAAGCTCGTGCACAGCATGAAGCGCATGTCGCGGGAAGTGGTGCAGAGGATCTTGGCGGCGCGCAAGCGTCCAGCGCTGGGAGCCGAGCGGGTCAAGGCGCTGCATCCGTGGTCTGAGCCGAAGACCTTGCGCGAGCGTGGTGGCAGCCGGGTGCCCACGTTTCGTATCGGCATGGGCGGTGCGGTGGGGCGTGAGGTGCGGGCGCAGGCGGCCGAGGAAGTGCACCAGTTTCGGCGCGAGCACGAGGATGCGCGTGTTGCGCGCAAGCACGGCGACTACGAACACGAATTTCCGCATGGAACCTACAACATGCGGGTGCATCATCGGGCTCCGATCGCGGCGGAGCATCCGGGGGCGTTTTTGACCAAGGCGGGTCCGACGCTGGAGGAGGTGAAGGCGAGGCTGCAGGAGCAGCGGCAGCGTCGGCTGTCGGGCCCCGGGCAGGTGGAGGAAGTGGCGGAGCCGGTGCCGACTGGGCAGGCGGGTGGTGTGACTGCCCTCGCGGCGGCGGCCGATGGCGGTGCCCGTGCCGATGCCGGCGCTGAGAGCGAAGTGGCATCTGGTGAGCAGGTGGTGCCGTCGAGGCAAGAGCAGACCGCTGAGCGCATGCGGGCGCTGACGGACTACGTCGTCGAGACCTTTGCCGAAGAGGCCGAAGTGATCTGCGAGAATGCGGAGTACGTCCCGGCGGACTCCGACGACGGGCGAGACGTCGAGGCGACTGCCGGGAGCGGGGCCGAGCAAGCGGCAGAGCCGCCGCGAGGGGGGCCGGTCGTAAGCCACCGCTTCGACCGGACAGTCGGCGATCAGGAAGTTGCTGAATCTCGGCGCTTGGTCGTTTTGCGCGACAAGCAAAAAGGCCGCCCGCGAGGTGGCAGCGCCAGGGGCAGCACCGACCCCCCAACGTGAGTTCATAGCCCCATGGGGGCAGGCGTCGCGAGATACGGCTCTCGCGGCGCATTGGTGCGTCTGCAGCACGGGACGAGGTGGAAAAATCGCGCGCTGCGGCACGAAAGAGGCGCCGAGAGCGTCGCTTGCGGCTTGTTGAAGCGCTGGGGCAGTGGGCGGGGTGCAGGAAAACAACTCAGAGTTGTTGTTCGTATAGATCCTTCTTGGCGCGGGTCGGAGGGATCGCGCGCTGAAGTCGCGCTGCGAAGAGCTGGCCAACGAAGCCCGCGCCAAGCGCCAGGCCCTCGGTCTCGGCTACGGAACCCCGGCGAGTGCTGTGCAGTCCAAGTTCGCGCGTCGGTCGAGCAGCTATGAGGTCTTCGGTGCGTTGAACCCGACCTTCGCCACCAGGGGTGATCCCGAGGCCGCCGAGCAGGCGCGAGAGGCCCGCGCGCAGTTCCTGAGCGAATACGCCCGCTGCATGGCGCTGTGGCGCGCCGGCGATCGCGACGTCATCTGGCCGCCGGGTACGTGGAAGATGCGCGTGCTGCAGAAGGCTCGCTGCCACCCGCCTCCATAGACCTGACGCAGCTTCGGTGACTCGCGTGCCTGGTCCGAGCCCGGGCACGCATTGGTGCGTCCGGAGGCCGGGTGGGGGTGTAAACTTGTAGTCTGAGTGCGTGTTGGAGCACCGTTTTCCGGCCCCGCGCGCCGCTCCAGCTCTCGCGCCTCCCCCGCCAGCAGTGCCAGTCGCCGCCGCGCCCTCCGATCCTGCCCCGACGCCCATGGACGAATCTGCTCAGACACGTAAAGAAGGGTGACGTTGTCGATGTCGCTCCCCTCGTTGTGGCTCTTGAACAAAAGGCGCGGGAGAATACCGTCGCAGCGACGAGCAACTTCACGACTGAGTTTGGAGACCTGATCGACAGGAACATCAGCACGACGCAAGTGGACGGTTTCTTCAACTTCTCGGGAGAAGGCCCGGCATGCGATTGCCTCACGGCGGCACATGTCGTTCAGGCCAAGGGCTTGTCGATGACCCTTCTCCCTGGTGAGCTTCGACTTCTCTGGTTCACGATTGGACAGATTCCCCGGCAGTCTCGCCGTGCTAACCATCACAACATGCTCATCGGAGACTACGGGCATATCCCAAATCATTCCGATTATCTGGACCGTCACCCCGACGGTGACTGGCAGGGCGAAAACGTAATCAAGGTGGGCGAAGGCAGATTCTGGGGTCATCCACTTGGGGTAATGTCGGTTTCAGAGTGGGAGGCACAATTGCGGGCGGAGTACAATCGGGGGCTCGATCCAGCCGACTGGAAGGGCATCCGACCTAGGGATAATGGAAGCCCGTTTACCCGCGGTCTTGTAGAGTTTTTCGATATGGCCGCCGTCGCGGAGAAGGTTTTCGACCACCGAAGCTCGGACCCCCTATGAAATGGATTTCATCATTCTTGGTACTCCTTGCCTTGGACTGTTCCGGCCCACGGAATACGGTAGGAGATGGGGATGCCGAGACTTTCGAACCGGAGCTAGCGCCCTCGATGGAGGGGCAGCAGAAGAAGGATGAGACAGTAGAGCGTGACTGGAGAACGAGCCTTTTGGGTGATCCGGCCAGGGCCCTCGCTAGAAATACTCCGGAGTTTGGCGAGCTTGAAATGCTCCGTTGCGTGCTGACACCTTCGCAGGGCACCCGAGATGATGTAGTTGATCGGATATTTGGCCAACCGGCGGCCATCTTCCAGCCAACCGATTACGATCCTTTCATTCGGAAGAGGTACTCACTAGGACATGGCGTTCATCTGAGCGTTCGCTACAAGGATGGACAGGTCGCGAGGGCCCGTTTGGCTCACACTGGGCTCGCAAACGAGTCTCCCAAGCCAGGAGTACGGGTGTCCTATGCCGACTTGCTCAAGAATCAGGAGACTCGCTTGCATCAGTTGGGCGAGGTAATGCTGTCTCTCACAGACACCAAATCCGAAGAAAACGGCTGGCGGGCCGACACGACGCCATTCCCTTGCGACACCGATAGGGCTCTATCCGGGGCGGGAAGAGGCCGTGACGTTCAGCCGGAGAGACCCACCGATTCATCCCCGTGATGACCACCCCATCCCGTAGTGTCCGAAAACTCGATCGCCCGATCTGAGCCATGATTTCAGCCGCCGCAGACCGCCAGCCAAGCCGAGAGCGAACGGAGACCGGCACCTCCGCGTTGGCGATCATGTACAACAGCGCCCTCGGTGGCACTGGCTCTCGGTTGCGGCGCCTGACGATGCACGGCTTCGCTCGCGAACGGTCGGATCTGGACGCAAGCATCCGAGCCCGATTCGGTCCAAACCGATGCAAGGAAGCGACGACGGAAACGGACTCAGGCCGCGTCGCGATAGTAGTAGCTCAGCGTGCCACCGAGCCTCGTGCGACGCCTGACCGGTGACCGTGACCGTAGGCATCTTTAGGCATCCCCAGGTTGAGCCATGTCAGCACCGGATGCCACGCTGCCTACACCGCTGAGGCCCCAAACCCCCACGATTCCGCCGCCCTACAGCACGGCGGTGCTCACAGACGCACTTGGGCGGCACTCCTCGCCGCCGTGCTGTCCCCGGGGATCAAGCCGGAAGCCAAGCCTGGCCTCTGGTGCCGACATGGCTGAAACTGAGGGCATCAAACCTCGCCCACCGCGCCGGGGGGAACAGGAATTCGGATGCCAGGTTCCAGTGCGACCTACAGCCCAAAACCCACTCGGCGCCATCGGCGTCCGTGTGACACCAGATGCCTCAGGCTGTGGTATGTGTTGCCACGAGTGGTTCCAGATATTGCGGCGGGTGTGATGCGAGCTTCGAGACTACTGATGATCCTGTGGTGGCTGCCGACGGCTGTGGCCTGTGACGCGGAATCCCCGTCCGACGACGGGGCGGGGAGCCTGGAGCAGGCGTGCGATCTCGGCTCGGAGCGCTGCCCCTGTGTGGAAGGGGAGCGTTGCCTTTCGCCCTTGCAGTGCCTCAGCGGTCTGTGCGTCATGCCAGAGGAGGCGACCAGCTCGCCGGGGCAGCCGAATAGTGAAACAGACGCCGGCCCGGAAGGCGCCGGTGGGGAGATGATGGCGGACGGGTCCGGGACAGGAGCGTCCAGCGAGGGGGCGGGTGGTGGCGATGGCTCGGCTGGGAGTGACCCCGGCGGCGCCGCGTCCGACCCCGGCAACGATTCGGGGAGCACCCCATCGGATGGGCCGCCGGGCTCAGATGAGACCGGTGCTTGTACCGCTGGTCAGACTCCAGACTGCGCCGGTGTGTGCGGCGGCGGCGCCGCGCTCGACTGCGCTGGCGTGTGCGATGGCGGTGCCGTGGTCGACTGCGCCGGAGTGTGCGGCGGTGGTGCCGCGCTCGACTGCGCTGGCGTGTGCAATGGCGGCGCCGTGGTCGACTGCGCTGGCGTGTGCGATGGCAGTGCCGCGGTCGACTGCGCCGGCGTGTGCAATGGCGGCGCCGCGGTCGACTGCGCTGGCTTGTGCAATGGCGGTGCCGTGGTCGACTGCGCCGGCGTGTGCAATGGCGCTGCCGTGGTCGACTGCGCGGGCGTGTGCGGCGGCCTTGCGGTCGTCGACTGCGCAGGCGCGTGTAATGGCGCTGCCGTGGTCGATTGCGCCGGTGTGTGTGGTGGCGCAGCGGAGGAGGACTGCGCGGGCGTCTGTAGCGGCAGTGCTGTGCTCGACTGTGCCGGCGTGTGCAATGGCGATGCGGTGGTCGACTGTGCCGGGGTGTGCGGTGGCAACGCGGTGGATGATTGCGCCGGTGTGTGTGGTGGCGCAGCGGAGGAGGACTGCGCGGGCGTCTGTGGCGGCGATGCCGGGGAGGATTGCGCGGGCGTCTGTGGCGGCGATGCAGTGGAGGACTGTGCCGGCGTGTGCGGCGGCGATGCGGTCGAGGACCCCTCGGGAGAGTGCCTGCTCTCCACGCCGACCTTGCCGCCCATCACGGGGGATTGTCCGGAGTTCGTGAGCAGCTCGATCAGCCTAGGCGGCAACGACGGCATCACCATCGAGGTCGGTCCCCAGGCGGCAAGCGGCGGTTCCTTGATCTTCTACTGGCACGGCACCGGCTCGAGCGCTGAGGAATATCTGGTGATGGGTGACCCCGTGATCGACGAGGTGCTGGCGGCCGGCGGCATCATCGTCTCGCCCCAGGGTACAGTCGGTGGAGACGCCTGCTCGGGGAACAGCACCTTTGGCGTGGCGGACTTTGAGTGGGCCTACCAGCTTGCAGCCTGTGCGGTGCGCGACCACAACATCGACCCGCGGCGCATCTACACCACCGGCTGCAGCGCCGGGGGGCTGCAGGCCGGCTGCATGCTCATGCGGCGTTCCAGCTACATTGCGGCAGTGACCACGAACTCCGGCGGCAGCACCTTTCCCCAGTCGCGCGACGACACCTCCCACATCCCGCCGGTGATGACCATGCACGGCGCTCCCGGCGTCGACGTCGTGATCATCGACTTCTCCGTGGCGAGCACAACGCTCAGGGAGGCGGTAGTGGACGCCGGTGGCTTTGCCGTCAACTGCAACCACGGTGGCGGGCATTGCGGCGCGACGGGCGCCCTTCAGCTAGCCGCCTGGCGCTTCATGCAGGCTCACCCCTTTGGCGGCGGCCCTCCCCCCTGGACCGACGGTCTGCCCGAGGAAATGCCCGACTACTGCGAGATTACCCCAACCCCGTGAGTTCAGGGGCAGAGTTGCAAGGCGCGCGCGATCCCATGACCGCGGATTCGCGAAGTCGCCCGGACTGGCCGCCCAGGGCGGCTACGCAAGCACCATCGCCACGGGAATTCGCCGGCTCGATGCCGCTGCACCGATTTCTTGCGGTGGGTCAGGGCGGAGCCGCGCTGGGCCAAGGGGGCCAGGTGCGCTTGTCTTCGCTGCCCGGCGTGGCAGCTGTTGCGTTACAGACCCAGCGGTGCAAGAGGCCTGGCATCCGGTGCTGACATGGCTCAACCTGGGGATGCCTAAAGTTTCCTACTGTCGGAAGCCTCGCCGGGGTCCTGGAGCAGGGCACGTGCGTACAGGGGTCACCCAGGAACCTGGGAGACCCCTCGTTCTCCAACCCCATAAGGCCTCGCGAAAGAATAACTTCCCCCTTCGGTGCGTGACGGCGGGCACGCTCGGGCCGTGCGTCCTCGAAGAATTCCTCGATGTACCTCTGGTACGACTGCGGATTCTTCTCCGAGCGCCGTCCCGATCGCACTCCGCCGTCACGCACCGAAGGGGGAAGTTATTCTTTCGCGAGCCCATAGTACCGTCGAAGCCGGGGAACCGAACTCGCGAGGGACCCGGTGGAGGGAAGGGCGTGCCGCGTAATGGAACCGAACGGAGGAAGGATGCCCGAGACGCTGAGCTCGATGAACATCTCAACGAAACTCGAACGGATAGCACAAATGCCGAAGCAGCACCCCGAGCGGGTGTTCAACTCGATCGGCCATGTGATCGGCGGTAGGTAGCATTAGCAGAGACTCAATTCGGCCAGTCATCCGCACCGGGGAGGAGTTGACATGAAACCACGACTGCGAAGTATGACAACAATGAATTAGTCCGCTGCCATCACCCGCCGTTCGACCCGGGCCTGCGATGCCGCTGCCTTACACAGCACGGCGGCCTTACAAAGCACGGCGGTTGCGTCAAATTGCCGGAGGGATGTGCAGTGGAACTCGAGGTCGATGGACAGAAACTGTGCGGCAGCCTGATGCTGCCCGAGGGAGAGGGACCACACCCCCTGGTCTTGATGCACGTGGGCTCGGGGCCAACCGATCGGGACGGCAACAGCCCGCTGATCTCCGGGCGCAACGACAGCCTGTCGATGCTAGCGAAAGGACTCTGCGAGCAGGGCGTGGCCAGCGTGCGCTACGACAAGCGCGGCATCGCCGCGAGCAAGGCGGCGCTCGGTAGCGAGGAGGGCTTCGTGATCGACGTGCTCGTCGATGACCTGGCCGCCTGGTTCGTGCAACTGCGAGCAGACGCGCGCTTCTCGCGGGTGACGCTGCTGGGACACAGCGAGGGGTCGCTGATCGCGATCCTGGTCGCGGCAGAGCGCGGAGTCGATGGCCTGATCTCGGTGGCGGGCGTGGGGCGGCCCGCGGGTGACATCCTGCGCGAGCAGCTACGAGGGAAACTACCGCCAGACCTGCTGGCCCGCGCCGAGTCCTTCATCGGTACGCTCGAAGCGGGTGAGGCGATCGCCGAGGAAATCCCGGCGGAGCTGCAGTCGCTCTTTCGGCCGAGCGTGCATGACTACCTGCGCGCCTGGTTCGCCCACGACCCGGCGCTGGAGCTGGCCAAGGTGCAGGCGCGGCGCGTGGCGATCGTCCAAGGCACGACCGACGCGCAGGTGACGGTGAAGGACGCGGAACTGCTGGCCGAAGCCCACCCCGAAGCGACCCTGCACGTGCTCGAGGGCATGAACCACGTGCTCAAGCGGGCTTCAGCCGCCCCCGCCGATCAAATGCGCGCCTACACCGACCCGAGCATTCCCCTACACGCCGAACTCGTCCCGCTCGTGGCTGCAGCAGCCAAAGCCGAATAGCGCTCCCCCCCGGAGGACGCGAACCTCCTGTGCTTTTCTTCTCTGGGGCCGGACTGGGGGATCAACGGAGAGCATTCTGGCCGCCTCCCTGGATCACCCGCTACGATTTGCCACCATGCCCCGCATCCGCGTATTCATCGCCGCTTCCCTCGACGGCTTCATCGCCGGCCCCAACGACGAACTCGACTGGCTCGAGGTCGGCCAAGGAGCCGAGGACACCTTCTCCCCCTTCATGCGTGAGGTGGGAGCTCTGCTGATGGGGCGCCGCACCTACGACGTGGCTTCGAGCTTCGAGGGCCAGTGGCCCTATGGCGAGACGCCGGTGCTGGTCGCCACGCACCGGCCGCTGCAAGGGGCACCGCCGAGCGTGCGTGCCGTCGAGGCCTCCGACGTCGACGGCCTGCTCGATGAAGCCAGGCGCGCGGCCGGCGACAAAGACGTCTACCTCGATGGTGGCGCGCTGATCCGGGCGGCCCTCGACGCAGGGCGCATCGACGAGATCACCGTGACGGTGATCCCGGTCATCCTGGGTGCTGGCTTGCCACTCTTCGCCGGCGCCCTCGCTCGCCATCCGCTGCAGCTCGTCAGCAGCCGTGAGATCGGCGGCGGCCTGGTGCAGCTGTGCTACCGGTTGGCGGATTGAGGTGGCAAAACCCGACTACGATGGCGGTGGCCTGGTCAACCTGATGGCATCGCTGCGCGCCGGGCTGGGCGCCGGGGCGTGTGCATACCCTGAACTCGCCCTGCTGCCCGGCTCACGCTTGAGTGGGGCCCGCACCGTAGTCCTACTCCTGATCGACGGCCTGGGCGCGGCCTACTTCGAGCGCCACGCCCGCAGCCTGCAGGGCCATCAACTCGGCTCGATTACCTCGGTCTTCCCCAGCGCCACGGCTCCGACCATCACCACGCTGCTGACCGGCACCGCCCCCCAACAACACGCGGTCACCGGCTGGCACATGCACCTGCGCGAGCTGGGCACCGTCGCGGCCATCTTGCCCTTTCGCGCCCGTTGGGGTGGCCCGCCGCTGAGCACTGCAGGCGTGGCCGTCGCGCCGCTGCTCGGCGCACCCGCGCTCACCGATGAACTGCCGGCCGCAGTCACCTACATCAGCCCGGCCAACATCAGCGACTCCGCCTTCAACACGGCCCTGGCTGCATCGGCTCGCCGTGTACCATTTGCCGATACGACGGAGCTCTTCAGCGTTCTGCAGCGCGAGATCGGTGCGCCCCAAGAAAAGCGCAGGCGCTACATCTATGCCTACTGGCCCGGCTTCGACGCGGTCTGTCACGCCTTCGGTACCGAAAGCGAGTTCGCCCTCGCCCACTTCCACGAACTCGAGACGGGCATCGAAGCGTTGATCAGCGCCCTGCGCGGCAGCGACACGCAGCTCATGGTCACCGCCGACCACGGCTTCGTGGATCTCGGCGACGGCGACTGCGTCGATCTCGGCGACCACCCCGAGCTGGCCGACTGCCTCGCCCTGCCCCTGTGCGGCGAACCCCGGGCCGCCTTCTGCCACCTGCGCGAGGGGCAGGCACGGCGCTTCGAACGCTACGTGGCCAAGCACCTGGATTCGCACTTCGAGTGCATCGCGAGCGACGCTCTGATCGAAGAAGGCTGGCTCGGCCGCGGCCGCCCCGATGCCCGTCTGCGCGACCGCCTTGGTGACTACGTGTTGATCGGCCGCGACAACCGGATCATCCGCGACGCCCTGCCCCATCAGCAGCCACCGAGGCACATCGGCGTGCACGGCGGCTGTCATTCCGACGAGATGTACGTGCCGCTACTGCTTTCGGAGTGTTGAGAGACCGGCAGCGCGTCGCACGGCAATCCACGGCCGCTTCCCGCCAAGCCGGGCCCAACTCAGAACTCGCGCCGAATGCGTAGCAGGTCCGACAGCGGCCGGTGCGCCATCAGCACCTGGTAGGCCGGGTCGAGCAGCAAGTCTTCGTCGCGAATGCGACCCTCGCGGTAGGCTTGTTCCGCCTGCTCCCAGCGCTCTTCGATGTCCGAAGCGTCGTCGGTCTCGATGGCCGTGGGCCGGGGTGGCACCGTCACCGGGGCCGTGCCGTTGCCCATGAGGTAGCGCCTTACCGAGGCGATGTGGTCGATGACCGTCCCGTCGTCGCTCTGCTCGGAGAGCTGGTCGAGCAGGCGCAGGATGGGATCGCGCGGGTTGCTGGGTGGTAGGTAGCATTAGCAGGGACTCAATTCGGCCAGTCATCCGAACCGGAAAGGAGTTGACATGAAACCACGACTGCGAAGTGCTACAGCAATGAATTAATCCGCCGCCATCACCCGCCGTTCGGTCCACCTGGCTCTACACCGTCACCCGCAGCTTCTGCATCAAGCGCCGGCGCAAGAGCAAGTTCGCCCCCAGCCACGAAGAAAGCTTCGACGAGTTCGAAGCGGGCGACGGCGGCCTGCACTCCGACAGCCCCGATCCCCACCGCCAGGCCGAGTCACGCGAACTCTGGCGCCAGGTGCAAGACGCCATCGCCCGCCTCGAACCGGAGAAGCGCGAAGTGCTGCTCTTGCGCGACGCGGAGGGTCTGAGCGCCAAGGAAGTCTCCGAGGTCGTCGGCATCGGCGTCCCGGCGGTCAAGAGCCGCCTGCACCGCGCCCGCTCGGAACTGCGCGCCCTGATCGCACCCGAAGCCTCACGGCCCCCCAGCACCTGCCCCGACATTCGCGAAACCTTCTCGCGCTACCTCGAGGGCGAGCTTCCCGACGACCTCTGCGCCACCATGCAAGAGCAGGTCGCGAGCTGCCCCCTCTGCGCCGCCGAATGCGACGGCCTCAAGGCCGCCCTCAATGTCTGCAGCACCATGCCCTCGGCCAGCTGCCAGCGCGAAATCGACGAAGCCGTGCGCAAAGTGCTCGCGACGGAACTGCAGCAATAGCAGCACGCGCCGCGCCCCACCTCGCGCGTCGTCCCGGGCGACGTTGCCGAATCGTGGTCAGGCAATTAGAGTCACACCCTCGAAGGGAGGGAGCTCCGATGGCGCGGGTCGTCTTCACCAAACACCTCGCACGCTATTTTCCGGACCTGAAAGACACGAGCTTCGCCGGCACCAGCGTCCGCGAGCTGCTCACCCACATCGAAGCCAAGCACCCCGGCCTCGCGGGCTACATCGTCGACGACCAGGGCGCGCTGCGAAAGCACGTCAACATCTTCATCGACGGCGAACCCGTCGGCGACCGCCGAGAGCTCGAAGCCCCCCTCGGCGCCGACACCGAAGTGCACATCCTCCAAGCCCTCTCGGGAGGCTCCCTTGACTGATACGCAACGCGTCTCCATCGGAACCCGCAAGGGCCTGTTCATCTACGACCTCGTCGGCGGCGAAGCGCGCCTCAGCGGCCTGCACCACACGGGCGTCCCCGTCGTCGCCACCTGCGTCGACAACCCGGGCAACCTCTGGGCCTGCCTCGGCCACGGCCACTGGTCCCAAAAACTCTCCCGCAGCCCCGACGGCGGCAAGAGCTGGCAAGCGGTCGAGCCCCCCGCCGTGCTGTAAGGCGGCGGAATCGCGGGGATTGGAGCTTCAGCGGTGCAAGAGGCCTGGCATCCGGTGCTGACATGGCTCAACCTGGAGATGCCTAAAGTTTCCTACTGTCGACTGGCTCTTCGGCACTTACGAAAACCCGGCGAAGTTCGAGGCGAGCTGCGGCTTCGATGACAGCAAGGAGCAGCGCCTGGGCGACATGTTACTCTTCGGCGACGTGCATACGGAGGGAGACTTGACCAAGTGAGGTTCGCGACCTGCAATCACGGCTGAGCCCGTGTAGCATCGACCGATGAAGACCCTGGCCATCTTCGACATCGACGAAACGCTGATCCACACGCGCAAAGGCTGGCCCGGCGTATTCGGCGCTTCGATCCGACGCGTGCTCGGCGAAGCCACAGTCGCGCAAGTCGACGAGCGCGAGTTCACCCACGTGACTGCAGCCGGCATCGTCCAGGAGATCTACCAGCGGCGCCTGGGGCGGCAGGCCACGGCGAGCGAACTGCAGGCGATCTGCGACGCCCAGCTGCAAAGGCTCGACGCCGTGCCGCCCCCTCCGCCGGTGGAGGGCGCAAGAGCGCTGCTGTCGATGCTGCAGCAGAGTCCTGGCTTCCGAGTGGCGATCGGCAGCGGAAACTTCGGCGCCGTCATGCGCTACAAGCTGCGAGCAACGGGCTTCGACGAAGATCGCTACCCCATGGGTTCTTGCGACGACGACATCAGCCGCGCCGGCCTGATCCACGCGGCAGTCGCGCGGGCCGAGCGCCTGGTGGGTCACGGCTTCGAGCGCATCGTTTACGTCGGAGACGCGCTCTGGGATGTCGTCACCGCGCGCACCATGGGGCTTCCCCTCGTGGGAGTCGCGGCCGACGGCGACTGCGCACGCCTGACCGATGCCGGCGTCTCCCACGTGCTGAAGGACTACCGGGACACCGAGGCCGTACTGAACGCGCTCACCGAAGCGCGGGTACCGGCGGCCGCCGCGCCGTGATGGGCAACACCGATCGATGTCGCGCTCTATCGCTCACCAAGGGAATCTCGACGAGGCCGACCCGTCCATGGGAGCCGGTGAGGCCGACCCGTCCATGGGAGCCGGTGCGGAATCGCAGGTCGCGGCGGCGGCTGGCGCTGCCGGCGAGGTGAGCGCGAGGGCTGAAGCGGCGCGCGGAGCAGAAAAACGGCGATCCAGCACGCACCCAGACTACAAGTTTACACCCCCAACCCGCCGCCGGACGCACCAATGCGTGCCCGGGCTCAGACCAGGCACGCGATTGGCCGAAGCTGCGCCAGAGTTATGGAGGAGGGTGACAGCGGCACCGATGGAGCACCCTCATCTTCCACGTTCCAGCTGGCCAGATGACGTCTCGATCACCGGCGCGCCACAGCGCCATGCATCGGGCGTATTCGCTCAAGAACTGCGCGCGAGCTTCGCGTGCCTGTTCGGCTGCCTCGGGATCACCGCCGGTGGCGAAAGTCGGGTTCAACGCGCCGAAGACCTCGTAGCTGCTCGACCGACGCGTGGTCTTTGACTGTACGGCGCTGGCCGGAGTGCCATAGGCGAGCCCGAGCTGGT
>JAOUOP010000112.1 GCA_029880325.1 Myxococcales bacterium | reverse complement strand
CGGCGTGGCGAATCGACGAAGGACATACAGAGTATATTCGAGGAGATAGCCCGAAGGGCGGTCGACGCGGCGAGGGCCGGCGAGGGCCGGCGAGTTTTGCCCAAGACTACCGACACAGGTGACTAGACTCCAACGCTCGAGGCCTGGCCGGCCAGCGATAGGTCGTAGCCGGGCAAGCGCGAGGCCTCGGCGCGGAAGGCGGGTCGACCGATGGTGTCGAGCCAGCGGGAGACCAGCGGCGTCTCCAGCAGGGCATCGGGCACCACCAAATCGAAGCGCTCCTCGGCCAGGGGGATGAAGTCGAGGCCCTCGGCCCGCGCCACCGCCTCGATGGCCACCCCCGCATCGGCCAGCCCCCAGCGCACCAATCGGGCCACCTCGGCGTGGTCTCTGGCCACAGGTGGGCCCGCCGCAAGCGCGACCTGCTGCAGGCCGTCTTGGCGCAGCACCCGTTCCAGCAGCTGCCGCGCGCCCGAACCCGGCTCGCGCAGGGCCCAGCGCAGCTCGGGACCGAACGCGCCGCAGCCGGCCGCCAGCCCCAGGGGGTTGCCGGGCGCGACGAGCAAGCCCTGGCGCCAGCGCGCCAGGTTCACCAGCGTCACGCGCCGGGCGCCGACGGCCTGGCGCACGATGGAGGCGTGGGCGGCGGCGTCGGAAGCCGCGCCCAGATGAATGCCCGCCACGTGCACCAGACCCGCGGCCAATAGCTCGAGGGCGCGCGTGCTATTGGCCGCGATCCAGCTGGCGCGCGCGTCGCGGTGGCGCTGGGCCAGGCGGTCTGCGAGCACCCCGAGCAGCGGCGCGCAGCCGGCCACGAGCAAGTTCTGCTCGAGCCTTTTGGGCTCGCACAGGGACTCGATGGAAACCTGGCCCCGGGCATCGGGCAGGGCCAGCAGCAGCGCATCGGCCGAGCGTTCGGCACAGGCCGAGGCGTGGGCCACCCAACGCCCATCGACGCGGCCCACCACCGCCCGCTCCGCGACGCGCCCCTCGGCGCCCGCCCAGCGGGCCGTGAGCACCGGCCCGCCCGGCAGTGCGAACAGACTCTCGACGCCACACCGAAGGGCCCGGGCCAGCTGCAGCGCCAGCGCCGTCGACGGCACCTGCCGCCCCAACTCGATGGCGATCAGCGCCTGGCGCGAGACCCCCACCTGCGCCGCCAGCTCGCCCTGGGAGAGCCCGGCAGCGCTGCGCCGCGCCCGCAGGGTTGAGATAAGAGCGGGCTGCGGGGTCTCGGAAGGCACGGAGGCGACAAAATTGTAAAGCTAACATTACATTTAGTCAAAGCAACATGACACATACCGGCGACGCCGGGGGCCCCGCTCAGTCGCCTGCAGAGAAAGGCCACAGCTGGCGCAGGGAATCGAAGCCGCTGGCATCGGGCTCCGGCGCCGGCAGCTGCACGGCGATCTGCAGCGGCCACAGCAGTCCCGGCAGCGACGAGCGCGAAACACCCACCAGCAAACGCTGCAGCCGCGGCGTGACGCCCTCGTGGCCCTGCAGCATCACGCGCACCGAGCAGCGGCTGCCGTCGCAGTGGGCGCCGCTGACGCCCACGCCCGGCGGCGGATAGGCCACCAGACCGAAGATCTCGCCCGGCTCGACGGCGCGGGCGTGCACCTCGAGCACCAGCTGCTTGGGCCGTCCGTCGCGGGCGAAGTCGAGCTCTGTGACATTGGGCGTGGCGTAAAGGCTGCCGCCGCGCGCGGACTTTCGATAGAGAAAGAGGTGGAAGCTCTGGGCCTCCACGATGCGCTCGCTGTGGTCGTCCTGCAGGGTCGCCTCGATGGCCACTTCCTGGGACTCGCCCAGCGCTTCGCTCAGGCGCAGTCCGAGACGCTCGGAGCAGCTCAGCACCTCCCCCTGCTGGCGGCAGCCGCCGCGCACCGACGCCTGCGGCTTGCCGTCGTCCCCCACCAGCTGCAGCAGCGAACTCTTGCTGCTCAGGGTCCAGTGGGTAAAGCGCCGGGCCGGGCTCAGCAGCACCTGGATCTGCCCCAGATCCTTGGGCTTGCCATCGCCCACGTTGATGTAGGCCGGCCCGGTGATCGAGAGGTCATCGCGCGCCAGCGGACGCCCGCGCGGCAGCGGGCTCAGGCGCACGTAATAAAAGCGCTCGCCGCGAGCGCGCTCTTCGACACGCCGATAGACGGTCGAGCCCTCCACCGCGTAGTGCTCCTGAGCCGACAGCGCCCCGCCCACTTCAGCGTAGCGGGTCTCGCGCACGCTGAGGGTGCCCACCTCGCTGACGAAGTGCTGACCCTCGCAGTTGTCGGCATCGATGGCGCAGCAGTAATAGAAGCTGTTGACGGCGTTGTCGCGGGCCTGGGCACGGGCGCGCTCACCCACCTGCAGCTCGACCAGGTATTGCTCGTTCTGGTCATAACCGAGAGCCGCACCGATGGCGCCAAAGGAGGCCCCGAGCGCGAGCCCCTCGGCGGCGCGGGTGTTGAACTGCATGAAGTCCTCGGGCTCGGCCAGACGCGCAGCCTCGCCCCGCGGCCACTGAAAGCTCTGGGCGAACTGCGCATGACAGGCCTGGGATGGAGCGTAGCTGCCGTCGGCCCGGCGCAGCGTCCCCAGCTCGGGCTGCACCTGGCCCACCAACTCGAAGGCCTCGGCGGGCGTACGGCGCTCGAAGGCGCGCAGGGACGCCGGACGCATATCAGCATTGGAAGCGCCGGACCCGCAGCTGACCAAAAGCAGCCAGGTTACGAGCCACGGGCGCATGCGCTTTGCCCACCCCTTCATGCCGGCGATGGCAGCCGCGAGCCCATCAGCTCTGCAAAGTTATCGCAATAGAAGCGCTGGCGGGCGCGCTCGGAGAGCCCCTCCATGCTGGCCTCGAAGCGACGCAGGGGATTGCGGCCGCCCTCCACGTGTGGATAGTCGCTGCTGAAGAGACAGACCTCTTCGCCGGCCTGCTCGATGATCCAGCCCACGTTCTCCGCCGGATAGGGCGTGACCCGCAGCTGCCGCTTGACGTACTCGCTGGGCAGAAGCGACAGCTTCTGCAGACGCTCTTCCAGGCGATGGAAGGCCGCGTGGGCCGAGTCGAGCTGGCGCATCCAACCGGGCACCCAGGAGGCCCCCTGCTCGATGACGCCGAACATCAGGCGCGGGAAACGCTCCAGCACGCCGTCGAGGATCAGGGTGGCCACCGTCTGCATCACGGGATAGGGGATGGCCATGTAGTCGACCGAGCGAAAGTTCTCGGCGCCGCCATGGAAGTCCGGTGGCACGGGAAGACCGTTTTCGAAGTATTTCGGGTCCAGCAGCTCGCCGCCGCCGCCCACGTGAAAGACGATGGGCACCCCGGCCTCCTGGGCCTGGGCCCAGACCGGGTCGAGACGGAGGTGGCTCGGTGAGTGCGTCGCGGGGCAGGCCGAGGCGACCAGCAAGGCGTCAGCGCCGGCTTCCAGGGCTTCCCTGGCCATCGCCTCGGCACGCTCGAAGTCACAAAGCGGTACATAACAGGTCGACAGCAAGCGGCGGTCGACACCACAGAAATCGAGCATGGAGCGATTGTGGGCGCGCGCCATGCCGTAGGCGAAGTCCAGATCCCCCGAGCGCTCGGCATCCAACAGCTGTGAGTTGAGAAAGGTGTTGAAGATCAGCTGCGTCGAAAAACCCAGCAGATCCAGCGCCTGGCTCCGGTCCTCTTTCAGAAACGAGCCGGTCGCGTTCCAGTTCTTGCGCAGCATGATCTGGGCCTGGTCCTCGGCGCGGTAGTCCGGGTCGGCCTGCTGGGCGCGCAACTTGTCCATGAAGCGGTCGATGCGGCTTTCGGGCACGCCCGACAAATGCAGCCGCCCCAGGCGCTCGCGCAGGCTCGGGTCGGCGTGGGACGCCAGCCAATCGGGCGTCTCCATGAAGTGGGCGTCGGCGTCGTGAAAGATGCGTCCTTCGGCGTAGGGCATGGCGGCCTCCGTCCGTGGATTATCCACGAAATGCCGCGCCCTGGCACGGCCCCCCTGTCATCGGCGCCGGCCGGCCAGGGCGCTCGGCCGCTGCCCGAAGCGCTCGAACCAGGCCGCCACGTGCGCAAAGCCCGGGTCGATCTCGATCTGGAAAAACTTCCCAAACGCGAGCCCGGCATAGAGCGTGCAATCGGCCACAGTGGGCCGGTCGCCGGCCACGAAATCATGCCGCCCAAGGGCTGCCTCGAGCACCCGAAGCGGCCCCTCCATGCGCCCGCGCATGTACTCGGCCACGGCCGGATTGGGCGGATAACCGACCGGCGAGCGCGTGGCGTGGACCTGATGGCCGATGGGTACCAGCACGCCGCCGTCGGCCAGGCGTTCGAGGCTACGCGCCTGGGCGCGCTGCTCGGGCGTCGCCCCCCACATGCTGGGCTCGGGGGATAGCTCCTCCAGGTACTCGATGATCGCCAGCGATTCGGTCAGGTGGCTGCCGTCGTCGAGTTCCAGCACCGGCAGCAGCTTGCGCGGGTTCAGGCCCGCGAACTGCTCGCTGCGATGCTCGCCCTTGACCAGGTTCACACGCTCGAGTTCGAGTTCCAGGCCCTTCTCTGCCAGATAGATCAAAACCTTGGTGGGATTGGGGGCCACGGGCCAGCAGTAGAGCTTCATGGGAAGCCACTGTAGGGCGCCGGCCGACCCCTGGCCAGGCGCCCCCCGTCGATGGTAGTTGCAGGCCATGGACTTCGAACACTCCGCCCGTGCCCGCGATTACATCGATCGCGTTTCGCGCTTCGTGCGCGAGCGCATCGTGCCCTCCGAAGAGGTCTATGCCAGCCAGCTCGTCGGCAGCCAGGACTACCGCAAGTGGCGCATTCCCCCCGTGATCGAAGAGCTGAAGGCCGAAGCCAAGGCCGCGGGTCTATGGAACCTCTTCCTGCCGGACCCCGAGCTGGGCGCGGGCCTCGACAACCGCGATTACGCGCCCCTGGCCGAACTCATGGGCCACTCGCCGCTCGCCCCCGAGGTCTTCAACTGCAACGCCCCCGACACCGGCAACGCCGAGGTGCTGCACCAATTCGGCTCCGAAGCCCAAAAAGAGCGCTGGCTCAAGCCCTTGCTCGACGGTGAAATCCGCAGCGGCTTCGCGATGACCGAGCCCGACGTGGCCTCATCCGACGCCACCAACATGGAGGCCACCTGCAAGCTCGTCGGCGACGAAGTTGTGGTCGACGGCCGCAAGTGGTGGACCTCCGGGGCCGGCGACCCTCGCTGCGGCTTCCTGATTTTCATGGGCGTGACCTCTGCCGACGCCGGCCGCCACGAGCGCCACTCGATGGTGCTGGTGCCGCTGGATGCGCCGGGCGTGAAAATCGAACGCATGGTGCCGGTCTTCGGCAACCTGGACGAGCCCCACGGCCACGCCGAAATCAGCTTCGACAACGTGCGCCTGCCGGCCGACCACATCATCGGCGGCCCCGGACGCGGCTTTGAAATCGCCCAGGGGCGGCTCGGCCCCGGCCGCATCCACCACTGCATGCGCGCCATCGGCATGGCCGAGGTCGCCTTCGAGCGCATGTGCCGGCGCGCCACCTCGCGCATCGCCTTCGGTAAACCCCTGGCCAACCTGGGCGGCAACCGGGCGGTCATCGCCGAGAGCCGCATGGCCATCGACGCCGCGCGCCTGGTCACGCTCAACGCCGCCTATCTGCTCGATGTGCACGGCCTGGCCGGCGCCCTGAGCGCGGTCTCACAGATCAAGATCATCGCCCCCCGCATGTTACAGCAGGTGACCGACGCGGCCATCCAGATCCATGGTGGTCAGGGCGTGGCCGACGAAACCCTGGCGCGCCTGATGGCCACCGCCCGCGTGCTGCGCATCGCCGACGGCCCCGATGAGGTCCACCAGGGGGTGGTCGCCCGCATCGAGCTGGCCGCCTACAAGTAGCTCCTGCCGTCGTGCTAACCTCACCCGATGTCCGACGATGCGCACTTGCTGGATGCCTGGCGGGCCGGCGATGACGCGGCCGGCGAGAGCCTGGTCGCCAGGCACTACGACACCATCCTGCGCTTCTTTCGCACCAAGGCCGGCGACGACGCCGACGACCTGGTGCAGCGGACCTTCCTGCGCTGCGCGGAACCCAAAACGGTCTTTCGCGGCCAATCCAGCTTTCGCGCCTTCCTCTACGGCATCGCGCGCAACGTGCTGCTGGAGCATATTCGCGCCTGCATCCGCGACCGCAAGGTCGACCCCGACTTCGGCGTCAGCTCGATCCTGGATCTCACCCCGCGCGCCTCGACCGTGGCCTTCGCCCGAGCCCAGCAGCGGCAGCTGGTACAGGCTCTGCAGCGACTGCCGGTGGAGCTACAGATAGCCCTCGAACTCTACTACTGGGAGGAGCTTTCGATCGACGAGATCGCCGCGGCGGTCGAAATCCCTTCCGGCACGGTCAAGAGCCGGCTGTACCGCGGTCGCACCCTGCTGCGCGAGATGATCGACAACGCCCCGCCCGACTCGGGCTTGACCAGCGTGCGAAACGAGCTGGCCAAGTGGCTCGCCGACACGCGCGCCCACAGCTCCGAGGCGCCCGACAAGGCCGATTGAGTGCCCGACCACGAAGCGCTCACGCAGATTCTGCGCTCAGCGCGCCCGCAGAGCGGCAGCGCCCCTTCGTTGGAGAAACGTCTGGCGATCGCCTCGATCCTCGCAGCCACCGGCGCTGGCGCCGAGCGGCAGCGACCGCGCCTTGGCCGGCTCGAGGTGCAGTCGCGCATCGGCGGCGGCGCCATGGGCGTGGTCTACCGCGCCTACGATCCGCAGCTCGAGCGCCTGGTGGCGGTCAAACTGGTGCGCAGCTGGACGCGGCCCGAAGAACGCCAGCGCATGGTCGAAGAGGCGCGCCGGTTAGCCCAACTCAACCATCCCAACGTGGTCGCCATCCACGACATCGTAAACGACGAAGATGGCCTCTACTTCACCATGGAATATGTGGCCGGCACCACCCTGCGTGGCTGGATCGAGGCCCATGGCGACGCCGACTACCGCGACGTACTCGAGTGGTTCGTACAGGCCGGGCGCGGACTCGCCGCCGCGCACGCCGCCGGCATGGTTCATCGCGATTTCAAGCCAGACAACGTATTGGTCGGCCGCGACGGTCGCGTGCGTGTCGCCGACTTCGGCCTGGCCCACGTTCTGCACGGCCGCGACGAGCCTGAGCAGGCCGGCACGCCCTACTACATGGCACCCGAAGTCGAGCATTTCGCCCCGGCCTCTCCGGCCAGCGACCAGTACAGCTTCTGCATCGCCCTGCGCGACGCCTTGGCCGGTCGCGACGCCCCCGCCGAGTTGCTTCGCCATGTGCAGCGCGGCCTCTGCTCCGAGCCGGGCGACCGCCACCCCAGCCTCGCGGCCCTGGTCGAGGCGCTGACGGAGGCGACGGGCGGAAAGGCTGAAGAAGGCCCCCGTGCGCTGCTGCTCGAGCGGGTCGAGCGGCTATGGCTGCGCGGCGTGCTCGATCGCGCCCTGCGCGACGGCAGCGCCGCCGAACTCAAGCTCGCGTGTGTGCCCGAGCACGTGCGTCCGCCCTGGTACAGCTGGGGCGGACGCGGCATCCCGGCCCTGGGTCGCCCCGACGCCCTGGTTCCAAAATGGGCCAGCTCCCGGGAGCTGGCGCACCTGCTCACGGAGGCCCAGGGCTCGCTGCTGCTTTTGGGCCCCCCCGGCGCGGGCAAGACGACGCTGCTATTGCAGCTGTGCCGCGAGCTGTGGCGCAGCGCCTCGCTCAGCCCCCAGGCCGCGGCGCCGGCGGTCTTGAGCCTGAGCACCTACCGGCCCGGTCCGGGCGGCCAGCACGACGACGAAGGCAACGCCGGCAGCCACTTCCGCAGCTGGGTCATCGACGAGCTGGTAACCAAATATGGCCTGCCGCGTCCAACCATCGAGCGCTGGCTGGACGCGACCGCCATCGCGCTTCTACTCGACGGCCTGGACGAAACCGACGCCCAACTGCGGGCCCAGGTGGTGGCAGCAATCAACGCCTTCCGGCGCGCCTACGGGGTCACCCTGGTGGTCAGCTGCCGCGATTCCGAATACGAAGTGCTGCAGCAGCCGCTGCGCTTCGGCGCCGCCTACGAGATTCAACCTCTCGACGACGCAGCGATGGCGACCCTGCTCGAGGAGCGTCGCGCCTTCCGTCTGCTCGATTCGCTCAGCCGCGACCCCGAGTCTCGGGAGCTCCTGCGCAACCCGCTTTTTCTAAGCCTCTACGCCAGCGCGGGCGAAGACCCGAACGCGGCTGCGGGCGCCGACCGGGGCGTACCCGGTCGCCCCGGCTGGACCCACGCCTATGAACGCTACGTCAAGGTCGGCCTCGCGCACATCGATGCCGGCGAGCGGAGCGCCCTCGAGCGTCAGCTGGGCTGGCTCGCCCGTGCCATGCAGCGCCAGAGCACGTCTGACTTTTGGCTAGAGCGGCTGCACTTCGGCTGGCTCGAAGCGCCGTGGCAGGCGCGCACCGGCTACGCGCTGGGCGCCCTCTTGGTCGGCGTATTCGCAGTCGGCCTCAACCTCCTGCAGGTGCCCCTCACGGGCTACCCCATGGCCTCGGCCTGGGTCTTCGGCCTGAGCGTCTGGATCAGCTCCTTCGCCTACACCCGGGGTCGCATCAAGCCCGTCGATCACCTGCGCTGGTCGGGCAAGCGTGCACTGCGGCTGTTGCCCATCACGACTGTCATCGCCCTTACCATCGGCCTGATCGAGGCGCTGAAGGTCAACTTCACCTCCACCATGTTGGGCGCCGGCATCACTGGCGGCGCCATGGGCGTGCTCTTCGCGCTCGAGCCGGGCGAGCGCGCCACCCGTGTGGACCCCAACGCCGGTGTGCATCGATCGCTACAGAATGCGCTGCGCCTGTCGCTGCTGTCCGCGCTCCCGATGGGCCTCGCCTTTGGGCTGGTCATTCGGCCCAGGATCCTGCAGCCACTGTCGGTAGAACCCGAATTCGGCAGCGACGGCAACCTGATCGTCGGAGTCGCGATCGGGCTCTTTGTTTTCACCGCCGTATTCCTGATCTACGGCGGTTTCACCACATTGATGCACTATGCGCTGCGGCTGTGGCTGTCGTGGCTGACACCGCTGCCACTGAATCTGGTCGCCACGCTCGACCGGGCCACCGAGCTCGGTCTGATGCGGCGCATCGGCGGCGGCTACGTCTTCCTACACCGCACCCTGCTCGAATACTTCGCCCAAAGCGGGACGCAGGACCGCCACCGGCACGGCTCCAGCCCGCCGCCCTGACCGCCGCGCCGCCTCCCGATCATTTTTTTTCGCCGAACTCGTGAACCGATCGGGCCCCGCGCTCACTTGACGGAAGACGCGGCTGCGATGGGCCGCGCACTTCACGACAGGAGCAGCGAGCAATGACCCATGTCATGCGTGATCGGGTGCGCCCCACGGAGCGCCTTGGCTTTGACGACAACTTTGGCAGCCTGCCAATTCCCGAGGCGAATTGCGCCACGGAGCCATGGCGCTTGGCCCTGCGCCCGCAGGCGGGCGTGGTGCTTGTGGCCCTACTGGGCCTTGCGCTCGCCCTCGGCGGCTGCGGCAGCGACGGCAGCGACGGCGGCGGCAGCGCGGCCGGAGACGACTCCAGCATGGAGGGCGCCAGCGCTGGCAGTGGCGGTAGCGGTAGCGCTGGCAGCAGCGGCAGCGGAGCGCAAACCGAGGACACCAACACCGCCGCGGGTGCGGCGGGCATGGCGGCTCCCACCTCGACCGACGGCAGCAGCGGCACCGGCGACACCGGCACGGGTGGCACCGGCGGCGCGGAACAGACCGGCGACAGCGGCACCGCCGACGCGGGCACCGGCTCCCAACAACCTGTCGCCAACGCCGACGGCAGCGATGGCTGCGAACCCGGAGAGCTGCTGGACACAAACGACAGCTGCGTTCCGGCTTGCGAACTCGTGTCCTGCGGCGACCACGGCAGCTGCGAGCTCAACACCGCCGACGAGGTCGTCTGCAGCTGCGACGACGGCTGGACAGGCGACGCCTGCGACAGCTGTGCCGCGGGCTACGCCACAGACCCGACCGGCGCTTGCGTCGAAAAGTGCGAGCTGCTCGACTGCGGCTTCGGACGCTGCTACCTCGAAGGCGACACCGCAACCTGCGCCTGCCGCGAAAACTACGTGGGCGACAACTGCGAGCAGTGTGCCCCCGGCTACGACTGGTCCATCGTGCTCATCGGCGAAACCTCGACCTGCGAGCTGTCGGCGCCGGCAACCACCGGCATGAGGCTCTGGCTCGACGCCGACGCCGACGACAGCCTCGGCTTCTACTTGACCAGCAATGACCTGCAGACCTGGTCGAGCCTGGTCGGAACGAACATCGACTTCGCAGCTCCCGCCGGCGCCAATCGACCGCTACACGGTCTGGTCCGCGAGGGCGACACCCTGCCCGGCGTCATCTTTGACGGCGTCGACGACACGCTCGAAGAGAGCTTCAGCTTGGGCAACAGCAGCTACAGCATCTACATCGTCGCCGAGGTCGCGGACAAGGGCTACGAGCAGACCATCCTCTCGGGCGTCAGCGGCGGCAAACTCGGCATCTGGCTCAGCGCCGCCAATGGCGGCACCAGCGTGAAGATGCGTCACCGCAATCCAGACGGCTCGGGCGCCGATGACTTGGAGTTGACCGGCGTCGACCTGAAGGACCGCACGCTGATCGAAGTCCACCGTGCAGGCCTGGGTCTGAGCGTGGAGGCCGACGGCGGCAAGGAACAGAAAGTGCTGAGCACCGAGCCCCTTGGCACCCTGGACTTTGCCCTCGGCCGTCGCCCCGACTCCGGAAACTTCCCGATGCAGGGCGCCATCTACGAGGTGATCGTGGTGGCACCGGCGGTGCCCAGCGGCGACCGCCCAGACTACAGCGGATACCTCAAAGCCAAGTGGGAGCTACCCTGAACACCGGTTTGCAGCCACGCGACGCAGGCGCGCGGTGACCCTCGGGTTGCCGCGCGCCTGCGCGTTCAGGCCAGGCGGGAACGAAAGCCGGAGAACTCCGCCATCACCGAGGCGTCCACCTGGCGCCTGATTTCGGCGGGCTCAATCGCGAAAGGGCCGGGCTGCACCACGCGGTTGAGCGCGTGGGTGATGCCGGGCAACAGCACCACCGACGACTGGGGATCCGAACATCCAACGCCACGGCCCGCGCGTCTAGGTGGCTGGTGTCATGATCCGCTCTCGGGACCGCTACGGCGCCAGCTGCGGCGTCCGGTCCCCTTGAAATACACGGAGTATTCCGGCGCAGGCCGTCCTTGCATCTGGCATCGTATCGACCCCGATCTTCGGGTCAGCACTCCCGCCGAGCACATCTAGTAGTCCAGCTCCTTCATGCGCTGCCGCTTCTTCCAGCCGGCGATCACGAAAGCGAGGACGACGAAGAGCACCGGCGTCAGGATCAGCGCCGCCTGCACGCCCTGCAGATCGATGGCGATACCCATCTCGTTGAGGGGCACAACCACGTTACGCGTCAGGAATTCGCTCAGGCCGCTCATGCTCGACTCGCGCTGCACGCCGGGGCGGGGCCGCCGGCCGGACCCGAGTGTAGCAAGAAACGGCGACGCTGGCGGAATCACGACCCCGCGAGTGCGCTTCCACTGCGCGCGACTCTGGCATACTGCCGCCCACGCCCCCCATGGCCCGCTTCCCCACCGCACTCAGCTACGCGCTCCTGCCCCTTTGGCTCCTGGCCCTGGGTTTGCCGCCGCTCGCCCAGCAGGCCGACGAGACCGGCGCAGCTGAAGCTGTGGAGGCAGCTCCCAGCACCCCGGCCGACGCGGGAGCCCCCGACAGCCAGCCACGACCGCCCCTGGCCCCCCTAGATGTGCTCGGCCCGAGCCAGCAGTTCAGCGCCGACGAACCCTACGCGCACCAAACGCAACCTGGAAGCGATGACCGAAGCCACCATTAGCGCGGCGTTCCGCGTGCCGGGACCGCACACCAGCTACACCCTCGGCCGCCACAGCCAGGCCGAGGCCCGCGTGGGACAGGACCTGGCCCGGCTTGCCACCGGTGTCGGCGGCGAACTCGGCGGCGGCCTGCGCGCACTCTTGCTCGTGGGTCCCTTCGCCCGGGCCGAGGGCGGCGTACTGATGCGGGATGGCGAACCCGTAGCCCACCCTGGCTACGACCTACTGGCGGTGATACGGCGCCGGGCCGAGCGCCACGCCCGCGCCATGGCGGCGCTCGGAGCCACCTGGTCGCGCCTCCTGCACACGCGCGTCCGCATCGCAGCCGTGGCGCCGAGCGACCTTCGTAGCGCCCCCCCCACGCGCTTTTACTACCACGTGGGGCGGCTGCAAGCGCTCACCCTCTACGGCGATCCGCGCATGGCGGCGCTCCTACCCCGCTACACCTCGGCCAAACTGCGCGACGACGTCTGGACGCTGCGTCTATGCGAAGGCCTGAGCTGCGCGGCGCTTTCATTCCTGGAGCGCAGACCCCTGCCCGTACAACTCGCCGGCCTGCAGCAGGCGGTACTTGCCAGCGCCGAAGCGCGGCTGCTCCTGGAACGCGCCTACGCACCGACCTTCGCGCAGCGGCAACTTTCCCTGCGCACGCTACAGGCGCCGGCCGCCGTACAGCAGAGTTATCAGGAAGCGCAAACGTTCCTGGCCACCCCCGACCGGTGGCAGCCCGAGCGCGGCACCGCCGAGGAATGGCTTTCGGCCACGCGGCGCAACGTCATGCAATGGGTGCTGGAGCTGGAACAGCGCCGGGCGGGCACACCGCTCAGCCTCGTGCCCTACCTGGAAACCGCACGCAACCTGCTACCGGCCGACGCGATCCTGGGTCGACTACAGCGGGCCGCCCTGCGCCTACCCGACCGCCTCGGCGACAGCGCTCGGCTGGCCCTACGTTCACCCCTCGAGCGCCTGCTACGGGCCAGCATCGCCCTGGCCGCCGAGCCTGGCGGCGCCCGGGTACGGGCCGCGGCCGCCCATAACCTGGCGTTGGAGGAAACCACACACCCCACGGACGCGGCACTTGCGGCCGGACTCCAAGCCATGTGGCGTCGGGTCTCGACTACCGGCCCACACGCGCCCTTCCTCGACTACCGCGTGGTCGAGCCCGTCTGAGCGCAAGCGCGCGCAGCGCGCAGCATGGCGGCGCCGTCACGGAACGCGGATCGGGCGACGACAGTGACGGGCAATCGGCGAACCTGATCCCTGCCTGCGAATTCGGGATTGATTTGTGGGTGTGAGGAGCGAAGCGGACAAGTTCTGAGCACAGCGTTCTGTATTCGTAACTTCTCAAAAAGTCGTGGCAGGGGGCGAATATCACCGCGTGTCGGCCGCGCTTTCGCTGAGCGGTCCGCCCGTACGGTGACGGCGGAGACCATGAGAGTCGAAGGCTCGTCCGGCGAGACCCCGGCG
>JAOUOP010000011.1 GCA_029880325.1 Myxococcales bacterium | reverse complement strand
GTCGAGTGAACCCTGCAACTGCCTATACTGGCGGCGGATCGAAGATTTCGTCTTCTGCATCCACGCACAAAGATCCTATTCGCAGAAAACGTCAAGTTGTTTTTGCACGGGCCCTTACGACGCAACACCACGCCTCCCAAGCGGCGGCCGCCGGCGCAGGGGTGGCGGCCGCCACCCTGTGGAGCAGAGCGAGCGCTCCCACCGAGGCGCTTTGGGTTACCAGCTCCAGCTGGCGCGCGTTGAGCTGCCGAGAAAATATCCTGGAAGCTTTTCTGGTGCGCAGCTGCAGTAACTGGCGTGCGTGGTCCGAGCCCGGACGCGCCAACGCGCGTCCGGAGACAGCTAGCTCGGAGTTCAAACTTGCAGCCTGGGTGCGCTCCGAAGCGCCGTTCGAAGGCCGGAACCCATCCAGCCGCCGCTACCGGAGCGCGCGCAGCGCCCAAAGCGCCGCCGCGAACCCAGATTCCGCACCGGCTCCCATGGAGGGAGATTTCTCGACACCCGTCCTCACCGTCGTAGGCGCCGAGACGATCGCTACGACTTGGAGTACGCTCAAGGTGGGTCGGAAATTAAGTGGCACGGCGGCGTCGTCCAGGGGAGGTGGCGGGCTCGGACCGCGCACCGGATCGATGGTACCATCTAGGAGCCGATGGATGAGCTTGAGCGGCTGCTGCCCGGTGGGACCCGTCGCGGGATGGCGGTGTCGCTATGGGCGCGCGAGCGCGGAGGCCACGAGGCGGTGCGAACCGATCGCGGCGTGCGTTCGTTCGCGGGGCTCAATGCCAACGCCAATCGCGTCCTGCGCGGGTTGCGAGCCGACGGAGTGGCTCCGGGCGAAACCGTGGTGGTCGTCGCCTCGGCAGCGCCGGAGTTCGTAGAGGTCATCCTGGCTTGCCGCCGCGGGGGCTTGCAGTGCGTGCCCCTGGACACGCGGGCGTCTGTCGAGACGGCGGTCCAGGTGATCACGTCCACGCATGCGCGTGCGGTCTTCCTCGACATGCGGCGTGACGTGTTCGCCGCCAACTTGCTCCAGCAGCTCGATGCGCTCGGCGCTTGCGAGCTGCGGGTCGGGTTTGGGCCGGAACTCAGCGGCGCGGTACCGTACGCCAACCACATCGCTCCCCACGATGGCGACGACGTCCATCAACCCAAGCTCGGTGCGCTGCTGTGCCATCGCCTGACGGAGACCGGGCGTCCGATTGCCGTGTGCCGTCCCGGCGCCCAGTTGCCCGCAGCGAGTGCTGCCACTCGGGCTGCCGGATACCGGGCCGGGGACGACGCCCAACGCCACCTCTGCGCGGTTTCATTGCAGGACTTGCACACGTTGATGCTCTCGGTGCTTGGGCCCTTGGAGATGGGGTCAGGCATCGTCCTGTGGGAGGGGTTCGAGCCCACGCGCGCCCTCGAGACGATCGAACGCATGGCCATCACGCATCTGCACCTGGAACCCGGCCAGATCGGGGCGCTCCTGGAGCTTGCCACGTCCCTGCGCGGCGCCCGTGACATGTCCTCGCTTACGCACCTCTTCCATCGTTCGCTGGGTATGCCCCAACACGCCAAGCATGCCGCCATCGAGTGGCTCGGATCTATCCTCTGGGGCTACTACGCATTCCCCGAGTGCGATGGACTGCTGATCGGATCCGCCGACTGGCATGGTAGACCAGGATCGGTGGGTCGCTTGGGAGTCCATGCACATGTGCGCGACTTCGATGACCAGGTGCTTGCGCCGGGCCAGCAGGGAGAGCTGATGCTCGAGCTGGAAAGCGACTTCAGCTACCTGGACAATCCGGAACGCACTGCAATGAGCGGTTCGGGCTTCCACACGGGCCACCTCGGCGCGATCGACGACCAGGGCTTCGTTCAGCTGGAGGCCCCCATGGGGCGCCAGGGGTGGGACGTCGACGGCCTGGTCAAAGCAGCCGTTGGCCCAAACATGGACAACACGCTGCTCCAGCATCCCGAAGTGATGGAGGTTGTGACCTGCACGGTTGCGCTGGGCGACTACGACGAAATCCCCGTCGCAATCGTGGTGCTGCAGCGCGACGACGCGTTCGAAGAACCACCGCTTCGGGAGCTCGATCCCACACACCCCGAACGCGCCCGCATCGAAAGCGAGTTCCGACTGCTCTGCCGCCGCGTCTCGCTCGCCGTCTCCCCCGCCCACTACCACTTCGTGGCCTGCATGCCTCGCACGTCCACGCAGATGATTCTTACTCGACGGGTGCACGAGTGGGCACGGTCCCGGTACGGTGGCAATGGCTGCGCAAAGCGCACCGAATTCCCGACCCACCTTGAGCCTACTCCTGAGTGAAGGCTCTCAGCGCGGCGGGCGCTGACCCGTCCGAGATGACCGCTCTTCGGCCCCAACCGCCCACGCGCCCACGGGCGCGGCAAACGGCCCCCCGAAGGCCCCTCGGTTGGCTCGCCGAAGACCCGTCCCTGGGTGCCGGTGCGGAATCTGGGTTCGCGGCGGCGGCTGGCGCTGCCGGCGAGGTGAGCGCGGGAGCTGGAGCGGCGCGCGGGGCAGAAAAACCGCGCTCCAATACGCACCCAGACTACAAGTTTACACCCCCAACCAGCCTCCGGACGCACCAATGCGTGCCCGGGCTCGAACCAGGCGCGCGATTGACCGAAGCTGCGCCACAGTTATGGAGGCGGGTGACAGCGACACCGATGGAGCACCCTCATCTTCCACGTTCCGGCTGGCCAGATGAGGTCTCAGGAGTAAGCTCAAGGTGGGTCGGAAATTGCGCGCGTCCCGGGGGACGACGAGCAGCGTGTAGTCCTTGGTCGTCCCGGTGTCACCGGTGCGACAGAAGACTACGAGGAAATCTGCTGTAGGGCGGCGGGATCGCTGGGATTGGGGCCTCAGCGGTGTAGGCAGCGTGGCGTCCGGTGCCGATATGGCTGAAACTGGGGATGCCTAGTGGTTCCTTCTATGGTCCGCCGTCGGCTTGCGGGGTGTTCGGAACAGAGGTACGGCTCGGCGCATGATCGTCGATTGGCTGCTGGTGCTGGTAGGCCTGGTGCTGCTGGTGGCGGGGGGCGAAGCGCTGGTGCGGGGCGCCAGCGGCGTCGCGCTGATCGCGCGCGTAGTGCCCGCGGTGATCGGCTTGACGATCGTGGCGGCCGGCACGTCGATGCCGGAGCTGGTGGTGTCGACCCAGGCGGCCCTGGAGGGCAGTCCGGGGCTGGCGGTCGGCAACGTGGTCGGCTCCAACATCTTCAACATCGGCGCGATCCTGGGGCTGACTGCGCTGCTCGCTCCGCTGCCCATCCAGGGCAATACCGTGCGGCTGGAGTGGCCGGTGATGATGCTCGCGGCGCTGCAGCTGCACCTGCTCTCGCGCGACGGAATCGTCGACCGGCTCGAGGGCGCCTTCCTGCTGGGCGCCATGGTCGCCTTCACCGCCTACGCGGTGTGGTTGGGGCGTATGGCGACCGCCGACGGCGGCGGCACCGACGGCACCGGCCAGCTCGCCACCGCGTCCTTCGGCCGCGTCGGGCGCGCTGCGCTGGCGCCGAACCTGGCCGCGATCGGGATCGGGATCGGGTTGCTCGCGGGTGGCTCGACCGCGCTGGTGCGCGGGGCGGTGGGCGTGGCGAGCGGTTTGGGCGTGTCGGAGACGGTCATCGGGCTGACCATCGTTTCGGCCGGCACCAGCACGCCGGAGCTGGTGACCTCGCTGATGGCGGCGCGGCGCGGCCAGGCGGACCTGGCGGTGGGCAACGTGGTCGGCTCGAACATCTTCAACGTGCTAGGCATCCTGGGCGCCACCGCCCTGATCCTGCCGCTGCCGGTTCCGCCCGAGATCATCGCGCGCGATAACGGCTGGATGATCGCCGCGTCGCTGCTGCTGTTTCCGCTGATGCGCTCCGGCATGCGCGTCACGCGGGCGGAGGGCGCGGTGCTGCTGGTGGGCTTCTGCGTCTACACGACGCTGCTCCTGCGGGCGGCCTGAGGGCCGCGGCGCTCAGGCCGCCCGCCGAGCAGCGCCGCGAGACTCGCCAGCACGGCGCTGCGTACGGGGGCCGGGAAGGCGGGCTCGCCGCGCGCGCCGGCTGCGAGCAGCCCCTGGTTGACCTCCAGCTCGATGCCCAGGTAGCGGTCGGCGGGCAGCACGCGGCGCAGGTGGGTGGTGAGGCCGTCGTCGCGGCCGCGGTAGGGGTAGTTGCGGCGCACGCGCCACGGCTCCACCTGCGCACGCAACATCCGTTGCCAGGCGCGGCACAGCTCCAGCTCGTGGGGGCGGCGCGGGTCGTAGAGCAGCGAGAGCTCCGCGGTGCGCCGCTCGCCGCCAAGCTCGGGCGTGAAGCTGTGGACACCCACGTGGAGCACGCGCGCGCCCCCGCCCATCGCCGCGCGCACCGCTTCTTCCACGGCTTGCCGATGGGGCGTGTGATGGCGCGCCACCAGCGCCCGCCGCGCCGGCGCGTCGAGACCGCGCGAGAACTCGGACAGCAGCGCGTGGTGGTGCGGCGAGCGGTTGGGCTCCACCAGCAGTCGCGTCACGGTGGTCGCCACGAGCGGCGCGCACAGCCGTCGCGATAGGTGCTGCGCGAGCGCGAGCGCACCCGCGTCGTATCCGCGGTGGCTGGCCAGGGCACGCCGGGCGCGGGGCGACGCGAAGAGCGCGCGGTAGGTGGCTGGAACGCGGTTGCCGCCGTGCTCGCACGACAGCACCAGTGAGAGCGGCGGCAGCCGCGACCGCCGCGTCAACCGATGCCCCGGAACAGGCGCCCCTGGCGCAGGCAGTCGGCCAGCTCGCCGTACACGCGGCGCAGCGCCTCCCGACTCGAATCCGGGCCGACCGCACGCTCGATGCGCCGCGCCAGGCATCCCTCGCGCTGGATCAGCGACAGCGCCGGCTCCCACTGCGGGTACTCCGGAGCGCTCACCACGCAGCGCTCGATCAGGTGCTGCCACAGCTCGCCGAGGGTGGCCCGGGTGCGCCCCGGAAAGCCGAACGCGTCCAGGTAGGCGCGGTTGTCGATAACGGTCTTGCCCGCGCTCGTGGTCGCGTCGGACAACAGCCCGGAGAGAACGGCCTCGTCCCAGCCGCGCTGTTGCGCGGGCTCGCACAGGGCGCCCTCGGTCATCGCGCGCACCACTTCGATGACGACGCCGGCCACCGACAGGTCGGCCTGCGGGCACTCCTGCAGATCCAGCAGGCGGATCTCGATCGCCATGCGGTCGAAGCGCGCGATGCAGCCGCGCGCGTTGACCCACTCGTGCTGCAGCACGCCGTCCGGGTCGAGCGGCGCCAGGTCCCGGTAGATGCCGGCCAGCAGCTCCTGCTCGTAGGCGTGCTGCGTGAATACGCGCTCGGGAATGATCTGCCCCGACACCGACGGCACGCGGCGGGCGTTGTCGCGGTAGACGTGCAACCGCGTGTCCATGAAGCCGCTAGCCTTGCCCTCCCAGTAGGGCGAGCTGGCCGCCAGCCCCGGCAGCAGCGGCAGCACCATGCGGATGGCGGCGTGCAGCCGGCCGAACTCCTCGTCGCCCGCGAACGGGAAGTTGATGTGCATGGACTGCAGGTTGGCCCAGCCGTGACCGCGGCAATCGAAGATGCGGTCGAAGGTGTTGTAGATGGCGTTGTCCTGATGGGGCCACAGCCTCAGCTCGCCCAGCGGGTCCATCCACGGGTGCATCGCCGTCGGCAGCAGCCGCGCGCCGAAGGGCTCGATCAACGCCTCGATGTCTGCGAGCGAGCGCTGGAAGGTGTCGCCCAGGCCCGCGAGCGAACCTGCGGGGCCGTTGGTCTTCAGCTCGATGACGTGCAGCGCCAGCTCGTTGGACCAGGCGATGGGGCCGCGCTCGACCTCCATCTCGTAGCCGCCGCCGACCAGCTTGAGCAACTCGTCGGCGATCGGCTTCACCGACAGCGTGCCCGCGTCGACGATCATGTACTCCAGCTCGATCCCGAAGGCCGAGAACAGGTGCAGGGGCTGGTCAGCCGACATGGGTCGCTCCGCGTCCGCGTTGCTCGATGCGCGTCAAGAAGTAGCCCGCCAGCGCATCCCAGAGCGCGTCCTTGGCGACGGCGTCCTCGCAGCCCGCCTCGATGTTGGGGTTGTCGTTGATCTCCATCACGAAGAAGCGGCCGTCCACTTCCTTGACGTCGACGCCGTACAGGCCGTCGCCGATCAGGCCGGCCGCGCGCACCGCCACGTCGAGCAGGCCGTCTGGGGCATCCTCGAGCCCAATCGTATCGACCTTGCCGTAGCTGCGACGCTTTTCGTCGAGCGCTTTCTGAATCTGCCAGTGCCCGCGGGCCATGTGGTAACGGCACACGAACAACGCCTTGCGGCCCAGCACGCCGACGCGCCAGTCGAAGGACGAGCGCAGGAACTCCTGGGCCACCACCAGCTCCGACTTGTCGAAGAAGGCGTCCAGGTGGGCCGCCAGGCTGGCCTCGTCCTCGGCCTTGACCACGCCTGCCGAAAACGAGCTGTCGGGTCGCTTGAGCACACAGGGGAACCCCAGCGCCTGCGACACCTCGGCGCGGTTGTCGCGGTGCACGACCAGCGTCTTAGGGCAGGGGATGTCGCGCTTGTCAAAGAGTTCGGCCTGGTAGACCTTGTTGGTGCAGCGGATGATCGACTCGGAGTCGTCGATGACCACCAGCCCCTCGGCCTCCGCGCGTCGCGCGAAGCGGTAGGTGTGGTGGTTGACGTAAGTCGTCTCGCGAATGAAGAGCCCGTCGAACTCGCCGATACGCCCGTAGTCCTGGCGTTCGACGAAGGTGGTCGCCATCTTCAGCCGCTTGGCGGCGCGCTCGAAGCGGGCCAGGGCGCGTTCGTCCGAGGGCGAGTCCACCTCGTCCGGGTTGATCAGCACGGCGAGCTCGTAGCGCGGCCGTGTGGGCTGGCTGCGGTGCGGGCGATCGAAGTAGCTCTCGGCCTGCTCGATCACGAAGTCACGGTGCGCCTCCGGAATGTCGGTCAAGGCGATCGGACGCAGCGCCTGCAGCCTCCACTGGTCGAGCTGGATGAACTCGGCGCGCAACAGGGGCGCCGGGAAGTGGTTGAAGAGGGCCTTCGCGAGGCGGTCGTAGCGCTTGGCCACGTTGCGCCCGAAGTAGATGCTCAGCTCGAAGCGCTTGGACTTGATCGGCGCAAGCGTGCGCTGCACCACGTCCTCCAGGTCCTCGGAGACGATGCGCAGCAGCGGGGTCTGGCGCAGGTCCTGGATGGTGGCGACCGAGGGCAGGGGCCGGTGCCCGCGGGCGGCGGCCAGCAGCGACACGTAGTAGCCGATGGTCTGGTAGCCGTAGGTGCGGCACAGGTTGAACACCTTGGCGCGCTTGAGGTCGACGAAGCGATCGCGCGTCAGGTAGTCGCGGGCCGCGACCAACTCCGCGCCGGGCACGTGCAAGGGCCAGTGTTTGGGATTGTCGACGACGATCAGGTCGCTCACGCGGGGGTCTCCGGCGGTGTCAACACGAGCAAGTTGGCGTCGTAGGTCACGATGCCGAGCAGGATGGCGGCGATCAGGCGTCCGGTGGTGACGCTGTAGTACTGGCCGCCGAAGCGTGGATTGTCGTGCAGCGGGTCGGCCACCATGACCTCCTTGCGCTTGCGGTCGTAGCCGCTGAGCACCACGAAGTGCCCGGTGGGATAGCCCGCGACGTCGTCGTAGTCGTCGTCGCGCTCGCGCGCGCAGTCGTAGAGGTAGGTCGCGCTCAGGCCGGTCAGCAGCGGAATGCCTTGCTTGAGGTAGCGCCGCAGCAGGGCGCCATTCAGGTGGACGAAGCGGACCTGGCCGCCCAGCTCGAGGAACTGCAGGTAGTTGTCGGTAGCGAGCGCGAGCTTGGGATCCTGCTTGCGGGCGGCCTGCGATCGCAAGCGCTCGGCCAGGTCCACGTCGGCATCGAACCAGGTCGGGTCGAAGAGCTGCAGGTTGTAGGTGAAGAGTTCGGCGCGAAAGCCGCGGCGCAGCGCGTGGCATGCGAGGTTGACGGCCAGCGTGCCGCCCTCCGGCAAGGAGTCCACCTCGTCGATGACCTGCGGCAACGGCAGCTCGTGCTCCCAGTAGCGATAGACGGCATGCAGGCAGGTGGGCCCGCAGGTGGTGTTGTCCGGCTGGGGAAGAACCGGCAACTCGAGCTGGGCATGGTGCTGGGCCATCGTCGGTGGTGCGAAAGCTACAACGCCGCGTGCACACCGGCCAGCAAGCTACGTCGCGCGAGGTGTCGATTTGGCGGTGCGGCGCGGTGCGCATGGCGCGCTCAACCGCGGGGCGCCGTAACCGACCCGCGCCGCTGTCCGGCGATGGCGTCGGCGATGCGCATGCCGTCGAGTGCCGCGCTCATGATACCGCCCGCGTAGCCGGCCCCCTCGGCGGCCGGGTAGAGCCCGGCGAGGCCCGGCAACTGCAGGCTGCTGCCGTCGCGCTCAATGCGCAGCGGCGCGCTGGCGCAGCTCTCCACGCCCACGGCCACGCCGTCCTCGCTGGCGAAGCCGGGCAGCTTGCGGTCGATGGCTTCGAGCGCGGCGTGCAGGGGAGCCGACAGTCCCTGAAGCGGAAGAGCGATCCTTCCGAGCCGCGAAAAAAAATCCGAGTTTCGGACAACTCTTAGTTGGCGATTTCGATCCCCCCCCTGCGCCGCGCCTCCAACAAACCTAAATTTCGTACCGCGGCCCCCAACCACCCCGTCAACGCCTCGATTTCGCCACTTCCGCCGCACTGCAGACGCGCCAATGCGCCGCGAGAGCCGTATCTCGCGACGCATGCCCCCGTGGGGCTCTGACCTCAGTCAGGGGGGGCGGAGCCGCTCCTGGTAGTGTCACCTGGCGGGCGGCCTCTTCGCTTGTCGCGCAGGATTGCCAGCCGCCGAGATTTGGCGGCTTCTTCATCGCCGACGGTTGGGTCGAAGCGACGGCGCACGACCGGCGCCCCTCGGGCGGGCTTTTGCGGCTGCTCCGCAGAGCCCGGAGCTGGCGCCTCGGCGTTGGCGTCGTTCTCGTCCGGGTCGCTGCTGTCGGCCGGTACGTACTCCGCGCACTCGCAGATGACCTCGGCGTCTGCTTCGAGGGTTTTGTTCGCGAAGGCCATCTACGCACGCGAGCGCTCGAGCATCTGCTCCCGCGACGACAAGATGGTCGCCTCAATCCAGGTGGCCTCAGTCTCGGAGTCCCCGGTCACCTCGCCCGCCGGTGATGCCCCTGAACCCGCGATTTCGGAACTCGTCTCAACCGTCCCGCTCGGCCCGCAGAAACGTCCCTGGCAGCTTTTGCCGCGGTTCAGCTCGGGCGGGACGGATCACCGATGAGATGGCGGGCGCCGCCGCTGCGCAGTGCCTGAATCGTGCCCTCGGAGATCTCGGCGTGGCTGAGGGTACGGGGACAGCTCGCGCCCGCGAGGCGTGCAGCCGCACCGCGATGCGGTCACGCAGGTCGTGGGCCGCGGGCCGGATCCAGGTGACGCAAAGGTCGAGCCCGGCCGCCGCACTCAGGCGCACTTCAAGGCCGGCGATGAAAGCATCGGTGTCGGCGTAGTCGGCGGCGATGCGCTCGAGGCGCCCGTCGAGGACCGGGTCGCCCAGGCGGAATTCAGACGCGCGGCGGGCCACGACCGTCACCCGCTCCGTACGCCCGGCGATCCAGGCGCTGGCCGCAGCGAGCATGCCGGTGGTGCCGATGAGCAGGGCGTGTCGATACCGCGGCTCCAGTTCGCCCGCCGCCATCGAGTCCTCAGGTAGGCCGGAAAGTAGGCTCAAGGTGGGTCGGATGTTTGATGAAGTTTGGAAGTTTGAAATTTGAGGTTTCACCCCAGGCGGTGCTGGATTGGAAGCCTCCCCTGGGTTATACCTTGGGTATGAAAACGGCGATCTCGCTTCCGGACGAAATCTTCGGCCAGGCGGAGGAAATGGCGAAAACGCTCAAGGTTTCCCGTAGCGAGCTCTACTGCCGCGCACTCCAGGAGTACCTCGCCCGTCACGCGCCCGATCGGGTGACGGAGGCCCTCGACAAGCTCAGTAACGAGGTCGCGACCCGTCCCGAGCCGTTCCTTCGCAGAGCCGGACGCAGGGTCCTGGAGCGCGACGAGTGGTAGTCGCCCAGGGCGAGGTTTGGTGGGCAGATCTGGGGGAGCCCGTCGGCTCCGAGCCCGGGTTCCGGCGACCTGTGGTCGTCGTCCAGGGCGACCCCTTCAATCGCAGTCGCATCGCGACGGTCGTCTGTGTTCCACTCACCAGTAATTTGAAGTGGGGCGATGCTCCTGGCAACGCAGTCTTGACGAGCAAGAACACCGGTCTCCCCAGGGATTCGGTTGCCAACGTCTCTCAACTCGTGGCCCTCGATCGCAACACCCTCGTCGAGCAGGTGGGAAAGATCCCGAAGAGGAAGCTCGAGCTCGTTCTGGCCGGGATCGACGTCATGTTGGGTCGCTGAGTCCGAACACGCGAACCGGCCCCCGGCCCCCGGCCGCCCCTCAACGCCTCAATTTCGCGACTTCCGCCATACTGCAGACGCGCCAATGCGCCGCGAGAGCCGTATCTCGCGACCCATGCCCTCGTGGGGCTCTGACCTCAGTCAGGGGGGGCGGAGCCGCTCCTGGTAGTGTCACCTGGCGGGCGGCCTCTTCGCTTGTCGCGCAGGATTACCAGCCGCCGAGATTTGGCGGCTTCTTCATCGCCGACGGTTGGGTCGAAGCGATGGCGCACGACCGGCGCCCCTCGGGCGGGCTTTTGCGGCTGCTCCGCAGAGCCCGGAGCTGGCGCCTCGGCGTGGGCGTCGTTCTCGTCCGGGTCGCTGCTGTCGGCCGGTACGTACTCCGCGTACTCGCAGATGACCTCGGCCTCTGCTTCGAGGGTTTTGTTCACGAAGGCCATCAACGCACGCGAGCGCTCGAGCATCTGCTCCCGCGGCGACAAGATGGTCGCCTCAATCCAGGTGGCCTCAGTCTCGGAGTCCCCGGTCACCTCGCCCACCGATGATGCCCCTGAACCCGCGATTTCGGAACTCGTCTCAACCGTCCCGCTCGGCCCGCAGAAACGTCCCTGGCAGAAACGTCCCCGCAGAAACGTCCCTGGCAGCTTTTTCCGCGGTTCAGCTCGGGCGGGACGGATCACCGATGAGATGGCGGGCGCCGCCGCTGCGCAGTGCCTGAATCGTGCCCTCGGAGATCTCAGCGTGGCTGAGGGTACGGGGACCGCTGGCCGAGGGCCTCAGGCCGAGGATGATCTGCTGGTAGGGCAGCTCGGCAAAGTACGTGCGCATGGTCTCGGCGCGGCGCTCGGCGAAGCCTCCCGGCTTGAGCGAGCGCGAGCCCGAAATTTCGACCAGGCGTGCCCGCGAGGCGTGCAGCAGCACCGCGATGCGGTCACGCAGGTCGTGGGCCGCGGGCCGGATCCAGGTGACGCAAAGGTCGAGCCCGGCCGCCGCACCCAGGCGCACTTCAAGTCCAGCGATGAAAGCATCGGTGTCGGCGTAGTCGGCGGCGATGCGCTCGAGGCGCCCGTCGAGGACCGGGTCGCCCAGGCGGAATTCAGGCGCGCGGCGGGCCACGACCGTCACCCGCTCCGTACGCGCGGCGATCCAGGCGCTGGCCGCAGCGAGCATGCCGGTGGTGCCGATGAGCAGGGCGTGTCGATACCGCGGCTCCAGTTCGCCCGCCGCCATCGAGTCCTCAGGTAGGCCGGACGTGGGCGATGGAGACGAAACGCTCGCCTTCGCGCAGTCCCACGGAGGCGACCCAGCGCTCGGCGGCGGCGTCGGTCTGGGCGGTCCACTCGCCCTGCTCCGACACCGGGCCGTGCTCTCTGACTTCGGAGCGAACCACGCGCTCGGCGTCGGGACAGATGGCCACCAGCCGCACCGCCAGCTCTCCATCGGAGCCGAGCACGGCGCGCGCCCTGCGCCTACCATCACCACTAACGCTCCAGCGCAGGCGCAGGCCGCGCTCCGGCAGCGCCTCGCACTCGATGCGATCGTCTTCATGCGTGGAGGGCACCGCCGCCGTCCCCGCCGAGGGCGCCGGTAGCTGCGCCTCCGACACCGCCCGACCACTACGCAAGGCCTCGGCTTCCCGACGCAGTTCCTCGTCCGCGCTGTTGTGGGCCAGCAGTTCCTCGTAGATCACCAGCGCGCGATCACGATGGCCCTGGGAGGCCAATAGGCGGGCCATGGAGTGCGTGGGAATCGGTTCATCGTCGAACTTGCGGCTCGCGGCCAAAACCGCGGGTGCCGGCGATGGCACGGCCTCGGAGGTCGCATCCGAGGCCTGCGGGTCCGAAGTCCCCTCCGATGGCTCCGACGCCTCGACCTGGGCAGCCGCTGGCGCCGCGCCTGCGTCCGCTGCCGAGGCGGCCGGCGCCGCGGCCGCTTCCATAGCCTCCGCAGGCGGTTCCTGCGCCGCATCGGACGCTGCCGGGGCTTGCTGCACCGACTCGGCCGCTTCCTCGGATGACGCCGCCACCGCTTCCACCGCGGACTCGACGGCCGCAGCTTCGACCGCTTCCGCGGACGGCTGCACCTCGACGACCGCCACCGCCGCTGCCGCCTGCGCACCCAAATCCCCGCCCGCCGTGGCCCCAGGCTCCGACAACGCCGCCACGGCTTCCGCCACCGACTCCGCCACTGCCGCCACAGGCTCGGCCGACCCCACGTCCGCTTCCTGCGCCGATCGGGCCACCGCAGCCTCGGCTGCATCCCCAGGGGGCTCCGCCGCGGCCTCCTGCGACTCCGTCACCGCAGCCACCACCGACCGCGCCTCCGAGACCGCATCCTCCGGCGCTTGCTCCCCCGAATCCAACGCGACCGCTGCACCCTGCTCGGCAGCCTCAGCCACCCCAGCCACCGCCTCGGGTTCCGCAGGCCGCTCGCTCGCCTCGGCGGTTTGCCGGGCGGCCCGGGCGGCAGCGAGCTCGCCCTCGGCCACGTCCGCCGCCGCTTCGGCGACCGCCCCGACGCCCGCCTGCCCATCCTCCACCGCGGCCTGTGCCCGCTGTGGACCCCACCGGCCCTCGCCTTGCCGACCCCACTCGGCCTCCGAGACACCAAAGCCCGGGGGCTGACTCTGCATCGGCCCAGGTCGACGCGAGCGCCGCCGCGGCAGGCTCACCTGGTTCCTCAAGCGTATCAACGCATCGAAAGGCTCGGGCATGTTCGACAGCGCGGACCCAAGCGCTACCCCGAGTAGATCCCGCGCGCCCTGGGCGCCACGGACGCCCCGTGCCAGCATCTCGCGACCGACTTGCAGTTGATCACCATAGCGGTTCTTCACGATCAAGCGAATCAGGTCGCGGCGCGTGCGGAACTCAGGGCTCTTGATGCCAAGACGACGGGCCTCGTCTTCCAGCATCTGTCGACTCCAGGCTTCGAGACTGTTCAGATCCACGCAATCTTCTCCATCGCTTCGCGTTCGAAGCCTTCCAGTCGTTCCCGCGCGCGGGCGCAATCCAGCCCGATCTGGGCAACCAGGGCGTCGCGCCCCGAAAATCGTTTTTCGCCGCGGATGCGCTCGACGAAGGCGACCCGCAGCGATTTATCGTAGAGGTCTTCGGCCCCATCGAGCAGGTGGACCTCGACCGATCGCCCGGCATCAAAGGTGGGGCGCTGGCCCAAGTTGGCCACACCCGGACGCAAGCGCCCGTCGGCGGGTACACGCACCACCACCGCATACACGCCGTCGGCCGGCAGCAGCACCGGCTCGGGCTCGAGGTTGGCGGTGGGAAAGCCGAGCTGGCGCCCGCGCTGGTCGCCGCGGATGACGACGGCACCCACGTCATGCAGATGCCCCAGCAGCTCGCTGGCCGCGCCCACCTGCCCCTCCCTCAGGGCCTGTCGCACGGCGCTCGAGGACACCCGCAGGCCCTCGAGCAGGAACGGTTGCTCGACGCGCAACTGCAACCGGTGCTCGGCGGCAAAACGGCCCAGCAGCTCCAGGTCTCCGGCGCGGTCGCGACCGAAGCGAAAGTCGGGCCCCACGACCAGCCCACGCGCCCCCTGGGCCAGCAGCCCGGCCAAGAAAGCCTCGGGCGGCTGCTGGGAAAACTCCCGGTCGAAGCGCTGAACGATGACGCCGTCGGCGCCGGCCCTCAGCAGCAGCTCGCGACGTCGGGCGATGGTGGTCAGGGGACTGGGCGCGTGCTGCGGCGCGACCACCGTGGCCGGGTGGGGGTCGAAAGTCAGCACCACGGTGGCCAAGCCGTGCTCGCGGCCGAGTTCCCGCGCACTGTGCAACAACGCCTGGTGGCCCCGGTGAACACCATCGTAGTTGCCCGGCACGATCACCGATGGCTTTGGGAGGGCCGAGGCCATAGGAAAGGGCGATTATTACCCGATGGCGACCTGCGGGGCGAGGTGGATGATCCGCGCCGGCCGTCGGCGTACTGTGGCGGGCGTGACGACCGGCAAGTCCAGCCCCCTCTCGAAGGCGGCGAAAGCGCTGTGGCTGGCCCTGTGGCTCGCTCTGCCGCCGAACTGGGCCGGCGCCCAGGGCTGGCTCGAGCCCTTCTCCGAGCTGCGCCCCGACCCGGGCTCCCTCGACGACGCGCGGCTGCCGCTGACCAGGCGCATCGCACTGGCCCGGCGCTGGGGGCGCCACGGCCCCGAGCACGAGGCGACCGAGGCGCTGCTGGGCGGCCTCAGCGGCAAGCCCCCACCGCTGTTGCGCGACGCCATTCTCACGGCCCTGGCCCGGCGCGCGCCCCCCCAGGCCGCCGCGCCCTTGGCCAAGCTGCTGACCAAGAGCTCCGGCCGCCCGCCCGCATCGCTGCTGCTGGCACTGGCCGCCATCGGCAGCGGCCCGGCGCGCACAGCCCTGCTCAGGGCGCTGGAGGATCCCCAGCGGGCCCCGGCCGCCAGCCGTGCCCTGGCCCGCATCGGCACAGCCGCCGTGCCCGACCTGGAGCGCGCCCTGGGGGGAGCGGGCGGGCTGGGGGCCGCCGCCACCCTCGACGCCATCGGCAGGGCCGCCGCCCCGGCGCGAGCGGCACTGCTGTCCCAGCTCGCAAGCCCCGAGTCCCAGCTGCGCGCCGCCGCCGCTGCCGCCCTGGGAGCCCTGGGCCCAGGCGAGCCGGCGAGCCCCGAGCAGCGGGCGCTGCTACAAGCCCTGCTCGAGCGCCTGGCCGACCCGGACGGAGCGACCCGCGCTGCAGCGGCCGCGAGCCTGCCGCAGATCGCCACCGCCGGCGACGGGGCGCGCCTGGCCCAAGCCCTCGCGCGTGCCGAGCCCGTCGACCGCGTCCCACTGCTGCGCGCGCTTTCACGGGCCGATCCGGCGCGCGCACGGCCGGCCCTGGCCAGGGCCCTCGCCAATGCCAAAAGCGCAGCCGAGGCGGCATCGATCCTCACCGGCGACACCCCCGACCCCAGCTGGCTGCCACTGCTGCTGGCACGCTTTGAACAGAGCGGCGACGCCGACGCCGCCAGCGCGCTTTCGCGCCTGGGCGAGCCGGGCCTTGCCGCGCTGCTATCCCAGAAGAAACACCGCCAGGCCGCGGCGTCAGCCGTGGCCATCGCGCTACGGCGCTGGGGCCAGCAGCTCAGCCCGGCGCTGCGGAGCCGGGCCCTTTCGCAGCTGCGCGAGCTGCCCCGCTCGCCGCGCCGCCTGCGGCTGTTGGCCCTGGCCGCCGATCCACAGATCTCCCAGGCGGTGCGCGAGGCCCTGGGCGCCAGCGATCCGGCCTGGCGCGCCGCCGCCGCCCAAGCCCTGGCCTGGGGCGCGGCCGCCAAAGCCGCCGCTGCGCTCGAGCCGGCGCTGCTACGAGAGCCCCACCCCGAAGTTTTCCGACGCATGGCGGAAGCGGCGGTGGCGCTTTCGCTGCGGCCCCCCTGGCAGGCCCTGAAGGCTCGCTTCGACGACCCCGAGACGGGACCCGAAGCTTTGCTGCTCGCCGCCAGTGCCACCCGCGGGATGCGCCCTGCCCCGCCGCGGCCCCTGCGCGCCGAGCTGCGCGCCCGGCTCGCTGGACGCGGCCCGACGCGCCTGAGGGTGGCGGCAGCCCAGGCCCTGGGCATCCTGGGCGATGCCCGTGGCCGCCGCCCGCTGCTGTCGGCCCTCGACGATCCGGCCCCCCGGCTGCGGCTCGCTGCGATCATGGCCCTGGCCACGCTGCCCACGACCAAAGCCGAGCAGACCAGTTCCCTGCGGCGAGAGCTGCGCGGCCACTTCCACATCGAGCGCGATGGCGCGGTGCGCTCGACGCTGCACAAGCTCCTGAGCGGCGCCGACACCCGAACCCTCGAAAGTCGCGGCCCGCGCGTGCTGCACCTTGCGATCGAGCCGAGCGACGACCGCCTCGGACCCAATCCGGCGGTCGACGTGCTGCTGCCCGACGGCCGCTGGCTGCGCCAAAAGCCCCTGGGCGATCGCGAGATCTTCATTCCGGGACTGCCCGCGGGCGACGCCGAGATCCGGCTGTCACCCCAGTGAAGCCCCCGCCACACATGGTTGACCAGCGACGACGCGCTCGGGCATCGTTAACGCGCAATCACGCGTCGGCGCGCCCCGCGGGCGCAGCGACCGTAGGAGAGCCGATGCCACAGCCCAAAGCCGGTCACGCCCGCGCCGAAAAGGACAAGGAGCTGCCCTTCGAAGCCCTGCTCACCAAGCTCGAGAGCGTGGTCGGCGAGCTCGAAGAGGGTGAAGCGCCGCTCGAAGAAGCCCTGCAAGCCTTCGAGCGCGGCGTGGCCCTGGCCCGACTCGCCAATCTACGCCTCGACGAGGCCGAACGGCGAATCGAGGTCCTGCTCGACGATGGCAGCGGCCAGACCCGCGCGCTCGAAACCGACGATGACGAGGGAGCCGACGATGAGTGACGAATTGTATTCCGTGGCCACGGCCTTCCCCGATGTCGCCGCCTTGGCTCAGGGTTATATGAACCGGGCCGACGGCGAGCGTCTGCTGGTGCCGCTGGCCGACGAGTGCGCCGCGGGCGACAGCGTGAACTTCGTGGTGCTGCTGGCCGACGGCACTCCGGCCTTCGCCGGCAGCGGACGTACCGCCCAGGTCAGTGACCAGGGCAATACCGTGCCCCCTGAGAGCCGCTTCGAGACACTGCTCGACTCGCTGGACTTCGACGAGCGCTCGCAGCCGGTCTACGACTACATCGTCACGGTGCGCAACGCCGCCTACGCGCAGCCGGCGGCCGACAGCGCAGGGGCCCCCGAGCCAGAGGCCGTCGAGGAAGCGCCCGTGGCCGAAGAAGCCCAAGCCGGTGAAAGCGAGGGCTTCGAGGAAGAACCCACGACCTACTTGGTCAGCGAGCAAGATGTGGCCGACGACGCCGATGCGCCAGCCATGGACGCACCGATGGAGCCGGCCGTCACCGAGGACACGTTCGAGGTCGATGGCTTCGAGCAAGCCGCCGAGCCGGCCTATGCCGCCGAAGCCGAACCCGCAGCGGCCTACGCCGCCGAATCCGAGCCGGCACCGCCGCCCGGGATGCCATCGCTGACCTCCGAACTCATGCCCACAGGCATCCTGACGCGACCGGCCCTGGGCGTGCACTGGGCGCCGGTCCCACCGCAGCGCCCCGAAGCGCGCGCTTCGTCCGGACTGTTCCGCTACAACGGCTCCGGCCTGCCGGTACCCGAGCGTCCCCCCTGGCCCGACGTCGACCCCGCTCTGCTGGTCGGACCTGCGCCCCACCCGCGCGATGCGGCTGCGCAGGCGCAAGCCACGGCAGCCGGGGCCGCGCCCGCAGCGATGGAAAACCTGGCCAGCGCCGACATCGCCGGCGACGCCGAAGCTTCGGCCCATTCCCTCGAGGCTGCCATCGACGCCGGCTTCGAGACTTCGGCCTCGCGCAATGGGGCCAGCTGGGACGGCGCCGACGACCCGGAACTCGAACCCGTCGCCGCCGATGCAGAGGGCGAAGACGTGGTCGTCGACGAGTCGGACTTCTCTGACCTCGACGGCGACTGAGTCCACAACGGCGATCGCGGGCGCGGGCGCGGGCGCGTCGCACGGTGCGTCGCACCTCGCGTCCCACCACGCCCGCGCTCACGCTTCAACGGCGGGCGCGGGCGCGTCGCACCGTGCGTCCCGCCACGCCCGCACTCACGCTTCAGTTGTCGGGCAAGCCCTCGATTTCGCGCTCTTCCTCTTCGGTCAGCCCGAACTCGTCGCCGCCGCCCGCCTTGCCACCATCGACCGCCGCGTCGGCGCCGCCGTCCTTGGCGTCATCGTCATCGTCGTCGCCCCAGAAATCGTCGACACCACCGTCGGGCGGCTGCATCGGCATCTCGTCGTCCTCGTCGCCGAAGGAGTCTTCGGCCACGTAGCCGCCGCCCAGCGAGCGCACTTCATCTTCCACTGAGAGTTGGTCGGGCAACCAGGTGGTGATGATGGGAATGTAGGAAACGATCAGCAGTGTCACCAGCAGGATGCCGATGAAGGGCAGCACCGCGCGGTAGAGATAGGTGACCGGTTTGCCGAAGCGAATCGAGGAGATGAAGAGGTTGATACCGACCGGGGGCGTCAGGTAGCCGATCTCGAGGTTCAGCAGGAAGATGATCGCCAGGTGGTAGGGATCGACGTCGTAGGCGTAGGCCATCGGCAGGATCAGCGGCACCACAACCACGACCGCGGTGAAGATGTCCATCAACATGCCCACGACCAGCAGGAACACGTTGAGGGTCAGCAGAAAGACCACCTGCGAGGAGACGATCGACTCCATCCAAGCCAAAAGCTGCGTCGGGATCTGGGCCTGGATCATCCAGCTGTTGAAGCCGATGGCCGTGGCCATGATCGCCAGGATGGCGCCGACCAGGGTCATCGACTCGACCACGATGCCGGGCAGGTCCTTGCGCACGTTGATGTCGCGGTAGACGAAGACCTCGATGAAGAGCACGTAGACGGCGGTGAAAGCCGAGGCCTCGTGCAGACGCAGGACGCCGGTGGCGAAACCGCCGAGCAAGACGATGGGAATCGCGATCTCCCACTTGGCCGCCCACAGGGTCTGAAGCGCTTCGCTCATCGCGAAGCCCCGGCGCGCGACGCCGCCACGGATGCCCACGATGGCGCCGTAGATGGCCAAGACGAAGACCACGACGATGCCCGGCAGGATGCCCGCCACCAGCACCTTGTCGATCACCAGACCGGCGACGATGCCGTAGAGAATCAGCGGCACACTGGGCGGAAAAAGAAGACCGAGCGAGCCACCGGTGGTGACCAGGCCCATGGAGAAGTCCTCGGGGTACTTCTCGCTGACCAGCGCCGGCAACAGCAGGCCGCCGACGGCCACGATGGTGATGCCGCTACCACCGGTGAAGGTGGTGAAAAAGGCCGACATCATCAGACAGACCAGCGCCAGACCACCCGGCATCCAGCCGAGCCAGGCCCGCGACAGCGCCACCAGACGCTGCGGCGTGCCCGCCTCCGCTAGCAGATAGCCAGCGAAGGTAAACAGCGGAATGGTCATCAGCGTGGGGCTCTCGGCAAACTTGGCGCTGAAAACGTCGATGGCGACCGACGCCCAGGTGCCCTCGGGCATGCCCAGGAAGAGCGCCATCGACGCTGCACCGAAGAGGCTGAAGAGCGGAGCGCCCAGCAGCGCCAGCAGAATCAAGCCGACAAATACGATCACGACTGGCCCCCTTCCTTATCGCTGGCAGCTTCGGAGTCCGCTTCGGAGTCGTCGGAAGCCGTGCCGTCGGGCTCTGGAGGCCTGACCGACTGTTGTTGCGCCTGCAAGCGTCTTCGTTCCTCCGCCTCGGCAGCGGCGATGGCGGTATCACCTCCCGACAGGACGGTGGCCGCGTGGATGCCCTGGGCGAAGAGGCGCAGGCTGACGGCGAAGAACATCAGCGGCACGATCAGCTGAAAGGCAGCGCCCGGCGTCTCGGCCGGCACGCTTAGCGCCCCAAGCACCGAGCGGAAGGCGCAGAAATAGGCGGGCTTGTCGAAGTCCTCGAGGGCCGCGACCTGCTTGTCGCTGGCATCGCAGACATGCATCGAGCCGCCCTCGCCGAGCATCTCGTACTCGATGGGCCGCTCGGTGAGGTTCAGATACACCGCGCTGGAAAACGAATAGGTCAGCCCCAACGTGATGGCGCCGGCCAGCACACCGCTGATGGCGAGCATCGTGTACTTGGCACGCGCCGGCGCGATGCGAAGCAGGATGTCGATGCCGATGTGCTTGTGCTTGTGGGTGGCCAGCGAGGCCCCCAGAAACGCCAGCCACAGCGTTCCCTTGCGCAAGAGCGAGTCGGCCCACTCGATGTCGGTGAGCATCTCGTTGGCCCACTGGATATCCCAGCGCGTGAGATTGCGGATGAAGGCCTGAAAGCCCGCGACCAGAACCATCAGGATCAGGACGCCGACTGTAAGCCAGCCTTCACCGCGCGCCCAGGCGCGGTCGATGCGACGTAAGGTTTCGTTCATGGCAGCTATTCTCGTCGGTGCCGACACGTTGGCTCGTCATTAGGGAGTTGCAGGTTGAGCGAGCACAGCGGCGACCCCATCGGGAGACCGGGCCGCAAGCGACGAGCACAGCCGGACAAGCCCGGCAACGCAGCGCTCACAAAGCAGCGATCAGTCGTAGAAGAACTCGTCGATCTGCTTGAGCAGGCGCTCGGCCTGATGGCGGGCTAACTTGTTCGGAAGTCGGTATTCCTCGACGTCACCCGCCTCGATCACCTCCATCAGGAGGGACTTGAACATTTTGCGATCCTGCAGCGCCACCGCGCAGCGCTCGGCCATGGCCACCAGGATGCCGTGGTTGCCGCGGTTTTCCATCTTGGCGGCCTTCTCCATCATCGCCAGACCGACCTTGGGGCGACCGCCGAGCATGGCGGGCATGGTGCACTCCATGACGCCGATCATCATCAGGCCCTGGCCACCGTTGAGTTCGGGATCGAGTTCGATGGAACGCTCGATCATGTAACGCGCGTAGGGCAGGTCGACGGCAGCGGCCAGACCCTCCTCGGACTCGATCATCGCGACCAGATAGGCCATGCCGGCGGTCAACAGGGCGTTGGCGTCTTCTTCCTCGTAAAAGTTCTCGTCCACCCACCTCGAGAAGTCCGCCGTGCCGCTGGCCACCGCCGCGTCGAACCCCGGATCCCGAAGCCGCAACATGCGCTTGGTGTAGTAAAGCGCACGGGCAAAAAGCAGACCGGCGCGGCCGTTGATCTCCTCGGCCTTGTCGAAGTTGCCTTCGATTTCGGCCTGGTGCGACTCGGCCAAAAGCCAGCCGACACCGTAGGCGACGTTGGAGAAGATGGTGCCCAAAAGCAGCGGCTCGTAGTCGTCGACGAAGTAGAGCAGGCCCTCGTTGGTCACGGTGCCGGCCGCGATCACCGGCCCTACCATCGTGGGGTCGGCCAGTTGGGTGGCCTTCTCCTCGGAGAACTCCGCGGTGCTGTCGACGGTGCCGCGGATCAGCAGCGCCTGCAGATTGCAGCCGCCGAGCACCAAGGAAAGCCCCAGCAGGGCGCACGCAACCAAACGATTCCCTATCATGGCCGCCCTTGATATTCGTCCGTCATGGGGCTGTCAACGCGGACCCTGTCATCACTGGCACCCAGCGGGCTTCATGCCATGATGGGTCGCAGGCGCGTTGACAGCCCTGGTGTCGCCCGATGCCGGCAGTGGCTCAAATCCTGAGAATTTGCGCAGTGTCAGTCCTCGGCGCCCTGATTTTGGGCGCCCTGAGGGGGCTGCCGAGCACCGCTCCACCCGAGCTGGAGGGGGCCGCCGCCTGTGGCGCAGGGGACCCGGCGCTGGCGGCCGAGGTGCGCTGGGTCAGTCAGCGCGAGGCCCGGGCCCTGGCCGATCGGGGGGCCGCGACCTTCGTCGACTGCCGCAGCCGCGGGGACTTCGAGGCCGGGCACGTGGCCGGCTCGCTGCACATTCCGCCGGAGGCGGGCGAGCCCGACGCCTCCCTGCTGACCGCCCTGCGGGGCGCGCCCACGGTGGTGACCTACTGCGACGCCGACAGCCAATGCGAGCGCTCGCTTCGGATCGCCAGCCAGCTCACGGCCGCCGGCCTGGCCGACGTACGCGTGCTCGAGGGCGGCATGCCCAGCTGGCTCGACAACGCCTACCCTGCCGAGTCCGGCCTGTGCCACCACTGCGAGGGGCCGCGATGAGCAGCGCGAGCCGGCCGGCGCCCACCACCGACCACTCCGGCGCTTCGGCGGCAGGGGCCTTTGCCCTCGCCCACGGACTGGCGCGCCTGCTGCTTTCTGGGATCTTCCTCTACACAGGGGTCACCAAGCTCGCCGATCCGGGTGCCCTGGCCACCGACATCGCGAACTACCGGCTGCTGCCCGAGGCCCTGGCCGGCCCCGCGGCGCTGCTTTTGCCGGTGCTCGAGCTGGTGGTCGGCGCGGCCCTGCTCTCGCGCTCCCACCTGGCCGGCGGCGGCGCCCTGGCCGGCGCGCTGCTGCTGGCCTTCGCCGCCGCCATGGCCCAGGCCAAGCTGCGCGGCATCGACCTCAATTGCGGTTGCTTCGGGGCGGGTGTCGAAAGTCAGGTGAGTTGGGCTAAGGTGGGGATCGACGTCGCCCTCGCGGCGCCCGCGCTGTGGCTGTGGTTGCGGCCGGCGCCGGCACGCGCGGGCGCGCGCTCGCACGGAGCCACATGAACGACGACGCACGCTCGAAATCCCCGCGCAAGGGCCGCTTTCCGTGGTGCGGCCTGGCCCCATGGCTCGGCCTGACGACCGCCCCGCTGCTCGGCCCCGCCCTGCTCGCCACCGCCGTGCTCGCCGTCCCCCTGGCGTCACCCGCCCAGGCCAGCGTCGTGCAAGCCCTGGACCTGGCCGAGTTGGTCAAGCGCTCGGATCTGATCGTGGTCGCCACCGCCCGCGAGCGCAGCAGCCGGCAGCAGTACCGCCGCCGCACCATCGTGACCGACGTCAGCCTTGAGGTGCACGAGAGCCTGCGCGGCGGCGCCGCCGTCGGCAGCACGCTGGTGGTGACGCGCCTGGGCGGCCGCATCGGGGACCTGGCCATGCAGGTCCCGGGGGAGGCCACCTTCAGCCTGGGCGAGCGGGCCCTGGTCTTTCTGCGCCTCAATCCCTCGACCGGCGAACTCAACTGCGTCGGCATGTCCCAGGGCGTGATGCCGATCGCCATGGAGCAGGCCGAACCCATGGTGATTCCGGGCGGCCAGGGGGCGGCGCTGATGCACATCGAGGACGATCGCCTGGTCAGCGCCGGTCCGGCACTGGCGCAGCCGCTGCCGCTTTCCACCCTGCGCGGACAGATCAGCGCATTGATCGCCGCCGAGCGGGGGGGCAGTGACGGATCTCCCCCGCGGTGATCGACACCGCTGGACAGCTTCCCAGGCCCGGCCGCGCGGCGCTGCCCGCACTGACCACAGCCGCGCTCGTGGCCTGCGGCCTGTGGCCGGCCACGACCGGCGCCTATTGCCGCCTGACCACCGACAGGCCCCTGGCCGAGCGCTCGGTCTCACAATGCCCCGAGGGCGGCAGCCCGCTTTCCTGGCAGCGCGCCTGCATCAGCTACTCCGTGGTCGAGCGCAGCAAGCAGGTGCCGTCGCTTTCGGAGCTGCGCGATACCGTCGACCGCTCGTTTCAGACCTGGAGCCAGGTCGAGTGCGAAGACGGCCCCCTCGACCTGGATCTGCGCCAGACCGAGGGGCTCTCGGAGTGCGGCAGCCCCGAGCACGCCCCCCGCGACAAGAACACCAACAGCATCATCTTCGTCGAGGATTGGACCGAGCGCGGGCTGCCCGCGGAGGCCTTCGGCCTGACCCTGATCTTCCACTCCCCCGAGAGCGGGCAGATCTTCGACGCCGACATGCAGATCAACGAGACCATGGGCGAGCTGTCGATCTGCGACGGACCCTGCCCAGAAGGGCAGTTCGACCTGCAAAACGTGGTCACCCACGAGGCCGGGCACTTCCTGGGCCTCGGACACACGCCGGTGCCCACCGCGGCCATGCACGGCGAGGCGGAGCTGGGCGAGATCCGCAAGCGCTTCCTGACCAGCGACGATGTGGCCGGCATCTGCGAGACCTTCGGCGCCGGCGAGCAGCACCTGGCGTGCAAGGCCGTCGACTACGCGCCGATCGGAGGCTTCACCGCGCGCTGCTTCGATGCCGACAGCTGCGCGGTGCTGGCTCCGGGTGCCGAGGGCAGCGCCGCGCGCAGCCCGCTGGGCCTGCGGCCCGGCTTGCTGCTCGCCCTGGCCGCGCTCACTTGGCGGGCGGCAGGCGGGCGGCGCTGGCGACGGTGGCGTCGACGGCGCCGCAGGTGAGCATCTCGGCACCGAAGTAGGGGTTTTGCAGCGTGCCGCTGCGCTGCAGCCAGGCGGCGCCGCGATTGTCGAAGGCCATCGGGCAGTGGGCCAGCTGCAAGCTCTCTGCCAGCGGATTGTCATCCTGGCGCAGCAGCTCGATCGCGGGCTTGCTGAGTGCGTCGAAGGCCTCGCGCTGGGCATCGATGGCATCGGCGCTGGCGCCCTTCTGGGCGGCGGCCTCGATGACTGCACCGAGCGACGCCGGCAGCGGCGCGGCCAGCTTGGCCAGTGCCCCCTGCAGCGCGCCGAAGGCGGCCTTGGCGCCAGCGGCATCGTCGGCGGCGAGCTTTTCCTGGATCTGCAGGTAGGCCTCGAGCACCGGGGCGGGGCCCTTCGAGGCCGAGTCCGGGGCCGCTGCGGCGGCCGCTGGCGGTGCCTGCCCGGCGGGGGCGGCCGGCGCCTGGGCGGCCGGGGCGGGCGCGGGCGACGCCTGCTCGGCGCCGGACCCGCAGGCGAAGGCCAGCAAGAGCACCGCGGAAGCGGCGACGGCAGGGCCTGCATGCGAATGGGGTCGATCGAAAACAAACATGGGCGCAGGGTAGCGCGGGCGGGCCGCCCAGTCTCGATCGAGTCGCTACTGACCGCTGGCGCCAGGGGCAGCGGCTCCCACGTAGCCCAGGGCGCGCAGCTGCGCTTCGGTCTCGGCGTCGATGGTGGTCTTTTCCTGGCGGTGCTTGCGCTTGGGCGCACGCGGCTTTGCCTCCGACGGCTGCGCCTGGGAAGGCTGCGAGCCCCGCTCCTGCTCGGCCAGGGTCAGCCCCAACATGCCGCGCGCGTAGCGCAGGGCGATGGGATGACTTTCGGCCAAGTCCTTCTTCTCGCTCGGATCGCTCTCGACGTCGTAGAGCCAAACGTCTTTGAGCGTGCGCTGGATGAACTTGAGGCGACCGACACTCAATGTGCGCCAGCCGGTCATGAAGCCACTGACCGCCGTGCGTGGCGCCGACGGCCGCTGGCCGCGCAGCTCAGGCAGAAACGAACGCCCCGAGAGGTGCTCCGGGACCTCCTGGCCCAGGGCCTCCAGGATGGTCGGCATCACGTCGACCAGCCCCACCGAGTCCTCCACCACCTGCTTGCCCTCGGTCAAGCCCGGGATGCGCACGATCAGCGGCACGTGCAGCAGCTCATCATAAACGCTGTGGCCGTGGCCCACCGAGCCGTGATCCCAGAACTCCTCGCCGTGGTCGGCGGTGACCACCACCATCGTCTCGTCGGCCAGACCGCGCTTTTCGAGGCCTTCCATGACGGCCGCGAAGTGCACGTCATGGTAGCTGATCTCGGCGTCGTAGAGCGCCTCCAGGTAGCGCTTGTCGCGATCCTGCAGGGCCACGGAGCCGACCTTGATCTTCTCGAGCAGGGTGGCGGTATTGCTGAAGTCGACCTTGCCGCTATAGGGCTCGTCGTACATCGAGACGAAGCTCGTCGGCGGCCGGTAGGGTACGTGCGGGTCGATGGTGTGCATGTAGAGCAAAAACGGCTTGTCCTTGGGGCGACTGTCGAGCCAGTCGAGCACGTCGGCGGCCACGTACTGGGCCTTGGTGCGGCGCCCTTCCCGGATGTAATTCCTGTAGGTATGCCAACCCTGCTTGAAGCCGAACTTATCTGAGACGTAACCGTTGGCGATGAACGAGCCGGTGTAGAAGCCGCGCTTGCGCAAAAGCTCCGGCAGAAGCTCCACCGACTGCGGAACCTTGGCATCGCCGGTGACGGCGTTGTGCTCCCAGGGCAACAGCGACGACAGGAGCGTCGCCACCGAGGGCTTGGTCCAGTTCTCCTGGGTGCGGGCGTTCTTCATCACGGCCGCGGTCTTCAAGAACGTGGTCAGGCCCGGTGTCTTGACGCGCGTCTCGGGGCTGTAGGGGCTGAGCTTGTCGGCGCGCAGGGTGTCGACCAGCACCACCACCACGTTCTTGACCGGCGGCGGCTGCTTTCGCGCAGCGCCGCGCGCGGGCACCACCAGGGCCGGCGCCTTCAGCACGACGTCGCCAGCCTTGGCGCTGAGCGTCAGACGCACGATCTGGCCTGCATATTGGGCGAGCGAATGCCGGAGCGGGCGCTCGGCCTCGACCGCCGCTTGACCCCCGAGCGGCTGGGGCGGCGCGCCGTCGCGCTCCACCAAAAGGCCCAGCTCGGCGCCGGGCTTGGCGCCGTCACCGGCGCGCAGGAGCCCCCTGAGTTCCGCCCCCTTCGGCACCTCAAAACTGTAGGCCAAGGAGTGACCGGCGGGGATGCGCAGCCGCCCTGCCCCCGGCTCGCCGTCGAGCAGGTCGGTCAGGGCCGGCGGCGAAAGCTCGGCCTGGGCGCCTTCCGCCCCGGCGCCGGGCCCCAGGGCGATCCAGTCGATGGCGAGACCGGCCTTGGGTACACCGCGGGCGCTGCCGGTGCGCACAACGCGCAGCTGCAACAGGTTCTCACCGGGCTTGAGCAGGCCCGCCGGAAGCGGCAGCTCGAAGCGGTCGAAGTCCCTGCCGCCCAGCGCCAGGTCGGAAACCTTTGCGCCATTGATGTGCACCGTCAGCGGCCCCGGACGCAGCCCGCGCAGGCGCATGGTCAAACGCGCCGCCCCCGCGGCCTCGGCCGGCAACAGCAGCTTGACCACCTTGCCGCCCACGATCAGGCAGCTGGCCTCGTCGAGCACGCGACTGTCGCTGGCGCCGGTCAGCCAACCGCCGAGCGTGTACTTGTCGGCGCCGGCGTGGCCGTAATCGATCAGCAGCTCGCGCCCGCGGCGCAGCTCGGCGCGCTCGACGCTGCGCGCCAGATCGAAGACGATCTCGGCGGCGGGCGCGGGCTCGGGCGCGGCGGGCGCGGCGGCGGTCTGGTCGGCGGCCGGCTGCAGCGCCGCGGCGCCGGCCGTGGCCGCAGCGCGATCGCTCTTGGGCTGGCCCGCGGTCGGCGCGGCGGGTTCGGCGGCACCTGAATGGCGGCAGCCGGCATGGGCGATCGCGAGCAGCAGGAGCGGGGTACGAAGGGCAGCTGTACGCATGTGCCGGAAGCTAGCAAAGTCGGCTGCGCACTGCACAAAAGTGGAGCCTCTCGCCCAGCGGACCCATGCTGGACCGAGCGCCGATGCCACCGGAAATCCGGCCGCACCAAAGCGACTACAAGGGGAATCGAGCCATGGGTGAGCCTCGGACAGGCGCTCGCGGCCCGGGATTGGGTGGGTCCACGATCCCGGGTGGTGTACGGACGGCAGCGGCAGACGCGGAAGTGCTTTGGATCACAGTGCGCGCACGAAGCGTGGTCAGGCGTTCGGGTCCCAGCCTTGGGCCCCGGAGCCGCCGAATGATGGGAGGCGACGGACAACCGTGATAGAAGACCGCTGTGATTCACCGCTTTGCGCTGGGGATGCTGCTGTGGGGGCTGCTCGTGACCGATGGGGCGTGGGCCAAACCGGCTCCCGCCGCGCACCGCGCGAGCGTCGAGCCGGTACGGCGTGTGATCGCCGAAGCCCGTCCGGCAAAGCTGCCCTCCGGATGGATCGTGAATACAGGAGTTCGAGCTCGATGATGCTGGCCAACATAGACCGGGCGGGGCGGGGCTCCGCGCGCACCACCTCGCTCATCACCCTCTGCCTCCTCGGCCTGGTCATCGGCCGGGGCGCCCCCGCGCGGGCCCAGGTCGAAGCGGAGTTCGCCGACGAATTCGACGCCGACGTCAGCGCCGAAGCCAGCACCGACAGCGGCGGACAGGCCAGCGGCAGCACCCAGGCCACAGCTGGCGCGGGCGCTGCCACTGAAGCTCCGGCGCCCGCGGCTGCCGCCGCACCCGCAGGCCAGTACGAAGCGCCCCCCGTGCCCCACGAAGAAACGGGCGAAGAGGTGCTCGACGACGGCCGCGAACAGCGCTTCCGAACCCAAAACACCTTCGGCGGCCCCAGCGGTGGTTTCTGGGCGGTCGACGCAAACTCGGGCCCGGTCGGCAGCTTCCGCCTGCACATCGGCGTCGACTACTTCGTCAAGGACGACTTTTTGCACGCCCGCGACCAAAACAGCTGGCTCGGCGGCACCCTTTCGATCAGCGGCACCGTCACCAGCTACCTCGAACTCTTCGCCGCCATCGAAAACCACGCCCACACCAATACCCTGGGCGACCCCCAGCTCTTGCAGGTACTGGGCGACACCACCCTGGGCATCAAGGCCTTCCACGGCTTCACCCCCTGGCTGACGCTGGGCGCCGACTTCCGCGTGCAGGTTCTGAACGCCGTCGGCGACATCGGACCGGTCTTCGACGGCGCCAGCTACGGCCTGCGCGGCCTGTTCAGCACCGACCTGCGCGGCCTCGAAGACCCGCTGCCACTGATCACCCGCTTCTCCCTCGACTACTTCTTCGACAACTCCGCCAACCTCATCGAGGCCGTCGAAGCCCAGCGCTATCAAGACCTGGGCCCGAGCGCGCGAGAACCCGTGGGCACCGAAGATCGGCACCTGCTGACGCGCGTCGAGCGCTTTGCCCTCGGCATCAACCGCCTCGACGCCCTGAGCTTCACGCTGGGCCTGGAAATGCCACTGCACGCTGGCGGACGCGTCTTCATCCATCCGCTGGCCGAGTGGAACCTGTCGATTCCGGTCAACCGCCAGGGCTACAGCTGCCTGCTGCTGGCGACCGCCACCGGTCCCGAAGACCCGACCGACGGCTGCCTCGACAAGGAGGGCTTCGCCGCCATGCCCTCGACCCTGACCCTGGGCGCGCGCCTACATCCGGGCCCGCGTGGCCTGAGCTTCGGCCTCGGCGTCGACATCGGCTTGAGCGGCACCAGCGTCTTCGTGCGCGAGCTGGCCGCCAACCGCAGCTACGCCGTGCTCTTCAGCATGGGCTATGCTGTCGACACCACCGGCATGGGCCCAGCGCGCGTGCAGGAGGTCGAGGTGGTGCGCGAGGTGGCGCGCCCTGCGCCCGAGCGGATGCGCATCGCCGGCCTGGTGGTCGATCGCGAAAGCGGTGTCGGCATCGATGGCGCCAGCGTGCGCTACGCGGGCCTGGACCTGACGACGCAACAAACCGACGGTGAAGGACGCTTCGTCAGCTACGGCATGGAGGCGGGCACGGTGCAGCTCGAGCTGGCCCACCCCGACTACGAGTCCGGCAACTGCAACGTGACCGTGCCCGCGCCCGGCCCCGCTGCCCCCGCGGCACAGCCCGCAGCTGGCGCACAGCCGGGTCAGACGCCGGTTGCCGCCGCCCCCCTGGGCACCGCCCCCTCCCCAGCGGGCGCCAAGGGCGGGCGCGTGGAAGTGCGCTGTGAATTGGTGGCGCAACCCAAGAACGGCGACCTGCGGGGTCAGCTCAACGACGACAACGGCCAACCGGTCGCTGGCGCGCGGGTGGAGATTCAAGGCCCCAAGAACCTGAGCCTGAGCAGCGATGCTGCCGGGGCCTTCGCGGCACCGGACCTGCCCAACGGAAGCTACAGCGCCCGCGTCGAGGCCGAGGGCTATTTGCTTAAGCTCGCCTCCTTCGAGGTCAGCGCCGGCCAGACCGCCACCCCGGTCGTGCAGCTGTCGCCGAAGCCGAAGAACTCAAAGGTCAGGGTCACCAAGCGCGAAGTGCGCGTGCGGGAAAAGATCTTCTTCAACACCAACAGCGACGAGCTCCAGGCCCGCAGCAGCGCCCTGCTGAGCGAGATCGCCGACGTCCTGATGCGCAACCCCCAGCTGCGTCTGATCGAAGTCCAGGGCCACACCGACAACCGCGGCAATCCGGGCGAGAACCTCTCCCTGTCCCAGCGCCGCGCCGAGTCGGTGCAGCAGTGGTTGATCTCGGCAGGCGTGGCCGCCGAGCGCCTCACGGCCAAGGGCTACGGCGACACCCGCCCCCTGATCCCGAACCTCACCGACGCCAACCGCGCCCGTAACCGCCGCGTCCAGTTCATGATCCGCGAACAGGACTGAAGGGCGGCGTCAGCCATGTGAAGGTAGACGCCCGGCGCGGGACCCGTCGCCGTTGCGTCTCGGCGCGCGTCCGCCCAGCGCGACGGGGCGCGTCCGCCCAGCGCGACGGCGCGCGCTCAGATATCCAGGTTGCGCACGTTCATCGCGTTGGAATCGATGAACTCGCGCCTGGGCTCGACCTGATCGCCCATCAGAATGCTGAACATCTCCTCGGCCTGGACGGCGTCGTCGATGCGCACCTGGAGCAGCACCCGGCTCTCCGGATTCATCGTGGTATCCCACAGCGTCTCGGCGTTCATTTCGCCCAGACCCTTGTAGCGCTGGATATGCAGCCCCTTGTGGGCGCGCTCGTCGACGTGGGTCCACAGGGCGTCGACGTCGGCAAGCAGCTGCTGGACCCCGGTCGACTCGCCCTTCTTGTCGAGTTCCTGGGCGACGAAGGGTGCCGGCGCCAGCTCGGAGATAAGCTTCTGGATCTCAGCCAGGCGCCCGTAGTCACCCTGGCTCATGAACGAAAAATCCACCACGCAGCTGCGGCTGGCGACACCCAGGCGCGTGTCGAAGCGGATGCGGTTGCGGCCGTGCTCCCGATCCTCGCTGATCTCGGAGGTCAGCTGCAGGTCCGGATGGCTCTCGACGAGCGCCGCGCGCACCGCTTCGACCGCCGCCTCCACCGCCGGACGATCGGCCAGGGCCTCCAGGGTCAAACCCGAGTGCCGCACCAGGGCCTGCAGCAGGGCCGGCTCGATCTGACGCTCCATGCGGCGCACCAGCTGCCGCCATTGCAGCAGCTGATCCAAAAGACGCCGCAGGGGCAGCCCCTGTAGCGTGCCGCCGCCGTTTTCGGTGACCAGCGCAAGCCCCTCGGTGCCGGAGTCCAGCAGGTAAACGCTGAGCGCGTCGTCGTCCTTCAGGAAGCGTTCCTTTTTGCCCTTGCTGACTTTGTAGAGCGGCGGCTGGGCGATGTAGAGGTAGCCGCGTTCGATGATCTCCGGCATCTGCCGATAGAAAAAGGTCAAAAGCAGCGTGCGGATGTGGGAACCGTCCACGTCCGCGTCCGTCATGATGATGATGCGATGGTAGCGCAGCTTCTCGATCTCGAAGTTGTCGCCGCCGTAGACGCCGCAGCCCAACGCCGTGATCAGCGTGCCGATCTGATCGCTGGCCAGCATCTTCTCCAGGCGCGCCCGCTCCACGTTCAGGATCTTGCCACGCAGGGGCAGGATGGCCTGGGAGCGCCGATCGCGGCCCTGCTTGGCGCTGCCGCCGGCGCTATCACCCTCGACGATGTAGATCTCGCTATGGGCCGGATCTTTCTCCTGGCAGTCGGCGAGCTTGCCGGGCAGGTTGCCCATGTCGAGCGCGCCCTTGCGCTGCACCATCTCGCGCGCTTTGCGTGCAGCGTCCCGCGCCCGTGCGGCCACCACCGCTTTTTCGACGACGCGCTTGGCGGTCTCGGGGTTTTCCTCCAGGAACTGACCGAGACGATCGGCCATCACCTGCTCGACAATGCCCTTGACCTCACTCGAGACCAGCTTGCTCTTGGTCTGCGAGTCGAAGCTGGGGTCGGGGTGCTTGACCGAAAGCACCGCCGTCAGCCCCTCGCGCACGTCGTCGCCACCCAGTCCCTGCTTGAGGTCCTTGAGCAGATTGGCCGCCTGCCCGTAGCCATTGATGGTCTTGGTCAGGGCGGCGCGCAGGCCGGTGAGGTGGGTGCCACCGTCCCTGTTGTGGACGTTGTTGGTGTAGCAGAAGACTTGCTCGTTGAAGGAGTCATTCCACTGCAGTGCCACTTCGACGCGAATGTTGTCGCGCTCGTCGTCGATGTAGATCACGTCCGAGTGCAGCGCAGTCTTCGCCTTGTTCAACAGCGTGACGAACTCGCGAATGCCGCCCTCGAAGTGATAGGTCTCCCTGCGGCCGCTGCGCTTGTCGTCGAGCGCAATCTGCAGACCCGCGTTGAGAAACGAGATCTCGCGCAGGCGGTTGTTGAGGATGTCGAAGGAAAATTCGGTGTTGCTGAAGATCTGCGGATCGGGTCGGAAGGTGACCTTGGTACCCGTGCGATCGGTGACACCGATGGCCGACAGCGGATCCACGGGACGCCCCGCGCGGTACTCCTGGAACCAGACCTGGCCCTCGCGGCGAATCTCCATCTTCAACCACTGGCTGACAGCGTTGACGGCGCTGACGCCCACGCCATGTAGACCGGCGGAGACCTTGTAGCTGTCGTTGTCAAACTTGCCACCGGCATGCAGCACGGTCATCACGACCTCAGCAGCACTGACGCCCTTTTCGTGCATGCCCACGGGGATGCCGCGGCCGTCGTCGTCGACCGTCACCGAGCCGTCGCCCTCGAGCGTGACTGTCAGATGATGGCAGTGGCCGGCCAGGTGCTCGTCGACGGCGTTGTCGACCGCTTCCCACACCAGATGGTGCAAGCCGGTGCCGTCGTGCACATCGCCGATGTACATGCCGGGCCGCTTGCGCACGGCCTCCAGCCCCTCCAGAACTTGAATCGATCGCTCGCCGTACTCACTGGCCATGACGGGGCTCCCGGGTCCACGACGGGACGTTACAGGTGACCATCGGCCACTTCCTGTGGGGCTGTACGTTCGGGCTCACGGGCGCCGATGGGTCGATGGCTTGCAAGTGGAAATCGCTGGCGGTGTATCGCCTCCCTCGGGGCGACCGAATACCGCATCTTCGAATCCACGCATCATACCTTTTCGCACCTGATCGAGCAACTGCTCAGGCCTCCAAAACGACCGGGAAAAAAGGCTTTCGGCAGCGCCCCGCCGGCTGGCTCGTTTCAATCGAGCGTGCGTGGATCCCGGAGCGCCGTGACCCCGTAGCGAACGGCCCGGGAGCCGGGCGATTCGGCGTCGTTTTCGCGACGGACTCGGATCGCGCTCGCGCGCTCGCCGGATGAGGCCTCCCGGCGGGCGCAGGCTGCCGCCCTCAAGCCGCGCGCTCGTCCTCGGGGCGATCTAGCGGCCTGAGATGCACCCCAGATTCCAGCGGCGCGAAGGTCGTCTGCAGCAGCACCGGCCCCTGCTCGGCATCCCAGCGGCGCAGCTCGGCGACGGGCCCCGCCTGCTGCTGGCGGATGACCAGGTAGGTGCAGGGCGCGGGCGCGACTTCGAACTCCTCCAGATCGTCGACGGCCCAGGCTCCCAGGTTGATGTACACGCTCTCTTCGGCCACCGACTCCATGACCGGAACGTGGGTGTGACCCATGACGATGAAGCGCGCCGGCAACACCTTGGCCACCGCCTCGGCCCCGGCCCGGAGCGCCTGGGTCGAGTCGAACGCCCGCGGCCGCTTCAGCCACAACACAAAGCCCGCCGCGATCAGGCTGGCGAGCAGCCCGAGCTGCAGCGGCGGCAACAGCCGAAAGCCCGCCACGACCAAAAGCAGCACGGCCGCACCCAGGCCCACCGCGATCAGGTCCAAGAAGACCGCCCGCAGGATCGCGCTGAAGCGACGCGTCACGGGCTTTGCCGACAGCGCCGACAGCGCGCGCACCTTGTCGAGCTGCAGACTGAAACGCTCGGCGACCAGCGCCATGCGCCGTTCGTGCTCGGCGCGCAGCGCCCGGGCCCGCTCGTCCAGGTGGTCGCGCCAGACGCGGATCATCTCGAAGACGGCGCTGAAGAAGCGATAACCCAGAGACAAACACCCTCCGATGCCCATGGAAAACGCCAGCCGCAGGTAGAAAAACAGCGAGGTCGTCTCGTGACCATCGCAGCCGAGTCCGCGCGTGGGCCGCACCACGAAGCGCAGTAGGATGTCCGAAAAGGAGTAGTCCAGCCGCCGTGGATCGCGCGGCGAACGCGGCGCCAGCACGTGGGTGTAGGCGCAGGCCTCGTCGTATTGGTGGCCGTGCTCCACATAGAGCAGGTCGTCGCGGTAGTAGAACCAATGGCGAAACTCGATGCGCTGCTCGAAGGCGGCCCGCGCCTCGGCGTCGCGCTGGAGTTCGGGTTGCAGGCCGACCAGGGCATCGACCAGGGCATCGATGAAGGCGCGCTGGGCCGGTTCCCAGTAGAACTCCACGTCATGGTTGCCGCGCACGATCAACAGCGCATGCCCGTCGGCCACGAACTCGGCCAGCGCGCGGAAGACCGTCGGGTGGCGCTCGGCCACACGGCGCATTTTCTCGGCGGCGTGGTCGGCGGCACTGCCCAGGCCATGGCTGTGCTCCTCTTCGGTCAGCGGCGTCGACAGGCGCGAGGGATCGCGGGCCGAAACCGACATGCCCACGAAGTCGACCAAATCGCCCGCGATCACCAGGGTCCAGGGGCGCTCGGGATCGCGCTCGCGCCGGTAGTGGGCGAGCAGGGCCGACAGCTTCCTGTCGAGGGCCAGCTCGGCGCCCAGCCGTCCGGCGGTCCAGGGGGCCGCATGCTGGACCAGATCGCCGCCGAGATGCACGTCCGAAAGCAACAGATAGTTGGGACGCTCGGGGGGCTGATGGGGGTCGGCGGTGGACATCCGAGTCTCTTGCAAGCAGGGGGCACCACGCCCTCAGTGCCGCGACTCGGCAAACCCTTGCTACGTGGTACCGGAAGACCGCCCCCGCCCGGTCGGTTCCGCAGTCAGGGTGGCCTCAATGCTATTAAACGTGCGTGATCACGGGAACTTGAGCAAGGAGAATCGTTGCGGCGACAATAAATTTTTCCGCTATTTTCACCCGTTGGTGCTTACCGAAACGGCACCTCTGCAGCGGCCTGCCGGACTCACTCGCCGCCGATGACAAAGCCGCGCAGCTCGGCGCTGACACGGGCCGTGCCATGGGTGAGATCGAGGCTCGAAACCACCCTCACCGGGCCCACGCGTGGGCAATAGGTGGTCTCGATGCGGGCCCCACTGGCGCCGCCGGTCTCCACCACCCGCACGCAGCCCTCGAAGCGCCCTGCCCGTGTCTCGACCACCTGCTCGAACGCTTCCACGGTGGCCCGGGCGCCGCCGCCGGAGTCCCAGCTGGAACCGGGCGCAAGCGGCCCCTGCAGCAACAGGCCGCCGCGGTCGGGTCGGCCGATGGCGTCGGGATGCAGCTCGTAGCGCTCGCTGCCCTCGCCGGTGCGCACCCAGACGCTGCTGCCCTCGACGCGCTCGACGCGGGTGACGGCCAGCACCGTGCCGCCACTGCCGGCGTCGACGTCGTAGGACCAGGCGCTGCCTTCGCGCAGCGGATAGTAATCGGCGACGGCGGCCGGGGCGCGCGTGGGAGCCGGCTTGGCACCGGCGCAGGCCCCCACCGCAGACAACGCCAGCGGTAGCACCAAAGCGAGGGCCATGGGGCCGATGGCTCGATGGTTCATGGCTCGATCCAGTAGCGCTGGACAATGTCCAGCAGCAGCAGCAAGCAGCCAAAGAGGATCCATGCGTGCACGGGATCGACCTGGGTGGCGCGCACCAAACGCCCCGATTGGGGCTGGGCCTCGCCCGAACCCGCACCAGAGGACAGCAGACGCCGCACGGTCGCGAAGTCGCCAACCTCGAAGGCGCGCTCGACGGAGCCGCTGTCCGGCTCGGGACTCTCGGACGTTGGATGCTCTTTGTGCTCTTGGACCATCGGGCGAGCCGAGCCTACCAGCCGAGCTGGAAGCCGAGGAAGGCGCCCAGCGCGAAATACAGGGCCGACAGCGAAAGCGGCGAAAGAAGCAGAGCCGTCCAGGTGGCGCGGGCGATGGTGCGCCGTCGGAACTCGGCGACCGCATCGGCGGGCGGGGTAGCTCCGGCACCCTCCTGCGCGCGCGCCGAAAACCTGCGCATCCGGGCCAACCCCGCAAGCACCGGCAGCATGGTGGCGGCGGTGGTCAGCAGCGACAGCAGCAGTAGCCCCAGCGCCCAGCTGGGCAGGCGGCTTGCGAGGCGGGCGGGCAGGTGGTCGTCGAGTCGCACGCCGGCGCGATCGACCCAGCAGTGGTGGGAACGCCCGGCCTGGCGCAGCTCCACGCCATAAAGGTCGCCCCTGCGCACCACCCGCAGCGCCTCGATGGGCTGCCCGGTCGGCAGCGGCAGTCTTCCGGTGCCGCCGCCGTCGCTGGCCCGCACGCGCCCTCCGTAAACGTCGGCCTCGATGTAGAGGGTGGTGCCCCGGGGCTGCAGCGACAGCCCCGAGCCGTCGCCGGGCAAGCGCTCATCGATCAGCGTCTCACCGCCGCTGGGCAGGGCGCCGGCCGTCAGCTGCGAGGGCCGCACCAGCGACGCGCCCAGCAGCGCAAAGGACAGCAGCGGTGCCATCACCAAAAGCACCCACGCCGCCGTCAGCGGCGCCGGGGCTCGCCCCTCCGGACGTGCGGCGCTCGGCGGCGTCAGCTCGGCGCGCAGCGGGCGGTAGGCGCCCACCAACATGCCCTGGCCGAGGGCGACGCTGACGGCCATCAACGGCAAGCACAGAAGCGCCCACAGGGGCAGCGGCTCGGGCGCGACCCAGACGCCGATGGCGACGACGGCCAGCAGTGGTGCGCCCTGCAGCGCGTGGGCCGTCAGCGACAGCCACAGATGGCGCAGCACCCCGGCCTCGGCCGTAAGCCGCGCGCTCTCGAGCACGGCTCCGCCGAGGCTGCCACGCCGGTCGATCAGGATCAGCGGCGCGTGGATGAAGGGCAGCACGAAGACCAGCGACAGCGGCACGCTCAGCAGCGCAAAACCCACCCCCGACAGCGCCGGCGTCAATTCCTGGGGCAGCGGAACCCCTTCGGCACCGGTGGCGTTTTCGGTGCCCAGGCCGATCCACACGATCCACGCCACCGACAGCATCAGCAGCACAGCTCCCAGTTGAATTGCGCAGGCCCCGAACCACGAGGCGCTGCGCGTGACGGGCTCGCCGCGACCCTCGGAGATCTGCAACGACAGGAGCTCGCACAGCAGCCAGGGCGCCATCAGCAGGCCGATGCCGCAGCAGACGCCGGGCAACGACAGCACCACACCGGCGCCCAGCGCGCTGCTGGCGTAGGGGCGGGCCGCAAAAGTGCGCAGGGCGAAGGCGAGCGAAGACGCGACCCCCGGCGCGCGGCCCGAGCCAAAAACCACCTAGACCTCTTCTTCTTCGACCTTGGGACCGATCAGGTAGGCAATGCCCACCGAGAGGTAATAGAGCACCAGCAGCGGCACCAGCATCATCAACTGCGAGCCCACGTCCGGCGGCGTCAGCAGGGCGGCCAGCACCGCCGCCACCAGCACCCAGTAGCGCCCAAAGTCGAGCAACTGCTTCCAGTTGACCATGCCGGCCAGGGCCAAAAAGCTCACGAAAACGGGTATCTCGAAGACCACGCCGAAGGCGAAGAGCATGCGCGTGGCGAAGGTCAGGTACTCGTTGATCATGATCGTCGGCTGCACGCGCACGCCGTCGACCGGCAGCATTCCGGCCATGCTCAAAAACGTCTCAAAGCCCATCGGAAACACGATCTGGTAGCCGAAGTAGGCGCCGCCGATGAAGAAGACCGAGGAGGCCAACACGAAGGGAATGGCGTAGAGCTTTTCGCGCTCGTAGAGGCCGGGCGAGATGAAAGCCCACACCTGGTAGAAAGCCCAGGGGCTGCTGACGATGAGCCCGACCACGACCGCGATCTTCAAATAGGCGACGAAGGGATCGATGGGATTGGAAAAGTGGATCGTCGGCTCGCCCAGGCCCAGCTTGTGCCAGGCGCGGGTCAGGGGGGCCAAAAGGAAGCCCAGGAGCCACTCGCGAAACTCCCAGGCGACGACCACGCCCGGGATCATGCCGAGCAGCACGCGCACCAGGCGCGTGCGCAGCTCGCCCACGTGCTCCCAGATCGTCATCGGCACGTCCTCGGGCAGCTCCGGCTCGGCCGAGGGCGGCGGCTCGACCACCGGCGGGTGGGGATCGTCGGGCATCAGACCGGCCCCTCCGACTCATCCGGCTTCGGCGGCGCTGCCGGGAGGGCACCTGCGGCCGCGGGCGGAGCCGGAACGGGCCCCGCGGCCGCTGGCGGCGCCGGAACGGCCCCCGCGGCGGCAAGCGGCACCGGGGCACTGGCGGCGGGCGCATCGGCGGCGGCCGGTGCATCTTGCTGCGCGCCCTGTGCCGCCTCCCCGGGCACGGGCGCGGTGTCGACAGCCCCGGGAGCGCTGGTGGCGGCCGTCTCCGCGCTCACCTGCGAGCTCGGGTTCGCAGCCGACCTGGCGGGCCGACTGAGCGTCTTGGGAGGCGCCGGGCGCGGCTGCACGCGCGGCTCGATCCGCACCTCCTCACGCATGATTTCGTCGAGTCCAACGGTGCTCTGGATGTCGCGGCTGGCCTGACGCACCGTGCGCAGGCCCTTGCCGATGGTCTTCATCAGCGTGGGCAGACGGTCGGGGCCCACCGCGATGATGAGCACGATGGCGATGATGGTCAGCTCACCGATGCCGAGATTGAACATGGCGGGTGCCGATGGTGTACAACAATCCCCCGCCGGACGCAGCCCCGAGTGCCGCCGCTCTCGAATCGGGCCCAATCCAGGCGAATCAGGCGGAATCCACACCCCGCTGCACGCTGGCGTGCAGCTTTTCGCTGGCTCCCGTCAGGGCGCCCAGGCGCCGGTCGTTGTCGCGCAGGGCATCGCGCATGCGCTCCACCGCCTCGGCGGTCTCGCGGGTGGCTCGGGTCTGCTGGCGCTGGGCCTTGTGCAGGCTGCTGACCATCTGGGAGATGTTTTCGATGGCCGTCGAGATCAGGCGCCCGGCGTTCTGCTGCTCCTGCTGGCTGCGCTCGACGTGCTGGGTGATTACGCGCATCTTCTCGGCGCTGCCCATGATCAACTCCGAGCCGCGGGCCTGCTCGGTGGTGGCCGCGGCGATCTGCTGCACCGTCTCGGCGATGCGACCGATGGCGTCGGTGACCTGCTTGCTGCCCTTGGACTGCTCGACGGTGGCGCGCGCGATGGCGCCGACCATGTTGGTGGACTTCTGGGAGGAGTCGAGGATCTTTTTGAGCGCGAGCTCGGCCTCGGCACTGACCTCGACGCCGCGGTCAACGGTGGAGGCACCGCGTTCCACGGAGCTGATGGCGTTCTTGGTCTCTTCCTGAATCGTCCGGATCAGCCCGGCGATCTCCTTGGTCGAAGCCGCCGAGCGCTCCGCCAGTTCCTTGATCTCGTCGGCGACGACGGCAAAGCCCTTGCCGTACTCGCCGGCCTGGGCGGCGATGATGGCGGCGTTGAGCGCCAGCAGGTTGGTCTGCTCGGCGACGTCATCGATGACGTTCAAGATGTCACCGATGGCCTCGATGCGTGCCCCCAGGGATACGATCACGCTGACCGCGTCGGAGGAGGTTTCCTTGATGCGATTGATCTCGTGAATGGTGCGACCGATGGCGTCGGCGCCGCGCTCGGCGTCGAGCGCCACCTGTTCCGATAGGCGCGCGGTTTGATTGGCGTTGGACTGCACCTGGTCGATGGACACGTCCATCTCGTTCATCGATGACGAGGTCTCCTCGGCCATCAACGAGAGGTTGTCCACGTTGCGCGCGACTTCCTTGATGCTGTAGGCCATCTCCTCGATGGACGAGACGGTGTCGCGCACGCTGGCAGCGAGGTTTCCCATGTTCTCGCTGACCTCGTCACTGGTCGCCTTCATCTCGAGAATCGATGACGAACTCTCCTCGGCGCTGCCGGCCAGCTGCTCGACGTTCTCGGCCACGGTGTCGAGCACGGACGCGGTCTGGTTGATCGACTTGGAAACCTGATCGATGCCGGCCGAGTGTTCGGCAAAACCAGCGCTCATCTCGTCGATTACCGCGCTCAGTTCCTGCTCGGCACTGGAAACCTCGCGGGCGCGTGTTTGATCCTGCTCGCGGCCGCGTTCGACCTGACCCTCCAGATCCTTGAGACGCCCCATCCGGGCTTCTACGTCAGCGCCGAGCTGGTCCAGGGTGTCGAAGAGCTCCACCAACTCGTTGGACAGGTGCTGGGGGCGGGCCGGCCGCTCACCGCGCTGGGCCCCCTTGATGGCCGTACGCAGCGCCAGAAGGTCATCATTGCTGGCGCCAACTCCAAAGGCCAAAAGGGCACCGGCGATGAGCCCCACGAGAAGCCCGATCATGCCCGTCAACCAACCGGGAAAGGGCGTCACGATGGGTAGTACCACGCCGAAGAGCGTGCCGATGGCCAGCAGCAGGACGGCCGCCGCCGCGTACTTACTCTGGAGCAGTTCCTTGATCATGCCGCGGGGCTACTGAAAAGCGGCTCGGCGCACTGCCGAGCATGGCTCCTTACTAGGGTACCGCCGCGCTTCGAGCGAAGGCAAGCATCTGCACGCCGGGGTCGGTTTGGGCTCACGCCACCTGCCGGCCCACCGCCGACCTTCGCACCGTGGTCGCCATATCGCTGACCGTCGAACGCAGCTGCAGGCTGGCGGCGATGCGACGCTCGATCATCTTGCGCTCTTGCAGGTAGGGCGCCACCGCGCGCGCCAGGGCGCGCGCCGAGGGGAAACGCTCGTCGCGCTCGCGGGCCAAGAGCCGCGCCACGATCGCCTCGAAGCCGGGATCGACCCCGGCCACCACCTCGCTCAAGCGCGGCGCATCCTGGCGGATGATGCGAATCAGAAGCTTCGATACGGTCCTGCCAGTGAAGGGCAGCCGACCGCTGAGCGCCTCGAAGAGCAGGATGCCGAGGGAAAAGAGGTCGGCGCGGCCATCGACATTGGCCTCGCCCGAGGCCTGCTCGGGCGAAACGTAGCTGGGTGTGCCGAAGACCTTACCCTCTTCGCGCTGGCGCTCGTCGGCGGGGGCGAAGCGACTCGAGCACACGCCGAAGTCCAGGAGCTGCACCACCAGGTCACCGCTCTCACTGCGGTCGAGCAGCACGTGCTCGGGCTTGACGTCGCGGTGCACATAACCCGCCATGTGGGCGGCGTGCAGAATCGCCGCCACGCGACTTGCGATTTGAGCCGCCTGATCGAGCGGCAGCTCACCCTTACGCAACAACAGGCGCGACAGGCTCTCACCGGTGAGCAGCGGCATCACGATGTAGGGCGAGCCGTCCTCCAGGTAGCCCTCGTCGAGCACCGGCACGATGCCCGGATGGCGCACCTGACGGGCCACCTCACCCTCGCGCTGCAGCCGCCGGCCCAGGTCGGGATGGTCGACGAAGCAGGGCCTGAGGGTCTTGACTGCCAGACGACTGCCGTCGTGGGTGGTGGCATCGAAGACTACACCGGTGCCGCCGATTCCGATGCGCCGACCGAGGCGGTAACGCCCATCGAGAATGCGGCCACGCAGCTCCGCTCGTTCGTCGTTGGTCACGCGCCAACAATCGTGGCAGCCGTGATGGCGGTCAAAAAAAGGGACGCTTGCGAGAAACTTGACGCCGCGCGATCACCGCTTGGTGAGCAGCAGCAAATGCTCGCGCCGGCTTTTGCCGCCGCGCCAATCCTGGCGCCGTTGACTGGCGCGCGCCAGCGGCGAAAGCCCGGCCTGGGGCGCAAGTCGCGCCACCTGCTCGGCGGCGTCCACGCGTCGCCCCGCGAGTTCGGCATCGCCCAACAAGAGCGCGAGCAACGCCGAGGGTCGCAGACGCGAGGCGATCGAACGCAGGCAGTCGCCCAGCTCCCGATCCCAACGGGCCGGCGCGCCGCGCGCGCTCGACAGACGCCGGCGGGCGCCCACCTCGAAGCGTTGTAGCCGGCCACTGTCGAGCCCCAGCCACGCGTAGCGGCGGGCGTGGTGCTGCAGGTAGTCGTAGGTGCCTCCGTAGGGCGGTGAGCTGACGCACAGGTCGAACTTCGCCTCGCCCGCGAGCACCTCACCCAGACGCCGGGCATCGCCTTCACGCAGCTCGGGCGCGTGCGGCGCCGGCGGCAGCGCCGCGTGGAGCGCCGCCCAGCGCTGCGACAGCTCGCGCCCCTTGCGCAGCATCAGCTCGCTGGCCAGCCCCTTACGAATACGTTTGTCGGCCGCGCGCACGGCGGTGTCGGAGCGCTGGCGTGAGAGCTTGACCAGGAGCGACGAAGCCACCATTTCGAGCGCGCGCCGGTCCTCGCCGCCGTGGCGCGCGATCTCCTCGAAAAGCCCGGCCAGCTCGATCAACACGTGCGGCTCGTAGTGGGCGCGTTCGGCGGCCGACAACGGTGCGCGGGCCGGCACGCGCGCGCGAACCCGCTCCAGGGAAGCGTCGACGATGCGCTCGAGCCTTGCCTCGAAGCGCGCGCGGTCGGCCCCATGGGCGATGTGACAATGCACCTCGGCCACGCGCAGCGCCAGCGGGCTCAGGTCCACGCCAACGGCCGCGCGCCCGGCGCACAGGGCCTCGACCAGGACCGTACCGCTGCCGCAGAAGGGATCGAGCACGCGCTGTCCGGGCTCGCTCAGCCCCTCGACCACGGCGCGTGCGATGCCCGGATGCATGCGCGCGGGATAGGTATGAAAACCGTGGGTCAAATGGTCGTCGGGTCCGGAGCCGGCCAAGAGCGCGCGCTCCAAAAGGCGCCGCTCGGACTCGGCGCCAGCCACCTCGACGGAGCCACCCTGGTCCGACAGGGATCTGCGCTGCCTGCGCGTCATCGCACCACGCCATCGCCCTCGCCGCCCTTCGACCCCGGACGACGCGCGCGTAGGCGCGGGCTGTCGGGCTCGCCCTCGGCGGCATCGAGGCCAAAAAAGAGCCGCAGCTGGCGGGCCGCAGCGGTGCGCCGTCCCTGGTGGTCGCGGGCGACGAAGTCCGCTTCCCGCACGCAGCCCGGGCTCGGCGCCCCGCCGTCGCATGGGCCCAGGGTCCAGACCGTAAACAGCGGGCGCTTGTAGTGGGCGGCAGGCAAAACGCGCAGCTCCTTTAGCGCACAAAGCCCGAGCCCCGGCGCCGTCGCGAGCACGCGCTCGGGCTGGCTCGCCTCGGCGCAGATCACCAGCCGTCCCGAGGGCGCCAGCAGCGGTGCCGCCGCTTTCAGATAATCCTCCACCCCCCCGCGCAGCTCGAAGCGCGCGTGGGCCTTCTGGGAATCGGGCGGCAGCGTGCCCTCGTGGGGCTTCTTGTAGGGCGGCGTGGCGCTGATCAAGTCGAAGCTGCCGGCCCCCAGCCGCGCCCCCAGGTTCTGCTGGCGCAGGTCACCATGGGTCAAGTTCACCCGGGCGCCCACGCCATTGCGCTCCACGTTGCGGCCGCACAGCGCAAAGGACTGGGCCTGCGCCTCGATGCCCCAGATGCGCGCCTCCGGCAACTTGTAGGCCAGCATCAGCAGCACCGAACCGAGGCCGCAGCCCAGGTCCAGCGCGCGCTCGGCCGCCGGCCGGCTGCGCGCGGCCACCCAGGCGGTGACCACATCGTCGAGCGAATAGCGGTGGCCGCGGCGACGCTGGTAGACGCGTAGGGACCCGGCCAGGGTGTCGTCGCTGAGCTCAGCGGCATCGAGGGCATCGTCGAGCGACGCGGGATCGCTGGGAAAGCTCGCTTGCATGCTGCGTCGCTGGCGCCGGCCTCGGTGGCCGGTGCGCGAGCGCTCTTCTGCCACGGCGCGCGGGCACGGGCAAACCGGGCTCCGCACGATAGGGGTGTAACGCGGCGCCCCATCGCAGCGTTCGTTAACACTACTGTGTCAGGGTCGCGGCGGTCCTCGCTTGTTCAGGGGATTCGTGGGCTTCGTCGGCCGTCTCGAAAGGGGCCCACCCTGCCGTCGACGTCCGCCAAACCCTACAAATCCCCTGCCCGGCGCGATCTTCCTCCGCGACCCTGACGCAGTAGTGTTAAAGGAGCCGCCGCGGGCTATGCTGAAGCAGCTCGGCACCCATCCACCCACCCCCGACCACATCCCCATGTTCACCGTTCGCGCCCGCCGTCTACTACTCGCCTTGAGCCTCTTGATGCTGGGCTTCCTGGCCCTCGGCCAATTCGGCGGCGCCCCGGCGCTGGGCGTGGGCAGCCGCATCGGCCCGGTACGCGCCGAGCTGGGCGACGGCGGCATCTTCGACCTCGAGCAACACCGCGGCGAGGTGGTCGTGCTCAGCTTCTGGGCCAGCTGGTGCAGCCCCTGCCGCCACGAGGCCAAGGTACTCAGCGCCCTGCACGCCCAGGGCGTGCGCGTGGTGGGGCTGTCGGTCGAGGAGCTGCCGCTGCCGGCCCTGCAGCACGCAGCCGAGCGCATCGGCATCGACTACCCGGTGGGCCAGGGTTCGCCGAAGTTGCTGGAGCGACTGGGCGTCTCGGTGGTGCCCACGACCTACGTGGTGGGTCCCGACGGCGACGTGCGGCTGGCCCACAGCGGCGTAGTGGGCCGCGAGATGCTGCAGCGAGCCATCGCCGAGCCCCCAGGGTGAGGCCAGAGGTCCAGCCCCCTCCCCCAAGACCGCTCGATTGACAGCCGCCAAGGCCCCGTGGTCAATAGGGTGCGCAGCGGCGGATGGCCACACCGATCCAGCGCCGCGCTGCCTTCACGAGCCGAGGAGACGACGTTCGATGCGCCAGGTGATCTTCGCCCAACTCGTCACGCTCACCACCGGCGCTGCCAGCGGCCAAAGCGCCACCGCGCTCGACCCGTGGGAGCTGATGCTCAACGCATCGCCGGTGGTGATGCTGGTGCTGCTGCTGCTCATCGCCATGTCCCTGGCCTGTTGGTTCATCATCGGCGCCAAGCTGGTGCGCCTGAAGCAGGCCGCGCGCGAGAGCAGCAACTTCCTGCACATGTTCTGGAACCCCGAACAGGGCAATGTGTGGAACGTGCAGCGCCTGGAAAACCTCTACAGCAGCATCGGCAAGGGCCGCAATTCGCCCATGGCCAACGTCTTCCACGCCGGCTACGTGGAGCTGGCGCGGGTGCTAGGCGCCGACTCGCGCGGCGCCGACCACAAGCACTACGGCGGCGACATCGACAACGTGGCCCGCGCCCTGCGCCGGGCTTCGGCCAATGAAGTCACCAGCCTCGAAGCGATGGTGCCCTTCCTGGCCACCACCGGTTCCACCGCCCCCTTCGTCGGCCTCTTCGGCACCGTCTGGGGCATCATGAACTCCTTCATCAGCATCGGCGCCCAGAAAAACGCCAGCCTGGACGTGGTGGCGCCCGGCATCGCCGAAGCCCTGATCGCCACCGCCATCGGCCTGGCAGCGGCGATCCCTGCCGTGATGGCGTACAACTACTTCGTGCGACGCATCAACGTGCTGTCGGGCGAGATGGACAACTTCTCCAACGACCTGCTCAACATCGTCCGACGTCACTTCCTGGCGGGCTGAAACCACATGGGCATGTCTTCCGGTGGCGGCAAGGGGCCGCTCAGCGAAATCAACGTCACGCCGCTGGTCGACGTGATGCTGGTGCTGCTCATCATCTTCATGGTCAGCGCCCCGATGATGACCACCGGCCTCGACGTGGACCTGCCCAACACCCGCGCCCCGCGCCTGGACATGGACGAGGAGAAGCTGCTGCTCACGGTCACCAAGGAGCAGCAGGTCTTCCTGGGCGAAGTCGAAGTGCCCTACGACAAGCTGGAGCAGGCGTTGACCACCAACGAACGCCTGCAACGCGAAAAAGAACTCTACATCCAGGCCGACGAAGCGGTGCCCTACGGCTTCGTCGCCAAGGTGATGGCCCTGATCCGGCGCGGCGGCATCGAAAAGGTCGGCCTGGTCACCGATCCCCTGGGCTCCGAGGAAGCACCAACAGAAGCTCCCGCCGCCCCCACCCCTGACCCCCGGTCCGGTCCCCCGAAGGAAGATCCGTGAGGCCCTGGCCGTGAGGGACTCCATCGAGACCACCGGCCTCGACCTCAGGCCCCCCTCGCTGCTCGACAGCGAGTTGATGAACTCCCAGATGTGGCTGGGCGGCGTGCTGGTGGCGCTCGCGGCCCACGTGCTTTTGCCCGTGGCTGCCATCATCAGCCTGGGCCTACTGGCCGAAAGCGGCCTCGGCGACAGCGAACCCGAGGGCTACATCGAGGAGCACGTGGTCGAAGCCCGCTTCGTACGCCGCGGCAAGAAACTCGACCCCAACAAGCTGCCCAACCGCAGGGTCCCGCGGCTGTCGACCGCACCCGACAAGTCCACGGTGGTCTCCAAGAACATGAACCCGGAGCCGCCCGACAAAAAAGACGAGCAAGAGCCCGAGGATCCGGTCGACGACCTGGTCACGCGCCTGGGCGACCGCGCCAAGGCCTTCGCCGAGATCGCCGAGGAACGCGAGCTGGAGGGCGACCCGGAGGGCGTCGACTTCGGCACCGAGACCGAGGCCAAAGCCGGCGACATCTACCGCGGCAAGCTCAAGGACTTCTTCCAGCGCGGCTGGACGATTCCTACCACCCTGGGTGACACCAGCAAGCTCAAGGTCACCGCCGAGGTCGAGATCACGCGCGACCTGAAGGTGGGAGCCTCGTCGATCCTCAAGAGGAGCGGCGTGCCCCTATTCGACCAATCGGTCGAGGACCGATTTCAACAACTGCGCACCCTGGGCACCACGCTGCCGGAGCCACCACCGGAAGTCGCCGAGCAATTTCTGGGCAAGAAGATCAACATCAACTTCACCGGCAAGCGCCCCTGACCCGATCGCCGAGCGCTTGCGGGGGCCGGCCTGATGGGTTCTAAATAAAGCACGAAAACACGCCGTCCGAGGCCTATGATGAATGCGCTTAGACACTTGAAATCACTCAGCTTCATCGCCAGCGTCGCGCTGATCGCCGCGGCCTTCTTGCTACCCACCGAAGGCGTCGGCCAGGGCGCCACCGAGGCCGGCGGCGAAGAAAAACCGCTGCCCACGCGCGTCACCATCACCGTCGACTCGCCCGAGAAAGACCTCTACCGCATCGCCCTGCCCGACCCCATCGGCAACACCAACAAGCTCGGGGCTTGGGGTGTGGAGATCATGCGCAACGACCTACGCCTGATCTCGCTCTTCAAGGTGCTCGACCACCGCTCCTTCATCGCCGACGCCCAAAAAGAAGGCCTCGGCATCGAAAAGCCGCCCTGGTCGAGCGTCGGGGCTCAAGGCGTGGTCAAGACCGAGGTCATGCTCAGCGGCAACCAGGTGGAAATCCAGGCGCGCTTCTACGAGATCGCCCGCGGCACGACCCCGCTGCTGTCGAAGACCTACAAGGGCGGCAAGAACCAGACGCGCCAGTTCATGCACGAGTTCGCCAACGAGATCGTGGGTCTTCTGACGGGCAAGCGCGGCGTCTTCGGCACGCGGCTGGCTTTCGCCCGGCGCGTGGGCCCCGGCCGCAAGGACATCTACGTCTCGGACTTCGACGGCGCCAACCACGGCCGCGTCTCCAAGGGCAAGGGCCTGTCCATGCTGCCCTCCTTCGGGCGCGGCGGAATCTGGTACTCGGTGCTCAGCGAGACCGGCATGTTCATCACCAACACCTCGTCCAAGGAAAAGCCGGTCATCGAGGGCAGCGGCCTCAACATGGGTGTGGCAGTGTGCGGCGGACGCGCCTACTTCAGCTCCACCCGCGACGGCAACAGCGAGATCTACAGCGCCAACCTGGACGGCAGCGACGTCAAGCGCCTGACCAACCACCCCGGCATCGACGTCAGCCCCACCTGCGGCCCCGGCGGCAAGATCGGCTTCGTCTCCTCGCGCCACGGCGGCCCCCAGGTCTTCGTGATGGACGCCTCCGGCGGCAGCCCCAAGCGCCTGACCTACAAGGGCGATCACAACCAAACGCCCGCCTTCTGCCACGACCCCGACACGCCGCTTTTGGCCTTCTCGGGCCGCGACGGCGGCGGCTTCGACATCTTCACGCTCAACCTGAAGACCGGCGAGTACAAGCGCCTGACCCAGGGTCAAGGCGTCAACCAGGACCCGGCCTTCTCCCCCGACTGCCGCATGGTGGCCTTTGCTTCCTCGCGCGGCGGCCTCTTCATCAGCAACCCCGACGGGCTGAACCAGACCAAGGTGTTGTCGGGTTCGATCTCCACGGTGCGCTGGAGCCAGTGAGCGCCCAGCGCCGCGCTCACTGCATACGCAGCACGCCCTCGACGCTGCCCTGGGACACCCAGCCCTCTTCGTTTTCGACGACCGCGGTCACGCGGACCGCAAGTCCGTCTTTTTCCTCGGGCGCGGCAAGGCCCCCGGTCAGCACGTGCACCGGCAACAGATCGCAGGTCTCACCCCCCAGTTCCTCGCGACACAGGAGCAGCGGCGGACTCGAATAGGGGATGGTCATCACCACCGCGCCGGTCTCCAGATTCTCGACGAAGACCTGCACGAAAGCCCGGTCGCCAAAACCCTTGCAGCGCACGGCCACGGTGGCGTGGGTGCCGCCCTGACCGAAGGTCTCGAGCGGAATCTCATCGCCTTCCATCAGCGGCACGAAGCCCAGGCCCGTCTCTTCGTCGGGAATCCCCAGCTCGACGCTCACCGGCAGCCCACGCCCATCATAGGACAGGCAACCGGCCAGTAGATGTAGATGCCCAGACAGCAACAGCCCGATCGCCAGACGACGCCGCATACCAAGACCCCAAGCTACCAGCAGCGGCGACCATGATCGCGCGCCGAAACCCAAAGACGGGCGACCGCCGTCGCGCTCGCCAAAGCCTACCGAAGGTCTAGCACGGGACCAGGGCAGCGCCAGCGCGAGGCTCGGCTGCGAGCCAGCGCTCAGCTGTCGGCGCGGAAGCGCGAGGGGAAGTCGTCCTTGTCGGCCCGGGACTTCAGCTCGGCATCGTCGGGATGGAGCTCCAGGGCGCGCTGCAACAGGAGCTTCTCTTCCTCGCGGTGCTCCGGATCGGGCAGGCAGCACTCCACGGGGCAGACCGCCTGGCAGGCTTCGTGGTCATAAAAACCCACACACTCGGTGCACAGGGCCGGGTCGATCACATAGATCTCATCGCCCTCGCTGATGGCCTGGTTGGGGCACTCGGGCTCGCAAGCGCCGCAGTTGATGCAGTCCTCGGTGATGTGGGTAGCCATCGATTTCTCTCTGCGTCTACGTCGGTTTCCGCGCCCCCGGGGCGCGAGGTGCCGGGAATGTAGTTCCGGGCCCCCAGAGCGTCAACCGAGGAGCAGCGACCGGAGTGGAAATGGGCCCCGCCGCCGGGGCCACCGTGCGCCCATTTTGACCCCGCGCCCACGCTCCTGCTACGATCTCGAGTGCCCGCCTAGCGAGCTCCCTGGCCCATGGATTTCCGCGTTCTCGGCTGTCATGGCGGCGAATCGCCGAAGCATCAATGCCCGGCCTTCATGCTCGATGGCCGGGTCTGCCTGGACGCCGGTTCGATCACCAACATGCTCTCCCTGGAGGAGCAGCAGAAGATCGAAGCCGTGCTGGTCAGCCACGCCCACGTCGACCACGTGCGCGACCTGGCCATGCTGGCCGACACGCGCACCCAACAGGGCGGCCCACCGCTGACCATCGCCTCGACGCCCGGCACCCTGCGCGTGCTCAAGCGCCACTTCTTCAACGACAAGCTGTGGCCCGACTTCAGCAAGATTCCCAACGCCGAAAATCGCACCATCATCTTCCGTACGCTCAAACCCGAAAAGACGACCGAGGTCGCGGGACTGAACGTGACACCAGTGCTGGTCGACCACACGGTGGAGGCGGCGGCGCTGATCGTCGGTGACGGCAAGACGTCGGTCGCCTACAGCGGTGACACCGGGCCCACCGAACGTCTGTGGGAGGTTCTGTCCGAGCGCGACGACCTGAGCGCGCTTTTGATGGAAGTCGCCTTCCCCAACGAGCAACAGCGCTTGGCCTGCGACTCCGGCCATCACACGCCCGAAACGCTCGAACTCGAACTGCGCAAGCTGGCTCCGAAGCTGCGCGACCTGCCGGTGCTGCTATTCCACATCAAGCCGGTCTTTCAACAGGTCGTCGAAAGGGAGCTGGCGAAGATCCGCGCACGCAACAACACGATTTTGCAGATCGGCGACGAGTACGTGCTCTAGCCCGGAAAGGGCGCGCGCTCTTTGCCCCTTCGTGGCAAAGCTGCGCCGGCCCCCCCTCTTCCGCGGGCCACACCACTACGCTCCACTGCGGGTGCGCAGTGCGACGTCCGGGCCAGCCTATTCGGGACGGGAACGCTCCAACGCCGCGTTTGCGTTTGTTGCCAATGGGCCGCCCGAGCAAAGCAACGGCCCAGTGGGACCCGCGCGGCTGCCTTAAGAAAACAACGGGCCCAGTGGGACCCGCGCGGCTGCCTTAAGAAAACAACGGGCCCAGTGGGACCCGCGCGGCTGCCTTAAGAAAACAACGGGCCCAGTGGGCCCGTTGTCTCTTTCCTTGCAAATGGCCTCTCACGAGGAGATAGCCTGGGGTCAGGGCGTCATTGCCTGATCAGACCCTCCGGTGAAAGACCGTCAGTACTGTGCATGCGTTGCTTCCCTCCCCCGGCGTATGCCGGCGCTCCCGTCTGTGGAAATTTGGCCATGAGAGCGTTCCAAGGTGGGGGAGCCGCAAGCGACTCCCACGTTCGATCGCACGCGATTCCCAGTGGGGTTTCGGACCGTTCCGGGGCGTGATGCCCATCTGTGCGATAGCACCTTCAATATAGCGCCCACAGCCGCGAGTTTCACGCGCTTCTTTCAAATTCCGCCAAAAGATCACCCCACAGATGGCGGGATCGGAATTGATGCGCAAGTTGCCACGTAAGGGCCCGCGAAAGCATCACTTCCCCCTTCAGCACGTGACGGGGGAGTGCGATGGCGACGGCGCCCGCAGAACAATCCGCAGTCATAGCAGAGGAACATCGAAGAATTCTTCGACGACGCACGGCGCAAGCGTGCCCGCCAGCGCGTGCTGAAGGGGGAAGTGATGCTTTCGCGGGCCCCAAGCAAGCCAACCGGGAGCTGTGCTCACATTTCGGATAGTACTCATGTGGGCTGTCGCACGCCTCAGCTCCGGGTTGGCTCCAAACGCCAGGTTCGTCGCACGTTGCTCAAGCGCCACGTTCGTCGCAGCTTGCGCTTCGCTCGACATCTGGTTAAAGAGCAGCTTCCGGGCCTCGGGTCGGCGTTTGTTCGCGAACCCGGGGGAGGTTAGAGCCGGCCGCCGGTGTCGGACTCGACGAGCGAAGGCACGACATCGAGACGTTGCGGCTGGCATCTAACGGGAATTTACGGTTACGGCGACTGTTGGAAGATTCGGCGTAACCCCTTGAAGTTGACGGTTCAAGGCCGTAAGGGCGTAGGACCAGGAGGCAAGTAAACCATGACGCACACTCAGAAATTGCATCGCGCGGTCGGCGCCCGAGTCCAGTCCCGCCGTCTCAAGCTCGGCCTTACACAACAGGAACTGGCGAAGAAGCTCCGAGTCTCCGGTGCACACGTGTCGTATATCGAGCGTGGTGAGCGCGGCGTCTCGCTGGCGACCCTGCACAGGATCGCGCGCGTACTCGATACGTCCGTCGGTCGCCTGGTCCCGATGGACGTCTGAGAGGCCGCGACTGTCGCAAGCAGCTCGCCGCGGATCGTGCGACCGCGGCGAGCTGACCTGGACCGCTTCACACCACAAGTCCAGTTAACGCGACGATCGCGGTAAACCAGGTCAACACGGCGAACGCGACAAACGCGGTAGAGAAAGTACGGGCTCAACAGCCACGCGGATAACACTGCCAGTGATTGTCCGCCTGACCATCGACGCCACCATCCTGGTCACCGGCATCTTGGTCACCGCCCGGTTCACCGCCAGATACGCACTCGCAGGTGCTTCCACCGCAGGCGGGGCCGTACTGGCAGCTTCGTCCCGGCTCGTCGCAGCCCAGGCCCGTAGCTGTGGATGGGTCGTCAGGGCATTGGGATGCGTTGTCCCAGCCCGCGTCCACTTCACAACCAGATACGTCGAAGGTGCAGTCGACGGGATCGCAGGTCACCCGGCCTGCCCCGAGCCCGAACGACGCACACGAAAGATCTTCCAGCCCCTGCTCTCCGTCGCATTGCTCGGCGCTGGCAAGCGATCCGTCACCGCAGAAGCTGCCGATCGAAAAGGGGCCGGAGCCACTGCCCCCTGCGGCGCCCGAATCTGCGTTGATGGGCCTCCCTACGCTGGCACTGCCCGGTGGAATCATAACCGCAAACGGCCCCTGGTCGACACAGGCTCCGAGCAGTGCCAGCCAGAGCACGCTCGAGAAAGCGCGCTTGTAGCTTTCGGGTTTCGGTCGCGTCCCCGCCACAGGGCAAGCCTGACGCGAGTCGCGCCGGGCTGCAACGGGCAAAAAGTTACGAGCCGCTGGGCGGGCTTTCGGAGGGCGACACGGGCACGCGCTTGAGGCCGAGATGGCTCTCGAACTCACCCAGCACCCGATCGGTGTCGTGGGCGTTGTAGGTGATCAAATTGCGCAGATGGTGGTAGCTGTCGAGGTCGACTTCGGTCATCGACACGGCCAGCCCGTCGGCGGTGGCGCGCACCACGCGGCCGCGAGCGTGCACCTGCATGGCGCCCCCGCGGTCCCCGAACGAGATCTCGATCTCACCCTCACTGCCGGCGTCGGCGCTGCCAGCAGTCTCCACAAAAAACCCGTTGGCGCTGAGGTCGCGGGCGCGACCCAGGATCTCGTCCCCCGAGTCGAGCTGCACCCGAACGCGCACCGGGATGCTCTCCCTGCTGAATTCACGGCGATTGCTGTTGTCCATGGTTCTCCCCGTTGCGTCGATACGGCTCACCGTATTAACGGCCGGTCAGCCGCAAAACTTGAACACGACCGTGCTCCAACCCCGGCGAAACCGGCGCCACGACCCCGCTGTGCCCAAGTGTGCGGGCCGATTGTTGCCAGATCGCTGCCTCCGCCACAACCGGCCAAGACAGGAGCCTTAAAATTGTCCGTTCGGCTGGTTTTGCGCCTTGGCCTGGCTTCAGCGGCCCTGGGCGTCGACCGCGCGGTCCAGGCGCTCCATGGCAGCCCGGGTCTTTTGATGGTCGCTGCCGAGGGCGGCGCTGAGGATCTTGACCGCTTCCAGATGCTGCATGTAGGCCTTGCGGTGGTTGCCCTTGGCACTGAAGTAGCGACCCATCAGGTCCACGACCTCTCCCACCTCGGCGTGGTCGACGCCCAGCTGCTTCTCGTAGATCTGACGCGCCTGCTGCAGTCGCTCGAGGCAGCGCTTGGGGGGGCGCCCGGCCTCGATCTGGGCCTGAGCCGCCTCGAATAGCGCCCTGCCCAGGGCTCGGCCCGCGCGTCCGCCATCGAGGCCCTTACGAACCCGGAGGGCTCGCTCGAAAATCACCGAGGCACGCTTGGCCTGCCCTTGCGCACGCAGCGCCCGACCCAACGAGGCCAGATCATCGGCCACGCGGCGGTGCGACTCGCCGTGGGCCGCGCGGTGGATGCGCAGGGCCCGCTCGAAGGCTTTCACCGCCATCCGATGCTGCCCCATGCGCGTCGCCAGCCGTCCGCGCAGCAGCCAGTGATCGCCGACCTGGGGGTGCTCGGGGCCCAGCAACTTGGGCCCCAGGGCCGCGAGTTTTTGGCCCTGAGCGCGCGCCCGCGGCAAATCGCCGGCGCGTAGGGCCACCGACAGCAGCGCCACCCGCAGCATCAGGGCCTCGCTGCGAGCGACCGCGCCGACCGCCACAAGCCCGGCGAGCCCCTCTTCGAGCAGCTCCCTGGCGCGCCCGGGCTGCCCGCCGCGAGCGGCGACCTGGGCCATGGCGCGGCGCGCCGCGGCACACTGGACGCTGGCCTTGCCATAGAGCCCATCGCAGCTCTGCAGGGCCAGCTCGAGCTGCGCGCGCGCGTCACCGTAGTGCTCGTAATCGGCGTAGACCTGGGCCGCCAGGAGCAGTGCCCGCATGCGACCGTCGGCGCTGGCGGCTTCTTTATAGTGCAGCAGCGCGCGCTCGAGCAGGTCCTCGGCGGCCGCCTCATCGCGGCCGCGGGCGTCGAGCACCATGGCCCGCGCGCGCAGCAGCTGGCTTTCACTCCTGGGTAGCTCACCCTTGAGCCGGTGCATGGCGCGCTGGCTGTCCTCGCCGCGCCGGAGCATGGCGAAGACCTCCACGTCGGCCAGCGCCTGGACCGCGCGGGCATCGCCGATGGCATCGATGTCGTAGCCCTGGAAGACCGCCGGCAGCTCGCACGTGACGAGGCGCGCATCCAGCTGATCGACGGCATGGGAGGCCCACTCGACCACGCCCGCGTCCCCCTGTTCGAGCGCCGAGACCAGGCTGCGCAGTCGTGCGAAGGCTTCGCTCAGGCAGGCGCTGCGCTGCTTCTGCTCCAGGGCCGAGACGGCGCCCTGGGTGCTATGACGCACACAGAGCTGGGCGCTGCGCTGGGCCCAGCGCACACCATGGGCGGTCAGCGCCTCGACCACGCGCGGACCGCTCTCGCGGCCGAAGGACGGCGCCGCCGCCGCCATCGACGCGCGCAGCTGGGGCCCCGCGTGGGGCCACAGCAGCATCTCCGCCTCATCCACCAGGGCGTCGCAGGCCGGCACCTGGGTGCGGGCGACGTTGAAGGGACTCTGCTGTCGCAGCACCTGCTCGGGCTGCTTCTCAACCGCGGCTTTCTTCTCGCCGCTGCATGCCGAAAGTGGCAGCAGCAGTGCGCACAGAAGCCAACGCGCGCGACGACCCATGTGCCCATGCTACCGCGATTCCACACGGGGTTTGGGACTTTCCCCGGCAGCTTCTTGCGCCACCGCAGGCGGCAGCGCCGACTTCAGACGTTGAAGCGAAAGTGCATGACGTCGCCGTCGCGCACCACGTAGTCCTTGCCCTCGGTGCCCATTTTGCCGGCGCTCTTGCAGGCGCTCTCACTGCCCAACTCGACCAGATCCTGCCAGTCGATCACTTCGGCGCGAATGAAGCCACGCTCGAAGTCGGAATGGATCTTGCCGGCGGCCTGGGGCGCGCGCGTGCCGCGCTCGATGGTCCAGGCGCGAACTTCTTTTTTGCCGGCCGTGAAATAGGTGATCAGGTTCAGCACCTGGTAGCCCGTGCGAATCACCGCGTTCAGGCTCGGCTCCGTCAGCCCCACCGACTCCAAAAACTCCGCCCGCTCGGCCACCGGCAACTGCATGATCTCGGCTTCGATGGCCGCGCAGATCACGTTCAGCTCGGCCCCCTCGGCCTCGGCCCGGGCTCGCACCGCCGACACCAGCGGATCGCTGTCGAGGGAAGACAGCTGCTCTTCGCGCACATTGGCCACGTAGAACATGGGCTTGCTGGTGATCAGCGCCAGCTCCGCCAGCACCTGGCGCTGCTTGTCGTCATCGCAGGGATGCAGGGCGGCGCGTTTGCCGCCGTCGAGGGTGGCGGCAAGCGCCTCGCATAGCGCGAACGCCGCCTGCTCCATGGGGTCGCCACCCTTGGCCGCACGCCGCGCCCGCTCGCGGCGCTTTTCGACCGTCTCCAAGTCCTTGAGGATCAGCTCGGTTTCGATGGTCTCGATGTCGGCGATGGGATCGACGCGGCCGTCCACGTGCACCACGTTGTCGTCCTCGAAACAGCGCACCACATGGGCTATCGCTTGGCAGTCCCGAATATTGGATAGGAAGGCATTGCCACGCCCCTCGCCGCGGCTTGCGCCTTTCACCAGCCCCGCGATGTCGACAAAATCGACGGTGGCGGCCACCGCACTATGGGGCTCGTAGAGCTTGACCAGGGCGTCGAAGCGCGGGTCGGGCACCGGGATGACCCCGTGGTTGGGGTCGATGGTACAGAACGCGTAGTTCGCCGCCTCGGCCTGCTTTTCCGACAGCGCGTTGAAGAGCGTGGACTTGCCCACGTTGGGTAGACCGACGATGCCGACCGACAGGCTCATGGCCGCGGGTCTGTAGCCCGGATCTGCGCTGAAGTCGAGCCGCCCACGCTGATAGCAGCAGTGGCCAGGAGCTGGCAAATGTGCCGAATTCTTCGCACGTTCGGGGCTTTACCGCGACCTGCCGAGGCGGGTAGGCTCCGCCCGCGCAGCGATGGTGGTGTTATTCCGTGCGGTCTGGGCAGCGGCCCTTCTCTTCCTGTTCGCCAGCCCGACGGCGGCGCAGGCACAAGCCCCTGATGACGGGGCCTCCAGCGAACAACCGGCGCGTCCCGTAGTCACGCCGCCGCAGATCAAGAAGTTCGTGGAGGCGACGTACCCTCCCGAAGCCTTCGCGCAAGGCATCATGGGTCGGGTCGTCGTGCAGGTGCTCATCAACGCCGACGGTTCGGTGCGCGAAGCGTCGGTCGTGCAGGGCGCCGGCCACGGCTTCGATGAAGCCGCGCTCGAAGCCGTGCGCCAGTTCGAGTTCGAACCAGCCACGCGCAACGGCGAGCCGATCCCCGCCAAGATCCACTACCCCTACGTCTTCGAGATCCAGGCCGCGCCGGAACCCGAGCCGGAACCCGAAGCCGAAGGCGAGCCGCCGCCACCACCGCCTGGCCGCCTCGAAGGCCAGGTGCTGGACTCCGACAACGAAAAGCCCCTCGCCGGCGCCGAGGTATCGCTGACCAGCGAGGACGGATCGCTGAGCGAGCGGGTCCTGACCGATGCCGAGGGACGCTTCACCTTCCAAGATCTGCCGCCGGGCTTCTACCTGGTGCGCGCAGCGAGCGAAGGCCTGGAGCCGATGGAGGTCTCCGAGGAGATCAGCTCGGGCGAGATCACCGACGTCATCTACCGCCTCGAAGAGCCCGAAGATCCGAACGCGTTCGGGGCCGTGGCGCGCATCCCTCCGCCACCGCGGGAGGTCACCCGCCGCTCCATCGGCAAGGAGCAGCTCACGCGCATCCCCGGCACCCGCGGCGACGCCCTGCGCACGGTGGAGCTCTTGCCCGGCGTGGCGCGGCCGCCCCTGGGCGCCGGCCTGCTGATCGTGCGCGGCAGCTCGCCGTCGGACACCGCAGTGCTCTTCGAGGGCCTGCAGATCCCGATCATGTACCACTTCGGTGGTCTGACCAGCGTCATCAACTCGCGCATGATCGAGAGCATCGAGTTCTATCCGGGCAACTTCTCGGTGCGCTACGGCCGCCGCCGCGGCGGCGTGCTCGACGTGACCGCCTCGGAGCTGCCGCGCGAGGAACTCAAGGGCGTGGCCGACCTGAACCTGATCGACTCCTCGATGGTGTTGCTCGCGCCCATCAACGAAGACGCCTCCTTCGGTTTCGCAGCGCGGCGCAGCCACCTGGATACGGTCTTCGAGGGCGTGGCCCAGAACTCGAATATCTCTACCATCGCCGCGCCCGTTTACTGGGACTACCAGTTGATGGGCAGCTACCGCCCGAGCAACCGCGACAAGATCCGGCTGATGGTCTACGGCTTCAGCGACGAGTTCGCGCTGCTCTTCGACGAGCCCAACGACTCGGACTCGGCCCTGGCGGGCAACTTCGACTTCGGCACGCAGTTCCACCGCGTCCACGGCTCCTGGCGCCGCAAGCTCAGCGAGAACGTCGACCAGGACGTCAACCTGAGCGCCGACTTCGTCGACCTGGACCTTGGCTTCGGCGACGCCTTCAAGTTCAACGTCAGCGGCACCGAGGTCTTCGCCCGCAGCGAGTGGCGCGGTCGCGTCACCGACAAGGTGCAGGTCGTCGGCGGCCTCGACTTCTTCGCCTTCCCCGGCAACTACGTCTACACCGGCCCGCCAGCGGGCCAGACCGACGGCAACCCGGAGGCGATGCAGGGCAGCTTTAGCAACCGCGACAAGATCGAAGTCAGCGATGACTTCCTGGTGGTGCAGCCGGCGGTCTATCTGGAGACCGGCTTTACGCTCGGTGCCGCGCGCCTGGTGCTGGGCAGCCGCATCGATTACTTCAGCGAGATCGACGCCTTCAGCTTCGACCCGCGCTCCTCGGTCCACTACACGCTCACCGAGACCACCACGCTCAAGGCCGGCGTCGGCATGTTCACGCAGCCGCCCGAGTGGCACGAGTCCTCGCCCAAGCTGGGCAACGACAACCTCAGGCCCACCCGCACCCTGCACCTGAGCGCCGGTGCCGACCAGCAGGTGACCGAGGGCATCAAGCTCGGACTCGACGGCTTCTACAAGCACCTTTACGACCTGGTCGTCGGCACCGAGCTGGGCCAACCGCCGATCTTCGAAAACGGCGGCGAGGGCCGCATCTACGGCATGGAGCTGGCCGCCACGGTCAACCCGCGCGGCCGCTTCTTCGGCTACCTCAGCTACACGCTGATGCGCTCGGAGCGCATGGACCACCCGGGCCAGCCCTGGCGCCTGTTCGACTTCGACCAGCCCCACATCCTCACCGCCTCCGCCGTCTACCGGCTGGGCCGCGGCTGGGAGGCGGGCGCCACCTTCCGCCTGGTCAGCGGCAACCCGAATACGCCGATCATCGGCGACGTCTTGAACACCGCCACCGGCCAGCACTCGCCGGTCTTCGGGCGCGTGAACTCGGCCCGCAACGACGCCTTCAACCGCCTCGACCTGCGCCTCGAGAAGCTCTGGACATTCGACGCCTGGAAGCTTGCGTTTTATCTGGACGTGCAGAACGTCTACAATGAGGTCAATCCCGAGGGTTACGTCTACGACTACGAATACCGAAAGCGCGAACCGATCCGCGGCCTACCGATCCTGCCCAACCTGGGTCTGAGGGGGGAGATCTGATGCGAACGACATCCGCCACGTCCCCCTCCCGGTCGAGCGCCCTGCTGCAGTTGCTTTCGGTGCTCGCCCTGCTGCTCGGCAGCGGCTGCGACGACGACCTGCCCGAGGCGACCTTGATCGAGCGCATGCGCGTGCTGGGCTCGCGTTTCGAGGTGGTCGGCGACGAAACGCGCGCGTCGCCCAAACCGGGCGAGCGGCTGCACGTGAGCTTGGCCACGGTCTTCGACACCACCGCCAAGAACATCGAGGGCGTCAGCTCCATGGTGATCCAGTGCACCGCCCCCGACCAGTACACCGGCGGTGTTCCGATCTGCCAGGAGTTCCTGGACGCAGCTCGCCTCAGCGCCACCGCCGAGGTGGACCCGCAGTTGGAGGACGACGTAACGCAGCTGCTGGATGAGGGCTTTGTCCTGAGCTGCGGCGACCTGGGCGACGAGCTTTTCGAATTCGAAGGCGTCTCCCTACGCTGCCTCGAGGGCGCGCCCGAGACCACCATCGGGATCCCCGGCGGCTTCAGGGCCAACGAGGCACTCCTGCTGGGTGTGGTCTGCGAGCGCGGCAAAGCCGTGCTCGACCCCACGCTGCCGACGCTGATGGGCTGCGACGACGAAAACACCGAGGGGATCCACTTCAGCGCCCTGATCCCGGTGCAGCACGACCCCTCGGTCGAAAACCAAAACCCGCCGCTGGACGCCCTGACCCTGAACATCGACGGCGGCCAATGGGAGCGCTTTGAGCGCGACGAGTTCCCGCCCGAGGGCGACTGCAGCTCCTCGGCCCCCAAGAGCGGCTACGGCCTGGATCTGCGCCCGGCCGACCCCGGCGACCACGCGATCCGCATCTCCCTGCGCGACGATGTGCGCGAAGCCCTCGAGGAGGGCCGTGAGAATATGGAGGTGGTGATCCACGCCACCGCCGGCGACATGGAGCGCCGCTTCACGCTCTTCCAAGACGCGGACCTCGACGACCCCGATCCCGAGGTCGACGACGGCGACCCCGACACCATCGACAAGCTCATCGAGTGGGAGCCACCCAGCCCGGCGCTGCTCAATGCTCTGGAGGTGGCCAAGACCGGCATGTTGGTGCGCTTCTTCGTGACCCTGCGCGATGGCCGCGGCGGCTTCGATATGGCCTCCTACGCCCTGTGCGTCTATTGAGCACATTGTCTGCAAGCACCCCCCCGAAGTCCGGCATGCGGATTTCAAGGTCCCGAATTGATTGGGATTTTTCCAAGAGCCACGAAAACCAGCCGGTTTGACAGGGCGGCGCTGACCGATGCAGGCTACGGACTGGTTCCTGGCCTACCCCGGCACCGATCCCCGGCAGTGGGTGCCGAAGATCTGTTGCAACGGCCCTCCCAATCCCCCAACATATCGGGGTAATCCACCCCGGCCTTGAAACCCAGCGAGCATGCTCGATCGCATCGGCAACTGCCGCATCATCGGTGAAATCGGCAGCGGCGGCATGGCGGTCATCTACAAGGCCGTCCAGGAGCCGCTGGAGCGCGTCGTTGCGATCAAGGCGCTCAAGCCCTCGATCGCGGTAGATAGCCAGTTTGCGCAGCGCTTCGAGCGCGAGGCCCGCTTCATGGCCTCGCTGCAGCACGAAAACATCCTGCACGTCCACGACTACCTCAAGGACGGCAACACGCTCTACATCGTGATGGAGTACGTGCAGGGCATCGATCTCTACGACCTGCTGCAGCTCACGCCCAAGCTACCGGTCGATGTGGCCGCCATCATCGCCCTGCAGACCGCGCGCGCCCTGGACTACGCCCACTTCCGCGGCATCATCCACCGCGACATCAAGCCGGCCAACATCATGATCAGCCACCAGGGTGAGGTGAAGCTGATGGACTTCGGCATCGCCCGCGATCACAACCTGACCGACTTGACCGAGACCGGCACCGGCGTGGGCACGCCCAGCTACATGAGCCCCGAGCAGATCCTGGGCGACAAGCTGGACTTCCGTAGCGACATCTTTTCGCTCGGCATCGTGCTCTACCAAAGCATCACCGGACACAAGCCCTTCGTCGAAGACGAGGCGCGCACGGTGATGCAGAAAATCCGTCTCGACCGCTACGTCAGCCCGCGCAAGCTGGTCGGCTCCGTGCCCAGCAGCATGGAGCGAATGCTCGCCCGCTGCATGGAGAAGATCCCCGCCAGCCGCTATCCGAGCACCCAGAATCTGATCGACGATCTGATGGAGTTTCTGGCCGGCCGGGTCGGCATGAACCACAGCGCGCGTCTGGTGATGTACCTGCGCGACATCGGCGTGGTGGGCGAAAAAGAGGCCTCCGACATCCTCGAGGCCGGCGCCGCCCGCAGCCTGCCCGGCGGACATCGCGATCGCGAGCTGACGCGCAGCGCCACGCTCGTCTTCGGCGCCACCTTCCTGGCCCTTCTGGGCGCCGGTGGCGCGATCCAGGCCAGCGACGGCCGCTTCAGCGCCGGAGCCGGCAGCTACCAAAACCGCAGCGTGCACACACTGACCCCCGACAACGCCGGCTACATTCGCGTTGTGGTCGATCCCTGGGCCGACATCTACATCGACGGCCAGCGCATGGCCACCACGCCCACCGCCCAACCCATCGCCGTCACGCCCGGCCGCCACTACATCAAATACGTAAACCCCTACTTCCACGACAAACGCGGCGAGGTCACGGTACGCTCCGGCGAGACCAAGCTGCTGTCGGTGACGCTGGAACCGAAGAAAGAGCCCGCCGAGGGCTCGGCGCCCCCCCCTAGCGGAACGGCACGGCGATGAGCCCCTGCCCCATGGCTTCAGTTGGATTGAGAGCACCACAGCCTCGCGGGTCTGGCGGTGCGCCGAACCCGCCGTCGCCGATGAAGTTGCTGCGCGTCCACGGCGGTCGACACTGCAGGGCCTTCGTTTTCGCGCTGGCGCTGCTGTGGCCGGCGCTGGCCGACGCCCAGGCCGCCATCGTGCACATGGTCAAACCGGGCGAGACGCTGGCCTCGATCGCGGAACTCTACTACGGCGATCCACGCCGCGAGGGTGTGTTGGTGGCCGAAAACGGCCTGACCAGCGAGGGCGGCTCGGCCATCGTGGTCGGGCTGCGACTGAAGATTCCGACCGTCTCCTACCACACCGTCAGCGACGGCGAGACCTGGGCGACGGTCGCGGCCCGCTACTACGGCGACACCCAGCGCGCCTTCGTGCTGCTGGAGGCTAACCACGGCACCGCGGGCGAGCACCCCGACCCGGGCGCCGAGCTGCTGATCCCCTATCCCCTGCGCCACGTGACCAGTCAGACCGACACGCTGCGCAAGCTGGCCGCGCTCTACTACGACACCAGCAACGCGGTGATGACGATTCGCCGCTTCAATCAGCTACCGCGACCGAAGTTGACCCGCGGTCAGATCGTGCTGATCCCGCTGGCCAACCTGGTGCTGACCGACGCCGGCAAGAACGCCGCCGTTGAGAACGACACGCCACCCCCTCCCGGCGGCGAGATTCGCGACAAGCAACAGGAGATCGATCAACGCCTGCCCGAGCTACGCGAGCACGTGCGCCGGGGCCGCTACGCCGACGCCGTCGCCATGGCCAACCGCCTGATCGGCGGCGGCGACTTGACCGGTAGCCAGATCGTCACCATCCACCGCGAGCTGGGCACCGCGCTGATCGCCCTGGGCCGCGACGACCTGGCGATGGCCTCTTTTCACGAAGCCCTGGAGCAGCAGCCCTTCCTGGAGCTCGACAGCGTGCGCACCTCGCCCAAGGTGATGCGCGTTTTCCGCCAGGCCCAGAAATCGATCATCGTCCCCGAAGCCGAGCCGAACGAGGACCAGGAAAAAACCGCCGGCGACCGCAGCCGCTCCCAGAGCCGTAACAAGGATCGCAGACAGGCCAAAGCCGAGACCAAAGCCGAGACCAAAGCCGAGACCAAAGCAGCCGAGACCAAAGCAGCCGAGACCAAAGCCGAGACCAGGGCCGAGACCAAGGCCGAGACCCAAGCGGATCAGGTCGGCAAAACCGGCAAAGCGACCGGCAAAGAAGCCAGCGCGCAGACGAAGGCGCCCTGACGCGCCACCGAGGCCCATATGCATCCGGTGCTGTTCACCCTCGAGCTACCCGGCGGAGCGCCGCTGACGCTCTACTCCTACGGCCTAATGCTGGGCCTGGCGGTGGTCGCGGGCTGGCGCCTGACGGTGCACATGGGACAGCGCCACTGCGGACTCGACGAAGAGTTGCTGGGGGGCGCCTACTTCAGCGCCGTGGTGGCGGGCCTTGTGGGCGGTCGCGCCGCCCACCTTCTGCTCTACGGGGAGACGCCCGGCAGCGACAGCGGCGGCCTGCTGAACCTGGCCGGCGGCGGCTCCTCGGCCCACGGCGCCCTGGCTGCGGCGCTGCTGGGTGCCTGGCTCTACCTGCGCCGCAAGGGCACCCCCTTGAAGGTCTTCCTGGACGCCAGCGCCCCGGCGATGGGCCTGGGCATGGCCCTGGGCAGCATCGGCTGCTACCTGCACGGCTGCGACTTCGGCGTGGCCCTAGCCGAGGACGCCCCCGGCTGGCTCGCGAGCCTGGGCACCTTTCCGAACGGCTCCCCCGCATTCGACTACCACGTCGACCGCTACGGGATCGCCAGCGACGCCGACAGCGCCATGCCGGTACACCCGGCGCAGCTGGAGGCCGCGCTGGCGGGCCTTGTGCTGCTGTGGCTGAGCCTGCGCCTGGTGCGCCGGCGCAGCTTTCCGGGACAGGTCGGCCTTGCGACGCTGGCGGGCTACGGCGCCCTGCGCTTCGGCCTGGAGTACGTGCGTGAGGACGTGAGCTTCAGCCAGCCCTTCGGCTTTTCCATTCCCCAGCTGCTGTCGCTCTTGCTGCTCGCGGCCGCTGGCATCGCCTTCAGCAACGCGCGCTCGCGCTCGCGCCACGGACCCACGGCCGAGCCGCAGCCATGATGCGGCCGAGGCTGCCCACGAAACGGCGACTGGGGTGTCTGCTGGCGCTGGCCGCCGCGGCCTGCCGCCCCACGGGCGCCACCCCCGACGCCGACAGCGGAGATCGAGGCGCCGAGACTTCCAGCCCCCCCTCGACATCCGAGGACCCGCCGACGGTTGCGGCGGGCGTCGATGCCGCTGTCGTCGATGCCGCCGTCTTCGCGCGCAGCTGGCCCGAGCCACCGCCCCTGATGGCCGAGGGCGACTACGACTGCCTGGTCGGCATCGCCGACCCGCTGACGACCATCGACTACCAGCCGCTCGAAGCCGGCGGCCCGATCCCCATCGGCGGCACCGGCCAGGCCGGCCTCACCGCCAAGCTCGCCCTGCGCATCAGCCACCCCGAAGGGCAGGTGGCGTTGGAAGCGGCGATCATCGACCTGGTGCTCACCCACATCGACAACGGCGCCACCGCCCCCAGCAAACCCTGGCAGACGCCCGTGCGGCTGTTCTGCCTGGACGATGGCAGCTGCTTTCGGGCCCCCATCGAGGTCGAGATCACGCACCTGACCAAGTTGCCCGAACTCGAGGGCAGCCGCGTCATCGTCGACGCCCGGGTCTACGACGCTGACGACCCCACGCGCGTTTTGTGCAACGCGCGTGGCTCCGGCGTGCTCGAGCAGATCTGACGCTCAGGCGCCTTCGCCGCCCTCACTTTCACCCGAAGCCATGGCCTCGAGGCTTTCGCGGGTGGGTGCCGACAGCGGCGGCAAAAGCTCGGCCTCGAGACAGCGGCGCGCGAGTTCTGGCAGTGGATCGGTGGCGCCCGCAGAGAGCCGATCGAGGGCCGACAGCAGCTGCTTGGGGCGGCTGCGCCAGCGATGGAAGACGCGCTTCAAGGAAGCCGGCAGCCAGCCGCGCTGCACCCCATGGTAGACCGCGAACAGCAGCTGACTGCCCAGGCCCTGCTCCTGGGGCGGCTGTTCGAGAATGCCCATGCAGATCTCTTCGAGCATGGTCTCGTCGCCGGCGGCGTCTTCGTCCTCCTGGCTCCACTTGAGCTGCAGGTAGCGCTCGCACAGGAAGACTTCCCAGGCGAAGGGCAGCTGCTGTTCACGTTCCTCGAAGTGCGCATAGAGCCGGTCGACGTCGATGGCGAAGGCGGCCAGGTGCACGTAGTGGACGCCGTGGGTTGCCGCCAGGGCCACGTCCATGATGGTCGGCTGCCCCAGTCCCGCCTGGGCCGCGCCGAGCTGCGGCAGGCGCTTCATCGCCCGGCCTCGCTAGCTTCGAGGACAGCCCGGAGCTGTGCGGCACTGACGCCCTCGACCCGGAAGCGCTTGTTGCGGGCGCGCTGACCGGCGACGAGCGTCACGGCACGCTGCGGAACGCCCAGGCACTTGGCCAGCAGTTTGATGGCGGCGGCGTTGGCGGCGCCGTCCACGGGCGGAGCGTTCAGGCGCAGCTCCAGGGCCCCATTGCGCACCCCGGCGAGCGCCTCGCGCGAAGCGCGCGGGTTGACGCGGACGTCGAAGAGGAGCGCGCCGTCACCTTCTTGCACGTGCAGCGACCCCTTTGCGCCGGGCCCGGGTGGATCACCGGTCATGATCGCGAAACCCAGGAAGCGTCGAAAGCCCAACGCCTACGAGCAGCCGAAGATGATCACTTCGATGCCGCAAATGCCCTGCGCGGTGCAGCAAGCGGGTTCGCCCAAGGCACCAGCCGGACAGGCGGCAGGATCGCAGCTGCGGCCGCCGCCAGTGTCACCACCGCCAACACCTCCGCCCGGCTCGGCCACACCCGTGCCCGCGTCGGCGGTTCCACCGGCGGCGCCGCCGGAAGTGTCCGGAGGCGGCCCGCAGCTCGTGCACTCCGTGGCAAAATAGCCGCTGGTGCTGGGCAAACTGGGATCGGCGGCGCAGACGTTGACGCCCTCGCCGCCGTTGTCACAGGTGCACGGCTGGGTCGAGCCCATGGTGCAGGGCGTGCCCATCATGGCGGTGGTTTGCGCGCCGGAGTCCGCCGGCTCGCCCGTAGCGGCGCCCGCATCCGGTGCCGGCAGGCCCGTCGTGTCCGCAGCCGACACTCCAAGCTCCGGCACCGCATAGCCCTCGGCGCAGGCCTCAAGCGCAAACGCGGCCAACCAAACCATCAACAACCTGGCAGAGTGCATACCCATGCCGCGAGTGTACCTTGCTCTACTACCCACGACCACACGGTAGATCCGGGCCCAGGAGCACACAATCACATTTCGGGCCAAAAACTCTCTACAATGGCATGATTGGTGAGGTTCGATCCGCGGCCCACAGGCTTGCATGTTGGTCCGGCTGTGCCGAGGATGCCAGCCCGCGACCGCGCTGGTCGCGGCATTCGCCGGGCCGTTTTGGGGCCCGAAGCAGGAGGCGCGCGTGGGCAATCGACTCGAAGGCAGGGTAGCGATCGTAACCGGGGCGGGCAGCGGCATCGGACGGGCCAGCGCGGCGCTCTTTGCGGCCGAGGGCGCCAGCGTCCTGTGCACCGACATCAACGAAGCGGTGATGCAGACGGCGGCGGCGATCAACGACGGCGGCGGCAAGGCCATCGGCGTCCAGGGCGACGCTGGCGACGAGGCGCAGGTCAAGGCCTGGGTCGAGCGCGCCAGCGACGAGCTGGGCGGCCTCGATGCGGTCTACGCCAACGCCGGCATCAGCGGCGGCTGGTCGAGCCTGGAAGAGACCAGCGTCGAGCAATTCGAGCAGATCCTGCGCGTGAACCTGATCGGCCCATTTCTGGCGATCAAGCACGCCGCCCCACGCATGGCCAAGCAGGGCAAGGGCGCCATCGTTTGCACCGCCTCGGTCGCGGGCCTGCGCGCCAACGCCGGCGGTATTCCCTACAGCGCCAGCAAGGCCGGTGTCATCAGCCTGGTGCAGACCACCTCGAACGTGCTCTACGGCAGCGGCGTGCGCATCAACGCCATCTGCCCGGGCCTGATCGAGACCGGCATGACCAAGCCCATCTTCGACATGGCCCGCGCCCGCGGCCGCGACGATCGCATCGGCCAGCTCAACGCCCAGGCCCGCTACGGCAATCCCGAAGAGATCGCGGCCATGGCACTATTTTTGGTCAGTGACGAGGGCAGCTACGTCAACGGCCAGGCCTTCGCCGTCGACGGCGGGCTCTCGAGCACCCATCCCTTCCTGCCGCCGCGGCGGCGCGCCGGCGGCCACCCGGACGAAGCCTGAGGACAACGTGCGGGGGCAACGGGGCCAGCGGGCCAAAACGCCGATCGCCGCCGTCGCGCTCTGCTGGCTCGCCTGCCTTTACGGCTGCCTGAGCGATGACGGCGATGGCGGCATCGCGCTCGACGAAGGCTGCGACATCCGCCGGGCCACGTGCCAGCGGGCGGTGCTCGACGCCACCGCCCACGCGCGCGACCAGCCCGACGCCGAGGCGCCGGCGATCCGCACCATCGACGTCAGCCAGCTCGAAAACGAGCTGCGGCAGCTGGTGGACGAAGAAGACGCAGAGTTTCTGGCGGCGGAGCAGAGCTGGTCGATGGCGCTGCAGCTGCTGGGATTGCTCGCGCCCGAAGCCGAGTTGCTGGAGGCGACGATCGCCGAGTTGGTGGACAACGTTCAGGCCTACTACGACCCCGTGCCGCGCCAGGTCACGGTGATCGACCGGGGTCCGGAGCTCGATCCGCTCGATGGCGTCTTTGTGCTCGCCCACGAACTTACCCATGCGCTCCAGGATCAAGAAAGCGACCTGGTGGCCCTGGGCGATGCTTTCGTCGACTCCACCGACAGTCGAATCGCCATCGACTGCCTGATCGAGGGCGAGGCCATGTTGGTAGCCGCCCAGGTGCTCGACGACGCCAGCGGCCCAACCCGGCAACTCGACTGGGCCGCCCTGCGGGAAAACGTTCGCAAAGGCGTCTTGCAGGCCATCGCCGAGGCCGACGAGCCGTTCCCGGCGGCCTCCGGCCAGCTGCCCTACGCCCTGGGGACCGCCGCGCTACTCGACGCCTATCGCTCCCCCGGTGGCGCCCAGCGGGTGCGTGCGATCTACGGGGCGCCCCCGACCACCGTGACCGATTGGGCAGACGGCGCCATCGACGCGGGTCCCCGCCGGCAGCGCCTTCTCGGCTGCTTTCCGACCCGCGGCCCAGCGGGACAGGGCGCCCTCGACCACGACACCCTCGGCCTCACCGGCCTGCTGGCGCTGACCCTATCCATGGGCGAACCCATAGAAGAAGCCTTTGACCTGGCGCGAACGTGGCAAGACGACAGCCTGCTGCTCTTCGCCGATGCCTACGGCGAGCCCCTGGAGGGTGTAGCCTGGAGCATCCGCCTCGACGCCGAGGCGGGCGCCGCGCTGGCCGAGGCGCTGAGCGCATTTCTGCCCGACGCCGTGGTGCGATGGGACGGCCAGGAGTTGCTCCTCCTGGTCTCTGCTGACCTCGAGTTATTGCAAAGCTGGAGCGCGTCTTTCCAGTGCGGCAGCGCCGACGAGCTTCCCGAGGACGCGATGGCGAGCGAGGGCGCGGCGGCGCTGCGACGCTAGCGCCAGCACAGCCGGTGCGCGTGCTGCGAGCGCTTCGAGCATCCCGACGACCGACACGGGCGGCATCCCTCGAGTGCGCTCGCGTGTATCAAGTTGCCACCGGAACTGTGCCGTTCGACGCACAGGACGAAGGCGCGCCCGGCAGCTGCCGCCCGTAGATGACCTGACCGCAGACCACGCCATCGAAGTCAGCGACCTCGGGCAAGTGACCCCACTTGTAGAAGCCAGCCCGCTCGAGCATTCGAATGCTCTGTTGGTTTACGTCGAGCAGCAGGGCGAAGAGATGGACGAAGCCATATTCGTGTGCGCGCTCGACGGCGTGGGTCAACAGCGCACAACCGACGCCGGCGCCGCGCTGATCGCGATGCACGTAGTAGCTCACCTCGGCGACCTTGCGCAGCGCCCGACGGCCCGGCCGGTGCGGCGAGAGGCTGCAGAAGCCGAGCACCAGCCCTTCGCGCTCTGCGACGAAGATGGGATGGCGCAGGTCCTCGTGCTGCAGAAACCACTGCGCTCGCGACTCGAGCGAGATCGGCTCGGTGTCGGCCGTCTTGAGCCCCTCCTCGACCGCGTGGTTGTAGATCTCGACGACCGCAGGCCAGTCTGCCCGGACGCCACGCCGAATGTTCATGGAGCCTCCCGGGGTCGCAAGGTAACGCAGGCGCCTGCCTTTCACATCGAGAAGCCAACTGTGAATTCGTTCAGCTTTCGGCTACACTGCGCGCGACATGCGCCGGGTCGACAACCCCAAAAACCGCTTCGAAAGCGCGCACCTTCACTTCGATGAAGAGGGCCTTCAGGCGCCCTGGGCCGGGCTGCGCGTTCACGAAGAGCGCTGCAAGGAGATCGTCAGCGAAAATCGCAGCCCGGATGTGCCCTTTCGCTACAGCGTCAATCCCTATCGTGGATGCCAACACGCCTGCAGCTACTGCTATGCGCGGCCGTCCCATCAATATTGGGGCTATGGCGCCGGCAGCGATTTCGAGCGTGAACTCATCGTCAAGGTCAATGCGCCCGAGCGTCTGCGCGCGCGGCTGGAGCGGCCCGGCTGGAAGGGGGAGACGCTGGCCTTCAGCGGCAATACCGATTGTTATCAGCCGCTGGAGGGGCGCTTTGGGCTGACGCGACAGCTGCTTGCGGTGTGCCTGGACTACCGGAATCCGGTGGCCATCATCACCAAGAGCCCCTTGATCACCCGGGACCTGGAGCTGCTCGTCGAGCTGTCCCGGCGCGCGCGGTTACGTGTCTTCATCAGCATCGCCTTCGCCGATGACAGGCTGCGCGCCGCCATCGAGCCGGGCGCGCCCAGCGTGGAGCGGCGCTTTGAGGCGCTTTCGGCGCTGTCGGAGGCGGGCATCGAGACCGGGGTGGCGGTGGCACCGCTGATCGTGGGCCTCGGCGACGATCAAGCCGCGGCCGTGCTCGAACGCGCGGCGGCGGCCGGAGCGCGCCACTGTTTTCGCATCGCCCTGCGGCTGCCGGCGGAGGTCGCAGAGGTGTTCGAAACGCGACTGCGCGAAGCGCTGCCCGCGCGCGCCGAGGCTGTGCTCAATGCCCAGCGCGAGATTCGCGGCGGCGGGCTCAATCAGGCGGGCTTCGGCCAGCGCATGCAGGGCAGCGGACCCCGCTGGCGCGCCGTCGAGGATCTTTTCGATCTGAGCGCGCGCCGCTTTGGCCTGCGCGTCAGCGCCATGGAAGGAGCCGAGCCGGAACAGACCACCAGCTTCAGGCGTCCCCGAGGGCAGCTCTCGCTCTTCGACAACGGCTGAAGGGCGAAATTCGCGCACGCCCCGATCGCCTCGTATCCTCAGCCCATGCGCCCCTTGCTTGCCTTGCTCGTCAGCCTGGCCCTGCCCGCGCAGCTCGCGGCCCAGGAGCCCGCACCCCCGGAGTCTGCACCCGAGCCTGCTCCCGCGCCCGAGCCTGCTCCCGAGCCTGCGCCTGCACCCGCACCGGAGCCCGCGCCTACACCCCCGCCACCACAGCCCCGGCCGCCGCCGCCCCCCGCCGAAACGGTGCCACCTCCGCCGCCGGCGCAGCCGGCCCCCGCGGCCCCCCAGGGCGGCACGCGCTACGACGGCCAGGTCTCCCCGGCCCCGGCGCCCGGCGCTCCGGCCTACGAGGAGGACTTCAGCGAGCCGCGCGAGTCCAGCAGGCCCATCGAGCCGCCGGGCTTTTCGATCCGCCTCAATCCCCTCAGCTGGTTGTTGCAGGGGCGGCTGGGCCTGGAGGTCGAAATCGGCCTGTGGAAGTTCATGAGCCTGGAGCTGTCGCCGATCCTGGTCACCGACGAAGAACCGCCGCTGATCATCGATTATGGCGGCCGTATCAAAGGCCTGACGCAGAATTCCAACGGCCTCGGTTCGATCGCAGGCAGCAGCGTGGCGCTCGGCTTCTGGCTCTCGGGCAAACCCTTCCGCGGCACCGTGATACGCCCCATGCTGACCAACTATAGCTATCGATACGAGAGCTACGACCGGGAAGGAACCATCGACCGCGTCAACCACGTCGAGCGCCGCCTCGCGGTCTTCCTGGGCTCCTACAGCCGCTTCGGCTTCTTCACCATCGGCGGCGGCTTCAGCCTGGGCTACGAGCTCAACGATCAGGAGCGCTGCGGGCTCAGGGTCTCCGGAGGCAAGATCGTCGCAGACGCGGAACTCTGCGATACCAAGGACGAACACGGCGAGCTGCAAATCGCCCGCGATCGCAGCGCCATGCGCGAGTTCGACCTCAATGGCTTCCTGCACCCCTACTACCTCATGGGGAGCTTCTCCCTGGGCATCGCCTTCGATTGAGGCGCCAACCACCGGTGTCGCGAGGTCATCGTCGACGGCGCTCAGCCCCCGTCGACGCCGCCGCCGTGGCGGCCCTCGCCGCGCGCAAAGCGTCCGGCGCCGGCCCGGGTCTCGCCCGAACGGATGACCTCGAGGCCCAGACGCGTCTCGTGCAACATCGCCTGCTCGAAGCTCAGGTCCCACTGGTCATAGGCCGAGCGCCGATCGCTGCGCATGCAGCGCTGGGGAAAGGCGCACAGCTGCTCGGCCAGCGCCCGCGCCCGCTCCAGCGCCTGGCCCGGCTCGCACAGACGATTGGCCAGGCCCATGCGCTGGGCTTCTTCGCCGCTGACGCCGCGGCCGGTCAGGATCAGATCCATGGCGTGGGAGTGGCCGATCAGGCGCGGCAGGCGCACAGTGCCGCCATCGATCAGCGGCACGCCGAAGCGCCGACAGTAGACCCCAAAGACCGCGTCACGCGCCGCCACCCGCAGGTCGCACAGCAGCGCAAGCTCGAGCCCTCCGGCCACGGCATGGCCCTCCACCGCCGCGATCACCGGCTTTTGGAAGACCATGCGCGTGGGCCCCATGGGACCGTCGCCATCCTCGGTGACGCGGTTGCCGCTGCCGGTGTCGATGGCCTTCAGGTCGGCGCCGGCGCAAAAGGTGCCGCCGGCGCCCGTCAGGATGGCGACCCGCTGGGCTTCGTTGTCGTTGAACGCGGTGAAGGCGTCGGCCAGCTCGAAAGCCGTGGGCCCGTCGACCGCGTTGCGCACCTCGGGCCGGTCGATGGTGATGACCACGACTTGCCCCATGTCTTCGACCTTGACGTTTGACATCGCAAAACCTCCGCGGCGCTCGCCCGGCGCCGACCTGTACCCGGTGCCAGCATAGCGAGATCCGGGCCCGCAGGCGAAGCCGCTTGTGTCGCGGCCACGGCGGCGCCACCATCGTGGCCGACCCATGCCCGACGATCCGCCGCCATCGGAGCCACCGCTCGCGGGCCTGCGCGTGCTCGATCTCGGCCGCTATTACCAGGCCCCCTACGCCGCGTTCCTGATGGCGATGGCCGGGGCCGACGTGGTGAAGATCGAAGCCCTGGGCGGCGAGCCCCTGCGGCGTCCCCCGGAGCCCGGCGCCACCCGCGGACGCGCCTCCTACGCCCTGGCCATGCTCAACTCCAACAAGCGCGGTCTGCGCCTGGACCTCAAGCACGAGGCCGGACGCGAGCTTCTGCTGCGCCTGGCCTCTGTCGCCGATGTGCTTTTGGAGAACTTCGCGCCCGGCGCCCTCGGGCGCCTGGGCCTCGGCGACGAGGTGCTGCGCGCGTCAAACTCTCGGTTAATTCACGCCTCGGGCACTGGCTACGGCAGCCACGGCCCCGATCGCGATGCGCTGGCGCTGGATCCGGTGGTGCAGGCCTCGAGCGGCATCACCGCCGTCACCGGTCCGCCAAAGGGCCCTCCCTACAAGGCGGGTCCGTCGCTGGTCGACTTTCTCTCGGGAGTGCATCTCTACGCCGGCGTCATGGCCGCGCTCTACGGGCGCGAGAAGAGCGGCCGCGGCCGGCGCGTGGAGGTTGCGATGCAGGAAGCGGTCTACCCGGCGCTGACCTCCTGCCTGGCTACGCTTTACTATACCGGGCGGCCCGAAGCCACGCGCACCGGCAACGGCCACCACGCCCTGAGCCCCTACGGCCTCTACCGCGCCGCCGACGGCCACGTGGCCATTCTCTGCACCACCGAGCAACACTGGCGACGCCTGGCCAGGGCCATGGGCCGCCCCGAGCTGGGCGACGACGCGCGCTTTTCCAGCAACCGCAGCCGGCGCGAAAACACGGCAGCGTTGGAAGCGGAAATCGAAGCCTGGAGCGGGGCGCGCAGCCGGGCCGAGATCTTCGAGGCCGCCAAGGCCTGTGGCGTGGTGGCCGCCCCCGTGCGCCGGCTGGACGAGGTCATCGACGATCCCCACATGCACGAGCGCGGCATGCTGGTCTGGGTCGATCACCCCGACCTGGGCCGCGTGGTGCTGCCCAAGAGCCCGATCCGCTTCGACGACAATGCCGGCCCCGAGCTGGTACCGAGCGCCGCCCTCGGCGAGCACAACGCCGAAGTCCTGGGCGAGTGGCTCGGCATGACCAGCCCGGAGATCGAGCGGCTCGTCCGGGATGACGTAATCTGACCACCCGCGGAGGTTTACATGAAATTCGGCGTCTTCTACGAACACCAGCTACCCAAGCCCTGGGATGAGGGGCAGGAACATCGCCTCTTCCACGAGGCGCTGGAGCAGGTGGTGCTGGCCGACGAGCTCGGCATCGACTTCGCGTGGGAGGTCGAGCACCACTTCCTGGAGGAGTACTCCCACTCCTCGGCGCCCGAGGTCTTTCTGGCCGCGGCCGCCGCGCGCACCAAGCGCATTCGGCTGGGCCACGGCATCCGCCAGGTGATCCCCCACTACAACCATCCGGCGCGCGTGGCCGAGGGGCTGGCCACCTTGGATCTGCTGTCGGACGGGCGCGTGGAATTCGGCATCGGCGAGGGCGCCACGCGCCACGAAATCCACGGCTTCAACATCCCCGCCAAGCGCAAGCGCGCGCTGTCGCTCGAGGCCGCCGAGCAGATCGCCAACATGATGGTGATGACGCCCTATCCGGGCTTCGAGGGCGAGGGCTTCAGCATGCCCTGCCGCAACGTGATCCCCAAACCCCTGCAAAAGCCCCACCCACCCATGTGGATCGCCTGCACCAACCGCGAGACGATCAAGCTGGCCGCCGAGCGCGGGCTGGGGGCGCTGGCGTTTTCCTTCGTCGATCCGGATGAAGCGCGCACCTGGGCCGAGACCTACTACGGCATCATCAAAAGCGATCGCTGCGTGCCCCTGGGCCACAGCGTCAACGCCAACATCGCCATGGTGTCTGGCTTCTCCGTGCACGACGACGCCGAAGAAGCGGTGGCGCGCGGTCAGGAGGGTTTCGAGTTCTTCGGCTACGCGCTGCAGAGCCTGGTGATCCGGCCGAGCATCCCAGGGCGCACCACGCTCTTCGAGGACTTCGTCAAAAGCCGCGGTGAGCTGACCTCGCGCGCCCTGCGCGGGGCGGCCGGCATCGGCACCCCCGACCAGGTCCGCTCCGACCTGCGCGGTTTCGAAGAGGTGGGCGTCGATCAGGTGATCTTCCTGCAGCAGGCGGGCAATAACCGCCACCAGCACATCTGCGAGTCACTGGAGCGCTTCGCGCGCCAGGTGATGCCCGACTTCGCCGAAAAAGAGGCCGAGCGGGAGGCTCGCAAGCGGGAGGAACTCGCGCCCTACATCGAGGCGGCGCTGGCGCGCAAAAAGAAGATGGAACCGCTCGCCGACGACGCGATTCCTGTGATCGAGCCGATCGTGAAGATCGGATAAACTTAGTAAATCACCTGCAGCGTCACGCGCCGGAGGTGCGAGGCCGACAACTTGTGTTCGGCGGCGCTGAGCTCGACGTGCTCGCCATAACTCTGGGCCACCAAGCGGTCGGCCGGGAGCCCGCGTGCGATCAGCGCCTGGCGCACAGCGTTGGCCCGCCGCGAACCGAGCAGGCGATTTTTGCTGGCTGCACCGTCCTTCGAGGTGTGTCCGCCGACCTCCAGCCGGGCCGCGGGGTCGGCCTTCAACGCCGCCTGGGCCGCCTGCACGAGGCTCGAGAGCTTATCGGCGTCGCGCACTTTGAACTGGGCCCGCCCGCGATCGAAGGCCAGCGGCAGCGTGATGCGCTTGGCGAAGCCCTGCCCGGAAGCGGGCGCACCGGAGGAAGCGGGCTTGACGGCCTCGGCCTTCGCCGGTGATGGCGCTTGGCTCGGCGCGCTCGGAGGCTCTGGCGCGTTCGCCTTCTCGGCCTCGTCATCCTTCTCGAGCTCCCGTGTGGCCCCCTCCGCGGCGGCCTCGCCTTCGGCGGTCGCGGCCTGCTCCATTGCCTCGACCACATCGGGCTGCGCCGCGCCGGCACCGGCCGCCGGCGGGTCCGCCGCCGCATCGCCATCGCCTTCGTCATCGCCGCCGAGCAGCGAGATGAGCAGCAAGAGCAGCACCACCACGCCCACCGCCCCGCCGATCAGCAGGTTCTTGTTCGGTGGGACCTTGCCGAGCAGGCTCACCCCGGGTGCGAGCGGAGCCGGAATGGACTCGACCGCCGTAGGCTCCGGCGCGCTTGGAATCGACGGCGTCTTGGGTATGTCCACGATGGTCGCGGCCATGGCAGCGGCGGAACTCCCGGCCGGCCGCAGGCTCTGCTCGAGCGCATCGGCAAGCTGCATCGGCGAGGCAGCATCGATGGGCGCCATCTGCTGCGGTGGCGGAACCACAGCCGCAACACCCAGGCTCGAAGTGCGATGACCGGACAGAGAAGCGCACAGCTCGCGCACCGCCGGCCACGAGGTCTCCTCCGTCACCGAGCGGCCCGTAGCCGCATCGCGATACTGCAGCATGGCCGGAAACGGGTCGTCTTTTTCGGGCAATACCACCACCTTCACGGTGGTCGCCGGATAGCGCCGCATCAGCAGGGCCAGAAACTCGATGCCCTCCATGCTGCCCAGGTCCATGCCGGCGAGCACCAGATGGGGCTGCAGCTCGGCGACCTGGTCGAGCGCCTCCTCGGGCGAGTCCTGCATCAGCAGCTCGACCCCTTTGAGTTCTTCGAGCTCGCTGGCGTAGGACTCCGCCTGCTCATCGAGCATGACGCAGATGACTTTGGGTTTGCCGCCAACCCCTGTCGGCGTCTCGTTCATCTCCGCTCCGTCACCGCTCGCCCTTGCTTGCCAGCTCGGTGTTGCCGAGTCCGCCATGCCCTTGATCATCGCCGATTTCACGCCGGTGATCATCCCCCCCAGGTGGGCGCAGGCGCTTTTGTCCCTCAGTCAACAATGCGAAACTCCTCGAAACGCCGCGCCTGTTGTCGCCAAACCCGCGACACCGCACCACGCGTCAGTGCGTGACGGCCGGCGGCCAAACCCGTCTCGATCGCATGGTGTTGGTTGATGTGGAGCAAGAGGCCTCCTCGACCGGTGGTCAACAGCCCCTCGAACTTGGCCACCTCGTCGAGCGCCTTCTCTCGCGCCACCCGATGCCCACGATCGAGCACGGGGTAGGCATTGTGGGCCACTGTCGTATCCATGGCCAATACGTCTTTGCGCTCGATGCCGAACATGGAAAGCCGCGGCGCCGCCCGCTCGAAGAGCTGCTCGGCCGAGGCGGTCACGAGCGGGCCGCCGGGGTCGTCGTAGAAGTCCAGGGTGAGCGCACTCTGTTGCGCCGGCGTGCCGGGCGCCGAGCCAAAGGCCTTCTGCTCGGTCAGGCGCGCGAAGGGCGTATGCAGATCGGGAAAGTAGTGCACATCCTCGGCGTGCAGGCGCGAACGGGACACCACCAGATGCAAGAGCACCACGCTGCGAAAACGCAGCCCACGGGCCGCCGTCGCCGCCGCGGGTGAGTCGAGTGCGGCGCATAGCGCCGTCAGCGGCAGGCTGCTGATGACGCGCTCGGCACATAACTCTTGGCTTCCACGGGAGGTGTGTGCGCGCACCCGCAATTCTGTGCCGGTGCCACGGGCCAGGGCGACCGCCCGGGCGCCGCGCAAGAGCACGAGCCCGCGGCGCTGCAGGCGCTCGGTCCAGGCCGCGTAGGCCAAACCACTGGCGCCCGCCTTCGGGTAGAGGTAGTGGCCGCTGCTACCACCGGCGAAGAGGCGCGAAAGCAGCGAACGCGCCCCCTCGGCCCCCACCCTCGCTCGCGCCTGAGCCCCATCGAGGGCCTCGGCGGGCACGCCCCAGACCTTGCGGGCCGAGTTCTCGTACAGGGCTCGGTATAGGGGCTGGCCCACGCGGCGGCGGGCCTCGACCGCGTAACTATCAGCTTCGCCGCGCGGGCTGAGCCGAGCGCTCAGGACACCCGCGAAGTAATCGGCTGCACGCCGTGGCCCCAGCGCGCGCAGGGTGGGCAGCGGCTGCAGCGGATAGGGCACCGAACAGCCGTCGAGGTGGATGCAGCCCAGGCGCTGGCGCCGCAGCAGGCCCTCGTCACCGCCCACCAGTGCCCGCACCTCGGCTGAACTCTCCTGGTGCAAACGATGGGGCCCCAGATCGACCCGATGGCCGCCTATTTGGCGGCTGCCGGCCAGGCCCCCGACGTGCTCGGAAGCCTCCAGCAGCGTGACCTCGACGCCAGCATCGAGCAGCGCCTGGGCCGCTGCGAGCCCCGAAGGCCCGGCGCCCAGGACCAGCGCCCTCACGCGCTCTCCAGGCCGGGACGCAGCGAAAGCTGGCGACGGCGCGCGCGCACCCAGCCGCAACCACGATGGACCGTGCGCGCAAAGCGCAGGGCGTCGAGAAGCGCGAACTTGGAGGAGCCGCCCACACGCCGGTGATAGCCAACCTCGGCAAAGCACAGCTCCATGTCGCGGGCGAGGGCGCCCAGGGTCATGGTGGTCGTAAACGAAAACCGATCGGGCAAAAGAGGCCATAGCTCCAGCGCCAACTCACGGTCAAACACGCGAAGACCGCTATTGAGATCGGGAGCCCAGCGCCCGGTGGAGGCGGCGACCTGCAGGCGGAAGAGGAGCTTGACCAGCCGTCGCGACAGGGAGGGCTCGACCCGGCGCGCCCCGATGACCATCTGGCCGGGGCGCTTGAGCGACAGCAAACGCAATAAATCCGACGGCGTGTAGGTGCCATCGGCGTCGATGATGGCCACGGTAGGCGCCGTGGTGGCGGCGATCCCGGTCTTGAGCGCCGCGCCATAGCCGCGGCTTGCTTCGTGGGCTATCACGCGCACGCCCCGGAGACGCGCGACCTCGGCGCTGGCGTCGCGCGAGCCGTCGTCGATCACGACCAGCTCGGCGTTGTCGGGCAAGCCTTGCAGCAGCCCCTGTAGCACCGCGCCGAGCGTACGCGCCTCGTCGCGAACGGGCACCAGCACCGCAAGCGATGGTCGCACTCTAAGCCCGGATGTTCGATCGCCGTCCGTGTCCATCACCGGGCTCAAAACAAATAGGCCGCCGAAAACGCGAACGCGTCGAAGAGCACACCGCCCTTGCGGCCGTCCCAGAAGCGCCCCTGCCACAGATCGGCAGCATCGTGCTGGCCGTCGAGGCCCCGCGTATTCCACTGCAGGTCGTTCTTGAAGACCACCTGCTCGATGGGGCGAAAGTTCAGCCCCAGGGTCAGCCGGCGTTGATCGCCCAGGGTGCTGTTGAAATTCACGTCGGTGTCCTTGGCCTCGTAGCGGGCGACCGCGGTCAAAACCGCCGAGTCCAGTTCCGCCGGGAGGTGCCGAAACAGCGGTTCGATCCGGAAATGGTAGTTGATCTGCCCGAAGTAGCCCCACATTCCGGTGGGCACGGCATCGCGGGTATTGGCGGGCGACGAGGCCGAAAAGCCCTCGACGAAGCCGTCGTCGATGTCCACGTAGACCGCTTCACCAAGCAACTCCAGGTCGCCGGCACGGATCTTGAAATCCAGGTTGCCCATCAGGATGCGGTTTTGGCGCTGGTCGTAGGCACCGGTGTAGCCCGACAGCCCGAACTCGGTGTCGAGCGTGGGTTTGTAGGCGACACGGCCGATGACGGCTTTGTCGTCGTTGTTATCCTCGAAGTGCGAACCGCGCGCCCCGCGTAGCCCGATGCCGTCGTAGATGCGCGCGTCGAGGCCATTGATGACGTAGATTTCGTAACCCAGCTGCTGTTCGTCGGAGAGGGCGAACTTGCCGTAGAGGCCTGCGCCACTCTCGTACCAGGTGCTGGGAACCACCGAGGTATAGGCGATGGGCCGGTCCACGAGATCGCGGGTGGGGGCGTCGTGGTTGATGTTGAAGCTGCTGACCGGCGACAGGATCACACCCGCACGCAACACCAGCCACTCGGCGAGCTTGAAGTCGAGCACCGAGAATTCGAGCAGCACCTCGCCCGGCCCCAATGTGCCGTCGCGCTTGAGCGGCGAGCCGGCCCACTCGAACTCGATCTCGGTCGTGGTCGTCAACCGGTCGCTGATGCGGCCGAAGACGAAGATCACGTAGCGGTGATTGCGAAAGCGCAGGGTCTCGCTCTCACCGCCCTTGAGCTCGTGTTGACCGTAGCCGCCGAGGGTGACGCCGCTGCCACTGCTGGAGACGCGTTCGATCAGGTCGCCGCTCTTCGGGTCCTGGGGATCGGTGCTGCCACCGGCGGCCGAAGGCGCCGCGCCCGGCGCAGCCTGCTGCCCCGGAAGGTCTTCCTCCGCGAGCTCGATGACCGGACCATCGGTCTCGGCTGCGGCCTCGATGTCGGTACCGGCCGAAAGCGCGGTGTCCGCGACCACCCCGGCACCGGAATCGGGGGCAGCCTGGTCCTGAGCAGCCGGCGCCACCTCGGGCTCCGGTGCCGGCCCGGGCTCGGCGTCCTCGACCGGCCCGCCGGGCGCAGCGTCCGCCGCCGCCTCCGGGGTCGCGGGCGCGGCGGCGGCCTCACCCCCGACTTCCGCCTCGGGGCTCTGGGCTCTGAGCGCCTTGGGTGCACACAGGCCCAGAGTCAGCAAAAGCGCGAGGATGAGACCGATCCGCATGTTCTAACTCTTTGTTGATCACAACTTAGCCAACGCACTACCCGGAGCGAGCTTCAGCCCTGAATCTCGATGTCGTATTCGACCTCGAGCAACTCGATGATGCGCGCGGGTCCCTCACCCAGACCGTCGATCCAGCTGGTGTCGCCCACGTCCATTTGATCGGGGTCGGAGACGGGCATGGCGTCGACGATCGAGCGGATCTCGGCGGCGCGTTCGGCCGAGTCGCCGCCCTTGTCGTTCATGATGCGCTCGATGGGCACGAAGAAAGGGATCAGCTCGGCGGCCTTGATCGTGATCTCGTCGGTGTCGACCGTGTCGGCCTCGAGCAACTCGATCATCTCGAAGGCCTCGTGGCCGACCGAGTAGGCCAGCACCTGCTGCATCGCGAGATCGATGTCGACGACGATCGGCTCCACCGCCGTGCCGGCGATGTCGATCTCCTCGGCTTCGGCCTCGTCGAGCGCCCTGGCGACCTCGCAGGAGCCATCGACCAAACCGTTGAAGATCTCGGGCTCGAGACTGGTGCCGTTGTTGCTGTCGCGCTTGAAGGCGGTGCTGGCCAGGCCGCGGAAGTCGGCTTCGTCGTTGTCGGGACCGCTGCCGAAGTAACCGAAAGCCTCATCCCAGTTTTTGCGCGTGCCAGCCAAAAGCTCGTGGTGTACAGACAGGAAGAAGAACTCGGTCATGGTCTTGTCGACCCACTGCCGTGCCACCGTGGCCTCCAGCGGATCTTGGGCGCCCGATCCGAACTCCAGCCACTTGACGATGGTGGCGTCCAGACGCTCTCCCTCGACCGGATCGCCGGCGACATGCTCGTCGAGCCGCCCCATGACCTTGACCCGCAGGCTGGCCGACTCGCTCTCCTCCATGTAAATGGTGGTGGCGGCGCCGAACATGTCGGAGGCGGCGCTGGCGTCGCCGGCGTCCATGGCGCTGGCCGCGTCCTTCATCAGCGTGTTCATCTCGGCGTGGGCCGCCAACCGCAGATCCTGATTGAGGTGGTTGGCGCTGTCGAAGGCGACATAGCTGCCGCTGTCGCACTGCAGCGGCGCGCTGGTAGTGGCCACCTCGCTACCGGTGCCGTCGCCGTCACTGGAACAGCCAACTGCGGCCAGGCTCAGTCCCAGGCCGGCTCCAAGGGCGATCACGTGTTCTTTTCTCATCCTTCATCCTCCCGCGCCGCCGCTGGCGGCAGCATCGTTCATCCCGAGGGCGTCAGGCAGCGACCTTCGGCATCCACCGCCGAACGCATGCAGACCTGTCCGCTCTCGCAGTCCGAATCGTCGGCGCAACACACGCCGAGACAACCTTCCCCTGCCTCGTCCTCCACGCAGATGGTGCCGAAGGGGGTGTTTGGGTCGATGCCCACGAAGGTCACCGTGCCGTAGTAGGGGTCGACCACCTTGCGCCCGGGCTCACCGGCGTTGGTATCGATGTAGTCGTAGACACCGGGGATCTCGAAGGTGTGGCGCCAGTAGCTGTAGTGGGCCTTTTGCTCGCAGCCGTCGTCGCCGCGGGTCTCGCAGATGTCGTTGTCGGAGTCGCTCCGGCCCACGTAGTTGTAGGGGCGCACCAGATTCGGCGAAAACAGCGGCGTCGCACCTTCGGGGCTCGCCAGCGACGAGACATTGGCCGGGATCTGAGGCGCGAAGTTGCGAAACTCCACCGTATGCCCCAGGCCCACCTTGTCCAGGCAGCGCGGACGGTAGGTGCGATAGACGCCGTCGAGCACGCGGTTGAGGTCCACCGTCCAGCGGGCGCTCTGCTCGGCGCTGTGCTGGACGAAGGGCTGGTCCTGGCTGCTCTCCGGGGCGCAGCCCACCAGGCAGCAAAACAAGAGCATCAGCGGCAGGGCCTGCTTCCGGGTGGCAAGGATAGTTCCGTGGGCATTCATGGAAGCGCCTCCACACGCGACACGAGGGTCGGTTGCTGCGGCACAAAGCGCGCAAGCGCCACGCCGGACTCGTGGGGTCGCACGCTCGGGGTCGCCGTAAATTCGGCCAGCCAGGTCAGTTCCGTGGAAAGCTCGACAAAGCCGGGCGCGCTGCTGCTGAGCCAAACCTCGACGCCCTGGGCGGCGGCGCGGCGCGCCTCGCGCTCCACGATCTCGCCGTCGACCGCGCGCAGCACGCGGTAACTGGGAGCCAAATGCTCGAAGAGGCGCGCTTCGGGGCCGGCGAAGATCAGAAGACGATCGGGAGCGCGCTGGGCCTGCACGTACTGCATCAGGGCCAGGCCGGGCGCGGAACGCTGGCCCTGCTCGAGCGCCCGCGGCAGGGCGACGGCGAGGAGCGAGAGCGGCAAAAGCAGTGCAGACCAACGGGCGCGATGCCCCGAGGTCGACAGCGCCATCGAAAGAAGTGCTCCGATGGGCAAGAGCAGCGGCGTCAGGTGGCGCAACTTCTGCACGTTCTGAAAGCCCAGAAGCCACAGCAGATAGGGCGCGAAGAGCAGGACGCCGAAGGCGAAGCGCTTGCCGTCGGCGGCGGACCAGGCCCCGAGGCCGCCTGTACGTAGCATCCGCCACAGGGCCGCAAGGCATAGGGCGCTGATCGGCAGTGCGATCAGCCCGTGCTCACCGAGGGCGCCTGCGCCCTGTGGAATCTCCGCCGGCCACAGCCCCCCGAAGCCGCCATCCCACAGGCCCCACAGCAAGCGCAAAAGGCGCGCGCCGGGCGCGGAAGCACCGGCGGCCAGGGCGCTGCCGCCGAACTCGTAGACATGGCCCTCGGTGAACCCCGTGGCCAGCTCGAAGAGCGGCCCGGCACCGAAGCGCGCGAGCATGGGCACAAGCCACAGGGCGATGCCGGCGCTGCCCAGGGCGAAGGCCGGCGCAAGGGGACGCCGAACCAGCAACCACAGCGCAGCCGATGCCGCCACCAGCGGCCACCACGACAGGCGCACCCCGAGCAACAGGCCCAGCAACAACCATCCGAGGGCGGCTCGGCCGCTTGCGCGGTGGAGCAAAAGTCCCCAGCCCAGCATCAAGAGGCTCAGGCCGAGGCCGTCGGAGGCCGGCCACCCCCCGGCCAGCACGCAGGCCGGGCTCAGGGCTGCGACCGCCAGTGCGCCCAGCGCCGCTGCGGGTGAAAGACGCCAGCGAAGCGTGGAGAAAAGCAGCCAGCCGGCGACCGGAAAGAGCAGGATGCCTGGCAGGGAAAGGGCCCACACCGGACGCTCGACGCCCAGCTCACGCAGGAGCGTGCCCGCGGCGATCAGCACGGGATAGCCGGGAAAATGCGGCGCCTGGGCGAAGACGTCGAAGTGCGCAAGGCCGCGGGCCAGGTTCACGCTGTCGATGTCGCCGACTTCCGGGGGCACGGCCCACAGGCGCAGCAGCAGACCGCCCACACACAGCACAAGGGCCAATGCCTGGTGCAAGGGGCGCGCGGCGGCAGGCTGGGTGGTGCGTAACTGCATCGTTGTCGAGAACCCTAGCCTTGTTGAAAATGATTTTCAACATCGAAAATGCCTCCGGGGCGGTTCGATTCGGCTGGTGCCCGGCGCGGGGAGGTCGTGCATTCAGCCGAAGCGTAGTTCAAGCCCCCCGAGCCCCCTACATCGAACGTGACAAAGCCCTGGATTGCCCACCTTTCCAGGATGTTATGATCCTGGCCAGGCAGGCCACCTTCCCCTGGCCGCAGCCGAAACGGAGGCGCGAAGTGTCCGAAAATTACGAGGGCGTGATTCCGGTAGGCGTGGATCTGGGAACCTCCACCAGCAAGTTCTGCGATGGCGATCGGGTACTCTATTTCTCCTCGGTGGTCGGCGATGCTCTTACCGAGCAGTTGGAGAGCAGCTGGCGGCGCATGAATCGCTCGAGCGACAGACGACCACTGCACAACCTGGCGATCTGGGATTCCTCGCGCAGCGACTACCGCTACGTGGGCGCCATGACCCGCAGCTCCCAGCGCCCCCAGTGGTTCACCGAAGGCGGAGTGCTGCAGAATTTCGACGACGCCTACACCTCGCTGCAAGCGGGGCTCTTCGCTCTGAGTCAAGAACGGACGGAGCCCCTGACGCGCGTGGCTCTGAGCTTCGGCATGCCGCTCAAGGCCGGCGAAGAAGCCTCCGAGCGCTTTCTCGATCACGTGCGCAGCCACCTGGAGACGCGCGGCGACAAGCGCATCATGAAGATCCGCGCCAAGAACGTGGCCACCGAGGAGACCTTCGAGCAGGAGGTCGAGATCGTCTTTTCGCTGGTGCAGTTCCAGGGCTTCGGTGCCTACATGGTGCTGCTCTTCTCCAAGTTCGACATGAAGCTCTTCAACACCTACGTGGTCGACATCGGCCACGGCACCTGGATCAGCCTGCCCATTGTGGAAAACGAAGCCGACATCGCCCTGGCCTCGTCGGAGCCGGCGGGTATCCACACCATCACCAGCAACATCAGCCAGGCCCTGTTCGAAAAGAGCGGCCAAAAGGTGAAGGTGCAGGAGCAGCGCCTGATGGAGAAGATCGCCGCCGGCCAGCGCGAAATCGAGGTTCCCGGCGCTGGCGTCTTCAACTTCGACGCCATGGTGGAAGCCGAGTGCGAGGCACTGTCGGACAACATCCTCAAGAAGCTGCGCGTCGACGTGGCGGCGCTGGGTGCCAAGGGCGTAAGCCTGGACTACGTGGCCGTCGTCGGCGGCGGCGCCAACCTCGTCTTCAACAAGGTCAAAAAGCGGGTCGCGGAGTTCTTCGGCTGGGACCCAACCATGGCCGACGAGCGCATCGTGGGCAACGAAGCGCTGCCGGTGGACGCGCGCTACGCCAACACCGTGGGCCTGATGCTGTTGGCGCGCGATCAGATGGCCATGGAGCTCGACGAAGACGTCGACCCCACCATCGCGATCTCCGCCGTCGTACACGACAAGGAGTAAACGGGCAGTCCTCTCGCCCTACACGCGATGGATCCGCTGTTCGAGAAGTTGCTCGACAAGGGCGTCATCGATGACGCTGGCGTCGAGTGGGCCGAGCGGCACCAACGGGAATTTGGCGGTGCGCTCAGTACCGCCCTGTTGGAACTCGATCTCGTCGACGAGGACGAAATCCTCACCGCGCTCGAGGCCGCCCACGGCCTGGTGGCGGTCACCGCCGAGGAACTCGCCGAGCTGGGTCCGGAGCTGGCGGCCCGCTTCCCGCCGAGCTTCAGCCACGCCTTCGACCTGTGTCCCTTGCGGCTGTCGAGCCCTTCACTGTCGGTCTTGGTCCATCAACCGCTGGTGCCCGAGGCGCTGCTGGAACTGCGCGAACTCTTCGGACTCGAAGTCGAGCAGCGGCTCAACCACGCCCATGGCGTGATCATGGCCCGAAAGCGCGTCTACGGCGGCGAGCTCGATGCCCAGAGCGCTTCCCTCGAAGCGCGGCTTATGCGCCGGCGCACCCACGGCGACGTGCGCGTGCTGCTGCAGCAACTGGCCCAGCCCCGAAGCTTTCAGGATGCGGCCGCGCGGGTGCTGCGCTTCGCCAACGCCCTGGTGGAGTTCGCCGTCTTCGTCGGGCTCAAGGGTGAGCAGCTGCGCATCGCGGCCACCGGCAGCGGTCACTCGCCGCCGACCAGCGTGGCGCTTCCTGACCCCGATTGCAGCCTGGCAGCCGCCATCGGACACGGCAGCTACTTCCTGGGCCCTCCCGGCACCGGCCTGGCCGATTTACGCTTCTTCAACTCCCTGGAGCGACCGCGACCCTATCGCGCCTTCGTCGCTCCGGTGCCGGCGGCACGCTCGCTGATGTTCTACGCAGACAACGGCGAACGCGGACTGCCGGCGCGACGCGTGGCCGAGCTGACCCTGGTAATCACGCGCCTGGGCCAACAGCCGGCGCTACCGATGGCAGTGGCGGCCCCGGGCCCGGGCCCGAGTTCGGTGCTGCCCCCGGCCGCGCATTCGATGCCGCCGCCCGCGGGCGCCTCGGTCGCGCCGCCGGCTTCGCAGCCCTCGCTTGCGCCGGTGGGCGACCACGCTGGCACTCCCTCGGTGCCGCCGGCTGCCGGCCTGCCGGCCTCGGTCGCGCCGCCCGCGGCCGCGGACAGCACACCAGCGCCGCAAGAATCGGTACCACCACCCGGCACCGGGGACACCATCGAGGTCCACATCAGCGCGCCTCCGGGACCGCCCAGCGCACCGCCTGCCCAGCCCGGCGTCGTGGAGCTGCGACTGCCCGAGATCGACGACCTGATCGCCGAGCCCGGGCAGGAGGCGCACCTGGGGCTCGACTCGGTGGCGGAACTCGACTCCGAGTTACTGGCCTTGGCGGATCCCACGGGGGTACCGCCGCCCCTGACCGAGCCCGCGGCGGCGCCAGCTGCGAGCGATGGGAAAAACGCTGCGCCGGCGCCTGTGGAAGCCGAGGCCGCAGTTGCGCCCGAAGCAGAAACCACGGCTGAAGTGGGGAGCGCCGACGAAACCACCACCACCGCCGCGACTGCGGCACCGATCGAAGCCGCGGCCACGATCGCGGTCGAACCCGTCGATGAGGCGGCGGCCACGGCTGCTACAGCGGTGACGACAGCCGAGCCAGAGCCCGCAAACGAGCCCGAACTCGCCACGCAGGAGACGTCGGACGCCCCAGCATCGCGGGTGCCCCCTGCTGCGGCCACCGACCCGAACTCCGGCCCGGCGGCACCTGCGCCGGCAGCGACTGCGCCGCCGCTCGCCATCGCCAACATCACCGCCGAGGAGTGGGCTGCGCTGCAGCGACTGCGAGACGCCGCCACGGCCGCCGGCCTCGGAGTGGGTGCCCTGGTCGACAACCTGCTGGGCGAGCGTGCGCCGGTACCGGCTCCGGCTCCCCCCGTCGATTCCACCGCCGCCTTGATGGGCGAAGTGCGTGGCCTCTTCGAGCGCCTCGCCACCGATATTCCCGCCCAGATGGCCCTGGGCATGCAAAACGCCTTTCAAGACATCGTGCCGCGGCTGGCCGCCAGCGCCCCGGCGCCGCCCGCGCCGATGCCGGCGGCGGCAGCGGCGGCCGCTCCCACGCCCAGTGCCGCCGCGGCCGCCAGCATCGAGCTCGTCGCGCAGCCGGCCAAGCCGCGCGAGGTTCCGAGCTACCGAAATCGCCGGCGCAAGGCCGCGAAGATGAAACTCTGAGCCACAAGCGGCTGTTGTCGTGGCGACCGACCTCTATCTCGACCTCGGAGACCTCTTGACCAAAGGTTTGGTCTGCGACAGCCGTCGCGCCAAGCGCCTGCGCTACCCCTCGGTAGTCGCCCATCGCCTGCTCGACGAGCGCGGCGACGGCGGCGAGCTGCTCATCGACGCCCAGCGCGAGCTGACCCGCCTCGAAGACTTCGACCCCGACAGCTACCGCCGCACCCGCTCCTACCCCCGCGCGGCCCAGCAGCTTCAGGCCGCCGACCCGGTCGCGGGCGCGCGTTTCGCCGGCTGGCTCGCGGCGCGCCTCGGCGCCGACAGGGAGTTATTGGGAAGCCATCCCAGCCAGGACAACATCGACGCCCTGGTGCGCAAGGCGCTGATGCAGGCAACGGCTTCTGGCTTCACGCTGTCGAAGCTGCGGGTGATCCTGCTGGTCGACCACGGCGCCAAGACCGATGCCATCATGGCCTATGGCCGCGAGCGGAAAGATGTCGTGCTGGCGCAACATCGTGTGGGCGGCGAAGAAGTCACTCGCCTGAAACTCAGCCTGGACTTCGAAGTCCTCGACTCGGCGCCCTGCGCCCTGGCCGGCCTCGGCGACCGCTTTGACCTTCCCGCGCGCCTCTTGATCGTCGACATCGGCTACCTGCGCAGCAAGCTGGTGATCTTTGGTCCTGCTGGCTGCGAATTTCAGGGTGAAGCCCGTGACCTCGGCGTTTCCGACTGCGTGCGACGGCTGATGCGCGACGAGCAGGAACACGGCCTCGTCGAAGACGAACTCGCCGTCGTGCGCGCCCTGGAACACTCGCAGCAGACGATCGAGGTCGCCGGCCGTCGCTTCCCCATCGAAGCCACCCTGGACAAGGCCCGCCGCGGCTTGAGCGAAGAACTGGCCCAGGAGGTCAAGCGCACGCTGCTATCCCACTACGGACGCCATCCCGAGCCGATCGGCACCGTTGCGCTCATCGGCGGCGGCGCCCCACTGGTCGGCCGGCAGCTGGCCAGCGCCCTCGGCGACCTCGACCTCGGGCTCGATACGATCCACGTGGAACCCAAACCCAATCATCTCTTGATCGACGGCGCACGCCGGAGCGAACGACCCTAGCGAATGCCGGCCTGGCCGCGTCGGCGAACAAACACCCGAGCCCGCCGTCCTTTTGTCTCGCGCGGACGTGCGGTGAAGTTGCACTTTCGGATCCATTGAGCCAATGCGCGCTGCAGGCGGGCTCGGTGGCGGGTCTGGCGCAGGGTGGCGCTTTGGGCCCATCGGTCCCCCGCCCACGACCGATTGCGCTATGCTGCGCCGCCCATGACTGCAAAAGCGAAAGAGCCTTCCACGATCTCCGCCGACGCCGTCGGCAAGCACTTCGACGCTGAAGCGGCCGAATTGCGCTGGCACGCATTTTGGCAAGAGCAGGGCAGCTATCACTGGGACGAAAGCCTCCCACGCGAGCAGACCTTCGTCGTCGACACGCCGCCGCCCACCGTCTCGGGCTCACTGCACATCGGCCACGTCTTCTCCTACACGCAAACCGACGTCTCGGTTCGCTACAAACGCATGCGCGGCTTTGGCTCCTTCTATCCGATGGGCTGGGACGACAACGGTCTACCCACCGAACGCCGCGTCCAGAACTACTACCACGTCCGCTGCGATCCGACGCTGCCCTACGAAGCCGGGCTCGAGCTCGAAGAAGCCACCGCCAAGCAGCGCAAGGGTCGACCGCGGCAGCTTTCGCGCCAGAACTTCATCGAGCTGTGCGAGCAGCGAACGCGTGTCGACGAACAGGCCTACATGGATCTGTGGACGCGCCTGGGCCTGAGCATCGACTGGCGCCAGACCTACGCCACCATCGATGTTGACTGCCGGCGCATCGCGCAGCTTTCCTTCCTGGACTTGCATCAAAAGGGCCACATCTATCAAAGCGATGCTCCAACCATGTGGGACGTGGACTTCCAGAGCGCCGTGGCCCAGGCTGAAATCGAGGAACGCACGGTTCCCTCCGCCTTTCACAAGCTGGAGTTCGGCGTTCAAGGCAGCGATGCCTGCTTCGTGGTGGCCACCACGCGCCCCGAACTCTTGCCCGCCTGCGTCGGCGTGACCGCCCATCCCGACGATGCGCGCTACAAAAGCCTCTTCGGCAAAAACGCCGTCACGCCCCTGTTTCGGGCGCCAGTACCCATCTTCCCCAGCGAGCTGGCCGATCCCGAAAAGGGCAGCGGCATCGTGATGGTATGTACCTTCGGCGACCAGACCGACGTCGAGTGGTGGCGAAAGCAAAGGCTGCCGCTGCGTCAGGTGGTCACGCGCGTTGGACGCATGGCCGAAGTTCGCTTCGGAAGTGACGCATTCCCCAGCCTCGACCCCGCCGCGGCCAACGGCTACTACGCCCAACTGGCGGGCAAAACGCTGAAGCAAGCCCAGACCGCGATCGTCGGGCTGCTTCAGGACGCGACGGGCAGCGCGACCGGCAAAGGTGCACCGCTGCAGGAGCCGCCGCGCAAGATCGAGCACTCGGTAAAATTCTTCGAAAAGGGCGACCGGCCGCTCGAGTTGGTTCCGACACGCCAGTGGTTCGTGCGGCTCACCGACAAGAAAGAAGCCCTACTCGAAAAGGGCCGCGAAATCGAATGGGTCCCCGGCTTCATGCAGGGGCGCTACGAGGACTGGGTCGAAAACCTCGGGCTCGACTGGTGCCTGTCGCGCCAGCGCTTCTTCGGCGTGCCGATCCCGGTCTGGTATCGCCTCGGCGCCCAGGGCGAGCCGCTCTACGAAGACGGCCCGTTGCTCCCCGAGCCCCGCCAGCTGCCGGTCGACCCCATGATCGACACCCCCGATGGCTACAGCGAAGCACAGCGCCGCCAGCCAGGCGGCTTCGTCGCTGAGCCCGACATCTTCGACACCTGGTTCACCAGTTCCATGACGCCGCAGATCAGCGCCCACTGGGGCCGTGACGACGGGCGCTTTTCAAAACTCTTTCCGGCTGACGTACGCCCCCAGGGCCACGACATCATCCGCACCTGGGCTTTCTACACCGTGGCCAAAGCACTCTTGCATCACGGACAGGCGCCCTGGAGGCACACCTTGCTCAGCGGTTGGATCCTGGACCCCGATCGCAAAAAGATGTCCAAGAGCGTCGGCAACACCGTCACCCCCATGCACCTGCTCGAGCAATACGGCTCCGACGCCGTACGCTACTGGGCAGCCAGCGCCAAGCTCGGCGTCGACACCGCCTTCGACGACAAGGTTTTCAAGGTCGGCAAGCGCCTGGTCACCAAGCTCTTCAACGCCGGCAAGTTCGTACTCTCCCAGCAAGCCGAGCGCGCGCCCATACGCTGCGAACTCGACCGCGCCTTCGTCGCCAAGCTCCGCCAGCTGGTCGACAGGGTCAGCGAGAGCCACGAGCAATTCAACTACGCGACGGCGCTGCTGGAAACCGAATCTTTCTTCTGGACCCACTTCACCGACAGCTACCTCGAACTCGCCAAGACCCGAGCCCGGAGTGGTGAACGCATCGACGCCGATGAGCAGGGCTCGGCGGTGGCGGCTCTGCGCCTGGGGCTCGACATCTTGCTGCGCCTCTTCGCTCCGATTCTGCCCTTCATCACCGAAGAAATCTGGTCCTGGGTCTTCGCCGCCGAGCGCGGCCAGCCCAGCATCCACCGTGCGCCATGGCCGACCGCGGCGGACTTCGAAGGCATCGCGTCGCCCGACGAGCCCAAAAGCTTCGAACTCGCGGTCACCAGCCAGGCCGCCATCAACAAGCGCAAGTCCGACGCCTCGGTCTCGGTCGGCCGCCCCATCGAGCGCTTGGTGCTCGCCACCCATCCAGAGACAGCCGCCGCCCTGGCAGGCGTCATCGACGACGTCCTGGCGGCCACCCGCACCCAGAGCCACGAATTGCGCAACGACCCCGCAGTACAACCGGGCAGCGTCCGCATCATCGAAGCGCACTTCGCCGAAGCCGCGGCCAAGTAGCGCCCAAGCCCCCCCCCCGCCTGGCAGTTGGGCCGACAGATGTCTGGGACCTGCGACTCTCGGACTCCGAAGCCTCATCCCTGGTCGTAGCGGTAGAATCCGCGACCGGTCTTGCGCCCGAGCCAACCTGCGGCCACGTGGTTGCGCAGGATCGTCGGCGGTCGATACTTGTCCTCGCCCAGCTCCCGGTGCAGCACTTCGGCCATGTAGAGCACGGTGTCGAGGCCGATCAGATCCGCCAGCTCCAGCGGCCCCATCGGGTGGTTGAGGCCGAGCTTGGCGCCGCGGTCGATGTCTTCGGGAGTGCCGAGATTCTCCTGCAGCGCGAAGCAGGCTTCGTTGAGAAAAGGAATCAACATACGGTTGACGATAAATCCCGGCATGTCGTTGGCGTCGATCACGTCCTTGCCCATGCGCTCGGCCAACTCGCGCGCCGCCGCCAGGGTTTCATCGCTGGTCTGCAAGCCGCGAATCAGCTCCACCAGGCGCATCACGGGCGCTGGATTCATGAAGTGCATGCCGATGACCCGCTCGGGCCGGCGCGTGGCGGCCGCAAGTTTGGTGATCGGAATCGCGGAAGTATTGGTCGCCAAGACTGTTCGTTCGGGCGTGGCTGCGTCGGCACGGTCGAAGATCGCGAGCTTGACGGTGGTGTCCTCGGTGGCCGCTTCGATCACGAAGTCCGCGTCGGCCAACAGCTCATAGTCGGTGCCAGGACGAATCCGCTGGAGCAGACCATCGCGCTCGTCGGCCGCCAGCTTGCCCTTGGCTACGCGCTTGTCCAGCTGCCTCCCAATGCCCGAAAGCGCGGCGTCGGCCACCCCGGCTTCGATGTCGAGCAGGCGCACGTCGATGCCCGCTTGAGCGGCGACCTGGGCGATGCCCGAACCCATCTGACCCGCCCCCACGATTCCAAGCACATCCACCTTCATTTTTGCCTCCCGCAGCTTCCCTTGCCTCAGCAAGTGTAGCACTGCCCGCCTCGACTCCGGGTGGCCCCCGATGGGCCCCGAAGGCCGGAACCGAGGATTTCGAACATTCGACATGGGCGGTGCCGCTGCCCGATGGCGGTCACTTTCTCCCCACCCCCGAGAGATCTTCAGGCCCCTTGCCCGTGGCGTCGGCGGCCTGCAGATGGCATGGCGGCCTGGCTGCCGACCTCCTTCCCACCTGCATTCCACGTTTTTGTGAGCGACTGGCGCGGACGTGGGCGGCGCATATGTAGGCCCCATGAAGCCCGAGCCAAGCCTCATTCAAACGAACTTGCTCCTGCTTGCCCTCAGCGGCTGCGCCGCCTCGGCCCCGCCTGCTGTCGAGAGCGGCGGTGGCGAGCCGGCCGCCAGTGCCGGTGCTGAGCCCGCCTCCGGCGCTGAAACGGCCGCCACTCAGGCGCCCGCCCCCGACACGGCCGCCCACATGCGCGTCAGCTTCTGGAGCGCCATTGGGGCGCGCGATGCGCTGATCCAGGGCGACCTGGAGGGCGCCAAACGCTTCTCCGACGGCCTGAGCAAGCAGGATTTCAGCGCCCTACCGGGCAACTGGAAGCGCCAAGCCGGTGAGATGCAGAAGCACGCCAGCGAGGCCGCCATGGCCGGCGACATCGCCGAAGCGGCCGACTCCGTGGCACGCGTCGCGGTGGCCTGCGGCCGTTGCCACCAGCAGCAGAGCACCGACGGCGGCAAGGTCTTGGCCGCCTCCAGGCCCACAGCCGGAACCGAGACCGTCGCGCGGCGCATGGCGCGCCATGAAGCCGCCGCCGACGACCTCTGGGTGGGCCTGGTCGCCCCATCGGACGAAGCCTGGAAGCAGGGCGCGCTCACCCTGCGCGATCTATCACCGGAGCCACCAACGGAAGGCGACCAGAGCGTCGACACGAATTTCACGGCCGAACTCAACGCCATCAAGGCGCTGGGCCTCAGGGCCCTGTCGGCGGCCAGCATCGAGGAGCGAGCCCAGCTCTACGCCGACTACCTCGAACGCTGCGCCAGCTGCCACAGCGTCGCCCGGCGCTGATCGGTCGCCGCATCCACCGACGGCTCGCTGGCCAATCGTCGCCTCGAAGCAACACCCGACGGCATCGACGCTCACGGCGTCGCCCGGGATGCCTCGAGCCGATCGTGACGCGAGAGCAGGGCTCGACGTGCACGCGCGATCCGCATTTTGGCCGCCGAGCGACCGATGCCGAGCTCTTCGGAAATTTCGTCGACGCTCGCTCCCGCGACGTAGCGCAGCAACAGCAGACGCTGCTCGTGGGGCTGCAGGATCTCGAGCAGTCGCTCCACGTCGATGCGACGATCGCTGGCCTCGGCGTCGTGTAGGCCAAGGGGTACGCGCTCGTGGTAGCTGCGGCGGGTACGGGCGTCGCGCATGTGGTTGTAGGCCAGCCGCGTTGCCATCACGCGCAACCAGGCGCCGAAGTCCCGATCCGGCGGATGCCGCCGTAGCGCCACGAACGCCCGCGCAAATGTTTCCTGCGCCACGTCCTGGGCGTCACCCTGGTTTCGCAACAGGCGCTCCAGGTGCCGCAGCAACCACGGCCTGTGGCGCTCGACGAGCTGACCAAAGGCGCGACGGCCTTCGGCGTCGTCGCCAAGCGCCAGGGCGACAAGCTCGAAGTCCCTGCGCAACCTGGCGCCGCAGGCAGACCGCGCGACGCTCGCACCTGCAGCCCCGTCGACCGAGCGAATGCAGATTCCGGAGTTTATCGAGGAATGTGGGTCCACGTGTTCGACAACCTGTGGGCTCTGGCCAACGCCATGGCATGGGCCCGATGCATCCGCCGTGCCAAACACCACGCCGCCTATTGGCCTGCCAACACCAGGGCTGCGCGCACTGGGACTTCGACGGCAAGCGCAGCTCTTGCACTCGCGGCTGAGGCTTCGGCACCCACAGCCATCTTTCACCGCAGAGGCGATGGCGGCTCGTGCCGTCAGGAGCCCCCGCGAATGGGGGACCTACCCTGCCGACACGCCCTGCTGTGCTCGCGGGCAAGCAAGGGGCTCGCGTCGTTCACGTCGTTCACATCCACGCGTTGAAGACTCGCCCTCGAGTGCCGCGTGCGACCGCACCAGAGACCCCCTTGCAGCGGCGCTGGGCGGCTTCCAGGATCGCATCGAGCAACTCCGCGTAGCCCATACCCGCAAAGCCAGCCATCAAGTTCAGCTTGCCATCCCAGCACCAGCCGGGGTTGGGGTTGACCTCGAGCAACTTCGGATTGCCCCCCGCGTCACAGCGGAAATCGAAACGCGCGTAGTCGCGGCAGCCCAACCGCTCGAAGAGCTGGGCCGACCAGTCGCAGAGCGATCGCCGCTCGTCGTCGCCGAGATCAGCTTCCGTGTAGCGCAAGGTGCTCCAATAGGCCGAGTCCGGCAGCCACTTGGATTCATAGCCGAGAATCTGAGGAAGCCCCTCGGGTAGCCCACTATAGTCGACCTCGAGAATGGGCAAGTAGCGGTAGCCCTGCCCTGGGTTGCCCACCAGACCCACGCTGAACTCCCGGCCCGTCAGCAGTTCCTGGATCAAGAGCGCTCGCCCCGGCAGCTCGCTCCGCAGCTGGTCGAGGCGATCGAGCAGCGCCGCGGCCGAGTCGACCACCGAGTCTACGGTGATGCCCACGCTGCTGTCGCCGGTGGCCGGCTTAACGAGCGCCGGCAACACCGACGGCAACGTGGCACCCTGATCAAAGGGATCGCAATAGGTCTCGTAGGGCACCGGGATGTCGAGCCCCTCGGCGATCGCGCGTACCTGGGATTTGTTGTAACAAAGCCCAAGCGCTGCCGGCCCGGCCCCCGAGTAGGGCACGCCGAGAACTTCGAGTAGCGCCGGCACGTGCAGCTCCTTGAGCGCGTCGTTCTGGTATCCCTCGTCGCAGAGATTGAAAACGAAGGCCGGGGGATAGCGCTGCAGCTCACCCAAAAGCCCAGCGTGGCGGTCGACGAACTGAAAGCGGTAGCGTCGAAGCTGGGCCAGGGCCTCGTGCAAGCGGCCGATGGTTTCCAGGTCTTCGTCGTTGAAACGACCGTCACGCTTGCAGCTGTCGGGCAAGCTCGGATCGCCCAGCAGCACGGTGACCTCGGGAAACGGCACGCTCTGTCGGCGCCGGGCGGGCTGCACAACGGGCTGACGCCCCGTGACGATCATGCGTCGGGCCATCATTCCCAGGTCCTGCCCGCGATCCGAGTTGGCGACCGGAGCCGGTCGAACCTCGACCCCCTCGAAGCCCGCCGCCCCGAGCAGCTCCACGATGGCCTCCTCCGAGTAGAGCCGCTCGGCATAGAACTGATCGACGATGATCCCCCGCTCGGCGTGGATCACGACTTCCCGCGAGATCAACCGCTGGTCATCGGAAGAAAGACTGCGCTCGCGACACACCAAGTGCATCTGGTCGGTCCACTCCCAGGTGCGCGCTTCGTAATGCTCGCGCATCCAGTTACCGTCGGTCAGGTCCAGGAAGACCGTGCCGCCGGCGACCAGTGCACGCGATACGGCGCGCAGCACGGCCAGGTCGTCGGACTCGTGGTCGAAGTAGCCGAACGAGTTGCCGAGCAAGGCCACGCAGCGAAAGTGCCGATCCTCGAGACGAAAGCGTCGCGCGTCGCCCTCGTGGAAGGACACCCGCAGCTCGCGCTGGGCAGCACGCCGCTTCGCCAGCCGAATCAGGTAGCGCGAGCGATCGATGCCCACGACCTGTCGAAAGCCCCGACGCGCGAGTTCCAGGCAGTGCCTGCCCTGGCCACAACAGAGATCGAGAACCCTGTCGTGCGGCTCGAGCCGTGCCATCGCGATCAGGGTATCGACGTCGGCCGCCGTGTTGCGGTCGTCCTCGACCACGTCGCCATCGGTCTTGAGGTAGACGGAATTGAAAAGGGTACGCCACCAGTCCTGCGGCAAATGACGCTCGAGGTCTGGCACCGGACCCAGGGTGCGGCCGTTCGGACGGTTTCGTGGCTTGTTCGACTTGCCCACTGCAACGATCCCTGAAGAGGTGTCTCAAAAGCCATGACACGGCCTGGGCGCAAGCGGTCACCACCCCGGCCCTGCACACGGGCGTTTGGCCGCGTGCAGGGCCGGGGTGGTGACCGCGCGGCTGCGACGGGTGTCTGGTGGTGGACCCGCAGTACGGTGAGCGGCCCAAGCGCGGTCCGTCGCACCCGGGCGACGGCGCCTGTTGCGCCGTGGACCCGACTCAGCAGCAAGCCAAATAGGAAAACAATCGCATGATCCGAATGACCTTCGCTGGCGTAACGCTCGGCGCAGCCTTGACCTTCGTGGGCCTGCCCGCGGTCGCCTCGGCCGATGCACCCGAGCTGTCACCACTCGACGCCTGGAACGAGCCCCTACCGCTCGATGACGAGGACAAGAAGCCTCCCAAGAAGGCCAAAAAGGCCGAAAAGAAGAAGGCCGAAAAGAAGAAGGCCAAGAAGAAGAAGAACGAGCCGCCCCCCGACGACGAAGACTACGGCGACGAAGGCGGAGACGACGAATACTGATCACGCGCGCCCGGACGCCCTCGACCCCGAACGCGTCCGGGCGCGCCGGCTCCATACCAGCCTAGATGTGCTCGGCGGGAGTCATGATCCGCTCTCGGGACCGCTACGGCGCCAGCTGCGGCGTCCGGCCCCCTTGAAATACACGGAGTATTCCGGCGGAGGCCGTCCTTGCATCTGGCATCGTATCGACCCCGATCATCGGCTCAGCACTCCCGCCGAGCACATCTAGTTGTCGTAGTCCTGAACGTATTGCCGCAAATTCGCGAGGGGGAGCGGGTTCAGCGTGCCGTTACGGTGCCGCAGGCGTAGCTCGAGCTACTTCAAGGCGCCGTGGCGGTGCGCTGGGCCCGCTAAACCCGCGAAGTTGTGGTGGTTTCAAACCGATCGCCTCTCTAGAGTTGGGGGGATGAAACAATCGCGCAAGCCTTGCGCGTGAGCCCAGGCCCAAGAGCAGTTCTTGCTCTACGCGGCTGGCGTCAAAGCGGCACTCACGGGTGCATCCGGGTTTGGGCAGCTCGTGGCCACGGTCCTGGCCAATCGTTGTTCAACATGACGCGCAGGGGGCCGACCCCGGGAGTTCTGGCACGCCCCGTGCTTCCGTCGGCGACGCGCCACACTGGCCGTTACGAAGCCTCCCAACCCCGAGGAAGACCATGAACCTGAGAATCTGGATCGTCGTATGCGCCGTCGCACTCGCAGCCCTGGCCTGCAACGAGAAGAAGGACGAGGCCGCGCCTGCTGCAGAAGCCGACCAGGAGCCGGCACCGGCCGAGCCCGCCGCGCCCGAACCCGCGGTCAATCCCGAAGAAGAGGCGCCCGCTGCGGACGAGGACATCGAGGGAGCGCAGCCGGCGGCCGATCCGCCGGCGGAAGACGAGGCAGCAGACGAGCACGACGAGGCCGAGCAGGAAGAGGAATAACAACGCGTCAAGTACGGGCCTCGAACACAGCGCCGTCGCGGCAACCGGCCGCGGCGGCGCGCTGCTTTTGCCTGCCAGCCCCACGGGGCTCAATCCACCCTCACCTCGACGGTGTCGGCCGCAACCTCCACGCCCACATGCCACGACGGCAGCAGGCTGCAAATCGCCACCAGCGCGTCGCGCAGGGAGATGACACGGGTGACTAGACCGGCCTGGACAGGCCATTCCTGCCGCGAGCGCGACCACCGCAGTCTGTGGGCAGCGCCCGGTCGCTGCCGGCGACGTCCCAGCCTCGGAAGCCCCTTGCCCGCGGCGCCGATCTGAAGAAAGCTCTCGACGCCGCGTGGGCCGGCCCCGGCGCGTCCAGCAGCCGACCCAAGGACCGATCGCGTTTCTCCACAATGACCCGTCACACGCACCCCCTCTTCCCCTCCGCCGGCGCGCGCGCCACGGACCTGTTGGCCACCCTGGTCGCCTTCGGCGCCGCCTGTGCCCCCACCTCGCCCTTGCCCGTCGGCTCGCCCGAACCGAGCGATGCGCCCGATGCCTCGTCGATACCCTACGTGGAGCCGCTCGATGCGGCCGTCGAAGAGCCCATCGTGACCACCACCGTCGACGCCGCGATCCCCGAGCCCCCTGCCGCGCCCCCCTGCGGCACCGGCCTGGGCTGTGATCCAACCGATCTCGGCGGCGAGAGCTGTCAGTCCATGGGCCTGGGCGAAGGCCGGCTGCTGTGCAATCCGGTCAGCTGCACCTTCGAGGTCGCCCTGTGCAGCGGCGGGGGCGGCAGCGCCCCCTGCGGCACCGGACCCGGCTGCAATCCGGCCAACCTCGGCGGCGCCAGCTGTGGCTCCCTGGCCCAGGGCGTGGGCACCCTGCTGTGCGACCCCGAAACCTGCACCTTCGACACCTCCCTGTGCAGCGGCGGCACCGGCACCGGCACCGGCGCGGTCGCCGGCACCGACCTGCTGAGCGGTCTGCTGGGAGGCTTCTTCGGTGGCGGCGACGCCGGTATCGCCGGGCTGTTCGGTGGCCTCTTCGGCGGTGGCTTCAACCAGCCGACCATGGACGCCGGCAGCGATCCCGACCTGGACGCCGGTCAGTAGCCCAGCCGCGCGTCACTGCCCTGCAACGACGAGCGAGAGTTCGACGCGCTCGGCCTCTTCGCCAGCCACGTCCAGGCTCGAAGCCGGCACACCGGCCTCCACCAGGCGTCGCTGGATCTCCTGGGCCCGTGCCAACGAGGTGGCTCCGTCACCGCCGCCCACGATGCGCACGCGGCCTTCTGGAGGTTGCCGGAGCAGCAGGTCGGCGACCTCCGCCAGCGCCAAAGCTGCCTCGTCTCCGAGCTGGGTCTCGCTGCCCTCGAAACGCAGGGCCGCGGCCACCACACGCCCCTCTTCGATGACCACGCCAGGCTGGGCCGGACGGCCGAGCAGCGCCACCGACAGCTCGCGGCCCTGCCGCGGCGCGACCTCGAGCGCGCTGGCACGCGACAGGTGGGCGCCGGAATCGACCCGGACCCAGTAACTGCCGGGCGACAGCTCCGGAAACTCGAAGCCACCACGCCCGTCGCTGACCACCTGCAGCTCGCCCGCTCCCTTGAGCACGACCTGGGCACCAGCGATGGGCTCGCCGAAGACATCCGTCACGCGCCCGCGCAGGCTGCCGAATACCGGCAGGGCCTTCAGCGAGCAACGCAGCTCGACATCACCACCGGCGCTCGCGATCTCGGCGCTGCAGCTCGATGACTCGTAGTCGGCATGGCTCAAAGAGAAGTCGACGGCGCCCGGACTCAACTCGTGGCTGATGAAGCTTCCATCGGCCGCGCTCGACAGACCCGGCCCCCGCGCGCCGAGGGCGATGGTGACGCCGGCGATGGGCGCGCCGCTTTCGGCGTCCACCACCTGGCCCAACACCCGCCCGGGCGCCGGCTTCTTCTCGGCGACCACCGCGGGCACACGCACCACCTTCGCCGGCCGCGCGTCGTAATCATAACCGAGAGTGAATCCGATCGTGAAAGGCGTATTGGGCGCAAGCTCGTGCACGAAACGGTCGCTACCGCCGAGGCCCAGATCCAGCATGAGCGACAGCGAGACGCCGCGAATCGGCGGCACCGCGCGCAGGCCGAAGCTCAGATTCATGGGCCAGGCGGCAAAACCTTCCAGGCCCAGGCAGCTGTCGACGCCGCTTTGACGGGTCGCTGCCCCATCGTCGTCGGTGCGCAGCGGACAGGTGTAGCCCTGGCGATTGACCGGAACGCCCAGCCGCCACTCGACCAGCGGGTGCAGATAACTGTCACGCGCGATCGCGAGGGGCAGCTCGGCACCAACACCCACCTCGAAACGGTCGACCCGGTTTACGCCCATGGCATAGCGCTCGAGGCGCGAAACCAAATGGCGATCTTCATCGTTTCGATCGCGCGCGTCGTCGAGCAGGGCGTAGCGCCCGTCCTCGGTCGCTTTGATCACGCGGGCGCTGTTGTCGAAGCGATAGCCGAGGTTCAGACGCGCGACCCACGGCAGCCCCTGGGCCCGATCGCGCAGATCGAAGGCGGCCACCGCGCGCAGGTCGATGCTGGTGGCAGACAAGAGCGGCGCCTGGCTGCCCTGATCGCTCTGCATCTGGGCGCTCAGCTGTCCGCCCAGATGCAAGGGACGCAGCTGGGCGCCGAATACTTTGACGCCCAGTTGTCCACGCTGGGCCTGTAGCGAGGTGGGTGAAGGCTCGGCCCTGTCGCTGCTGCTGCTCGAACCGGCGAGCGCCGCGAACACCTCCATGGAAGGCAGCGCCGTGACCCCGAGTGAAAGCGTCTGGCGCAGCTGCCCCAGGCTCTGGCCCTCAAGCAAAAAGTCGTCGGCCGGCGCCGCGTCGATGGCGAGCTGCAATCGCACGGCGCCTTGCTCGCCGCTGCCCGGATGGGCGAGGTCGAGACCGCCGCTGCTGCCACCGCGGGTGCTGAAACGGCGATGGCGCAGGGCCCAGGACGCTTCAGCAGACGCTTCAGCAGACGCTTCAGCAGACGCTTCAGCCGCGTTCACAGCCGCTTCGGCTTGCGCCTGGACCACCTGGACAGGGGCCACCAGCGCAGCGCAGAGCAAGAGCCAGCAGCACCGCACGCCGCTGCAAGCTCCCGGTTGGGGCGCCCGCACTACTGGTCGCACATCTGCGGTCCGGGGAAGACGGAGGCGTCCACGCCGCCGCCACCCATCTGGGAGGCAAGCTCGGCAAACCTAGCGTTTTCGATGCAGCCGGTGCCGAAGTTGGCGGCGTCGATGCCGCACATGCCGTCCTCGGTGCAACAGCTGGGCAGTGTGAAGAAGCCCATGAGGTTGAGCTCGGGGCAGCGCGGGTCGGAGGAGGTGTCCGCCGGTGGCGGCATAATGCAGCCGCGCTCGCCGATGGGCGCGCCGCAGACGCTGACGAATTGATCGGCGCAGCAGGCGTCGGGCGCGCAATAGGTGGCGCCGCAGGGAATGCCGCCGTCGACGTTGGCGTACATGCCCGCGTCGACGAAGAAGCTGTCGTCGCCGGTCGCTTCGCCGTCGCTCCCGCCGGCTTCGTCGCTGCCGCTACTGCTGCCGCTGCTGCCGCCATCGCTGGACCCATCGCTGGAGCCTTGGCCCGCCCCGTCGTCGCCCTTGCTGGCACCGCCATCACCACCGCTGATGGCGCTGGTGCTCGACTCCGTGCCCTCGTCGTCGCCGCTGGTGTCCTCGACCTTGCTGCAGCCGACACCGCAGGTAATCGACAGCAACACAACCGCTCGCCACATCAGAGTCTTGTTCATCCGCTCACCTCGTTCACGCTCGTGGGCCCGGCCAGGCTGGACCCGGGGAGGTCCATACCGGGAGCGGCGCGGAATGTACAGCGCCCTTGCGCCACAGCCACGGTTGACCGCGTAGGCGACGCGCGGTAGGGAGCGGCACCGCGACCGCGTGTCCCGGCCTCAACCTATCGATCGGCGTTCGAAGTGACCGGTCAGCCTCCCCACAACGCGCCCTCGGCGGCGACACGAGTCCGACATCGAGCGGCGGCAAAGCGTCCCGAGCTTGTGACGTTTGGACGAGCGGCCGCGCTGCTGATAGTCGCCGCGATCAGCGCTCAACCGCGCGCTGCCCGCGCCTTCACCGAGCCGCGCAGCTACTTCGACGACGCCAACAACGGCGGCGGCGGCGGCCGTTGGTTCACCGGCTCGCCGGCCGAGGGCTACGGCTGCGACGTCTGCCATGGCGACAAGGAGCCCCTGACCTTGCGCATCGAGGGCGTGCCCGAAAATGGCTATGTCCCAGGGCAGCGCTACGAGCTAAACATCGCCTGGCCCGACTTCGCCCGCCGCGCCGCCGAAATCCGCCAGCAGGGTGAGGAGCCTTCGAGCATGGGCCTGGTACTGGAACTGGTGGCCGAGACAGGCATGGCATCCGGCAGCCTGGAGGTCGCGCCCGCGGCTGACGCCGAAGACGGCGAGCTGTGCGTGCTGCCCGAGGGCGCCCAGGCCACCAAGCTCTTTCGCGTGCGCCCGGGCGAGGCGACCACCGAGGAAGCCGTGCGCTGCGACGCGAACGCCCTGGGCCAACGCTGCCTGGCCGCGGTGCTCTCCTGCGGCGCCGAGGAGACGCGCATCAGCTGGACCGCACCGCCGACTTGGCAGGGCGCGATCTGGCTGTCGGCCGGCTTCGTGGCCACCGAAAAGGTCTCGGGCGATCCCCACTCGGACGCGGTGACCATGATCTCGCGCCCGCTTCTGCCCGCGGCCTCGGCCGCCGAGCACTACGAGACGCGCCTGCGCGGCAGCTGCGCCGTGTCCGCGATAGCCTCCCGACACGGCGCCCCGGGCCGGACTCCCATCTGGATGCTCGGCGCGCTGGCACTGTGGACGGCCCGCCGCCGCTGGAGGCACCGATGAAACGCCCGCGCCTGACCGGCGTGTCGCTTTTGGCGTGCCTCATCACGCTCGCCTGTGGCGCGCCCGCCGCCGACCCCTTCTCGGCCGAAGCCGCCGCCGAACGCGCCGAGCGCTTCCCGCTTCTGGGCCTCTATACGCCGGGCAATACCATCGGCTACGAGCCCCCGCGGGTCGGCAGCGTGCTCGCCGACGGGGGCGTCGGCCTCAACGAAGCGGAGCTGCGCGCGGTCGAAGCCTCGATTCAAGAAGCCACCACCATGGACCGCTGTCTGCTGCCGGACGCGGCCGAGGGCAGTGCCGGCAGCCTGAGCTTCAGCTTCCAGAGCGCCACCTACCACGGCTTCTACGAGCCCGAGAATTGCGGCGCCGTCTGGATCGAGGACGCCGAGGGCCGCTACGTCGCCACGCCCCTGGTCTGGGCCGGAGTGCGGCTTCGCAACCTCTTTGTCTGGGACGCCCGCCGCTGCCGCGCCGACACCCCCGACGCCGTCTCCAGCGCCACCCTACCCGACCACAGCATGACCCACGAGGGCCAGTGGGATGGCCGCGATCACATGGGCCGCGTCGCCCCCGACGGCAGCTACGTGCTCAACATCGAAATCACCGAAGACGAGTTCAACTACGGGCGGCGCGTGCAGGTTCCCTTCGACAAGGGCCCCGAAGCGCTGACGCTGATGCCCGACGACAGCGAGTCGGTGCTCGACCTGAAGCTGAGCTTCGCGCCCGGCGCGGCGGAGGCGGCCAACCCGTGACTGCGAACTCCATACCCGATGGGCGCGTGGGTCGGCGCCACTGGGCAGCGGCGCTGTGGCTCGCGCTCGGGCTCGCGACCACGTCGAACACGTCGAACACGGCCGCAGCCCAGGAGCTGACCAGCACGCTGTACGTGCGCAACGACAGCGACCGCACCACCGTGATCACGCCGCGACTGCGCATGGCGGCCGACCTGGCCGAGCGCACCCGCGGTGAGCTGGTCTACACCGTGGACGTCTGGACCAGCGCCTCCATCGACATCCGCACCTCGGCCTCGCGCGCGGTGACCGAGCAGCGCGACGAGATCAACGTGGCGCTCAACCACGAACTGGACGGCGTGCGCCTCGGCGCCGGCTACCGCTATTCAACTGAGCCCGACTACGAGAGCCACGGCGGCTCGCTCGGCGCCGAGCTCGACGTGGCGGACAAGAGCGCCACCGTGGGTGCGCGCCTCCTGGCCAACCACGACCGCGTCGGCCGCGTCGGCGATCCACTTTTTTCGGAGCGCACCGACGTGGTCAGCGGGCGCTTCGACTTCACGCAGATCCTCGATCCGCTGAGCCTGGTCCAGGGTATCTACCAGCTGACCCGCATAAGCGGCTACCAGGCCAGCCCCTATCGCTTCGTCGGCATCGGTAGCGACGACGCCACCTGCCAGGGCCAGGACGTGATCTGCCTGCCCGAGACCAACCCCGAGTTGCGCGTCACCCATGCCCTTGCCCTGCGCGGACGCCGGGCCCTGGGAGAGCGGCTGTCGGCCGGTGGCAGCTACCGCTTCTACCTCGACGACTGGTCCATGCGTTCCCACACGCTCAAGCTGGAGGGCGCCGCCTGGCTCGACGACGCGACGCTGCTGTCGCTGCACTACCGTTTCTACACGCAAAACGGCGCCGAGCATTACCGGCCGAGCTACGCGGAGCCTGCGGAAGCCGGCGGTTTCTACACGCGCGACAAGGAACTGTCGCCCCTGCACAGTCACCGCCTGGGGCTCGAGCTGTCGCGCAGCTTTCAGCCCGACCCCAGCGGCCCCGCGCTGCGCGCGACGCTGGCGCTGGGCCCCACCCACTACGTCTACCGGCAGTACCGCTTGCTGAGCGACGTGACGGCCTTCGAAGTCACGCTCGTGGGAGCGCTGTCGCTATGAGCCGCCTGCTGCTTCTGACCTGTTTGTGCTGGCTCGGCACCGCGCTACCGCTGCGCGCCGAAGCCCAACAGGCCGGCGTGCAGGCACCCGGCGAGCCCGCCACGGCACCTGCAGCGGAGACCGACGCTGCGGCGACCCCCGTGCCGGCCGAAGCGCCGGCGCCACAGGCGAGCCCGCAACCGGCGCCGCTGCCCGATGGCGGCCAGGACGCCCCGGACGCAGCGAGCGAAGACGAAGCCGCAGCCTTCCCTGCACAGGCGACCGACACCGCCGGGCCCCCCCCCGAAGCCCCAGCGCAAGAACCCGAAGTCCCGGAGGCCTCCACCGGGAGTCCAGCCCCGGCCGAAACCTGGCAGCCCCCACCGCTGTCGGCCCACGTCGGCCTCGGCGGCGGCATGGGCATGCGCAGCTTCCGCCGCCCGACCCCCGTCGGCCTCGAGCGCCTGGATCCCGTGCACTTCCCCACCGTCGACCTCGAGCTGCGCGTGCGCGGCGCGCTGCGGCAGCGCCTCTCGCTCGAGCTGCAGATGGCCTACCAATCTTCGCTGGGGCTCGCGATCGAAAGCCGCCCGGCCTTTGCGCTTCCGGTGGCGCACGACGCCCGCAGCGAGCACGCCGAGCTGAGCCTTGCGCCGATCGTGCACCTCGGTGACAGCGAGACGGCGCCGGCCCTGGCGGCGCGGCTGGGCCTGGGGCTGCGCAGCTTCGTCCCGGCGGTCTCCGACCAGCCGACGCCGGCCTTCTACCTGGCCGGGCCCCTGCTGCGCATCGAGGCACAGCTGCAGCTCGCCCCACCGCTGACGCTCAGGCTCGGGCCGCAGCTGTCGTGGCTGTTGGCCATCAGCGACTCCCTGCGCGAAGACGGCGTCTCGGGCAGCGGCCTGGCGCTGGGTTTGCAGGGCGAGCTGTCGCTACAGCTGCTCGAGCGCTTCGAGCTCGCCGCCTGCTACCGCGAGTCAGTGGCCTCGGTCGATCACGAAAACCGAGCCGATGAGGGCCCCAGCTTCCGCGATCGCGCACGCTCGGTGACCCTGAAGCTCACAGGGAGGGTCTTCTGAGATGCGCCCCATGACTGCGCGGCACGCGCTCACCTTCGCAGCAGTCCTGTGCGCGCTTTTCGGCGCCGCCTGCGGCGGCTCCAAGGGCGACGGCATCGAGCCGGCCGACCGCGCCTTCCGCGACTTCCAGGCCATCTACCCGATCCTGGCGCGCGACTGCGGCTTCCATAACTGCCACGGCTCCGAGGATCGCTTTTTCCACATCTACGCCCCAGGCCGCGCACGCCTCGACTCCGACACGCGCGCCTTCGACGCGGTCACCGGCTTCGAGGCCTCGGCTTCGTTCACCTCAGCCCTCTCCTTCATCGACGCCGAAGACCCCGCACGCTCACTGCTGCTGCGCAAACCGCTTGCGGTAGCCGCTGGCGGCGCCTCCCACGAGGGCGTAGATGCCTTCGGCCGCGACGTCTACCGCAGCGCCAACGACGAGGGCTACCTCGCGATCGCGGGCTGGGTCCTGACCGCCGCCGAGGAGTGAGCGCCACCGCGGAGGCGCAAGCACCTCAGGGCGAGGTCGGCATGGCGCCGATCCAGTCGCCGATGAGCTTGCCGTAAACCGGGTCGACCACCTGGCTCGCGATCGGCGGCATCTGCTCGCGATCGTCACCGATGCGCGTGGTCAAAAGTTGATAGAGCACGCTGTCCTCGGGAGAGCCGGCCACGATGCGCTTGCGGCCTTCGCCCCAGCGCTCGGAGAGCATCTCGACGCCGACGGTATTGCTCAGGGCATCGAAGTCGTTGGAAGCGCGGCCGTCGAGTTCGTTGACGTGCAGCTTCATGAAGAGGTCAGTGGAGTAGGCCTCGGCGTTTTGGTTGTCGTTGTGGCAGCTTACGCCACAGTTATGGTGCAACCAGCCGAGCGCATCGGCGCCGTAGCCGGTGCCGTCATCGCCGATCTGAAGTTCGGTGCGCGGCGGCGGCGGCTCGAGCAGGCCCTCGTCCACCAGGGCGCGCAGCGTCAGCCCCTCGGCACCGGGCAGCCCCAGGGAGATGGCCGAGAAGCCGAGCACCCTATCCTTGTTGCCATCGTGGCATTGGTCGCACTCGCTGCCACTGGGCACGTGGTAGACGGCGCCGCTGAGGATCACGTCCTCCACATCGCGACCAAAGGAGCGTACGGCCCAGGTCTCCTGGCGATTCCACTCGTAGGTGGCGCGCTCCCAACGGTCCTCGCGCACCTTCTGCAGCAAGCGCGTCTCGACCCGGCGGCCGTTGACGCGAAATTCCTTCCACAGCTGGGTGCCCACCGGGAAGACCCAGGCATCCTGCACCGAAGCGTCGATGGTCGCGCCCTTGGGTAGGCGGATCCAGCGCAACTTGCCCGAGCCGTCGGACCACAGGGGATAGGCCGGCGCGTAGAAGCGCGCCTCGGGGTGGATGCGCTTGTTCCAGACGTCGGTGTAGAGGCCGGCGCAGATCAGGTCGTCGGGCAGGCCGTCGAGGGCTTCCTCCAGCTGCACATCGCAGGAGGGAACCGGATCGCGCGGCCCGGTGATGCCGGCATCCTCGCCATCCTCCGGCGCGGCGCTGTCGACCACTGCGGCTGCGTCCTGGGCACTTGCGGCATCCGCGGATTCGGAGGCGGCGTCCATCACCGTCTCCACAGCCGCATCCATCGGCGCCGCAGTGATCGGCTCCGCCGCCTGCTGCTGCCCCGGCTCCGGTGGCGGGTCGATGGTGCGCGCGGCGTGGCAGCCGGCCCCGAGCAGCAGCCCGACGGCCAGCCAAGGGGTCAGCCAAGGGGTCAGCCAAGGGGTCAGCAGAAACACCACCGACAACGGGCGAGCTTGAAGTACGCGTTTCACTGACCGCCGAATTGATCGCGCAGGCCGGCGAAGTCCAGCGCGCCCTGGGTCTTGGGCGTGAGCGAGCGCAGGTAGATCACCAGGCCCTTCTTCTCGGCCTCGGTCGCTTCCCAGGTGTGGAACATGGTGTAGACCGACTCCGGGAAGGGCGTGTGGAAGCCCGCCCCCTCGGGCTTCATGCCCTGGGTGAAGATGGAGATCAGGTCCTCGTCGGAGTAACCGGCGGTCTGCTGCGGCGTGTGCTCCACGTCGAGCGCGGTCGCCAGCGAGCTGTGGCAGTTGCGGCAGGAGAGGTCGTCGGGAAGGTCGAAGCCGGGACCGCCGTCGCCAAAGCCGCCGTCGGGAATACCGCCGTCGCCAAAGCCGCCGTCGGGGAAGCCGCCGTCAGGGATGTTGATCTCCGGAAAGGGGATCTCGTTGTTGTAGCGCATCTCACCGAGCTCCCAGTCCTCCGGGGTGGCGTCGGTGATGTGCAGCTCGGAGGAGCCGCTGAGGGCGCCGGCCCGCGCGATGATCGTGACGGTGCCGGCCTTGCGCGTGGTGATCATGATGCCGCCGGTGGTGCTGTCGGGCTGCAGGTCGACCATGTCGGCCGGGTTTGCGCTCCACTTGGCGCCCTGCACGCCCTGCACGATCGCAGGCAACTTGAAGTCGTGGACGCCGTCGTAGGCCGAGTACATGGGGCTGAAGAGCAGCACCAGGTCGTCGCCGACGGGGTCGGTGTCGTCCTCGGTGGAGACGGTCGTCTTGGCGCCACCGCCACCGCTGCTACCACCGGACGACTTCTCATCGTCGCTGCCAGAGCTGCTGCCGCCGCTCGACTCGCTGTCGGTGCCGGTGCCTCCATCCTTGGAGACCGCTTTCTTGTCCTCGCCCGTCTCCGAGCTGCTCGACGAGCAGGCGGGCACAATTCCGAGCACGGCCAAGGCCAGTGCGAGAGTCCTGAGCTGAGCTGACATGGGCTGACTACCTCCGCGGGGCGGGACCCTACACCTCGCGCGCAAGCGGAATCAACCGCCCTGCGCACAATGTCCTACCCATGGGTCTAAATTTGCCAGCGCTGGGATCTGGGGACGTGCGGGGCGGCGTTTGCAGGCCCCGGGTGCGCGCATACTTCAAGGCCAAGGAGAACAGCCATGTCCGACGCCGACCGTCTCAAAGAGGCACTCGATCGCGAGGTCGACTCGCTCAAGCGGATTCGCGACGAGCTCAAGCTCAAGCTCCACCTGGCCGCGGCCGATGCCCGCGACGAGTGGGACAAGCTCGAGGACAAATGGAGCCGCGTCGAGGGCGAACTCAACCGCATGGGCGACCATGCCAAGCCCCAGATCGAGGAGATCGGCAAGGCCGCCCGCGGCCTACTCGACGAGATCAAAAGCGGCTACGGCCGCGTCCGCGACCAGCTCAAGGGCTGATCCGGGCGGACGGCGACCGCGCCGCGTCCGTTGACGCACCCGCTGGCGAGCGCCTCAGAGCGCCTCAGATCGCCTCGGCGGCGCCGTCTTCCTTGGCGCGCGCCTCGTTTTGCTTCTTGGCCTCGACCAGCTTCGGCATCAGCTCCGAGAGCTGGTCCTGGGTCCACATGTCCTCGGCCTTGAAAGACCGGATGACTGCGGGCTGCTGCATGATGCCGACGGTGCCGCGCGAGACGTGGATGATCTGGGCGTTGACGTCCTTGGCCTCGTCGGAGGCCAGATACGCCACCACCGGCGCGATCTGGGCCGGGCCGCGCTTGAACTCGGTGGGATCCACCGTCTGACCACGCCCCTCCGACAGCGGGATGGTCATGCGCGTGGCGGCGCCGGGGGAGATGGTGTTGACGGTGCAGCGGTACTTGCCCAGCTCGCGCGCGATCACGCGACTGAAACCGGCGATGCCCGACTTGGCGGCGCCGTAGTTGCTCTGGCCGAAGTTGCCGAAGAGCCCCGACACCGACGAGAAGTTGATGATGCGACAGCCCATGCGATTGGTCTCGCGGATGTACTGGGCAAACGGACGCGTGCAGCAGTAGTGACCCTTGAGGTGCACGGCGATCACCGCATCCCAGTCGCTTTCCTCCATCTTGAAGAGGGTCTTGTCGCGCAGAATGCCGGCGTTGTTGACCAGGATGTCGAGGGCGCCAAAGCTGTCGATGGCCTTCTGGAAGATGGCTTTGCCGCCCTCCACCGTCGCCACGTTGTCGTAGCTGGCCACGGCCTCACCACCGGCGGCGCGGATCTCGCTCACCACCTCATCGGCGATCTGGCTCTCCCCAGTACCATCGGTGTTCACACCCAGATCGTTGACCACCACCTTGGCCCCTTCGGCCGCGAAGGTCGTCGCGATTTCCTTGCCAATACCGCGACCCGAGCCGGTCACGATGGCCACTTTTCCGTCGAGCACACCCATCGGTTCCTCCTTCGCTTGATGCGCGCCACAGCCTCGGCCGGGCGCCAGCGGGATTTGAGAAAAACTCAAATTCAACCGCTTGGCAAGCCGCATGCCGGCTCCAACCCGGCCAAGCCCGGGGCCCGACCCGAGCTGCTGTGGGCCGTGTGGGACATAATTGTAAGCTGAATCATAGTTTGCAGCCCTGGGGAGCCCGCCTTTTGCTACGCTTGAGGCTCCCGGCAGGCTCGGCGCTTCGAGCCGCTCGCGATCGGTCGAGGCCCACGGGTCCGGTTCACCGAATCTCGCCGGGACGGACAGGCACGACGCGACCCAAACCCACGGCGCCCCGTACCCACGGGGCCGGCGTGACGGCGCAGCCAGGTCCAGTGCCGTCCGATGCAGCAAAAGGCCATGCCCCCGGAATCTCCGACGACCGCGACCGGACTCCAGAGCGGTCACGGACAATCCCTGCTCAGCAGCGATGCCGTGGCCGCCGAGCTGCACCATCGCATCAACAACAATCTGCAGGTCGTAGCCAGCCTGCTGAGCCTCCACCTGGGGCTGCTGCCGCCGGAGCACCGACCGACGCTCGAGCGCTACCGGGAGCGCGTGCGCGCCATCGCCCTGATCTGCGATCGATTCGGCGGACGTGCCACCCTGGACGAACTCGGACTCGCTGCCCACATCCGGCAACTGTGCTCGATCTGCTACCAGATCCAGAGCGACACCACGATGGACCTGGAACTCGAGGTCGCACCGCTGCGCATCGGCATCGATACGGCCGTGCCCCTCGGCCTGATCCTGGGGGAGCTGGTCGACAACGCCTACCGCCACGCTTTCACACCGAGCGGACGCGGCTGCCTGACCATCACCCTGCGCCCAGAGCCGGACGGACGCTGGCTGCTGCGGGTGGCCGATGACGGCCCGGGACTGCCCTCCGGGCTCTGCTGGAAGCAGGCACAAACCCTGGGAGCCCAGATCTGCAACGCCCTGGCGGGCCAGCTCGACGGCCAGCTTCAGGGCGCTAGCGACAGCACGGGCGCGGTGTTCGAGCTGCGTTTTTCACTGGGCGAGCCGGCTGTCGGACTCGAGGAGCCGCGCCCACCCGCCGATTACAGCGACTTCAGGTAGGCCACCAGGTCGTCGATCTCTTCGGGCTGCAGGTGCGAGGTCTTGCCATGCAGGTCGCCGCCGCCGCAGGCCGGGTCGAAGCGATCGTGCAGGGTCTCGGCGCAGCCGTCGTGGATGAAGGGCGCGCGGTAGGCGATGCCGCGCAGCGAGGGCACCTGCAGCGGATGCTCGCCCGCGGTGGTTCCCACGAAGTAGCTCTCGGCGTCGGTCAGGGCGGCGCCGGCATGGCAGCTTGCGCAGCCCACTTCCTCGGACTCGAAGATGCGCTTGCCGTTCATCGCAGCCGGATCGTCGGCGGCCACCATCGCCGGCGGCGGGCGCTGGGCGAAGAGCCACTCGGAAAGCGTGTCGAGCCGCTCCGGCGACTGGGGAACGCCACCCATGCGGCCGACGAAGACCTCTTCCATGAGCATCGACAGATCGCTCATGTCGCCGTCCCAGTGGAAGGGCGCGGTGCCCTCGAGACCCACGTGGATCGCCTGGGTGCGGCGCTCGCCGATGCGCGTGAAGCGCCAGGTGCGGCCGTCGTCGCCGCCCTCGGCGTGACAGGAAGCGCAGGCGATGCCGCCACCGGAATTGCGGTGGAAGAGTTCGTGGCCGGTGTCGGCCACACTGCGGCCGCCGAGATCGATGGGGCTGCCGACCTCGAAGCCGCCGAAGCGATTGTCGACCACGAAAAGCTGGGCCGGCTCCCGGGTCTGCACCAGCAGCTGGCCCTCGGAGGTGAACGCCACCGCCGTGGCCGGGGCGCCGACGTCGAGCCTTTGCGGCTGCGGGCATTCCTCTGCCTGAATTTCGCTCTGGCTGAAGTCAAAACCCGTCGTGGCGATGAGTACGCCGCCCTCGCGCGGCCCGAAGGCGGCGAACTGCTGGTCGTCTTCGTCGAAACGCCCGTTCTCGGTGAGCACGAAGGGGCGATTGGCCTCGGGGTCCTTCAGGCCCGCCTGGGCCACCGCCACCCGATTGCCATCGGGGCTCATGGCCATGTCCACGGCCAGCACCACGCCCGGCAGTGTCACCATCGACGCGCCGCGGCCTTCGCCGTCGATGCGGGTGACGGCGGTGCGCACGATGCCCGCACACTCCGGCAGCCCGGAGCCGGCGACGGAGGAGCCGCCGTAGGCCGAAGTGCTGACCACCGGCCCAAAGCCCTGGCCCGTCATGCCCTTGGGATCTTGGGGATCGTGGTCGATGTCGATCTCCTCGGTGGAACCCTGCTGGTGCAGCACCACGACGTCACCGTCTTCAGTGGCCACCATGCGCCAGGCCACGTCGGGCTCGAACGTCAGCTCGCGGAACTCCGTGCTGCCCGTCTCCGGGTCGAAGCGACTCGAAGCTACCAAGCCGCTGGGCATGCCGGTGCGCTTCTGCACCTGGCCCTGGGCGTCGACGGTCAGGAACTCGGCCGCCTTGAAGCGGCTGACCAGGAAGCCCTCGCCGCGCGGTACGACGTCGCGCAGATCCTCATCGAGCTGCAATCGCTCGAGTACGGCGCCGCCGCTGGGATCCAGGGTCAGCACCTGGCCGTCGGTGCAGGCGAGGCGCAGCTGACCGGTGGCCGAGGCGTAGGCCAGGCCGCGCGGCGCCGAGCACACATCGCGCCGGGCCAGGACCTCGCCGGCAGCCACGTCGAGCGTCACCAGGGCGCCGCCGCTGCGCAGGGCAACGTGGGCGCGGCCCTCGGGATCGACCACGACGCGGCCGGGCTCGTCGCCGGCAGTCAGCGCGATCTCGCGCACGTCCCGAGTCTGCAGGTCCACCAGGCTGATGCGATCGCGCTCGGGGTCGGTTGCGACCGCGAAACGCCCGTCAGCGGTCACCGCCAGCGTGCCGCCGCTGATCGGCCTGGCCACTTCGGGTGCCGAGACCGCCGGTCGCTCGTCGGTCGGGATCACCAACAGTTGATCGACGTGGGGCGGAGCATCGCCCAGCGAGTCGCACGCGCCCGTCAACAGCGCCAGCGCCAGCACCACAAGTGCCACGAAAAAAGCCGTCGTTCGTTTCATCGAACCCCTCCCTTACGCTCGGGTCATCCGCACGGGCTAGCTTAGCGCCGAGATGGCGCCAGCGCAAAGCGAGCGCCGGCTCGCCATCGTAGGACCTTGCCGCGCTCACGGCCGTGCATGCTAGGGTCCCGCCATGCCCGAAGGCTTCCGGGGGTCCTGGCCGCTGCTGTGCGCGACGCTCGCCTGCGCGCTTAGCCTGCCGACGAAGGCGCAGCAGCCCCCACTGGCCCCAACTCCAACCCAAGCCACGCCGCAGCACTCGCAGCCTGCGGCTTCCCCCCCGACCGCGCCCCGCACGGGCCCACCGACGCCCGGGCGGCCACCGCCAGCGCGCGTGGCGCTGGCGCCCAATGGCCACGCCGCCCTGCGCAGATTCCTGGCCCAACGCAGCGATTCCCAGGGACGCCGCTGCTCGGTGCTCGCCATCCAGCAACAGGGCGTGCGCTACCGGGTGGCTTGCGGCAACGCCGGCCTGTGGACGGTGGAGGCCACGCGCGACGGCGGCTTCGCGGTGCTGGATACCAGCGACCTGGGCGGCAGCGCGGTGGGCTTTTTCACCCACGGCGACAAACTCTGGGTCGAGGTCCAGCGCCTGCAGGCAGTGCCCGTGGGCGATGTGATGACGGCCCAGCCACCGCCGGCCGCGGCGACTCCACCGGTGATGGGTCCCCCGCCGCTGCAAGCTGTGCCGCCGGCGCCACCGGGCGCCGCGACACCACCGCGGCGCCCGGCACTGCCCCCGGCCGTTGCGCCGCCAGCACCCGCGCGCCGGCGTGACAGGGGCAAGGTAATCGCCGTCGGCCCTGGCTACGTCGACATCGACCTGGGCTACAAGGACGGCCTGGGAGAGGGCGAACGCGTCGCCCTGCTCGGCAGCGAAACCAGCTTCGACGGCAGCTCGCTAGCCGGGGGCGTCGAGCGCGAGCAGACGGTGGGACGCGTGGTCGATCTCAGCCCCAACCGCGGCCGCGTCGAGCTGGGCCTGAATGAAGCGGGGCAGCTGGGCCAAGCGGTGCGCGTCACCGAGCGGCCGCTGAGCGCCTCGCGCATCTCGCCCCACCGCGCCGCCGGCATCTGGGAACTGGCGGCGCTCGTACGGCCCTTTTTGATCATGGACGAGCTCGGAGGCGGAGTGCTGCTCGATGCCCGCGCCGGCTTTCGCAGTGAAGACAGCTACCACATCGAAGCCGCCATCCAGCCGCTGGCCCTGGCCACAGCGGGTGACGGCGGCAGCGCCCCCATGGCGGCCATCATCACCGGTGGTTACGATGTGCACATGTTCGAAGTGGGCCTGGGCCTGGGCGGTCAGACCGTCCATGACGTGCGCCTGGGCAGCGAGCCGGGCAGTGGCACCAGCATCATCCAACGCCTGCGCGTGGGCGCCCGAGACGGCCTGCACCTGGAGGCCTGGAACCACGTCACGCTTTTCCGCAGCGAATTCGACTGGTCGGCGATTCGCATCTCGGGTCAGCTCCCGATCAGCCGCGGAACCTGGCTGCGCATGACCGGTAGCGGCGGCACGCTCGGAGTGGGCTTCGGCGAGATCGGCGTGCGCACACTCCTGCGCGGCAACGGCGGCCCCGACACGCTCTTTCTGGAAGCCACCATCGGCGGTGTGCACGTCTTCGAGGATCCTCCGCGGTGCCAGGACTTCGACTGCCCCGCTGGCCTCGACTACGCCGGCCCCATGGTGGGTCTGGGCGCCGAGTGGCGCATGTAGCGGGGCGTCACTTGAAGGCGTGAGCCATCGGCTATGCACTGGCGGCCGCGGTCGCCCGGCCGCGGCTTTCGGCTACAAGACGCGACACGCGAAGGTCAGTAGTACACGTACTGGTAGAACGAGTAGACGCTGCGCAACAGCTCCACGTCGCCGATGCGACTGCTGAGGGTGGAGCGCAGGGAGATGGCCTCGTCGCTGTCGGGATCTTCGAGTTCACCGATGCGCTCGACCAGGGGCTGCAGCTGGGAGAGCATCTTGGCGCCGAGGAAGCGATCCATGCTCTGGGCGGGATCGTAATAGGCCACGTAGATGCGACCCGAAACCGGGTCCTCGAGGCGCACTTCCTCGAAGCCAGCACCCACTTCGATGGTCTCGCTTTCGCCGGCCAGCGCGATCTGCCCCTTCTGCAAAAAGCTGAGGTCGAAGTTACTCTGCAGCAGCGCCATGGCGTAGACCATGGTGTTGATGCGCGTGCTCCAGGAGGAGCTGACCTCGAGGTAGCCCTCGGGTTCTTCGATGCCACCGACGGCCTCCAGGTAGAGGTCCTTGTGAATCAGCTGCCCGCCGGAGATGCGCGGGGCGTAGGCGGCGGCGTCGCGGGTGACCATGGAGGTCAGCAGGTGGTCGATCTCTTCCTGGAAAACCAGGTAGTAGGGGATCGAGTAGGCGAGTTGGTCGGCGTCCACATCGGCAGCCACGCCGATGATGCTGGCGTCGTTGGAGGTCAGGGCGCTCAGGGCCGCCATCTGCTCGTAGAAGTAGCCAGACTCCAGAATGCGCTGGAACACGTTGTAGCCGCCAGAGACGTCGTAGCGACTGTATTCGCGGCGCCCTACGCCCGGCTGCAGGTAGAGCGAGGCGATGTCCTGCTTCGAGTAGGAGAACCAGCGGTAGGCATCGCCATCCTGCACGTAGCTGCCGTAGCGCGGCGTCGCCATCACCTCCCACAGCAGGCTGAAGCCGCGCAGGGCGCCAATCTGATCGTAGGTCGCGCGCAGGTCGCCCGTGCGCCCGCGGATCAGGTCGAAGAGCCAGTGCTGATACATATTGGTGATCGGATAGAAGTAGCGGCTGAAGACGCGGTCGCCCACCGCCCCCGGATTGAAGCCCACCCGATCGCGCTGGAAGTTCACCAGCGGGAAGTACTCGCGATAGGAGTTGATGTAGTCCATCGTGATTTCGTAGGCGTCGGCGCCCTGATCCCAGCGGTGGCAGACCGGCGTCGAGTCCACATACTCGTCGTAGCAGGCCAGGTAGGGCACGCGCACAGGACCGCCCTCTTCCTCGCGGCTGTCGTTGTACTCGGCGCGAGGCATCAGGTGCCGGCGCCCGAGGTTCTGGATGCCGCCCAGCAGTCTTGGCAGCTCCGTGTAGTGGATCACTTCGGGCAGGCTGCCCACGACGGGCGTACGGATGTCGGCAAGCTCCACCAAAAGGTCGCGGTTCCCGGCGAGCATGTCGTCGGTGACGCTGTTGTCGAAGACTTCGATGAGGTCGCCGTAGCCGGCGGCCACCGCGGCCATGTCGTAGCGCCCCAGACCGTGGATGTCGGAGTTGAACTTGGCCCCGTAGTCCATGATCGAGGAGTACTGGTACTCACGCATGCGCCCCTCGAGCTGGGCTTCGCAGGCCTCGGCATTGCGGATAGAGCTGACCTCGCAGGCCATCTCCAGCACGTCCTGCAGGGTCTCGGGATTTTCCACCAGCGTCGGCTCGCGCAGCTCCCAGTACTGCTCGTGGTAATTGAGGGCATCGGCGCTGCTGCCGAAGTTGTGGCGCAGGCCCACGGTATGGCCGATCTCGTGCAGCGCGACGCCGAAGTAGATACGCTCGCGCAGGTGCTGCCATAGTTCGTCGCCCTCGAGCCCCTTGTCCTTGGCATCCTTGGCCAGGCCGACGATGGCGGGGTCGTCGAGTTCGGCCAACCACAGGTTGTTGCGGGCCGCCTTCAGGCGCTTTTCGTCGCTGCCACGCCGGGCCTCGACCGTATTCCAATTCCACGGGGCCAGCGATTGCAGGAACTCCTCGGGCAGCACATCGCCGGGCTGGTAGACGCCGCCGCCCTGGGCCAGGATCATCTCGTCGTTGACGAGCAGGCTCTGCAGCGGGGAACCCTGGATGCGCGAGAGCTGTTGGCGATCGTAGCCGGGACGAGCCGAGGGCAATCCCTCGGCCTTCAGGGCTTCGATGCGCGCACGATGGCCGGCGCTGAGCAGGGCTTCGCGCGCTTCAGCCATGGGCAGGTCCTTGAGGCCATTGAGCGCCTCGAGGGCGACCCTTGGCTTTCGCTCGAACACCTCGTCGCGCACGAAGTCGGCCTCGAGAAAGTCCTGGGCGTCGTAGTCGCCGTTGATCAGGTCGACCACATCCTTGGCGTACTGGGCCTGGCTGTCGACGCCAGCGCCGTAGACGTAGGCCATGCCGGCGACGATGCGGCCGGTCTCGGGATTGGCCGACGACGGCCCATAGCCCAGCGGCCCCGACAGCTGGGGCGCGTCCACCCAGTAGAGGAAGTTGTAGCGCAGGTCACCGATGCGGGCTTCACCGTCTTCGTTGTCGTCGAGGCAGAACATGCAACTGGCGCCGGTTTGATCCTCGAGGTCGGCCTCGAGCGCTTCGATGCTCTGACCGCGCAGCTCGGCCATGGTGGTCTTGAGCGTGACATCCCACTCGGCGGCGATGTCGTCGGTCAGCTCGCGCAGCTCCTCGGGGTAGCCCGGCGATAGCATGTAGGTCACCGGTTGCAGCTTGCGCTCGGCATAGTCGCGGACGTTGCCGTCCCCGTCGCGGCTGTCCTGCCACAGGTCATGGCGGTTGACCATGTAGCTGACGCCAGTCCAGGTCACACCGCGGCGCCGGTCGTAGCTCGGCCGCTCGGTACGAAAATAGCCGAACTCGCCCTGCCGCACGTCGTCGTAGCGCAACGCCACATAGTCCTGCTCGCGCTCGGTGTCGACGCGCAGGAAGCTGGTGCGCACCTTGACCTCGGCCGATGCGCAGTCGCCGATGCGGTTGTTCAAGAAGAGAATGCAGCCGTTTTCGGTGGGCTCTACAAAGAGCCGCTCGGTGAAGTCGAAGTAGTCGGCCACGCCCTCGTCGTCGAGGTGGGTGTAGAAGGCGTCGGCGCCGCCCTCGTTTTCTTCGACATAGCCGCTGTTGGTCGAGGTGATGGCGTTGGTGCTGGTCAGGAACATGAAGTGACCGACCAGGTTCGACGACCAGTCGACGCGGATGAAGGCGCGCTCGTGCCAGGGCCTGTCGGCCTGGTTTTCGACGATCACATTGGTCTGCTCGCCGGTGCGCGGGTTGTAGTCACGGATCACGTCCACGTGAGCCTCGATCGGATAGGCCACGATGGGATTGCCCTTGAAGACCTCGGGATCGCGCCCTTCGCCGAGCCCTTCGGCCACCGGCTGCTCGCCCACCCGGGCCGCGTCGTGGTCGGCGTTGCTCTCGCTGCCGGGAACCTTTTCGTAGGCGCGGTAGCCCACGATGTAGTCCTGCTGGATCTCCCAGCGGATCATCTCCATCTCACCGGTTTCGCCGACGAAGCTCAGGGCGCTGGTCGGCGGCACGTCGATGACCGTCTGGCGCACATACCAGCTGTGCTCGGTGAACATCGACTTCTCGAAGAGATTGGGCTGCGTGCGATCGATATCGCCCACCTCCTCGGCACAAGCGGCAAGGGCCAGCCCCGCAAGGAGCAAGAGCGCGCGGCGGCGCAGATGGGTCGGCAGCATGGTCTACTCTCCAAACAATTCCCTGTAGGTGAAGCTCAGGGCAAAGGTCGTGAGGTTTTCGGCGGTCGAATAGAAGTCGTAGAAGGGAAAGCGCAGGCCGTCGTTGTCGGCCTGTTTGATGGGCCCGGTGGTGGTCATCGCCAGCGCCAGCACGAAGCGGCGGCTGAAGGTCCAGCTGGCCGAGACGCTGCCTATCTGCAGATCGCGTTGACCGCGCCCGGGCTCGGCGTAGGGGCTGGTTCGCGCGTCGTCGGGAACACTGCGGTAGGTAAAACGATTGGCCAGCGCGTAGGAAAGGCCCAGCGTCAACTCGTCGAAGGGCGAGTAGCCGACCGAAACCTGGTTGAGGATATCGAAGGAGACGTTGTTGCCGGCCACGGCCACCTCGCCGCCTCCCAGCTGCTCGAGGCCACCGATACGCGGCGCCACGGGGGCGGCTGGCGCATCGCGCACGTCGCCGAGCACGGGGCTGGTGTAGCGATGGAAGTTCTTGCGAAAGGCGCCGGTGTAGGTAGCGAAAACCGGCCCGAAGATTCGGATCAGGTTCAGCCGTGCCTGGCTGCCGAACAGCAGACTCTGATGCTGGGAGATGAGCGAAGTCGGCAGAAAGAAGCGCAGACCGGCGGCCACCTGCAGATCCAGGGCCTCGATCTTCGTCACCTCGTAGCGCCCCCTGAGCTGCGTGTCCGATAGCAGCAGCTGCTGGCGCTCGGTATCCAGGTCGGAGTCGGTCATTTCCTGCGAGACCGTAAGCAGCAGCCCGAAGGCCCAGCGCGGCGTGGGCCGGTAGCCCGGCAGCACGCTCGTGCTCCAGGCCACCAGGGGATTGCGCGCGTTTTCGTCGGCCACGAAGGTGCCCTGGCCCAACGCCGTTTCGGCGTAGAGCAACAGTGAAAAGGGTGCAGCCGGCGGCGTCAGGTTCTGCTGCCAGGCGGCGGCCTCTTCTTCGCCCTGCGCTGCGCCCGCCTGCTCAGCCCCCTCGGCGCCCTGCTGCGACACCGCAGGCGGGGGCGCGGCGGCGGCGGCTTCGGATGTGGGCTCGGGCGCAGCCTCGATCGAAACCTCGTCGGCCGGCGGCGCAGCCTGGACCCCGGTGGCAGCTTCGGAAGCGGGCGCGGGGAGCGCGGGCGCGACCTCGGCGCCGGGCGCCATCGGCTGCGGGCCAACGTCCCCGCTTTCATCACCGGATTTGGACTTTGCGGGCTGCGACTCTTCGGGCTCCGGCTCAGCCTCAGCGCTGGGCCCCTGGGCAGCTTCCTCGACCACGACCGGCGCGGGCGAGTCCGGCTGTGGCGCTTGCGGCGCCTGCGCCAGCGCTGGGCCCGGCAGCGCCAGCAATGCGACCATCGCGCAACCCGCCAACGCCGACCCCGGTCCGCGCGCGGACGCCCTGGTCACCGCGCGATGCTCCAAGCTCTGACTCGACACCCAATGCTCCGCGCCCATGTCGCACACCGGCGCAGTTTCGCGATAGGACGGCCCGGCCCGGCTGTCAACCTGGCGGACACCGGCAGCCACTGGCGGTCTTGGTGGCCAATGGAAGCACCCGGTGGCCCATCATGGCATGGACGGGCTCACTCGATGAAGCACAGCTCCTCGACACGCGCCGCCAGCGCCTCGATCAGGGCATCGACGGCGGGGCCGAAGTCGTCCTCACAGATGGACTGCACCAGCCCGCTCTCACCCATGCCCTTGGCCACCTGGACCAGGCGCCGCGGCGGATAGGCCTTGCCGATGGCGGTGTCGCAGGAGGGGATCAGGTTGGCGATGGCCGGGTCCACCGTGGTGTCGACCACCTCTTGCATGCGGTCGTCGGCGAGCAGGCCATCGTAATAGGCGTCGCGCTGGGTGGCGTCGCTGAAGTCGACCCCGGACCGCGCGTCGGCGTTGACCAGATCCGGGGGTACGCCCGCGATCAGACCGAAGACGAGGCGATCTTCCTGACCCGGACGCAGGCGCTTGAAGCCGTCGACGTAGCGGCTGACTTCGAAGAGGTTATCCGGGTTGTTGAAGCAGCGGGTGTTCAAGCCCTGGGCCTTGAGCGGGCTGTCGTCGGCGAGAAAGCCGGGGGGCACCAGATGCCGCGTGTCGCGCGAGGAGCAATCCTCTTCGTCGGTGACGATCACCACCGCAACCACGGAAGCATCGTCGCCGCCCCCGGGGCGCATAAAGCCGGCGTTTTCAGTGTCGCCGTGGCCCTTGTTGGCGTCCGGGAAGCCGCTGCTGCTGAGGAACATCAGGTCCGAATTCGAGGGCGTCAGCGCCTTGAGTCCGGCCTCCAGCTGCTGCTCGAAGCCGCAGCCTTCGGTGCCCAGGGTGGCGATGCAGGCGAAGTCGTCGGCGGTGGCCTGGGGCTCGTGGATGCCCGCCTCGTAGGTCAGGAAGGTCGGATAGCTGGTGGCGCAGCCGCTGGTTCCGGGGCCCGCCTGGTGCTGCAGGATGCCGTCATCGCCCACGCCCCCGCAGCCCGGAATGCCTTCGATACCCTGCAGACCCATGTCGGTCGAGACCACGCCCAGGTGCAGGTCCTGGACGCCGGGGAAGTCCATGGTGCCGTCGGCGTTCACATCGCCGCTGGTCAGCGCCAGCACCAGCTTGGGAAACTCGCGGCTAAGGGCGGCCTGCTCCTCGGCCATGGAGCCGGAGTTGTCGACCACGAAGAGCAGGTCCATCTTGCGCACCTCGACGAGCTTGCAGGGGTCGTCGAAGGGCGACAGGGGCCCGCTGGCGCCGTCGCGCGAGCCGAAACCACCATCAAATATGGGCACGCCGTCCTGGGCGGCCTCGGAATTGGCAAAGGCCGCGGCTGCGTCGCCGACGGGCACGGTCTTCTCGCCATCGTCATCGCCACAGCCGCTCGCAGCGGGGGTGAGCCCAAATAGCAGCGCAACAGCCGCTTTGGCCCAGCTCCGCGGTGTCTTCGATCGTCCCATGGCAATTCTCCCGTCCAAGCGTGCGCAATAGTTCACGGTGGTACGATGGCATCCTCCGGTTGCAGAAAAAAGTCGTACATGCTCCCACCTTGGGATATACGCTCCGGATTGTCGGCGCCTCGAGGGCGACGTAGCCTCACGGCATGAGCCGCGAAGAGGTCTTCATCGCCGCCGCCGCGCGCACCCCCATCGGCGCCTTCCAGGGTGCCCTGTCCGGCGCCAGCGCCACCCAGCTGGGCGCCGCCGCCATCGCCGGTGCCCTCGAGCGCGCCGGCGTGGAGCCCGGCGCCATCGACGAGGTTTACATGGGTCAGGTGCTGAGCGCCGGCGCCGGCCAGGCCCCGGCCCGCCAGGCAGCGCTGGCCGCCGGCATCCCCCATGCCGTGCCTGCCACCGGGGTCAGCAAAGTCTGCGGCTCGGGGCTGCAGGCTGTGATCCTGGGCAGCCGCGCCATCGCCCTGGGCGACGCCCAGCGTGTGGTCGCCGGCGGCATGGAGTCGATGAGCAATGCCCCCTACGCCCTGCCCCGGGCCCGCGCCGGCTACCGCATGGGCCACGGCCAGGTACTCGACCTCATGATCCACGACGGCCTGTGGGATCCCTACGGCGACATGCACATGGGCCACGCTGGCGAGCTTTGCGCCCGCGAATACGGCATCGGGCGCGAGGCCCAGGACGCCTTCGCCCACGAGTCCTATCGCCGCGCCCAGGACGCCCGCGAGGCCGGCCTCTCGGCCCACGAAATCGTCCCTGTCACGCTCAAAGAACGCCGGGGCGAGCGCCGCGTGGAGCACGACGAGGAGCCCGAGCGCGCCCGCCTGGACAGGCTGCCGAGCCTGCCGCCGGCCTTCGATGCCGACGGCACCATCACCGCGGCCAACGCCTCCAAGATCGACGACGGTGCCGCGGCCGTGGTGCTGGCCAGCGCCGAGGCCGTGCGCGAAGGCGGGTTGCAGCCCCTGGCCCGCATCGTCAGCTACGGCCACCACGCCCAGGCCCCCGAGTGGTTCACGACAGCACCGGTGGGCGCCATCGAGAGGGCCCTGGCGCGCGCCGGCCTCGGGCGCGACGAGGTGGGGCTCTACGAGATCAACGAGGCCTTCGCCGTGGTCACCCTGGCCTGCACGCAGCTGGCCGAACTCGACCCCGAACGCGTCAACGTGCGCGGCGGCGCCGTCGCCCTGGGCCACCCCATCGGCGCCTCCGGCGCGCGCATCCTGACCACCCTGCTCTACGCCATGCACGAGCGCACAACGCGCTACGGCCTGGCCACCCTTTGCATCGGGGGCGGCGAGGCCGTAGCGGTTGTTGTTGAGCGCGCCTGAACGGCGGCGCCCAAAGACGGCTTCAGAAGCCCTTGAGGGTCGCGAAGCGGTCGCGGTGGTAGGAGGCGTCGCCGAAGGTCTGCTCGCCGGCAGCGCCGCGCTTCAGATAGAAGCCGATGTCGTGCTCGTCGGTCATGCCGATGCCGCCGTGCAGCTGGATCGCCTCGCGCGTGATCAGGCGCGAGGTGTCGGCCAGGCGAGCCTTGGCAGCGCTGGCCATGATCGCCACGTCCTCGCGGCCGGCGTCGATGGCGCCCAGGGCGTCCATCACCACCGACTTGCTCAGCTCCAGCTCGCAGAACATGTCCACCGCCCGGTGCTGCAGGGCCTGGAAGCTGCCGATCAGGGCGTCGAACTGCACGCGCGTTTTGAGGTACTCGAGGGTGGTCTCATAGGCCTGGGAGACCAGACCCAGCATTTCGGCGCACAGGCCGATGGTGGCGCGGTCGAGCACCGGATCGAGCACGTCGGCGCCCTTGCCGACCTCGCCGATGATGTCGCCGGCGCCCACCTTCACGGCTTCCAGGGTGACGTTGGCCGCGTTGCGGCTGTCGACCATCACCGTGCGGTCCACCTTCACACCGCTTGCGGCCGGGTCGACCAGGAACAGCGTGATGCCGTCGCGATCGCGGCTCTCACCCGAGGTGCGCGCGGTAACCACGAGTTTGTTGGCGACGTGCCCGTCGAGCACGAAGCCCTTCTTGCCCGTGAGCTTATAGCCGTCGCCGTCCTTGTCGGCGCGGGTTTCGACCTTGTAGGGGCTGAAGCGGCGCGACTCTTCGAAGGCCAAGGCCAGCACGCTCTCGCCCTCGGCCACGCCCGGCAAAATCGCCTTCTTCTGCGCGTCGCTGCCACCTTCCAGCAGCGTGCCGGCGCCGAGCAGCACCGTCGAAAGCAGCGGATGGGGCACGAGGTTACGCCCGCACTCCTCGAGCACCACGCCCAGCTCGGTATAACCCAGAGCCAAGCCACCGTACTCTTCCGGCAGCACGATGCCTGCCCAACCCAGCTCCACCATCTGACCGTAAAGGTCGGTGGAAAAACCGGTCTCGTCCTTGGTATCCCGCAGCTTGCGCATGTGGCTGACCGGGGCGTTACCGCGCACGAATTCGCGCGCGTTGTCCTTGAGCATCTGCTGTTCGGCGTTGAGCGTCAGTGACATCGTTCTTTCTCCTGTCGTCCTGCTCTTATCGTCTTGCTCTCGTCGTCCTTGTCGTCGTGCCCGATTCAGCCCGTGGTGGGCAGCTCCAGGACGCGCTTGGCGATCACGTTTTTCTGAATCTCCGAGGTACCGCCCTCGATCGAACTACCCTTGCTGCGGAGCCAACTGCGGGTCGTATTCAGCTCCTGCTGCGAGAATGTATCGCCCTCCCAACCAAGGGCCTGATAGCCCATGACCCGAATCATCAGCTCCGAGCGGCGCTTGCCCATCTCGCTCATGTAGAGCTTGAACATGGAGCTGGCGGCGCTGGGCCCCGAGGTCTTGGCCTCTTCGTTGGCACGGCGCATGGTGAGGCTGAAGGCCATCTGGTCGAGTTCGGCCTGGCTGAGTTCGTCGCGCAGGCCCGCATCGGCCAGGCGCCCGGTGGAACCGCCGCCCACGGTACCCAGGTAACGACGCGCACCCTCGGCGATCATGGCCGGTCCCGCATTGCCACGCTTGGCCCGGGCGTCGGCGTCAGCGCCACCGCGACGACCGCGGCCACGACCGCCGCCCAGGCCGCCACCGCCCAGACCCGAAAGCATGTTGCGCTCGTACTGCAGGAGGCGCTTGGCGATGGTCCAGCCCTCGTTTTCCTTGCCCACCAGGTTCTTGGCCAGCGCACGCACGTCCTCGAAGAAGACCTCGCAGAACTGGCTCTGACCGCTGATCAGCTTGATCGGCTTGACCGTCACGCCGGGGCTCTTGAGGTCGAAGAGGATGAAGCTGATGCCCTGGTGCTTGGCGGCCTCGGCGTCGGTGCGCACCAGGCAGAACATCCAGTCGCTCAGGTGCGCCATGGTGGTCCAGATCTTCTGGCCGTTGATGACGTAATGATCGCCGTCGCGCACCGCGCGGGTCTGCAGGCTGGCCAGGTCCGAGCCCGAGCCCGGCTCGCTGTAGCCCTGGCACCAGCGGATCTCGCCGCGGGTGATCGGGACCAGGTGTTCGACCTTTTGCTCGTGGCTGGCGAACTCGAGCAGCACCGGCCCCAGCATCATGGTGCCGAAGCTGACAGCGGGATTCATGGTGCCGATGCGCGCCATCTCGGCCTGGATGATGGCCGCCTGCTCCTTGTCGAAGCTGCCGCCGCCGTACTCCTTGGGCCAGGTCGGGCAGGTGTAACCCTGCTCCTGCAGCTTGCCACACCAGGCGGTCACCTCCTGGGGCGTGGCAGGCTTGCGCATTCCCCCGTCCTTTGGGGTGCGCATATTGTCGGGGCAGTTCTGGTCGAGCCAGCTGCGGACTTCCTCCCGGAAGCTGTCGAGGGCGCTCATCTTTTATCAACCTCCTGGCATGTCCAGCCGCGGCAAGGCCCCGTGCCGGCACACAGCCTGAGACACCTACCAAGCCGGGGGCGCCGAGGAAAGGCGGATTTTGAATTAAATGCAAGGCGCGCGGGGCTGCCCCGCCGCTCCCGATAGGTCCGGGTTCAGCGATGGACGCCAGCCCCGGTCATCGGCGTGTGCGATCGGCCACGACCGATCCAAATCCGGCCCCCGATGTACGCGAATTCCGCCAGGCTTCCTTGAATTCCCTACAAATGCCTCTTCAGGTTGCACGACCACCATTTCGGGAGAAGACTCCCCTTTTCGTGGGTCTCGGAAGGGTGTACAAACCCCCGACCGCGGCCGACGATGCGGCCCACGGGAACGCGCCGTGGGGCTTTTCAAGTTTCCCTCCAAAAGCCCCGTCAGCGTCTCGAAGGACCTCTCAACTAGTTTGCAAGCTTTAGCCGAGGAATGAGTGTGATGAAGAATCGACTTTGGTGGTTGGCCGTGCTGAGCCTCAGCGTGGCGGTAATGGTGGGCTGTGGCGACGACAGCGGTGACGACGGCGACACCGACGCCGGGCCGACGGACACCGCTGGCAGCGGTGGCAGTGGTGGCAGCGGTGGCGAATCGGGCAGCACGAGCACGGCTGGAACGGGCGGAACGACGACGGCGGCGCCCGTGACCTGCGGCGACGTGACCTGCCCCGATCCGACGATGGGCCTGGGCGCGATGGCGATGGGATTCCTCCCCGTCGCCTGCTGCCTCGACGAAGCGACCAGCACCTGCGGTACCAGCTCGATGGGCGGTCCGTGCATGGGTCCGCCCGAGCCGCACCCCGAGTGTGATTCGTTCATGACGCCGGCTGGTGAAGCGCCGGGTTGCTGCCTGGACAACGTATGTGGCTTCTTCGATGCCACGCTTACGATGGCTTGCACGGATTACGACACGGCCGGTGCCTTCCTTAGTATCCTCGGCGTGAGCGTGCCCGACGAGCGCGTCCCGTGCGACCTCGGGGACGCCGGCAGCACCGACACCGACGCCGGCAACTGAAGCCAGCGGCCCATCCATGATGCGAGCCCACTCCGCGCTGCGGGGTGGGCTTGTTTCGTTTTCAGCTACCCGGTAGCCGAGATTCCCGGAACGCCAAGCGTCTATTTCTGGCCGCGGCACTCGGCACACTGGCCGTAGAGCTCGAGTTTGTGGCTGACGAGCTTGAAGCCGTGACGCTCGGCGGCCCTGGCCTGCAGACGCTCGATCTCCTCGTCCTCGAACTCGATGATGCGCTTGCATTCGAGACAGATCAGATGGTCGTGGTGGCTGTCGGCGTGGGCCACTTCGAAGCGCGTGACGGTGTCGTCGAATTGGCGCTCGTTGGCCAGGCCGCACTCGACCAGCAGCTTCATGGTCCGGTAGACCGTGGCGTAGCCGACCTTGGCGTCTTGCTCGCGCACCAAGGCCAGCATCTCGTCGATCGAGAGGTGCCCGTCAGCCCGGAAAAAGACCTCGCTGACCAGCCGCCGCTGGTTGGTCGAGCGCAGGCCCTTGCGCTCCATGTAGGCGTTGAGCTGTCCCTGCAGCGCCTCCACGTCCTGGGCCGGCAAGGCGCTCATGGCACCCACCTCCGCCCACATGCGGCCGGGGAACTCCCGGCCGCGAAGCTCGGTGACACGTGGGTGTCGAGTCTCCAGGTCTCGAGTCTCATGGTGACAGGTGCGATCGCCTCGATCCCCTATGAGGACACAGCCTGACATAGGGTAGCATCGCCGCCATGTCGAGAGGGGCCGGGGCCCGGCCGGGCGGCAAAGCTTCCGATAGGTTCGATTTGCTGCCGAGATTGGCCTATTCAGCAGCGGCAGCCCTGGCGCTGGCCACGGTGCTGGTCAGCCGCGGCGATCGCATCGACGCCGATCTGCATCTGATCGCCCCCGTTGAAGCGCCCGCCGGTCGGCCCGTGCCCCTGCGGGCGCGCCATTATGTGGGCCTGACGCGAACCGAGGGTCCGGTGCTCTCGGATGCAGCGGTGGCGGTCGAGCTGCGGGATGCCGCGGGCACGGTCCATGCGCGCACGCGGCTGCGCCCGGGCCACGCCAACACCTTGGAGGGGGCTTTGACGCCACCGGCCGGCCTCGTCGGCACACTGCGCCTACGGGCGACAACCGGGGGGGAAGGCCCCCAAACCCGGGTCGAACGGCCGCTTTCGCTGGCGACGCGCGCGGCGACCGTGCAGCCCTTGCCACGACGGCTGCCGCCGCTATCGCGCCTGACGCTCGGCCCCGTGCGCATGCAGCAGCCCGGGCCCGAGGCCCCAGCGGTGACGATCGAGCCGCAGGTGGCCGGCGGCGCCTGCGTGCCCGAAATCGACTGCACTCTGTACATCCACGCAGAGCCCGCAGGCCTGCGCGTGAAGCTACGGGCCAATGCCTCGCTGACGCCCCTGGAGCCCGAGGGCGCCGTGGCCGATCCGGTGGCGAGCCTGGGCCTGCGCTGCCACGGCCCCGAGGCCCAGGGCGTAATCGAGGTCTTTCGCGGCGAGGAGTTGCTCGCCTCGCGCTCGATCCGACTTCCGCTGGCCCTTGCCGCGGATGCCGCCCGCGCGCAAGCCCCGGGACTGCTGCCCACGGGCGCACAGGTGTCCCTGGAGCTGCAAGGGGGCGCCGACAGCTGCATCGCCGACGCCTTTCACGAAGGGCACTGGCGTCACAGCGCGAGCCTCAGGCCCTGCGATGGGCAACAGCCCCTAGCCTTCGGGGCACTTTCGCCGGGGCGCTGGCGCATCCAGCTGCGCCGCGATCCGTTCAGCGCCGAGACCGCCGCCGTGCGCGCCTTCTACGTGCAGACGCCCGGGCAGAGCGCCGCCCAGGCCCTTCTGCAGCTGGCGGCGGCGGCGCGCCAGCGGGCCCCGAACGACGCGCTGGCCGCCGAAGTGCTTGCCGCCCCCGAACGTCACGCCCGGGCCGCCTCCCGGGTCGCCGCCTACCTGCTTGCGATCCTGGAGCGCGGACTTGTGCCCATGCCGGCGGCCAGCAGCAGCTACCCGCTCGCGCTCGCCGCCGGACGCCAGCGTCACGCCCGCGTGCAGAAGCTGGCGCTGCTGGTGCTGGCGATGGCAGCCCTGGCCCTGCTCACCGATCTCGTGCGCCGGGCGCTTTCGGCCGCCGCCGACGCCCACCGCATCATGGCCGAGGCCGAGCGTCCCGAGGCGGCGCTAGCCCGCGAACAGCGGCGGCGACTTTGGCGCTTGGCCCTGAGCGGCCTTAGTTTGCTGTTGGCCTTCGCCGCCATTGGCGTCTTCGTGCTGGCCCTGGGCGGACCCTGAGTGGGGTGGCCCCCCCCTCACCCGCGCCTTGCACCGGGCCAGGGGCGTGCTTAGTCTGCCCGCTCGGCCGGCCCGTAGCCCGCCGTGCCGAGGCCCGCATGTTCGACGCCATTCTTAGAAAATTCGTGGGAACCAAGCACGAGCGCGAGATGAAGCGCCTGCAGCCGCTGGTTTCCAAGATCAACGACCTGGAGAGCAGCATCTCCGGCCTCGACGATGCAGCCCTGCGCCGGCGCACCTTCGACTTCCGCCAGCGCATCGAGAAGGGCGAGAGCCTGGACGCGATCCTACCGGAGGCCTTTGCCGTCTGCCGCGAGGGCGGCAAGCGCGCCCTGGGCATGCGCCACTACGACGTGCAGCTCATCGGCGGCATCACGCTGCATAGCGGCAAGATCGCCGAGATGAAGACCGGTGAGGGCAAGACCCTGGTCGCCACCCTGGCCGCCTACCTGAACGCACTATCAGGCAAGGGCGTGCACGTGGTCACGGTCAACGACTACCTGGCCCGCCGCGACGCCGAGTGGATGGGCAAGCTCTACGGCTTTCTGGGCTTGAGCACGGGCGTGGTCGTCAGCCAGCAAGGGGAGGCGAATAAGAAGCGCGCCTACCGCTCGGACATCACCTACGGGCAGAACAACGAGTTCGGCTTCGACTACCTGCGCGACAACATGAAGTTCAGTATCTACGACTACGTTCAAAGAGAGCTGAACTACGCCATCGTCGACGAGGTGGACTCGATCCTCATCGACGAAGCGCGCACGCCACTCATCATCAGCGGCCGCGGCCGCACCGCCAGCGAAAAATATGTCGCCATCAACGACATCCTGCCGCGTCTGCGCAAGGACGAGCACTACGCCGTCGACGAAAAAGCCCACTCGGTCACGCTCACCGAGGACGGCATCGAGATGGCCCAGGGCGAACTCTTCAAGCGCGGGCTGATCGAGAGCGAAAACCTCTACGACCCGATCAACCTCGAGTCATTGCACATCCTGCAGAAGCTCCTGCAGGCCCACACCCTGTACAAGCGCGACCAGCATTACATGGTCAGCGACTCCGGGCAGGTGATGATCATCGACGAGTTCACCGGGCGCGTGCTGCCGGGACGGCGCTGGTCGGACGGGCTGCACCAGGCGGTGGAAGCCAAGGAGCGCGTGGACATCCAGGAAGAAAGCTCCACGCTGGCGACCATCTCCTTTCAGAACCTCTTTCGGCTCTACGACAAGCTCTCGGGCATGACCGGCACCGCCGACACCGAGGCCGCCGAATTTCACAAGATCTACAAACTCGAAGTCAACGTCATCCCCACCAACAAGCCCGTCATCCGCGACGACGAAGAAGACCTGATCTACAAGTCCGAGCGCGAGAAGTTCAAAGCGGTGGTCGAGGAGCTGCGCGAGTCCCACGAACGCGGCCAGCCGGCCCTGGTCGGCACCACCAGCGTCGAAAAGAACGACGCCCTTTCGCGCATGCTCACGCGGGCCAAGATCCCTCACAACGTGTTGAACGCCAAGCAGCACGAACTCGAGGCCTACGTCGTGGCCCAGGCCGGTCGCAAGGGCGCCGTCACGGTGGCCACCAACATGGCCGGCCGCGGCACCGACATCGTGCTCGGCGGTAACCCCGAGATGCTCGCCCGTTACGAGGTCATGCAGGCCGCCGACGAAGAGCTGCTGGGCAATCCCGAGGCGCTGGAAGCCGCCATCGCCGAAGCCACCGAGCACTACATCAAGGACTGCCAAAAACAAAAGCAAGAAGTGCTCGAGCTGGGCGGCCTGCACATCATCGGCACCGAGCGCCACGAATCGCGCCGCATCGACAACCAGCTGCGCGGCCGTGGCGGCCGCCAGGGCGACCCCGGCGGCTCCCGCTTCTACCTCTCGCTCGAAGATGACCTGATGCGCATCTTCGCCGGCGATCGCATCCAGGGCCTGATGGATCGCCTGGGCATGGAAGAAGACATCCCCATCGAGCACAAGTGGGTCACGCGTGCGGTCGAGAATGCGCAGACCAAGGTCGAGCAGCGCAACTTCGACATCCGCAAGAACATGCTCGAGTACGACGACGTCATGAACCAGCAGCGCAAGAGCATCTATGCGCTGAGACGTCAGGTATTGAGCGGCGAGTACCGCAGCGAGCCCACCAAAGAAGAACAAGAGCGCGGCATCGTGCCCGAACCGATGGTCAAGGAAGCCGACCCGCGCTTCACTGAAGTGGTCGCACCGCTACTCGAATCCTTCGTCAAGCTCTCGGGCGCCGGGGCCATGCCCGCCGGCAAGAGCCCCGAGGAGCAGCAGGCCTGGCACGAACAGGCGCTGAAGGCGGAGCTGTCGAGCCTCGACACCATCACCTACGAGCACCTGGAACAGGTCATCTACGTCAACTTCGGCTGCCGCACCGAGCTGCGCAACTACAGGAGCGATCCGCCGGGTGCCGTCAAGTATCTGCAAGAGCGGGTGCCCATGAGCCTGACCGAGCAGCGCGAGCGGCTGCTCGATCTGATCGACGAAGTGGTGGGCACCATGGTCGAACATGGCTGCCCGCCAAAAAAGCATTTCGAGGATTGGGATCTGAGCGGCCTCGGCGACGCCTACCGACAGATCTTTGGCATCGACGTCGGCGGCCTCGAGCGTTTTACCGACCCGACCGACGTGGCCCAGCGGCTCTACAGCGACGCCCAGGCCGTGCTCGAAAAGCGCGAAGGCGAGATCGGCGACCTGATCTTCCTGCGCGTCTTTCGCAACTTCTTCCTGCAGGAAATCGACAACCAGTGGCTCGAGCACCTGCAGAACATGGACGCCCTGCGCGACGGCATCGGCCTGCGCGGCTACGGCCAGCGCGACCCCAAAAAGGAATACCAGAAGGAGGGCTTCAACCTCTATCTGGAGCTGATGCACAACATCAAGGCCAGCGTGGTCGACAAGATGTTCCACTTCGTCATCGAGCGTGAAGACGAGGTCGAACGCCTGGAGGCCGAGCGCCGCAAGCGCGTCGAGGCGCGCCAACAGCGCATGCGGGCCAACCACCAGACGGCTGCCGGTCGGCAAGACGGCGCGGCGGCAGCGGCGGGAGGTGCCGCGGGGCAACGCGGCGCGGGTGCGGGGACCGGCGAGCAGGGCATGGCGCCGGTCGCCCGTCCGGCCACCGTCAAGCGCGAGCGCCCCAAGGTCGGCCGCAACGAGCCGTGCTGGTGCGGCAGCGGCAAGAAGTACAAGTCCTGCCACCTGCGCGCCGACCAGGACCAGGCCAAGGCCACGGCGTAGGGGGGCGAAATTGCGCCTGGGCGGCCATCTCGGATGGGTGGCCGCTGGAAATCATTGGGCAATTCGCCGGCGAACTCCCTGGCACAGGCCGCGAAGTTGGCATCGCGCTCCGCTGGGCCTAGCGTGGGCTGGTGGCGCTGGCGGCCATGGGAGGCCGCAGCTGCACGACCCTCCTCCCGACCCGGCCCATGGTCACCCACAGCCACTCCGTCCGAAGCCCGCAACGCTCGCCCAGGTTGCGGGTGACGGGCGGCCCGCGCGGGGCACTGTGGGCGCTGTGCCTGCTGCCGCTGGCCGCGTCCGCCTGGGCGGACGCGGCCAGGCAGGACGTCGAATGCCGCGACGACGCCCAGCTGAGCCAGGCGGCTGCGGAGCTGCTGTTGGAAGCGGCCGAACCCGCCCCCTCGGCGCTCGAAGCGGCGCTGCGCCGGGCCGGCTCCGACCTGGTCGGTGTCAAGCTGCTCTACGTGCCGGCCGCTGCCGACGAGCCCAGCGACTGGCGGCGAAAGCTCGACGACGGGCGCCATGGTACCCCTGTCTGCGGCCGCGCCAGCGGCGAGCGGGCCAGCGTGCTGCTCTACGCCAGCCGCGGCGGCAGCCTCGAAGTCGTGGGCCCCGAACCGGGACGCCTGCGCGGCAGCCTCGAAGCGGGTTTCAGCCGCCCCCAGCTCATCATCGCGAATGCGAGCGGACAGCTCGAACGCCTCGCCCCGAGCCTGCAGCAGCTGCGACGCGGCATCCCCATCGCGGCCGAGCTCGAACGGCCCGCCAGGATTCAGTTGTTGGCCGCGGGCCCCGACGGCCCGCGCCCGGTGGCCGAGCGGCTGCTGCCGGCCCTCGAAGGCCAGGGCGTGGACCCGGCCCAGAGCTGGTTCCACGGCGAAGGCGGCGACCCCCACGACCGCCTGGAGCAACTGCGCAGCGCCGCCGGCCGTAGCCCCCTGCGTAGCAATCGACTGCTCGAAGACGTGGCGCGAAAACACGCCAAGTCGGTCTGTGACAGCGGCCGCGTAGCCCACCAGCTCGAAGCCGGCGGCGACCCCGAACAGCGCCTGCGGGCTGCCGGCATCCGCGCCCGCCGCGTCGGCGAAACCGTCGCCCGCGCCGGCAGCGCCGCCGCCGCCTTCGACGCCTTCGAACGCAGCCCCTCCCATCGCTTGACCCTGCTCGAGCCCGACTTCACCGACGTCGGCATCGGCCAGGCCCAGCGCGGCGACCGCAGCTGCCTGGTCGTGCTCACCGCCACCTGGCCCCACTACGTCGGGCGCTGAGATTGCGCGAAAACGTCCCGCGAAAACGTCCTGGCGGCTCCCCCGACCCGCCGCTTTTCAGCGCGCGCTGGAGACAGCCAGCAGCTGCGCCAGGCCGAGGGTCAGTAGCGCCGTGAAGAGGGGCTGGCCGATGGCCGCGGCGATTACGCCCTCGGGCAGTCCCACGAGGCCCCCTCCCGCCGCGTCGGCCGCGGCCACCAGACCGACCGCACTGTGGGTGGCGAACCAGAGCAGGAGCAGCCACGCCCAGACCGTGCAGCCCCCGGTGGAGCGCGCGTCCATGAAGGCCAGCAGACACAGCATCAGGATCAGTGCCAGCGGAACCTGGAGCACCGGCGGCAACCAGCGATGCCAGTCGGTCTCGAGAATGGCCAGGGCGGTCAGCCCCTGGCCCATCCACAGCCATCCCACGCAGATGGCGATGCCGAGCGTGATCAGGGCCCGAGCCAGCAGCGAGCCCCGATGCCAGGCGCGGAAGAAGAGCGCCGTGGCCAGGATGGTGATGCCGAACATCAGGACCAAGCCCACCAACGCTTCGGCCCGATCGAGCCCCTGTAGCGAGACGATGGCCAGGCCCGCACCGGCCAAGGTGACCAGCACCGCCGCCCGCGCCGGGTAGGGCATGGGCACCACCCCCAGCAGCAGCGCGAGTACGAAGGCACCCGATAGCGGCAAGCCAAAGCCGTCGCTGCCCAGCAGTAGAAGCGAACTCACAGCACCCAGGGCCCCCAGCAACGCCAGGGCCACGCGGCTCGAGAGTGTGGCCGGCTCCGAGGGCCGCATCTCGCGACGCATGGCCTCCGACGCCAGCTGGGGAGGCCCCACCTTGCGCAGACGTCCGGTTTCGTCGAGGGCCGGCTCGGGCGTGTCGCGCTCGGCAGCGTTTTCGCGGTCATCGTCGCCGTGCTCCGCGTCGTAGGCGTGCGCGCCCTCCGTCTCGCCCACGGAGAACTCACTGTCGGATTGCTCACCGAACTCCTGCCCCGGCACACCGTCGGCCGGGGGTATCGGCGCGGTCGAAAACGCCAGGCCCTGGGGAGGCGTGGGCAGCTCCGACCCCCTGCCCCACTCGCCGACCTGGGGCCGCTGGGGCGGCGAGGGCGCCTCCTCCAGACGCGCGTGATCGAGCTTCAGCTCCAGGTGCCGCGCCGACGGTTTCGGCACGGGCACGCCACACTCGGGGCAGGCGCGAACCGCGTCTGCCAGCGCTCCTCCGCACTGGGCACAGCTTCCCATGCTTCGTACTGCCCGAGGAGACGCCAGCCAGACCCCTGCTGTCAAACCACAGACCGAAACCGACGACCGCAGGCGCGCCCGCTGACTACGCAAACACGCGCGAGCCCCGCGGAGGGTCGCGACAGCAATGTCATAGATTGGGACGCCTCGCACCAGACCAGACGGCCCCTCGAACCTGGATCCCGCCGCTGGCGAACCCACAAACGACTGAAATTATTTGACAATTAGAGCGTAGGCCGCACCTCCATGTGCCTCCGGAAGCAATTTGGCACCGCAGTTGCTTCTTGTCCGGACCGTAGCCCGCTTGACTTAGCCATTCTTGTCTCCGGATGTGTGAGCTCCGGACGCTTACCTTACTTCTCGCTTTTCATTAGGGTCTCTTCTCAGCGCGGGCTTTTTCCCGTATCGGAAGTCTCCGCCCGGCCGCCTGGGCGGCTGTGGCTGGTCGCGAACCCGGAAATCAGCCGAATGCGTTCTCGGTCCGGGGCGTGGGTGTCATGGTCTGGCTTGCCTTACTCCGACGGTGTGGCCTGGCTGTCCGTTTCAGGGCCGCCAGGCCACGCCCGTTCGGAGCCAAGCCCCGGGGTCTCACGGCACTCGTCCTGGTGCTGGCGCTCGGGGCCTGCAGCTCCGTGACCACGGGCCTTCAGCGGGCGCAGGTGCTCTACCGCGAAGCGCGCTACGAAGAGGTCCTCGACTGGCTCCACAGCCTGCAGCCCGACATCCACGACATGTCGCCGCGCCAGCAAGCCCGCTTTTTCTACCTGCGCGGCATGGCGGCCTATCGCCTGGGCGAACGCGACGACGCGCGCCACTACCTGGCACTGGCCGCGGTCTTGCTCGACGAAGACCGCGACCGCCTACCGGCACCATGGCGGCCCGTCATGCAGCGCGCCTTGCACGAATTGGCGCAGGCTCCCGGGCCACCGACCCAGGGTTGACGCCGCCCTCGGGCCGCCCAGCGCCTCGCACCGAGCGCCCCGAACCCAGCGCGCTCAGCGCCCGGAACGAAGCGCCATCAGCGCATCTTTGGCCGCCAGTTTGGCCTTCTTCAGATCGGTGACCCTGCGCTGCTCCTCAGCTGTCAGGTACATGCCACTGTCGAGCCGCTCCACCCGTGCCGCCAGCTCGCTGTGGCGGCGCTCGAGACGCCCGATCTGTTGCTCGACATTAATCTTTCGCGAATTTCGGTGCATGGTGCTCCCCGGTCGTTGTCAGTCACCAGTCGAAGCGAAGCGAAAGCAGCCCCATCCCCAAGACCTTGGCAGATGAGCGACACGGCGACAAGACCCCCAAGATCGCCCCCCTGGAAGTGTGAGTGACTGCTTGACCGACCCCCGAGGGCTGCACCATAACGCCAGCGAGTTCTGAATAGGAACGCGGCCAAGGCGTCGAAATTCCACGAGCAATTGCGGAGGCTTTCTTGTTCCAATCGACCCACAGCAAAGGCATCCAAGCCCTCATGGCTACGCTCGGCTGCAGCTCGCTGCTGCTGATCTCGGCCATGGCTTGGGCCCAGGCCGACGAAGCCGCGTCCGAGCCGCCGACTGCACCCACCGAAGCCCCCGGCGACACCCCCGGCGACGAAGCGAGCCTGGTGGCTGCCAGCGTGCAGCGCTTCTACGACCAGACCCAAAACGTCAGCGCCAGTTTCTACCAGACCTACGTCAACAGGCTTTACAAGCGCACCGACCGTTCGAAGGGCCGAGTCGTCTTCAAGAAGCCGGGCCAGATGCGCTGGGACTACGACAAGCCCAACGGCAAGGTGATCGCCAGCGACGGCAAGCGCGTCGTGATTTACGAACCAGCCGACGAAGGCGAGCGCGGTCAAGTCATCGAGCAGCCGATCACCCAGGCCCAGCTGCCACAGGCACTGGCCTTTCTGATGGGCACCGGGCGCCTTCAGGAAGACTTCACTTTCCGTTTGCTCGATCCAGCCAAAGAGGGCTATTCCGGAGGCCACGTATTGGAGCTGCGCCCGCGGGCCGATACACCCCACTATGCGCGCCTGCTCTTCTACGTGGAAAAGCGCGCTGCCCTGCGCGGGCTGGTGCGTCGCCTTCTGATCATCGACCACAACGGCAATCGCAACCGCTTCGACTTCAGCGCCATGAAGTTCAACAAAAGCGCTCCGGAGACTCTCTTTCGCTATCAGCCGCCCGCCGGAGCCCGGCGCGTTCAGATGTAAGGGTCCACGCAGCCGGAAGTCATCCGTATGGGGCGTGACGGCGGGTGCGATGGCGACTGCGCCCGGAGACAAAACCGCAGTCGTACCCGAGGTACATCGAGGAATTCTTCGAGGACGCACGGCCCGAGCGTGCCCGCCGGTGCGTGCCAAAGGGGGAAGTTATTCTTTCGCGAGCCCTTAGGCTCGCCACCTCACCGCACGTTCAAGGCCTGCTCCAGAAACGCGTGCTGGCGGGCGTATTTCTCCACCAGGTCACTCAGACGCGTGCCCTTGCCGTGGCCCTGACTGCGCGTCATGTGGAAGTAGATGGGCTGCGGCCCGGCCTGGGCGTGTTGCAGACGCGCGGCGAACTTGGTCGAGTGGGCAAAGCTGACCCGGGTGTCGTGGTCGGCGGTCTCGATCAGCACACTGGGATAGCGGCCGCCATCGACCACGCGATGATAGGGCGAATAGGCATGTAGATAGCGCGCCGCCTCGGGTTCGCGCGGGTCGCCGTACTCGCTGACCCAGATTTCAGCAGGTGGAAAGAGGTGATAGCGCAGCATGTCGTAGAGCCCCACGTAGGCTGCGGCGGCCGCAAAGCGCGTCGGCACGCGCGTGACCATGGCGCCCACGAGCAATCCACCGTTGCTGGCGCCAGTGATGGCGATGCGCTCGGGCCTGCTGAGCCCGCTGTCGGTAAAGTACTCGATGGCGGCCTCGAAGTCCTCGAAGACCCGAGGCTTGTGCTCGAGCATGCCGGCCCGATGCCAGCCGTCGCCGAGTTCTCCGCCGCCGCGCAGGTTGGCCACCGCGTAGATGCCGCCACGCTCGATCCAATGCAGCGCCGTGCGCGTGAAGCTGGGCAGGAGCGAGACGTCGAAGCCGCCGTAGCCGTAGAGCAGCACCGGATGTTGCCCGCTGGCTTCGATCGAACGCCGATGCACGTAGTAGAGGTGGACCCTGGTGCCGTCCCGGGAGCGCACCCAGGCCTCGGAAAGTTGAAAGGCCTCGAGGTCCAGATCGTGGTGCACCTGGGCCCGCGCGCTCAAGGCCTGGGCGCCGCTTTCGAGTACGAGAACGCTGGGTGGGTGAAAGAACGAGCTGAAAACGACGGCCACGCGTCCGCCCTGGGTTTCGGCGTCGAGCGCAGCGATGGAGCCGTCGGTGGGCAGCGCAAGCGCCCGCCCGGCACTACCGTCGAGGGCGTAGAGCATCAGCTCCGAGCGCATGTTGCGCACGCGATGGACCACCAGCCGGTCGCCGGCCACGGCAAAGTCCTCGATCGTGCCTTCACCGTGAGTCACAACTTCTTCGAAGGCCTGCGGATCGCCCACCTTTGCCACCTCGACCCGCAGAATGCGACGGCGCGGCGCGCCTTCGTTGCTCACCATGTAGAGGTAGCCCCGGTGCACGACGCCACGCACCTCGGCGTCGCGTCCGACAACCACCGGCTCGAGCGGGTGAGCGTGGTCGGGGACCGCGACGCGCGCGGAGGCCTCGGCTCCCCGATCGAAGAGGTAGAGGTCGGAAGCGGTCCAGCCGCGGTGGTTCATCACGCTGACGAAACGCCCCCCGTCGCCGACCGCGGCGTAGGGAAAGTCGGTGGCGGTGGCGCTCTGGAACAGCAGCGGGTCTCGGGCCGGGTCGTCGCCCAGACGATGGAAGAAGAGGCGCGGAAAATAGGCGTCGGGCTTTTGCGGGTCGTGGCCGGCTTCACCGGCGCGCGGGTAGCGCGTGTAGTAGAAACCACTGCCGTCGGGCAGCCAGGACAGGGCGCACCACTTGGCGTGGTCGATGACCTCCGGCAGGAGCCGTCCGCTCGAAAGCTCGAGCACACGCAACACGGCGCGCTCGTCGCCGGCCTCGGAGATGCCAAAGGCCACATGACGCCCGTCGGGTGCGGCGTAGTAGTAGTCCAGTGCGGCGCGCTCACCCTGGACTTCGGGATCGATCAGGGCCGCACTGCGGGTTCCGTCTTCGTGCAACTCGAATAGCGCCGGCTGCTCGCGCTGCCCCTCCCGCTCGAGCACGAAGAGACGATCTCCGCCGTACTGGGGGTCGGAGAGCACGCCGATCGACAACAGCTGCCGCAGTCGCGCCTCGACGCTGGCGTCGCGATGGCGCTCCAGGGCTCGCTCGGTGCGCGCGTTCTGGGCAGCGATCCAGTCGCGCGTGAGTTCCGAGTCCTGCTCCAACGCACGGTAGGGGTCGTCGACCTCCATGCCGTGCAGCCTCTGCCGTAGCGCACCCGAGCGCGCGCGCCGATCGAGCTGGGCAAAGGCGTCGACTTCAGCGGACTTGGTTTGCTCGTGCGGCCGCGCCGGGGCGCTGCGGCATGCAGCCACCCAAAGGGTCGGCAACAGCACCAACAGCGCCAACAACGCCAGCCACCCGCGGCCAGGCTCGCGAAAACCGGCGCGCGTCACGCCGGGCGCATCAATGCGGGCTGACCGGGGGATGCCCCGGGGGCGTACCCGGCGGCGCGCCCGGCTGTACCGCCTGGGGCAGGACCGGTATGGGGTTGGCCCGGGAACCCAGCGTCGGCTCGCCGGTGGCGGGGTCCTTGGGGCTGGCCTCGTCGCCGCCTTCCTTCTTGGTCAAGACCTCCGGACCGGCGCTGAGCCGGCCGCCGATCCAGTTGGAGACGAGATAGATCTGGGGATCGCCCTCCATCTGCAGGTAGTAGTTCTTTTCGTTCAGCGAGCCGATGCGGTAGGCCAGCGCGCCCGCGCCGGCGTCGCCGCCGAACTCGAGCTGAAAGCGGGCGGCGGTTTCCCCGAGCCCCGCCTTGTCGGCCGATATGTCGGCCGCCGCGAAGTCTACGGCGTTGAGGCTCGCGGCCGAACCGACGATGCCCTTGAGCTTGGTCTCGTCGAGGGGGTCGATCTTGGGACCGGCCACCTGCTTCCAGCTGTCCTCGCTCTTTTCGAAGCGGAACTCGCCGTGGCTGTTGGTGAAGGCGATGGCATTGACGTCGTCGGTTTCCACCTTGGCGATGCGCCGATCGCGCCACTCGCGCAGCTCCTTGGCGAAGGCATAGCGGATGCTGCCCTTGACCGTCGCCACCGACTCCTGGCCCTCCAGCCTCAACATGGAGTTACCGGAGCGGTAGACACCGATGTAGGCGTCGAGCAGGGGCTTGCCGCCGCCGTTGGCGGTCACGCGCGTGCCCTTGGCCGCGTCGACCTCCAGGCGCTCGTGGTTTTTGGCCTTGGTGGCCGCCACGCCCGTAATCTCTAGCTCCCCGAGCTTGTCGAGGGCCGTCTTGACGGCATTGGCGTCGGCCTTGGCCGCGACGGGCTCGGCCAGCTGCCAGTCCTCGCCCTTCTTGACCAGCCGCACCTTGGGCTTGTCGGGCGCAGCCAGCACCAGCTCTTCGATGGCGTCGCGTTCGAACTTGGGAAGCTCGACGCTGGCCTTGGGCGCGCTGGCGACCTTCTCGTCCTTGGTGTTCAGCCGCCACACCGTCAACCCGAGCAGGGCGACCAGCACCACGCTTGCGATTGCGAGTCGATTGCCGCTCATGAAATCTGTCCTCCCAACAACGACCAAGGCTTGCGTGTCATAGCTTCAGGCTCGCTTTGCGGGCGAGCCGCACGCGCCAGCGCACGATGCCGACCAGCGCGAAGAACACGGGGATCGCCAGCGTATTGCCCCAACGATAAAGGTTTTTGCGCCGATCCCAGGCCTTCATGGCCTCCTTGCGCTCGTCGAAGGCCTCCTTAGCCTTGGCCTCGTCCTGGTTCTCGATGGCCGTGCGGATGACGTCCTCGGCCTCCTTGACCGGCAGTGGCACCTCGAGCATCGGGTCTTCGACGTTCTTGGCCCGGATGGCGATGAGATCGCTGTCCTGGGTCAGCCAGTCGACGGAGTTGAGCGCAAACGCCACCGCGCCGCTGAGCATATTCATGCCCGGACGTGGCTTCGGCAAAAACTCGTCGCGCAGGAAAAAGCCGGAACCGTAGACGAGCACGCGCACGTTGCCGGCTGCGCGCTCGGGCGTGGCCACCGCTGCGGCCGCGGCATCGACTTCCTCGCTGGAGCTGGTCTGGGTGGCGGCGCCAAAGGCGCTGGGCAACTTGCCCTCGATGGCGACACCGAGGTTGTAGGGCCCGTTGTAGCCGGGCACCGCCCAACGCTCGCGCGCCTTCAAGTCGATGGTGTCGCCTTCCATCAGCCAGGCCTTCTCACTGGAGCGCGCCAGCACCGTGTGCGTGACCTCTTTGTCGCCCTTGAGGTTATCGTTGAGCGCCACACGCACCGGATAGGGCAGGCCCACCTGATTGATGCGGAAGAGGGCCGGATGGTTGCGCTGATCCTCGTCGAAGCTGACGATCGGCACCGGCGGATAGGGCACCGGGATCGCGAGGCCCGGAATCGGCGAGGGCATGCGCGCCCGACCGCACTGGGCGTCGGCCACGATGCGATTGTCGAGGGTCACGCCCCACTTCTCGAGCAGGCCGTTGAGCCCGGTGTCGATGGGCGAAGCGCTGGGCTCTGAACCCTGCTGCCCGGTGTCCACCTTGACGCCACCACCGAAGACCGCCAGCGAGCCGCCGGTGATCAGGTAGTGGTTGATGTTCTGCAGCTCGGCCTCGCTCAGCGCCGTCTCCGGATGGATGATCAGCAGTGCCTTGATCTCCTTGGAAATCGGTGCATCGGCCTTCACCTCTTCGATGGCGTAGGTCGGCAAATACTCGCGCAGCGAACTCAGGCCCTCGGTGGGCGTCGGCCCCTCGTGGCCGCCGAGCACGCCGATCTTGGTCTTTTCACCGGTGAGCTGCTTGATCAGCTGGGTGATCTCGTACTCCAGGCCGGCGGTGGTATCCACGCGTCCGATGGCCTTGGTGTCGCCCAGGTAGTGAAAGGAGATGCCGCGGTAGCCTTCATAGACGCTGAAGCTGTCGGCCTCGAGCTTTTGGTCGGCGACCTTTTGAATGCCGTCGCGCTCGGCGTCCTGCTTTTCCTCGTCGCTCTCGGGTGCGATGAAGCTGACGGTGATCTTGCCCTTGGAGGCGTCGCGGTACTCGCTGAGCAGGTCGCGCACATAGCGCCCCATGGCGTTGTAGGGGGGCGGGAGTTCGGCGCTGAAATAGGCGCGGATCTCCATTTGGTCATCGAGGCTGGCCGCCAGCCGCTTGCTGCCCGACGACAGGGAGAAGAGCCGGTTTTCGGTGGCGTCGGCGCGCAGGTTCACGCCGAGGAACCCCAGCAGGTTCAGCACCACCACGATGGCGCCGAGCACCACCAGGAAGAGGGCCGATTCGCTGGCCATGCGCTTTTGTGCCTTGGTCGCCATCGCTTACCTCCAGCGCCGGCTCTCGAGTGAACGGAACGCGAGCGCCAGGCTCAGCGCGATCACCGAGAGGAAGTAGAGCACGTCGCGGGAGTCGATGACGCCGCGCAGCATGCTCATGAAGTGGTAGTCAAAGCAGATCCACTCGAGCAGATCGGCCAGCCCCTGGGGTACGAAGGGCAAGAAGCGGTTGGCGATCCACAGGGCAAAGCAGATGATGCCCGCCGTGAAGAACGCGATGAGCTGATTTTCAGTCCAGCTCGAGGTCAAGATGCCGATGGCCAGCATGGTCGAACCGAGCAGGAAGACCGCCAGGTAGCTCGCCATCACGGGGCCCCAGTCCAGGTGTCCCAGGGAGCTGACGCTGATCGGATAGGGCAGCGTCGAGACCAGCAAGATCACGAGCAACCCCACCGCACCCAGGTACTTGCCGATCACGACCTCGGTGTCGCGCAGGGGCATGGTCAAAAGCACTTCCACGGTGCCGGTGCGCTTTTCCTCGGCCAGTAGACCCATCGTCAAGGCCGGCGCCGTCGGCAACAGCAGCACGCTCATCATGTCGAACATCTGCCGCACGGTGGCGCGGTTGACGAGAAAGAAGGGGTTCCAGAAGAAGATCCCCATCAGAACCAAGAAAAGGCAGATGACGATGTACGCCGCCGGCCCGTTGAAGTAGGCGACGAATTCGCGCCTGGCGATGGTGAGTGTCTTGTGCATCGTGCTCGACTCCTCAGCTCGCGGCCGCGGCCCGATCACCGCCGCTGCTCGCCTGGGATTCCTCGACGGTCAGCTCGCGGAAGATCTGCTCGAGGTTTTGGCCCTCGCGGCTCAAGCCCAGAAGCGTCAGGTCATTGTCCACTGCGGCCCGGAAGATCGAGGAACGCAGGTCTTCGCTGCCCTTGGGCAGTAGCTCGTAGCGCTCTTCGCCCGACTCGGCTTCCAGAGCGCGCACCCTCTCGACGCCGCCGAGCGCCTCGAAGCTGCTCTTGGCCTTGCCGTTGCCGCTTTGCTGCAGCGTCACCAGGAAACGGGCCTTGCCCGCCCGCTCCCGCAGGCCGTCGGGCGTGTCGTCGGCGACGATGCGGCCGTGGCTAATGATCAGCACGCGGTCGCAGGCCACCTGCACTTCCGCCAGGTTGTGGGTGGAGAGGATGACCGTGCGCTCGCGGCCGATGTCCTTGATGAGATCGCGAATCTCGACCGCCTGGTTGGGGTCGAGGCCGCTCATGGGCTCGTCCAGGATCAGGATCGGCGGCTGGTGGATCAGGGCCTGGGCCAAACCCACGCGCTGCCGGTAGCCCTTGGAGAGACTGCGGATCTGCTTGGCGTAGACGTTACCGAGGCCCGTTTGCTCGACGATGGTCTTGATGCGCTTGCGCGCCTCGTCCTTCGGGATCGACCGGATCTCGGCCACGAACTGCAGGTACTCCAGCACCAGCAGGTCGGGGTAAAGGGGGTTGGCCTCGGGCAGATAGCCCATGCTGGTGCGGGCGCCCAGCGAGTCCTCCTGCACGTCGCAGCCGTTGACGGTTGCCGTGCCCTCGGTGGGCGCGGTGAAACACGTCAGGATCCGCATGGTGGTGGATTTGCCGGCGCCGTTGGGTCCGAGGAAGCCGAGTACCTCCCCCTTGCGCACGGACATGCTCACCTTGTCGAGCGCAACGACGTCGTCGTAACGCTTCACAAGGTCGCGAGCTTCGATCATCACATCGCTCATCTGTCCCTCGCTACACAACGCCGCAAATGCCAGCGTCCGTGGACGCCTCGGCGTCCGACGATCGCCGCTCAAGCCTGGAAGCGAGGTATTGCAGCCGGGCTCAAACGCGATCGCTCGCGGTAAGAGGCCGGGATGGTAGCGACCATCTCCGACCAGTCAAGCGACGCGCAGCGGGCGCTCCTCCCTGTGGTTTCGGGGCGCCGCGACGTGTCGTTTGCGGGCGGTTAACCCGCGACCACCGCTTCTATTCCAGCCCTCATGCAACGGTCGTGCGTTTTTTTGGCAGACCGATGCCGGGCTTCGCAGACAGTTCACCGAACATATGTCCAGGCGACTTCGGGTTTAAGCTCGAGATGCACATGGTCGGCGTGGGCCCTGTCGTGGTGCGGGGTCAGAACCACTTGAAAGAGGCGTTGCTCCACGGCATCGCAGACCAGGGCCCGCAGTCGCCGCGCCGCCCGGCCCTCGTCGCGGTCGGGCAGGCAGGGTGCGCGCCCGCGCTCCCGATTCTCCCAGTCTTCGAGCACATCCAGGCGCGCGCCGTCCTCGAGAACGAAGCGCGCGGCGTCGATGGCCAGGCCGCGAGCATGACCGCTGACGCGGCCGCGGCGCCGGGTGCGGGCGCCGGGTCGATAGACCGAGACGTGCTCGATGGCGACCACGCCGGCCCGGCGCAGCCACGGTTCCCAGCGCAGAAGCCCCAGGGCGAGTCGGCAGTCGAGCAGCGCTGCGCCGTCGCCGCCACGGCTGCGCACGGTCACCGCGCCGAGCGGACCTTGCAGGCGCGTGGGCATCGCCACCCCCGAGGCTTCAGCGGGGTCGGCCACGGTGAAACGCACGCCCTGGGAGCGCAGGGCGCCGTAGCAACTGTCGGCGTCGGCCGGCAGCGGCGGAGGTGGGCGGGAGCCGGATGTGGCCAGCCCGGCCTGCGCGCGCGCGGCGTCGCGCTCGGCAAAAGACGCCGGCGCGCCGATGATCGGAAGCGCACAGCCGCCCAGCCAAAGCAGCACAAGGGCGCCTGCGGCAGGAAGAAACGTTCGCGTGGGCGGCATTCCCGAGGGATCGCCGCCCATTGCCCAGGGGTCAACTTTGCTGCGAAGCCGCCCGCTACTGGGCTTCGAGGTTGGTCACCACGAACTGCAGCCGATAGCCGTTGAGCGCGGGCAGCTCGGCCACTGCGCGGCCGCCGGTGTGCTGGGCGTTTTCGTATTGCCACCTGGTGTGCTGGCTGTCCTCGGCGCCCACGCGTGAGCTGACGGGATATTCGTAGGCGATCGCGACATCGCCCCAGCCCTGGGGATAGGACGCCAGCGGCACCGAGATGCGCACGCTGCGACCCTCCGGCGCTTCCACGCCCGGCGACACCACGAAGGTCGGGCCCCAGGGACGCTCGTGCTCTTCGTTAAAAAAGGCCGTGGTCATGGGCGCCTCCTTGAGCACGAAGCGCTGCGAGCCATCCACGGCGCCCGGCGGAATCTCCACCTTCACACCGCTGGCCAGCTCGAGCACGCCGCCGGGCGAACCGAAGGTCGCCTCGACCTCCTTGCCGCCGCTCTGGTGCACGACACTGTTGGGCGCGGCCTCGCCCTCGCCGCCTTCATCAGAGCCGCTGGCGCCGGGCGTCGAGCCTCCGGAACCGGAGCCCGAAGCTCCACATGCCATCAATGCGGCCGCCAACGACCACGCCATCCCTGTTGCGAATCGTTTCTGCATCGTCACTTCCCTTGGTACCTGCTGGCGCCCCGCCGCGCGCCGGCCATCGCGTCCGTCATCGGTCAAACGCCGCCACGAACACTCGCCTCGCGCTGGGAACGCGTCGCGGTGGACGTTACACTGATTTGATTCAGGATAGGTGTCTTGGGCACAAATAACCAGACCATCCGAGGATGTGGGCATCTGCGGCCGGAAGTGGCTTCTTGAGACCGCTGTACCGAATTGGGGCCCTGCTGCGCGCACTTTCGGTGCGTCTGGCCGAAATCTTTCCGTGGACGCCGCTGGGTGTGGTGGTCAGCGCCACGGCCTATGCGGCGCTCGAGCTATTCGCCTACGCCCAGCTCGATCGCGTGTGGCTGGTGGTGGGCTACGCCGGGCTGGGGCTGACGCTGCTGAGCCCGGCGGCCGTGCTGGCCTCGACGCTGTGGCTCAAGCTCGGCCATCCCGTGCGCCAGCCCAGCGATGCCCTGACGTTGCAGACCGGGGTGCTGCGCGACACGGGCTTTCGGCTGCGCGCGCCCTTCTATCTGCCGCTTGCGCAGCTGCGCTGGCGCTGGCAGGCGCCGAGCGGGGCGCGCGTGGAGATCGAACGCCGCGCTGGCTACCTGGTGGAACGGGTGGAGTTCGAACGCCGCGGGCGCTTCGAAGGGGTGCTGCGGCGCATCGAGGTCACAGATCCCTTCGGCCTCAGCCGCCTGGTGGTGCGCCTGCGCGACGAGCGGGCCGTCGACGTGCTGCCACGGCTCGGGGGCCTGGCGCAGCTGCCGGCCCTGAGTTCCCTGTCGCCCGGCGATGCTTCGCCCCATCCCATGGGGCTGGAGGATGGCGATCGTCTGGAACTCCGGCGCTACGGCCCAGGCGACCCGGCGCGCTTCATCCACTGGAAGGTGCTGGGACGCACGGGGCGGCTGATGGTGCGCACGCCGGAGCGCGCGCTTTCGGTGGCGCGGCGCATGGCGGCCTTCATGATCGCCGCCCCCGCTGACGACGCATCGGCGGCGGTGGCGCGGCTGGCGCTTTCCGAGGGGCTCTTGGGCGACGACTGGAGCTTCGCCACCGACGAGTCGCCGGCCGGCTGCAAGGAACGGGGCGAAGCCCTCGATGCCCTGATGCGCTCGGGCAACGCCCTGGCGAGCAATTCGAAAGCCGCGACGGCGGCCGGCAGCGGTCTGGCGGCCTTCGTGCAGACCACGCTGCGGCGCGGACCGGCGAGCTTTCTGATCTTCGCGCCGCCGACGCCGGGGCCCTGGCTGGAGCGCGTCGCCGCCCATGGGGTGCAGTGCCGCATGCGCGTGGTCATCGGGGTCGATGGCATCGCTACGGACAAGCCGCGGCCGCTGTGGAGGCGACTGCTTTCGTTCGCGACCGCGCCGCCCCGCAGCAGCGACGCCGCCCAGCTCGAGCAGGTGCTGGCCAGCCTGGGGCGCGCAGGAATTCAGACGACGGTCTTCGATCGCGGAAGCGGGCGCCCGCTTTCGGCCACCCACCGTCGTGCCATGCTGGCCCATCCGCAGAACTCGGGCGCGGCGACCGGCGAAGCGATCCTGGAATCGGTGCGCGGATGACTGACGGTCAAGAGCCTGGAAGCATGGTGCCTGGCGGCGAAGCGAGTGCCGCGAACGCACCCGAAGAACCGCGGTTGGCGGCGATCACACGCCCCCTGCTCTACGCCGCGGCGGCCTGGACCTTCGCCCTGCCCCTGAGCACACAGCCGCTGCCCTGGGTGCTTTCGCTGTGGGTCCTGGCCGGCGCCCTGGCCGGCCGCAGCCTCGCGCGCTCGCGCCTGCGCACCGCGCCCGTGTTGGTGCTGTGCGGTCTGTGCTCGCTGGCGGTCGGCGCCGCGCGCACGGCCCTGCTCGATGGCGACTGGCTTGCCTCCTGGTTGGGACCCTCGCTGGCGCTGCGCTGGGCCAACGGCATCTTGCTCGGCGCTGTGCTACTAGGCCTGGCCGCGGCGCTGCGCGCGCTCGCCCTGCGGCGGCCGGTCTTTCGGGTGCTGGAGGTGGGCCTGTGCTGCCTGGCCTTCGCGCAGCTGGTCGCGGCCCACCGCGGCGGCGCCATCAACCGCCCCTTCGAGCTGGCCGACTCGATCATTGCCGCTGGCGGCGACCCCGCCCACGCGCTTTTGGCCATCGGTGCGGTGGCCGCGACGCTGGCAGTGCTTTTTCTGCTGGGCGAGCGCAATCCCCTGCGCGCCCTGGGTCACTTGCTGCTGGTGGCGCTGCTGCTGTTGTCGGTGGTCGCCACCACGCGCCTTCTGGGGCTGCCGCGGGCACCGGCCTCGACCGCGGGTATGGGCCTGCGCCCTGACGAGCAGGAAGGCAAAAAACAACAGGGCAAGGGCCAGCAACAAAAGCAGGAGCGGCCCGACGAAGCGCCGGACTTCCGCGACAACTACGACTCGCCCGGGCGCCAGGTACCGCTGGCGGTGGTGCTGCTGCACGACGACTACTCGCCACCCGGGGGCATGTACTACTTCCGCCAAAACGCCTTCAGCCAGTACAACGGCCGGCGCTTGGTGGCCTCCACCCAGAGCGGAGTCGACAGCGACCTGGCCCGGCTTTTCGCTTTCGACGCCGTCGACATGGCCAAGGTCCCCAACGCATTCGGCGACCGCCGGGCGCTGGATTCGACCGTCGCCCTGCTGGCCGACCACAACCACCCCTTCGCCCTGGAATCGCCCCAGCGCATCGAGCCGCTGGGCAATCCCGACCCCGGTCGCTTTCGCCGCGTCTACCGCGCCCGCTCGCTGGCGCTCGAGAGCGAGCTGCTCGACCTGGTGGGCCGTCCCGTGGGCGACCCTGCCTGGCCAGACCGCGTGCGCTCGCACTACCTGGAGACACCGCCCGACTCCCGCTACGCCGAGCTCGGCCGCTCGATCATCGAGGAGCTGCCCGAGGACCTGCGCGAGGATCCGGTGGCGCGCGCGCTGATGGTCGCAGACTGGCTGGGGCGCGAGGGCATCTACAGCCTGCGCAGCGGCCACGCCTCCGAGCGCGATCCCACCGCCTCCTTTCTCTTCGGCAACCGCACCGGCTACTGCGTTCACTTTTCCCACGCCGCCACCTATTTGATGCGCGGCCTGGGCATCCCCTCGCGCGTCGCCACCGGCTATGCCTTCGACGAGGCGGCGCGCCAGGGCGGCTCCACGATCTTGCTGTCGGGTGCCAACGCCCATGCCTGGCCGGAGGTCTTCATCGAAGACGTGGGCTGGGTCGTGATGGACATCGCCCCCGAGCGCGCCCTGGACGGAACGGTGGCTCCTCCCGATGCGGACCTGCAGCGCATGCTCGGCGAAATGGCCCGCGGGCTTTCACCGCTGCCGCCGGACACGCCGCGCCCCTTCGAGCCCGCCATCCGCACCGCCATGGCGCTGCCGGCGCTGCTGGGCAAGACGCTTTTGGTGCTGGTGCCGACGCTTTTGCTGCTGCTCTACACGCTGAAACTGTGGCGTCGGCTGGCGCCGGCCTGGGGCTCGGCCGAGGCGGCCCCGCGGCTGCATTACCGCGCCCAGATCGACCGCTTGAGCGAGCTGTCCATACGGCGCCGACACGGCGAGTCCCAGGAGGCCTTTGCGGCGCGGCTGTCGGACACGGTGCCGTCGCTAACGCCGCTGACCGCGAGCCTGATGGCATGGGTTTTCGGCGGTCACCGCGTCGCCCAGGGCGAGCTTCGGCAACTATCGCGGGCCGTGGGCCGCGAACTGCGGCAGACGGTGCCCCTGGGCCGCAGGCTGCGGGCGGCGCTCGACCCCTTCGGCTGGCTGCGCTCTCGATGATCGGAGTTAGGGCCCGCGCAGCCGCGAAATAAACTGGCCAATTGAACTCCGACCCATCCCGCCCTGCTGCGTTGCGCCACCTTCAAATACATGGAGTATCGGCGCGGCGTCGCGCCTTGCTGGACGGGCGTGTCGAAGTTCACTCGACCCGTTTATTTCGACCGGGGGCCTCATGCAAAGGGGTGCTACCCTTGGAGGGGATCGGGAGCCAGCCCAGATCCAGGCGTTACCGTGACACTTCCAGCCACAGCCCATAGCCCCGCCCCCCAGGGCGACCCGCAGGCCCTGAACCGGGCCGCCGAGACCCTCGCCGCAATCCAGCAGCGCGCGCGCGCTGCGATCATCGGCCGCGACGAGGTGATCGAGTTGACACTCATCGCACTGCTGGCCGACGGGCACGTGCTGCTCGAGGACTACCCCGGTTCGGGCAAGACCACGCTTGCGCGCTGCCTGGGCGATTCCCTCAGCGGCACCTCGGAGACCACGGAGGGCACAGGCATCGCCACCTTTCGGCGCATCCAGTTCACGCCCGACCTCTTGCCCAGCGACGTCACCGGCACCAGCGTCTTCGAGCTGGAGCAAAATCGCTTCAGCTTTCGGCCCGGTCCCATCTTCGCCCACATCGTCCTGGCCGACGAGATCAACCGCACTTCACCCAAAGTTCAGGCAGCGATGTTGGAGGCGATGGCCGAAAAGCAGGTCACCGTCGACAACGAGACCCACTCCCTCAACGAACTCTTCTTCGTCATCGCAACGCAAAACCCGCTCGACGTGGCCGGGACCTACCCGCTGCCGGCGCCCCAGCTCGACCGCTTCTTGTTCAAGCTGGAGATGAAGCACATCGCGCGCGAGGCCGAGCTCGAGGTGCTGCGCCAGTACCCGCGTTCGAGCCTCGAAATGGGGCGTGAGCTGCGGCGGGTCAGCCCGGCAGAGCTCATCGCCGCCCGCCGCGCGATTCGCGCCGGCGTGCACGTGGCCGAAGCGATCCGCGAAGCCATGGTGGACCTGGCGCGCAGCCTGCGCGCCGACGAGCGCGTGCTGCAGGGCGGCTCGACGCGCGCGCTGGTGCTGATGCTACCGGCGCTGCAGACCCGTGCCGTGATGCGCGGCCGCGACTACGTGAGCCCCGAAGATCTGGAAGCGCTGGCCGAGCCCGTCTTCGGCCATCGCATCGAGTGCGTGCCGGGCATCATGGACCGCTCCGAGATCATCGCCGCGGCGCTCAGGCCACAGATCGAGCGCCTCTCGCGTTCGAGCCTGTCGCGATGAGCCGCGAGCGCTCGCATCGCTGGCTGCTTTTCCTGGCCCTTGTCGCCGCCTTGTACGCCAGCTCTGCTGGCGCCCAGCAGCTGCAGGATCCGGCCGAGATCCTCGAACGCGCGATGGCTGCCTCGCCCGCCGAACTCGAGGCCTGGCGGCTGCTGGAGCAGCGGCGCTTCATCGCCGCCCGGGAGCGGGCCGAGGGCATCGTGCGCGGCGACTCGAGTTCCTTCGTCGGCCACCTAACTTTAGGTTATGCGCATCATCTAGGCGAATCCAACCTTCCGCGGGCGCTCTACCACCTGGAGCGTGCGCGCTCGCTCTTCGAGGGACGTTTTGGGGAGCGGCCGGGATCGGATGCCCCCTTTCTGTGGCACGTGCAGCTGCTCGAAGGGCTCTCGTCGGTGCACGGCAGCATGGAGCACTACGGCGAAAAGCTCTCCTACATGGCGCGCTTCAACGAGCTGTACGAACCGGACAAGATCGCCGAGCGAGCCTGGCCGCTGATGAAGTTGGGCAAACTCGCCGAAGCGCGGCTGGCAGCCGAGCTGGGCCTGGCCAGCGATCGCCCCGAGCAGCACACCATCGCGCTCAACGCCCTGTGCGCCATCGAATTCGAGGCCGGCAACGACGACAAGAGCTACGCCGCCTGCCGTCGCGCGGTCGACCACAGCCGCTCCATGGGCGGCGAGCCCTCGGCGGTGGACCTGACCAACTTCGCCGAAGCCTCGCGTTCACAGTTCAAGCTGGCCGAGGCCGAGCGCGTGAGCCTGGAGGCCACCACCGCGCCGCTGTCCTGGTACGGCAATCCCTGGGTCGAGCTGGGTGAGCTCTACGTGCGGCAGGGACGCTTCGGCGAAGCGCTGTCGGCGCTGCGCAAGGTGCCCGAGTACCGCGAACGCCGCCCACCCCACGTGCGCAACGCTGACATCAACGAGATGCGGCGGGCACTGTCGAGCTTTCTCCTGGTGCTGGCCAAGGCACAGGAGGCCAGCGAGATCACCCGCCGCGGCATCGACGCCCCCGACCGCCGCGCCCACAACAGCCGCGACCCGGCCCAGGACCGCAGCGTGCTGTCGCTTCTGCACCGCCGGGCCTTGCGAACCGAAGCCCAGCGCATCGAAGAGCACGCCGCCACGCGGCCCTTCTACGAGCGGCCGTGGGCTCACTTGCAGGCCGCCTGGCTGCGCGTCCAGGCCCTGCGCTCCGAAGCCCTGACCCAACGCCTGCTCGACGACGACCGGCGCATCGTGGGTTCGCTGCGCCTGGGCTCGGCCACCTCTGCGATCATGCCGCCGTGGCTCCTGGGCGAGTTGGTCGAGGTGATGGGCGCGGGGGTGATCGGCGCGGCGCTTGGGCGCGCCCGCGCCCGCGACGGACGCCAGGCAGCCGCTGCCTATTTCGACGCCCTGGGTGTCGAGGTCGCGCAGCACCAGGGACAGCCACAAAAGGCCCTCGACCACAGTCGGCGCGCGCTTTCGGCGCTACCGCCGGGGGAGGTGTTACTGGCCGCGCGCACCATGGCGCTGTCGGCCCAGGCGGCGCGTGACCTGGGCCGGAGCGAATTGGCCCGGCGTCACTACAACGACGCGCTGCAGCGGGATCCGGGCGTGTTCCGGCGTTTGGAGTTGCCGATCGCCGTGCGCGTGGGCCTGGGTGGAGGCGAAGTGGCCGAAACTGTGGCCGAGATGTTGCTGCGCTCGCCCCGCTTCGAGAACGATGCCGGGGGCCTGTCCATGCGCATCGAAGCCGACCGCACGCAGGCGCGGGTCTGCCTGCGGGGCGAGCGGGACGAGCTGATCGCCTGTTCGTCGAGCCGCGCCCGCGCCTCCGAGGGCGAAGACGCCTACGCCGCACGCGTGACCAGCGAAGCCCTCGAGCAGCTCTTCGCCCCGCGCATCGACCTCACCCAAACCGACATCAACTCCCTGGACGGCACCAACTTGAGCGGCCGGGGACCGCTGGAGGCGATCTTGGGCGACGGCGAGACGAGCGAGGACGCGGCGCCGTAGATTGGAGCGATCGGCTCGGCGCCGAGCCAATTTTCGCGTCGGTGGAAGGGACTGGTTCAGCGCGGCGGGTGGTGAAGCGCGTCCGAGGTCTGGAGTCTGGTTGTCAGGGGGAGGCGCCCGACGGCCATGCGAATCGCGAGCGTAGCGAATTGGTGCCGAAGCTAGACTTTGCCCAGCCTGCCGAGTTTGGCGACAGCCCGGACCCACATGCAGCGCCGAAGCTCTACCGCCAGCGGCTGCCAGCGGGCCGAGGGTCGGCAGATCAATCGCCTTCGTTGACGACCAGGTCGACCTTGCTGCCGAGTTCCACCTGGCTGCCGGCGGGCGGGTCGTGGGAGAGCACCAGGTAGGCGCGCATGCTCGACTCGTAGCGCTCGCTGACGCGGCCCGGCTTCAAACCGAGCTTCGCGAGTTCGGCGCGGGCGGCGCTAACGCTCATGCCGCGCAGGGACGGCAGCTGAACGCCCGTAGGTGTCTTGCCCACGGTCATGGAGACGATCTGACCTGGTGAAACCGGGGTTCCAGCCGCAGGAGCCGTGGCCATGACCTGACCGGGCGGCGCGCCCTCGGCCTCACCGATCTGGCCCACGACCAGGCCCGCGGCCTGTAGCGAGGCCTTGGCCGCTTCCAGCGGCTGACCCATTAGCACCGGCACCGCAATCTGCCCCGCCGCCTCGGCGATCACCACCGAGACCTGCTGGCCCGGCGTCATCCGCGACTGGGCCAGAGGTGTTTGCTCCAGGATGATGCCCGGCTCGCGATTGGGCTCGCTGCGACGCCCCTGGACCAGCAGGCGCAGGCCGCGCCCGGTCAGCAGCTCGTCGGCGGCTTCGACCTTGAGCCCGACCACATCGGGCACCACGGCCGCGGCGCCCGGAGCGGCCGCCGCTGGCGCAGCGCTAGCCCCCGCCACGCCCGCCGGCGCGGCCGCGACGGACTGGGGCGCCGGCAATAGACCCGGCGGCGCCCAGCGCAGCACGGCGTAGACCGTCAGCATGCTGATCACGGCCGAGGTCAGAAAAGAGACCACGAGAACACTTCCGGTACCGCCACCGGGAGCGGGCGGCGGTCCGGGGTTGGATTGGTAGTGTGGATGCGACATCGGCAGACCTTTGGCTGCAATGATGCCAAATCACCCAAGAAATGTCGCATTTTCCTGGCGGCTGGCGCCGCCGGCACGGCCACGAGGCGAGTGCGCCCGACCGCTGCCCGTTGGCGGCCGAGGCCGCCCGGGCAGACGGGGAGCGTTCAGCTCTCTTCGCTGACCGCCACCGCGGGCGTCTCAGGAGCCTGAACCGGCGCAGGCGCCGGCGCCGGCGCAGGTGCCGGTGGCACGCTGAGCAGGGCATCCTCGACCAGGGGCTCGAGCCGTTTGTAGGCAGCCAGACCCGTGCCAGCCGGAATCAGCCGACCCATGATGACGTTTTCCTTCAGGCCGCGCAGGTAGTCGACGCGCCCGTGGATCGAGGCCTCGGTCAGCACCTTCGTGGTCTCCTGGAAGGACGAAGCGCTGATGAAGGAGTCGGTCGACAGCGAGGCCTTGGTGATGCCCAGGAGCAACGGCTCGGCCACCGCCGGGGTGCCGCCGCGCGCGATGGTGCGCTCGTTCTCGCGCTCGAAGGTACGCTTGTCCACGTGCTCCTCGACGAGGAAGATCGTGTCGCCCACCTCCTTGATGCGAACCCGACGCAACATGCAGCGCACGATGGTCTCGATGTGCTTGTCGTTGATGGGCACGCCCTGCAGCCGGTAGACCTGCTGGATCTCGTTGACCAACCAGGCCGCCAGCGTCTTTTCTCCCTTCACGCGCAGGATGTCGTGGGGGTTGTTCGGGCCGTCCATCAAGGGCTCACCCGCGGTGACGAAGTCGCCTTCCTTGACCGTGAGGTGACGGCCCTTGGAGAAAAGGTGCTCGTGGGGCTCGCCGACTTCCGGTGTGATGATCAGCTTGCGCTTGCCCTTGGTGTCCTTGCCGAAGCTGACGACACCGTCGATGTCCGCCACGACCGCGTGATCCTTGGGCTTGCGCGCTTCGAAGAGCTCGGCCACGCGCGGTAGACCGCCCGTGATGTCCTTGGTCTTGGTGGTCTCGCGCGGGATCTTGGCGATGATCTCGCCGGAGCCCACGGTCTGACCCTCTGCGGGGATGATGTTCGAGCCCACCGGCAGGAAGTAGCGCGCCGGCGCGTTCTTCCGCGTGATGGTCTCACCGGTCTCGGGGTCCTTGATCGAGACGCGCGGCCGGGCCCCCGGATCGCGCGACTCGGTGACGACGCGCCGCGACAGGCCGGTCACCTCGTCGAGCTTCTCCTCCATGGTGACGCCCTCGATGACGTCACCATACTTCACGACGCCAGCCACCTCGGTCAGCAGCGGAATCGCGTAGGGGTCCCACTCGCTGAGCACCTGCCCCTTGGTGACGCGATCGCCCTCGTTGAAGAGCAACACCGCGCCGTAGTTCAGGTTGTAGCGCTCACGCTCGCGCCCGGACTCGTCGACGATCTTCAGGGCCGCGTGGCGGTTCATGACCACGGTCTCGCGCTTGCCGGTCTCGGGATCGGTGCGCTCGACAACGGTGCAATTTTCCAGCTTGACCACGCCCGCCGAACGCGCTTCGAGGCTCGATTGCTCGATGCGACCGCGGGCGGCGGCGCCGCCGATGTGGAAGGTGCGCATGGTCAGCTGCGTTCCCGGCTCGCCGATGGACTGGGCCGCGATGACGCCGATGGCCTCACCAATGTTGACCATGTAGCCACGGGCCAAATCGCGCCCGTAGCACTTGACGCACACGCCGCGCTGGGCCTGACAGGTGAGCACCGAACGAATGATGACGCGCTCGATGCCGGCCTCCTCGATACGCCGGGCCGAATCCTCGTCGATCTCATTGCCGGCATCGACGAGCAGCTCGCCGGTGACCGGATCCTCGATCTCCTCGAGCGCGACGCGACCGAGGATGCGCTCGGCGAGGGTCTGCACGATCTCGCCGCCCTCCTCGAGCACCGCAGTCTCGACGCCGTCCAAGGTCTCGCAGTCGTACTCGGTGATCACCGCGTCCTGTGCCACGTCGACCAAACGACGGGTCAAGTAGCCGGAGTTGGCCGTCTTGAGCGCCGTGTCGGCGAGACCCTTGCGGGCGCCGTGGGTCGAGATGAAGTACTGCAACACCGTCAGGCCCTCGCGGAAGTTGGCCGTGATGGGCGTCTCGATGATCTCGCCCGAGGGCTTGGCCATCAGGCCGCGCATACCGGCCAGCTGACGAATCTGCTGGTTGCTACCGCGAGCGCCCGAGTCGGCCATCATGAAGATCGGGTTGAAGGAGGGCGTCTCCTTCTGCTCGCCCGTGGCCGGGTCGACGATCACGTCGCGCCCGATGCCCTCGAGCAGGTCCGAAGCGATGCGGTCGGCCGCCTCGGCCCAGATGTCGACGACCTTGTTGTAGCGCTCGCCGTCTGTGATCAGACCTTCCTGGTACTGCTCCACGACGGTCTCCACGTCCTGCTGGGCGCTACCGAGCAGCTCTTCCTTGCTGGCCGGGATGACCATGTCATCCATGCAGATGGAGATGCCGGCGCGCGTGGACTGCTCAAATCCCATGGTGCGCAGGTGGTCGGCCAGGAGCACCGTGGCCTTGTTCCGATTGCTGCGGTAGCAGCTGTCGATGAGAATGCTCAGCGCCTTCTTGTCGAGCACCTTGTTGACGACCGAAAACGGCATGCCCTCGGGCAAGAGGCCCCCGACGAGCACCCTGCCCACCGTGGTTTCCACCATCTCACCGTCGAGGCGCAGTTTGACAGCCGCATGCAAGCCGACTTCACCGGAGTCGTATGCCATGCGCACCTCGTCGGGCGTGGCAAAGATGCCGGTGAAGTTGCCCTTCTTTTCGCTGCCGTCGCGATAGGCGCCCTTGGCGAAAGGCCGCTCGCGCGTCATGTAATACAGGCCCAGAACGATGTCCTGGGTCGGGTTGATGATGGGCTTTCCGCTCGCGGGCGAGAGGATGTTGTTGGTGCTCATCATCAAGACGCGCGCTTCCATCTGGGCTTCGATGGAAAGCGGCACGTGCACGGCCATCTGGTCGCCATCGAAGTCGGCGTTGAAGGCGGCGCAGACCAGGGGGTGCAGCTGAATCGCCTTGCCCTCGATCAGGACCGGCTCGAAGGCCTGAATGCCCAAGCGGTGCAGGGTCGGAGCGCGGTTGAGCAAGACTGGATGCTCGGTGATGACCTCGTCGAGGATATCCCAGACCTCGGCTTTGCCCTTTTCGACCATCTTCTTGGCGCTCTTGATGGTCGTGACGTGGCCGCGCTCTTCGAGCTTGTTGTAGATGAAGGGCTTGAAGAGCTCGAGCGCCATCTTCTTCGGCAGGCCGCATTGATGGAGCTTGAGGCCGGGGCCGACCACGATGACCGAACGGCCCGAGTAGTCGACACGCTTGCCCAGCAGGTTCTGGCGGAAGCGACCCTGCTTGCCCTTGAGCATGTCGCTGAGGGACTTCAGCGGGCGCTTGTTGGGACCGGTGATGGTCTTGCCGCGACGGCCGTTGTCGAAGAGGGCGTCGACCGCTTCTTGCAGCATGCGCCGCTCGTTGCGGATGATGATCTCGGGCGCGTTGAGCTCGACCAGGCGCTTGAGGCGGTTATTGCGGTTGATGACGCGACGGTAGAGGTCGTTGAGGTCACTGGTGGCAAAACGGCCGCCATCCAGGGGCACCAGCGGGCGCAGGTCCGGCGGCAGCACCGGAATCACGCTCAGCATCATCCACTCGGCGCGGTTGCCGCTCTCGCGGAAGGCCTCGACCACCTTCAGTCGCTTGGCGAGCTTCTTGCGCTTGGTCTCGCTGGTGGTCTCGCGCATGTCGCGGCGCAGCTCTTCGGCCAAGCCGTGGACCTCGATGTTCTTGAGCATCTCGATGACGGCCTCGCCACCCATGCCGCAGGTGAACGAGTCGAAGCCGTACTCGTCGATGAGCTGCTGGTAGCGCTCCTCGCTGAGCACTTCACCGACCTTGAGAGGCGCGTCCATGGGGTCGAGGACGATGTAGCTCTCGCAGTAGAGAACGCGCTCGAGTTCCTTGAGCGTGATGTCGAGCATGGCGCCGATGCGCGACGGCAGACTCTTGAGGAACCAGATGTGCGCCACCGGCGTCGCCAGCGTGATGTGCCCCAGGCGCTCGCGACGCACCTTGCTCGGAATCACCTCGACGCCGCACTTCTCGCAGACCACGCCGCGGTGCTTCATGCGCTTGTACTTGCCGCAGTTGCACTCGTAGTCCTTGACCGGTCCGAAGATCTTCGCGCAGAAGAGACCGTCGCGCTCCGGCTTGAACGTCCGGTAGTTGATGGTCTCGGGCTTTTTGACCTCGCCGTGGGACCACTGCCGAATCTTTTCGGGCGAGGCCAGGGAGATCCGAATCGCGGAGAACGACAGCGGATCTTTCGGCTTCTCGAAGAAACTGAAAATGTCCTTCATGGCCTACTCCTCCTCGGCGGCGATCACGTCGTCGCCCTTGCGGGACGCGGTGCCCTGCGGGTCGATGAGCTCCACGTTCAGGCACAATGCCTGGAGCTCTTTCATCAAAACATTGAAACTCTCGGGCAAACCCGCCTCGAGGGTCTGATCGCCCTTGACGATCGCCTCGTACATGCGGGTCCGGCCCTGTACGTCATCGGACTTCACGGTCAGGAATTCCTGCAGAGCGAAAGCGGCACCGTAGGCCTCCATCGCCCACACCTCCATCTCACCGAGACGCTGGCCGCCGAACTGGGCCTTGCCGCCCAGGGGCTGCTGCGTAACCAGCGAGTAGGGACCGATGCTGCGCGCGTGGATCTTGTCGTCGACCAGGTGATGCAGCTTCAGCACGTACATGATGCCGACGGTGACATCCTGGTCGAAGGCTTCGCCGGTGCGACCGTCGAAGAGTGTGGTCTGACCGCTCTTCTCGGCGCCGGCTAGCGTCAGCAGCCGCTTGATTTCGGCCTCGTTGGCGCCGTCGAAGACGGGCGTGGCGAGCTGCACCCCGTGCTCGAAGGCACGCGAGAAGGCCTCCAGTTCCGTGACCGGCAGCTCCTTGATCAGATCCTGGGTGTATTGATCGGGGAAGACCGAGAGCAACTTCTTGCGCAAGGCCTGGCCCGACAGCCCCTCCTGGTCGATGAACTCCTGGACGCGCTGGCCCAGGAGATGCCCGGCCCAACCAAAGTGCACCTCGAGCACCTGGCCCACGTTCATGCGGCTGGGAACGCCCAGGGGGTTGAGCACGATGTCCACCGGCGAACCATCCGGCAGGTAGGGCATGTCCTCGGCCGGCAGAATGCGGCTGACGACACCCTTGTTGCCGTGGCGGCCGGCCATCTTGTCGCCGACCTGCAGCTTGCGCTTGATGGCGACGTAGACCTTCACCATCTTGATGACGCCCGGCGGTAGCTCATCGCCCTTGGTGAGCTTGCCGATCTTCTCCTGGTACAGCTCCTCGATGGCCGCGATGGTCGCGTTCATCTCGTCGAGCAGCACCCGGATCTCGTCGCCACCTTCGGCGACCTCGATCTCGCCGCGCAGCTTGCGCGGTACCGCCTCCAGGTCGCGCTCGCTCAGGACCGCGCCCTTGGCCAGCAGCTCGTTGCCGCGATCGTCGACCAACTTGCGCGTGGTCTTCTTGCCCACAAGCAGCTTGGTGACGCGGTCGTAGGCGCTCTCGCGCACGATCTTGATCTCGTCGGCCATGTCCTTTTCGAACTTGGCCCGCTCGGCGTCTTCGATCTCGCGCGCGCGGTCGTCCTTTTCGGTGCCCTTGCGGGCGAACACGCGCGCGGCGATGACGATGCCGGTCTGTCCCGGCGGCACGCGCAGGGAGCTGTCGCGCACGTCGCCGGCCTTTTCGCCGAAGATGGCGCGCAGCAGCTTCTCTTCGGGCGTCAGCTGGGTCTCGCCCTTGGGCGTGATCTTGCCCACCAGAACGTCGCCGGGACTGACCTCGGCGCCGATGCGCACGATGCCGGACTCGTCGATGTCCTTGAGCGACTCTTCACCCACGTTTGGAATATCGCGGGTGATTTCTTCCTTGCCGAGCTTGGTGTCGCGGGCGACGCACTCGAACTCCTCGATGTGCACCGAGGTGTAGACGTCTTCCTTGGTGACGCGCTCGCTGATCAGGATCGAGTCCTCGAAGTTGTAACCACCCCAGGGCATGAAGGCGACGACCACGTTCTGACCCAAGGCCAACTCGCCACGCTCGATGCCCGGGCCGTCGGCCAAGACGTCGCCCTTCTTGACGGCATCACCGGCGCGCACGATGGGCTTCTGCGTGTAGCAGGTGCCCTGATTGCTGCGCTGAAACTTGGTCAAGCGGTGGATGTCGGGGATCGGGTTGTCGTCGCTGCCGCGGACGACGATACGCGTCGCCTCGACCTCCTCCACGACGCCGTCGCGGCGAGCCACCACGCAGACGCCCGAGTCTCGGGCCACGCGGGTCTCCAGGCCCGTGCCCACGATGGGCGCGTAGGGGCGCAGAAGCGGAACCGCCTGGCGCTGCATGTTCGAGCCCATCAGGGCGCGGTTGGCGTCGTCGTGCTCCAGGAAGGGAATCAGCGACGCGGCCACTGAGACCAGCTGGTTGGGCGAGACGTCCATCAGCGTGATGTGGTCCTGGGGGACCATCACGAACTCACCGTTGTAGCGGGCGCTGACCAGGTTTGTCGTGAGCCGTCCCTTGTTGTCGGTGTTCGCGTTGGCCTGGGCGATGTAGTGGTTTTCCTCTTCAAGGGCGCTATACCAGCGAACCTCGTCGCTGATCGCGCCCTCGCTGACCTGACGGTAGGGCGTCTCGACGAAGCCGTATTCGTTGACGCGCGCGTAGGTCGATAGCGATGCGATGAGACCGATGTTCGGACCTTCCGGCGTCTCGATGGGGCAGATGCGGCCGTAGTGGGTGGCGTGGACGTCGCGCACCTCGAAACCCGCACGCTCACGGGTCAGACCGCCGGGTCCCAGGGCGCTCAAGCGCCGCTTGTGGGTGACCTCGCTGAGCGGGTTGGTCTGGTCCATGAACTGCGACAGCTGGCTGCTGCCGAAGTACTCCTTGACCACGGCGCTGACGGGCTTGGCGTTGATCAGGTCGTGGGGCATGAGCGTCTCGAGCTCCTGGCTCATGCTCATGCGCTCCTTGATCGCGCGCTCCATACGGACCAAACCGATGCGGTACTGGTTTTCCATCAGCTCGCCCACGGCGCGCACACGGCGGTTGCCGAGGTGGTCGATGTCGTCGACGGTGCCGCGGGTGTTCTTCAGGTGGATCAGGTGCCGGACGGTCTCGATGATGTCCTGCTTGGTCAGCACCTGGACTTCGAGCGGAACCTTGTCGGCGTCGTCCTTGTAGAACTTGTAGTTCAGCTTCAAGCGGCCAACCCGCGACAGGTCGTAGCGCTCGGGATTGAAGAAGAGGTTGTTGAAGAGCGTGCGCGCGGTGTCCAACGTGGGCGGATCGCCGGGGCGCAGGCGCCGGTAGATCTCGAGGATGGCGTCGTCCTCGGTGCTGATCTTGTCGGCCACCAGCGTGTCGCGCAGGTAGCTGCCGACATTGAGGCCGTCGATGAAGAGCACCTTGATCTCTTCGATGTTGGCTTCGCGCAGCGTTTCGAGCTTTTCGGCGGTGAGTTCCTCGTTGACCGCGAGCAGGACCTCACCGGTCTCCTCGTCGACCACGTCGACGGCGCTGAACTTGCCCGCGATCTCGGCCGGGTCGATGGGCAGGCGATCGAGTTCGGCGTCACGCAGCTTGCGAATGGCGGCGCGGGTGAACTTACGGTTCTTGCGAACGACCAGGTCGCTACCGACCTTGATGTCGCGGGTGGACCGCTGGCCGGGCAGAAGATCGTACTCGATGGACTTCGTGTATTTGTCGCCGCTCTCGAAGTAGATCGTCTCGGTGTCGTAAAAGATCTGCAAAAGCTCCTGAGCTGTGTAGCCCAGGGCCTTGAGCAAAACCGTCGCCGGCATCTTGCGGCGGCGGTCGATGCGAACGTGGATCAGGTCCTTCGGGTCGAACTCGAAGTCGAGCCAGGAGCCGCGGTAGGGGATCACGCGGGCCTGGTAGAGCAGCTTGCCCGAGGAGTGGGTCTTGCCGCGGTCGTGATCGAAGAAGACGCCGGGGCTTCGGTGCAACTGGCTGACGACGACGCGCTCGGTACCGTTGATGATGAAGGTACCGTTTTCGGTCATCAGCGGGATCTCGCCGAAGTAGACCTCCTGCTCCTTGATGTCGCGCACCAGCCGATCGCCACCATCACCACTGTTGTCGTAGATGATCAGCTGGATGGTGACCTTGATCGGCGCGGCGAACGTCATGCCCCGCTGGCGACACTCGTCGACGTCGTACTTCGGACGCTCGAGGGTGTAGCCGACGAAGACGAGTTCGCTGGTCCCATTGAAGTCGCGGATCGGGAAAACGCTACGGAAGACCCCCTGCAGGCCCTGTTCTCCCCGCTCCGCCGGGTCGACGTTGGCCTGGAGAAACTTCTCGTAGGATTTCATCTGGATGTCGATCAAGTTCGGAAGATCGATGATCCGATCGATCTTGCCGAAGCTCTGTCGCACCCGAAAATTGGTCTGAATTGCCGCCGCCATGCTGTGGCTCCTGCTCACTCAATGGGCCTGAAGGTCGATGCAAAAGGACGCCGCCGGTTCCCAGCCGGCCGCCGGTCCGGAAACGATGGGTGTTCGGGCGCGCAGCGGTCCACGGCCGACGCGGCGAAGGACGCAACCGTCCCTCGCCGCGTCCCCGGAAGGGGCGCGCGCATACGAGCTAGCGCTGTCGGCCGAAGCGACACTACTTGAGCGCGACCTGGCCGCCGGCGTCTTCGATCTTCTTCTTGATGTCTTCGGCCTCTTCCTTCGAGACGCCTTCCTTGACCGCCTTGGGCGCGTCTTCGACGAGCTTCTTGGCGTCGGCAAGACCCAGGCTGGTGATCTCGCGAACCACCTTGATCACCTGGATCTTTTTGTCACCGGCCGAGGTCAGCTCGACCGTGAACTCGGTCTGCTCCTCGACGGGCGCGGCCTCGGCGGCCGGTCCAGCGGCGATGGCGGCTGCCACCGGCGCGGCCGATACGCCCCACTTGTCTTCCAGGGACTTCACCAGACCCGCAACCTCGGCGACGGTCCACGAGCTGAGCTCCTCGACCATCTGTTCCTGCGTCATGTTTGCCATCGAACTGTCTCCATCATCCTGGCCGCTGCCTCCACGATTGGCGAACGGCAAAGTTTTATCTTTGGGGTTATTGATTTTCTTCGAGCTGACGTTGGCGCGCGTCGAGCGCGTAGGCGAGGTTCTGGGCCGGCGCCGACAGCTGCCGCACGAGCTGCTGCATCGGCGCCATCAGCTGCGCAAGCAGCATGGCGCGGACCTCGTCCTTGCCCGGCATCGAGGCCAGCTCGGTCTCGACGCGGGAACCTTCCATCACCTGGTTTTCCAGGACACCACACTTGACCGTCAGGGCCGCGGCGTTCACGTCGTCCTTGCGGAAGGCCTTGATGACCTTGGCCGCGGCCGACGGGTCCTCGTAGCTCCAGGCGATCGCAGTCTCACCCACCAACTGGGAGGTGAGTTCTTCGGTCTCCAGGGGAGAGCCGGCGATGGCCAGCTTGATCAGCGTGTTTTTGGCGACCTTGTAGTCGACGCCGATCTTGCGGAACTCGTTGCGCAAGTCGCTCGCGCGCTTGACGTTCAGGCCGTTGAAGCCGACCAGCACAGCGGCCGTCGCGCGCTCGAAACGCTCGCGCAGGGCCTCGACTTCTTGCTGCTTGCTTTCTCGTGTCGCGGGCATCTCAGGCCTCCGCCGAAATCGTCGAGGGGTCGACCTTGATGCCCGGCCCCATGGTGGTGCTCAGTGTGACGCTACGCACGTAGGTGCCCTTGGCAGTGGCCGGCTTGGCCTTGAGCAAAGCCTCGAGCAGGGCACGAACGTTCTCGGCGATCTTGTCGGCCGCAAAGCTCTTCTTGCCCACCGGTGCGTGAATGATGCCGGCCCGCTCCACGCGGAACTCGATCTTGCCGGCCTTGGCCTCGCGTACCGCCTTTTCGACCTCCATGGTCACCGTGCCCACCTTCGGATTGGGCATCAGGCCGCGGGGACCGAGGATACGACCGAGTCGACCGACCTGACCCATCATGTCCGGAGTGGCCACGACGGTGTCGAAGTCGAGGAAGCCGTCCTGGACCTTTTTGACCAAATCGTCGGAACCGACCACGTCGGCCCCGGCCTCCTCGGCCTGCTGGGCGCGCTCACCCTTGGCGAAGACCAGCACGCGCTTGGTCTTGCCGGTGCCGTGGGGCAGCACCAGGGCGCCGCGGACCATTTGGTCGGCATGGCGCGGGTTGACGCCGAGTCGAACCGCGACGTCCACGCTCTCTTCGAAGCGGGCGAAGCTGGCCTCAGCCAACAACGCGCACGCCTCTTCAAGCGTGTAACGCCGGTCGCGCTCGACCTTTTCGGCGTTTTTTCTCTTTCTTCCCTTGTCCACGATTCCTCCTGGTGGTTCAGACGGCCGCCCCAGGCGACCTCCCACCGCTTGTCGCGACTGCGGTTTCAGTCAACGATCTCGACGCCCATCGAGCGGGCGGTGCCCTCGATGGATCGCATACACGCTTCCAGGCTGGCGGCGTTGGTATCCTGGATTTTGGTCTCAGCGATCTTACGGATCTGCTCCTGCGTGATCTGACCGATCTTGTCCTTGTGGGGACGCGGCGAGCCGCTGCCGGGCTTGCCGCCGATCTTGAGACCCAGTTCCTTCTTGATCAGCACCGCCGCTGGCGGCGTCTTCATCACGAAGCTGAAGGACCGGTCCTGGTAGACCGAGATCACCACCGGGATGATCATCCCCGCCTGCGCCTGGGTGCGGGCGTTGAAGTCCTTGCAGAAGGCCATGATGTTGACGCCGTGCTGGCCTAGGGCCGGGCCCACGGGGGGCGCCGGATTGGCCTGGCCGGCCGGCAGTTGCAGCTTGATCTCTCCGATGACCTTTTTCGCCATTTCAGCTCACCAATACGTCGACGGCCGACGCTCTGCGTCCTGGGTCCGTCCTCAGGCCGTCTTCTCGACCTGCGAGAAGTCGAGTTCAACCGGGGTGGCGCGACCGAAGATCGACACCAAAACCCGAACCTTCTGCTTGGCCGGAATGACCTCCTGGATCGTTCCGGTGAAGTTTGCAAACGCGCCGTCGTTGACGCGCACGTGGTCGCCCTGGGCGAAAAACACCCGTGGACGAGGCTTGGCGGCGCCCTCCTCCACCTGCTGCACCACCGACTGGATCTCGGGCGACGGCACCGGCTGCGGGTGGCGGCCACCGACGAAGCCGGTGACCTTGGGGGTCTCGCGCACGATGTGCCAGGCTTCATCGCTCAGCTCCATCTGTACGAAGATGTAGCCGGGGTAGAAAGTCTTGGACGAGACGCGCTTGCCCTTGGTCGGGTCCTGGACCGTCTCGGTGGGGATCAGGATCTCGCCAAAGCTCGACTCCGCCTCGGCCTGCCGGATGCGCTCGAGCAGCGAAAGCTTCACTTTCTGCTCGTAGCCGGAGTAGACCTGCACCACAAACCACTTCATGGTCGCGGTATTCGGCGCCGAACCTTCAGGGGACACATCCATGTCCGATTGCGCGGCGTCCTGGGCCGGATCGCCGGCCTGGCTTCCGTTGCTGTTGATCTCGTCCGACACGTCGCTCACACCTTGTAAATGAGGTCCGTAATGGCGGACCACACGGCGTCGAAGCCGCCGAGGATGAGGGCCGCGATAATCGAGGTGATGATCACGACGACCGTCGAATTGGTGGTCTCGTCGCGCGAAGGCCAGGTGACCTTGGAAAGTTCGCCAACCACGTCATGGGTAAGCCGATTGATCTTCTCGTGGCGGTAGAGGTGGAGCGTCAGCGCTGCTGCCACCACCGCGGCACCCAACGTCACGACGTTGGAGTCCGGTTCGGCGAACATGCCCCACGCGATGGTGGCAACCTTGTCGAAGAGCCACAGCGAGAAGAGAGCAAAGACCATGTAGGCAACTTGCACCCAGCGGATCAGCCCAAGCTTCCTAGCCTTCGCGTCGATCAGCGTGGCATCGGTCCGCTTGGCATCGGTCCGCTTGGCGTCGCTCGCCATGTCTTCGTTTTTTGTTTCCTGCTCGCCCATGACTTTGTCGTTCGGTTGGCAGGCCAGGAGGGGATCGAACCCCCGACCTGCGGATTTGGAATCCGCTGCTCTACCAGCTGAGCTACTGGCCTTCGTTTGGCACTACTGCTGTGCGTCTGGCTCCTGCGCTGGTGCCGCGGGGGCCTATTTCGACTCCTTGTGCATCGTATGACGATTGCAAGTGGGACAGAACTTCTTCAACGCCAATCTCTCGGAACTACGGCTTTTGGCCTTGGTGGTGTGGTAGTTGCGCGCGCCGCAGCTGTCACACGCGAGCACCACGCGCACACGCTCTGCCATGGCTACTCGATAATCTTGGTCACGACGCCGGCGCCGACAGTACGGCCGCCTTCGCGGATGGCGAAGCGCTGCTGCTCCTCCAGAGCCACGGGGCTGATCAGCTCCACCGTCATCTTCACGTTGTCGCCGGGCATCACCA
>JAOUOP010000064.1 GCA_029880325.1 Myxococcales bacterium | reverse complement strand
CCGGGCCAGTCATAGCGCAGCAGCCTCTCCCGGGCCGCCGGCTCGATCCCAATCGTCGGCCGCCCCAGCACCCGGCTCGCCCGGTCCAGCGCCAGCAACAGCAGCGACGGCAAATCCTCCGCCCGTTCCCGAAGCGGCGGCACCCGCAGCACCCTTGGAAACACCTTCCGCAGCGCCGGCACCAGGCTCCCATCCTTCACCAACTCATCGGGACTCCTGCGCGTACTCGCCACGACGCGCGGCCGCGGCCGGCCTTCCTTGATGCTGGCTTCGATCTCCCTCGCCAGCGCAGCCTGGGCGTCGGCGTCGAGGGCCGGCAGGTCGCTCAGCAGCAACGTCCCGGTGGCCGCCATGGGCACCCACCCGCGGTGGCTGTTGCCGGCACCGTCACTTGCAGTTTCATCGCCACCCGCACCCGCACCCTCACCGCTACCCCCGCCCGCAACCCCACCGTCACCGCCAACCCCAAACAAAGCCCGCTCCCCCTCCCCACGCGCCACCGCAGCACACTCGCCCACCACAAAGCTCCCACCCGCATCCCGCTCCTCCGCCAGATGCAGCCGCAACGCCAACGGCGCCACCGGGCTCCCCCTCTCCGCAACCAACATCAGCGGCGTCCCCCGCTCCGCCTCCGCATCCAACCTCTGCAGCATCACCCGCATCGTCGGGCTGTACGCCAACGTCGGCAGCTTCAGCGCCTCGATCGACCCGCCACCCAACAGCGCCTGCGCATCCTCCCGCAGCCGCTCCAGCTCACGCCGCGTCTCGCGGTGCTCGGCTTCGCTCCTGCGGATCGCAAACAACGTCTCTCCCGCCCGGCGGCTCTCCCGCCGCTCCCGGGTCAGCACCGACAAGTACCCGGCCACGTGGCGCGCATAGCCGTGGAGGGCGTCGAGCTCTTCCAACGTCAGCGCGCTCTGCCTGCGCCCGCGCGGCAACAGCAACGCCCCCTCAAACTCACCGTCAAGCGTCAGCGGCAGCACGCACAGCAGGTCGCTTTCGGCCAGCGCCAACGCCAAGGCGCGCTCTTCGGGCGAACGCACGTGGTCGCCCTGCAGCGACGGGGCGACCAGGATTTCTCCGCGCTCGGCTTCGAGGGCCTGGGCGATGACCGGGTGGAGGCGTTCTTCGCTGAGGTGGGCCTGGCCGGCGGCGTCGATGCGCAGGCTTAGGGCGGGGTCGGGGATATGGAGGCGGGGCTGGGAGTCGTTGTCGCCCGAGGCTTCGCGCGCGGTGCGCAGGACGATGGCGCCCAGGTGTTCGAGGTCGGTGGTGGCGGATAGGGCGCGGTGGCCTTCGTCGAGGGCGCTGAGCAGGCGGCCGGAGAAGGGGGAGAGGATGAGGCGGCTCAGCGCGCGGGCGCCGCGGTAGAGGGCGGCGGCGGCGATGAGGATGGCGACGACGAGGGCGGTCTGGGGGGCACGGCCGCTGGGCCACAGGCCGTGCAGGCGCCACAGGGCGGCGGCGACGAGCAGCAGGGTGGCGCTGGCGGCGACGGCGTTGCGGGTGGCGGCGCCGACGGTGAGGCGGCGGCTGGGGTCGACCAGCCGCAGGTGGCCCCAGATGAGGGCGGCGGCGGCGATGAGCAGGCCCAGGCGCAGGGCGGGGATGGCGGCCGGGGGGCGGGTGGTCAGCAGCCAGAGCAGGGCGCCGGCGAGCAGGGCGAGGGCCGGGAGCATTCCGAGCACGGCCCAGGCGTTGGAGGCGAGGGCTTCGGGGCTGCTGCCCATGCGGCGGCGGGAGAGGCGCAAGCCCAGGCTGATGAGCAGGCTCAGGCCGAGCCAGAGCATGGGGGCGTGGGCGAGGGCGGGGTCGAAGAGTAGCGGGTAGCCGAGGACGACGACGGCGGGGGCGTGGGCCAGGACGCCGAGGGCGGCGGCGCCGGCGCCGAGCCCGGGCACGAGCAGGCGCGGGGGGCTTTTGCGCAAGAGGGCCGCGTAGTTGTCGGGGCTTTTGAGGGCGAGCTGCAGGAGCAGGGTGGCGGCGGCGGCGGTGGCCAGGGCGTGGGCCAGGTCGACCGCGAGGGTGAGGGCTGTGGGGGCGACGGCGCGCACCAGGGCGATGGCGCTGACGAGGGCGAGCTGGCCGACGCGGCGGGTGTCGGGGCGGTCGAGGCTGCGCGGGGAGCCGAAGCCGGCGAGGGCGAGGCTGGCGGCGCCCAGGGCGAGCACGGCGCCGACCGGGTCGAGCTGGCCGGCGGCGGCTGCTGCGTCGGCCACCAGGTAGAGTACGAGGGCAGGGCCGAGCAGGGCCTGGATGGGGGTACGACGCACGATTGGAGGTCTCGCGGGAAGCGGGGGGGGACCTTAGCGTCCGTCCCGGCGGAATGCGACCGGACCGGGGTCGAGGCGCCCGGTCAGCAAGGCGCGAATCCGATGGAATACTTCCCGTATTTCGAGTCTTCGCAACGCAGCTGGCGGGGATGGATCGGCGCCGAGGTGGTCGCATTCCGCCGGGATGGACGCGTGGCACGAGTTCCGGCGCGGGCGGGCCGGGCGTGCCGGGGCGGTGGGCAGGGACGGCGATCCGTGAATAATTCGGGGTCGTCATGGCAAGCGCTGCGGAACGTCACCGGCAACTGTGTGCCGAGATCACCCATCACGATCACCTCTATTACGTGCTCGACCGGCCGGAGATCAGCGACCGGGATTACGACCGGCTGTTCGCTGCGTTGCGCGCGCTGGAGGCGGAGCATCCGGAGTTGGTGAGCGCGCTGTCGCCGACGCAGCGGGTGGGGGAGCGGCCGCGGGAGGGCATCGAGAAGGCGGCCCATGAGGTGCCGATGTTTTCGCTGGACAATACCTACAGCGCCGCCGAGCTGTCGGAGTTCGATCGGCGGGTGCGCGAGGGGCTGGGGCAGGATGAGGGCGAGCCGGTGACCTATGTGGCCGAGCCGAAGCTGGATGGGGCGAGCCTGGAGGTGCTGTACCGGGAGGGGCGGCTTTTTCGCGGCGTTACGCGCGGCGATGGGCGCGTGGGCGAGGATGTGACGGAGAATGTGCGCACGATTCGCGGGCTGCCGCTGGGGATTGCGGACAAGCGGCCGCTTACGTTGCGCGGGGAGGTGGTGATCTACCGGCGGGACCTGGAGCGCATCAATAAGCTGCGGGTTGAGCGCGAGGAGGAGCCCTTTGCCAATCCGCGCAATGCGGCTTCGGGGGCGCTAAGGCTTTTGGATTCGCGGCAGGCGGCGGAGCGGGGGCTGAGGATTTTCTTTTACGATGTGGTGGAGCGTTACCACGACAGTCATGATGCGGCGCTTTTGGCGCTTTCAGAGTTGGGCTTGCCGACCCATGGGCTGCAGCGGCGCTGTGCGGGGCTCAGCGAGGTGGTGGACTTCATCGAGGGCTTCGAGGATTTGCGGCAGACCTTGCCCTACGAGACCGATGGCGTGGTGGTGAAGGTGGATGCGCTGGGCGAGCGGGATCGGCTCGGCAGTACGTCGCGCTTTCCGCGTTGGGCGATTGCCTACAAGTACGAGGCGGAGCGGGCGGCGACGAAGGTGCTCGGCATCGAGGCGGATGTGGGGCGCACGGGGGCGCTGACGCCGGTAGCAAACCTGGAGCCGGTGGCGCTGAGCGGGACGACGGTGTCGCGGGCGTCCCTGCACAACATCGACTACGTGGCCGACAAGGATGTGCGGGTCGGCGATACGGTGCTGATCGAGAAGGCCGGGGAGATCATTCCGCAGGTGGTGGGGGTGGAACTCGAGCTGCGGCCGGAGGGGACCCGGGCCTGGGAGCCGCCCCGGGAGTGCCCTGTGTGCGGGTCGGGGGTTGTGCGGGCCGAGGATGAGGCGGCGCTTCGCTGCGTGAACGGGCGCTGTCCGGGGCGGGTGAAGGCGGGCATCTTTTACTTTACGCGGCGGGGGGCGATGGATGTCGACCGCCTGGGCAAGGCGCTGGTGGAGCAGCTGGTTGACCGGGGGTTATTGATGGATGTGGGCGATATTTTTGCGTTGCCCGGGAAGCGGGAGGCGTTGCTCGGGCTCGAGCGCATGGCCGACAAGAGCGTCGACCGGGTGATCGAGGCGATCGAGCGGGCGCGGGAGGGGCGGACGCTTGCGCAGCTTTTGACGGGGCTCGGCATTGCCCATGTGGGGGCGGTGGCTGCGGGCTTGATCGCGCGGCGTTATGGGACGCTTGCGGCGCTGCTCGAGCGCTCGAGTGAGGCGCTCGAGGAAGAGCTCTCGGAGCTGCATGGGATCGGGCCGAAGATGGCGGCGAGTGTGGCGGCGTTTTTCGCCGATCCGGAGCAGCGGGCGGTGGCGCAGAAGTTGCTCGAGCTGGGGGTGAAGGCCGAGCAGCCGCTGGCGAAGGTGGTCGAAGGCGGGGCGCTCGAGGGGCTTTCGTTTTGCGTGACCGGGGTGCTGTCGAAGCCGCGGGATGAAATTCATGCCGACATCGAGGCTGCCGGCGGGGAGGTGCACAAGAGCGTCAAGAAGGGGACGCGGTATTTGGTGGCCGGGGCGAAGGTGGGGGCTTCGAAGCGCACCAAGGCGGAGAAGCTCTGCACCGAGGTGATCGATGAGGCCCGGCTTCAGGAGCTACTCGGTCAATAGGGTGCTGACCAGCTCGGGGAAGGCGATGAGTAGCAAGAGGCCCAGCAGCTGGATGGCGATGAAGGGCAGGGCGCCGCGGTAGATGTCGGCGGTGCGGACTTCTTCGGGGGCGACGCCGCGCAGGTAGAAGAGGGCGAAGCCGAAGGGGGGGGTGAGGAAGGAGGTCTGGAGGTTCATGCCGATCATGACGCCGAACCAGACCAAGTCGATGCCGAGCAGGCGCGCTGCGGGCAGCAGCAGCGGCAGCAGGATGAAGGCGATTTCGAAGAAGTCGAGGAAGAAGCCGAGGATGAAGATGGAGAGGTTGGCGACGAGCAGGAAGCCGGCCTTGCCGCCGGGCAGGCCGGTGAGCAGCTCTTCGATCCAGATGTCGCCGTAGAGGCCGCGGAAGACCAGGGCGAAGGCGGTGGAGCCGAGCAGCAGCATCAGCACCATGGCGGTCAGGCGCGTGGTGCTCTCGGAGGTTTCGCGCAGGGCGCTTACGGTGAGGCGGCCGCTGAGGCGGGCGAGCACGATGGCGCCGACGGCGCCCAGGGCGCCGGCTTCGGTGGGGGTGGCGACGCCGGCGAAGATGCTGCCGAGGACCAGCAGGATCAGCACCAGGGGCGGCAGCATGACCAGGGCCACGCGGCGCGGGAGGGAGGTGGTTTTGGCGGTGGCGCTTGTGGAGGGCGTGAGGGCGGGGGCTGCTTCGGGCTTGATGAGGGCGATCAGCAGCACGTAGAGCATGTAGAGGCCGGCGAGTAGCAGGCCTGGAAGCAGCGACCCGATGAAGAGGTCGCCGACGGAGATGCCGAGCTGGTCGGCCAGGACCACGAGCACGACCGAGGGCGGGATGATCTGGCCGAGGGTGCCCGAAGCGGCGATGACGCCGGTGGCCAGGGCCTTGGAGTAGCCGCTGCGGAGCATGACGGGCAGTGAAATCAGGCCCATGGCGACGACCGAGGCGCCGACGACGCCGGTGGCGGCGGCCAGCAGGGCGCCGACGAAGACGACGGCCAGGGCCAGGCCCCCGCGCATGCGGCCAAAGAGCAGGCCGATGGTCTCGAGCAGGTCTTCGGCGAGCTTGGAGCGCTCGAGCATGGTGCCCATGAAGATGAAGAAGGGCACGGCCAAGAGCACGTAGTTGCTCATCACGCCGAAGATGCGCTCGGGCATGGCGTGCAGGAGGCTCCACTCGAAGTAACCCTGGGCTACGCCGATGGCGGCGAAGATGAGGGCCGTGCCGCCGAGGGAGAAGGCGACGGGGTAGCCGGCGAAGATGAGGGCGAAGGCCGCCGCGAACATCAGCGGGCCCAGGAGCTCACCTTCCATGGGGGGGCTCCTGGGGCTCTGGGGACTCTGGGTTGATGATGCGGGAGAGGGCTTTGAGGGCTTCGGAGAGGGCCTGGAGGATTAGCAGCGCGAAGCAGAGGGGGATGAGGGTCTTGATGGGGTAGCGCGGGAGGCCGCCGGGGTCGGGGGACTGTTCGGCGAGCTGCCAGGAGCTGAGCACGGCCGGCCAGGACATGTAGATGACCAGGACGCAGAAGGGGATGAGCAGGAGCAGGGTGCCGGCCAGATCGATGGCGGCGCGGCCGCGCGGGGGCAGGCGGCCGTAGAAGACGTCGACGCGGACGTGGCCGTCCTTTCGCAGGGTGTCGGCGGCGCCGAGGAGAAAGAGGGCGCTGAAGAGGTACCACTGCAGCTCGATGTAGGCGTTGCTGCTGAGGTCGAGGGAGGCGAAGCGGCCGAGGTAGCGGGCCAGGGCGTTGAAGGCGCCGAGCAGCACCATCAGCAAAGACAGCCAGGAGACGGCGCGGCCGGTGGCGGCGCTGAGGCGGTCGAGCGGGGCGGCGAGCGACAGCAGGCGTTGCACGGGGGCTGGCTACCAGAGCGGTGGGGGCTTTGGAAGTGCGTGCGTTAGAGCGAGAGGCCGAGGGCTTGCAGTTGGCGTTCGGCTTGCTCGGCCCAGCCGCGGTTGGCCAGGGGGCTTGCGGGGGAGGGGTGCAGGACGGTGGCGATGGAGATGTCGGCGGCGCGCGCGTGGTCCTTTAGGGCGGCGCGGGCGCGGGCTTCGGCGAACTTGCCGACGCCGATGACCCAGCTGGGTTCGAGGGCGTTCACCAAGGCGCGCAGGTGGCTGTCGCAGGCTTCGAAGAGGGGATCGCGTTCGGCGGCCGGGAGCTTGTCGGGGGTGCGGTTTTTGCCGCTCTCTTCCATGAAGATCAGGGGGCAGTAGTTGGCGATGAAGTGCTCACGGAAGAAGTGCTCGGGCGTGCGGTGGCGGGCCTTGAGGGCCCCCCAGAGGCGGGCGCCGCTGACTTCGCTCTTGGGGCAGGCAAAGCCCTGGATGGGGCGCTTGGGGTGCTCGGGGTCGGGGCGCTCGACCGGGGCTTCGATGCCGAGCCAGTCGCGCACGTGGGCGATTTCGCCGAAGGGCACACCGGTTTGGGCCATGCCGTAGGGGCCCGGGTTCATGCCCAGGTAGAGCACGCGCTTGGGGCTCTGGGCGTAGCGGCGGAGGTATTGGCGGTGGGGCTTTTGGGCGTAGCGCAGGGGGTTATAGACGTGGGTGACCGGGTCGGCGAAGCGTAGGGCTTCTAGCTCGCGGTTGAGGCGTTGGCAGGCGCGCCAGATGCGCGCGTCGGGGGTGCTTGGGCCGGGCATGGGCTTAGTCGGTGCGTTTGGGGAAGAGCAGGTGGCGTAGGTAACCGAGAGTTGTGTTGTGCGAGAGCATCGTGTCCTCGATGCGCTTGAGCTCGCCGAAGAAGGCCTCGGGGTGGGCGTAGACGTGATCGCGGGAGATGAACTCGCGGTCGGCGTCGAGGCGGCGGATGACGCGGGCTGGATTGCCGGCGGCGATGGCGTCGTCGTCGATGTCGTGGGTGACGACCGAGCCTGCTCCGATGATGCTGTTTTCGCCGATGGTCACGCCCTTGCAGATGCGGGCGCCTTCGCCGACCCAGACGTTATCGTGCAGGATGATGGGGGCGTGGGCGCCGTTGGTGTAGACGCGGTCGTAGGGGTCGTGCCAGTCGGAGTCGCTGAGGGTGACCTCGGGGGCGAGCAGGGCGTTTTTGCCCAGCTCGATGCGGTCGCCGCAGTGGAAGCGGGCGCCCGGGTTGATCATGGCGAAGTCGCCGATTTTGATGCCGGTGGCGGTGGGCTCGATGGGCCAGCAGACCAGGCGCACGGGGCGCTCGGTGCTGGCGTCGATTTTGACGTAGCGGCCGAGCTCGATGTGGGGGCCATGGGCGGAGATGTGCCAGGGGTTGCCGAAGGCGGTGCCTTCGCCGACGGCGTCGAAGTGGGGTTCGAGGAAGTGGCGGGCGTAGCGGGCCTCGAGGGTGGCGCGGGCGAGGCGCAGGTAGTGGGGGCGGTGCTCGCGGCGCAACGGCGACTCTCCGGCTGGGCGGCGTTGTCGCGCGGGGGTTGGGGCGGTGTCAAACCGAGCGTGGGGGGGGGCGTGTGTGGGGGCCGTGTGGGGGCAGGGCGTCTGCTTGCCGGAAGTTGGCTGCCGGGGTGGCGGCGCAACTAGACTCGCGCGGTGGACTTCGTGCGCAGCGTCGAGCCCGGATCGCTGGAGCTGGTCAGTGGCCGGGGGCACTACGAGCGCGTGGTCACGGCGTTGCTGGGTGCCCAGCGCAGCGTGTGGATCGCGACGGCCAACCTCAAGGAGCTGATGGTCGAGGATCGGGAGCTCGCCCTGGGGCGGCGGCGGGGCTTTCGTTCGGTGCTGGAGGTCTTCGAGCGGCTGAGCCGGCGTGGGGTCGAGCTGCGGATTTTGCACGCCGGCTTCCCGTCGCGGGCCTTTCGGGAACACTTCGACCGCCAGCGGGCGTTGATCGAAGGGGGGCTCGAGCTGCGCATGTGCCCGCGGGTGCACCTGAAGACGGTGATCGTCGACGGGGAGCTTTTGTATTTGGGCAGCGCCAACTGGACCGGGGCGGGGCTCGGGGCCAAGGGGGGCGACCGGCGCAACTTCGAGCTGGGCATCGTCACGCGCGACGAGGTGATGCTGGACGAGGTCCAGGCGCTCTACGAGCACCTGTGGCGAGGGCGGCCCTGCGCTCGCTGCGACCTGCGCGATCGCTGCGAGGCGCCGCTGGCTTGAGGGCTGTCGGCGGGCTTCGGGGGGGCGGGCTCCAGGGCTCGGGGCTCGCCGCGAAAAGCTGCCAGGACGTTTTCGGCGGTGCGTTTTCGCGGTCCGAAAAGCTGCCAGGACGTTTTCGGCGGTGCGTTTTCGCGGTCCGAACAGCCGGTCCGAAAAGCTGCCAGGACGTTTTTCAGCGGTGCTTTTCGCCTTGCCCGCGTCTCGCCCCGGGCGCCGCTCACGCTCCGCATTGCCATCCGTCGCCGGCTGTGGCTGTCTTCGGCCGCACGATGGAGCCGCTGCACGATGCGGGCTAGCTCGGCTGTTCCGCCCTGGGGTCGCGACGCCCTGCGCGGTGTCCTGGCCGGCGTGGTCCTGGGGGCCGCCGAAGGGCTTGCCGCCGCCACCACCGGCCAGGCCTCCGGCGGCGGCGCTGCGCTCTCGGTCCTGCTGGCAGCGCTCTTCACCGCCCTGGCCGGCGTGCTCGTCGGCCTGTTGCTGGGCCCCCTGGAGCGCGTGGCCCTGCGCCTTCTGGGGTCGCAACTGCCGAGTCCCGCCCCCCGCTGGCCGGCCCTGGGGCTGCTGGCCGCCGGTTGGCTGCTGACCCTGGGTCTCATCGGCCGCGTTTTTGCCGACCGTCTCATGTCCCTGCAGGACTCCGAGCTCGTGGTCGCGTTCATCGCCCTGGCGCTACTGATCGCGGGCCTGATGTCTCCTTTGCTGCTCGGCCTGCTGACCCCGCCGCTGGCCCATGGACTCGCCCCCGCCCTGCGCCGCTGGCCCGCGGCCACCCGCCCCAGCTCAGCCTGGGCGCCCCCGCTACTGGTGGTGACCGCAGCGTTGCTTTGGTTGCTGCTTCGCCACGGTCCGATGCTCGGCGCTCTGATTCAGCCGCTCGAGTTGTCGCTGCTGATCCTGCTCTTCGGCCTGCTGTCGCTGCTGCCACCGCCGCCGCCACAGACCACGACGCGCCGCGCCCGCCTGTTGCTCTACCTGCTGCCCCCCACCCTATTCGCTGCCACCCTCGGCGCCGGCTTCCTGCTCAGCGGCGGCCCCAGCGGCCGCGCCTGCCTGACCGGTACCTTCCTGCCGGTACGGCTGGCCTCCACGCTCGAGCGCCTCACCGATGTCGACGGCGACGGTCACGGCGCCCTCTTCGGCGGCCGTGACTGCGCTCCCTTCGATGCCACGCGCCATCCCGCCGCCAGCGACCTCCCCGAAAACGGCATCGACGAGGACTGCGACGGCCGCGATCGCGCCCGCAGCCGCAACACCAGGCCCGCCGCCCCGCGCCGCCACCGCCCCGAAGCCTCCAAGGTGCGCGACTACAATCTGGTTCTCATCATCGTCGACGCCTTCCGCGCCGACCGCCTCGGCGCACGCCACAAGAAGCAACACCTCACCCCGGCCCTCGACCGCTTCGCCGACGAGGCACTCGCCTTCAGCCGCGCCTACAGTCAAGCGCCCTCCACCGCCATTTCCCTGCCCAGCCTGCTGTCGGGCCTGAGCCCCCTGCACCTGCGCTGGACCTTCAAGCTCGGCGTGCCCCAGGCCCACAGCGACGGCCCCAGCCTCACCCGCCGCCTGCGCCAGCACGGCTACCTGACCCACGTGGTCACCAACAATTGGGTCAAGCGCAAGATGGGCGGCATGGTCGCCGACTTCCACGGCGCCGGAGCCATCTGGATGGGTCAGGACTACCGCATCGCCCGCCGCGGCAGCGCCCCCAGCAGCACCACGCGCGCCATCGAGTTTCTCGAGCGCGCCCAGGGCAAAAGGCCCCGCCCCGCCGCCTCCAAGAAAGCCGGCCGCCGCTTCTTCCTGAAGGTCTACTACGAGGATCCCCACGCCCCCTACGAAGATCACAAAGAGCGCGGCCTGGCAGCCGGCGGCAAGGGCGCCTGGGCCCGCTACAACAACGAGATCCGCTACGTCGATCACCACCTGGGCTTCTTGCTCGACTACCTGCGCAGCAAGCCCGGTCTCTGGCATGACACCATCGTCGTCGTCACCTCCGACCACGGCGAGGAGTTCCAGGAGCACGGTGGTTTCTTCCACGACCGCACCTGCTACGTCGAAAGCGTGCACGTGCCGCTGCTCGTGCGCGTGCCCGGCTTCGAGGCCCGGCGCATCGAGCGTCAGGTGTCGCTGATCGACATCGCTCCGACGCTCCTGGACCTGCTCGGACTGAAGTCCGACACCCCCCTCGACGGCCAGAGCCTGTTGGCCACCGCCGAAGACCCCAGCGCCCCCGAACGCCCCAGCTACTGCGCCCACTTTGCAAGCGCGCAGCCGGCCCACCTCACGCGCAGCGTGCGCAGCGAAGGCTTCACCCTTGTCGACGGCCCCCGCGGGCGCCGCCAGCTCTTCGAGCATCGCCAGGACCCCAAGGAAAAGCAGGACCTGGCCCAGCACGCCAGCCACCGCAGCATCGAGGCCCAGCTGCGCGCCCTGCTTGGCGCCGGCGGTGAGCGGGTACGCTGAGCCTTCAGTAGCGACCGGCCGCCGGATGCTGCGCCAGGCGATCGCTCAACTGTCGGTGACGATCCTGCCAGCCATCCAACGGTGAACGCAGCAGCGGCACCAGCTCCAGCAGGTGTGCCGCTTCTGCGAGCGCTCCGCGCAGCAAGGCCTCGTCGGCCGCATCCAGGCATCGTTCGGCCAGCGACCCGGGGGCCACGCGTTTGCGTCCGCGCCCAAGCGTCGCCAGCAGTGCCTCGGCGCGTCGTTTGGCTGCCGGCGCGTGTGAGGGCGCCGCCTGCCGCAGTTCGTCGACCACTGGCGCCCGCAAGCTGCCGGCCAGGCGCCGTGCCCGGCTGCCCAGGCCCTTGCGGCGAGGATTTTCCGACGTTGCGGGCGTCTCGGCCTGAACCGCCCGCTCCAGCGTGAGGTCCTGCCCCACAGCCAGATTTCCAAGCCTGCTTCTGCCCGCAGGGAGTGTCGTCGGGTCGCCGACCAGCGCTGTCGTCGTTGCCTGCAGCTCGCCCCACCGCGCCGACGATGCCTCCTGCGCAACTCGCATCGGCGGGGGAATCGAGGGCATCGTGGGGGCCATGCCGAGCCGCAGCCGAGCGCCGTTGGCCCTTCGCGCTTCCGCTTCAGGGCGTTCGCTTCGGGTGGAGCGCGCTGACTCGGGCTCCAGCGCCCCAGCGAGCGGCCCCGGCGACAGTCGTCGCGGCCGCTCGCTGGGGCGCTGGAGTCCGTCGGATCCTGGGACCGCCGGCGCGGTGCCGTGCGCGGCCGCTCGCTCGGCACCATCGCGCGGCAGCAGCCGCGCGCGTCTTGCGTCGTAGGCGGCGCGCCGGTGGGGGTCGCCGAGCACGCGGTAGGCCTGGAAGATGCGCTCGAAGAAGCGTCGGGTGACTTCGGCCCGCTCTCGCGGTTGCGGCGGCAGCGGTCCCTCGGCACCTGCCCCCTGTTTTGCCAGCCGCACGAAGGCGCCGCGAATGGCTGCCTCTCCCGCTTGCGGAGTCAGGCCGAGGGCGGCGTAGAGATCGCCCCCGTGGATTCCATCCCGGGCCCCGCCAGAACTTCCCTGCCGCGCTTCGGGCATTTCCGGGAAGGTCGGCCGTAGTGAGTCGAAACGGCGACGTGGTGGGTTGGTGGGCAAGGCGACGTGATCCTGAAACGCTCTTGCCTGCCAGGTGTGCAGGTCGCGTGCCAAGGCGGTCGCATCCGTATGTCCCTAAATAAGGCTACGGCCGGGAGCCCCCGAGGCCGTCGATCGTCAAGGTTTTGACGTATCCGCAGGCGGCTCGTCAGCCTTCCGGCGATCGCCAGCGGGCCCAGTCGGCCGTTGCGGCTTCGGGGGGGCCGGTCGTCTCAGTTGACGCCCCGGTCCTTGCCTTCCCAATAGGGCGCGCGCAGCTCGCGCTTGAGCACCTTCAGGGCGCCCGACAGCGGCATCGGCTCGCTGCGGAACTCCACCGACTTGGGCACCTTGTAGCCGGCGATGGAGGCGCGGGCGTGGGCGATCACGTCTTCGGCGCCGACCTCGGCGCCGGCATGGGGCACCACGATGGCGTGTACGGCCTCGCCCCAGCTGTCGTCGGGGATGCCGATGACGGCCACCTGGGCTACCGCCGGATGTGAGGCGATGGCGTTTTCCACCTCCACCGAGTACACATTTTCACCGCCGGTTACGATCATGTCTTTGACGCGATCGACCAGGAAGAGATAGCCGTTTTCGTCGATGTAGCCGGCGTCGCCGCTGTGGTACCAGCCGCCGCGGAAGGCCTCGGCGGTGGCCTCGGGCTTCTTCCAGTACTCCTGCATGAAGTTGCCGCCGCGGGCGCAGACCTCGCCGGTCTCGCCCTGGGGCAGGATGTTGCCGTCGTCGTCCTGGATGCTCAGGCGCACACCCGGCAGCGCGCGCCCGGCCGACGAGAGCAGCTTGCCGCCCTTGCGGTGGTCTTCGGGCGAAAGCATCGTCAACACCGCCGAGCCCTCGGTCATGCCGTAGCCCTGGTAGAGATCGAGCTTCGGGAAGGTCTCGATGAGCTGCTCGAGCACCGCCTTGGGCATTGGCGAAGCGCCGTAGGTCAAGCGCTCCAGCGAGGCCAGGCGCTCGGGCTTGAATTCGGGCGCCATCATCATCAGCTGCACCATGATCGGCACCATCACCGTCAGGTTGACCTTGTGGGTCTCGATGGCGTCGAGCACCTGGGCCGGATTGAACGCGGGGATGAACACCGAGGTGCCGCCCATGGGTGCGCCCAGCACGCCCACCATGGAGGCGGCGTGGAACATGGGCGTCTGGTGCAGATAGACGATGTGCTCGTCCAGGTGGAACGCGGCCAGGGCGTGGAAGAAGTTCAGCATCTCGGCCCGGTGGTCGACCAGGACGCCCTTGGGCAGGCCGGTGGTGCCGCCGGTGTACATCAGCACGGCGGGGTCTTCTTCTTCGGGCTCCTCGGGAAAGCGCGGCGTGGCGGAGGCGATCAGGTCTTCGTACTTCACGTCATGGGGCACATCGCCGTCGCCGATCAGCACGATCTTCTCGATGCCCGTGGCTTCTTTGAGCTCGGCCACCATACCTGCGAAGAAGGCGTCGACAAAGCAGACCTTGGTCTCCGAGTCCTTCAGGATGTACTCGACCTCCTTGGGCGCCAGCCGCAGATTGAGCGGATTGATGATACCGGCGCCGAAAAACGCCGCGTGGTACAGCTCGAGGAAGCAATGGCCGTTGAGGGCCATCAGCGCAAAGCGGTCGTGCTTTTGGATGCCCAGCTCGTCGCGCATGGCCGCGCACAGCCGTGCGAGTCGGTCGACGTGCTGGCTGTAGGTCGCGCGGTACTCGCCGTCGATGAAACCGACCTTGTCGGAATACCAGGAGGCGCGCTCCAGCAGGTGGCGGGGGTAGATCAGCTCTTTCATCGCTCGGCTCCGCGTGCTTGGGCGTCGTCCGTGCGCGACGCCTCGAGTGCGCCATCAAACACAGGATGGCGGATGTGGGCAAGGCCCCCGTGCGATGCAGCCCCCGGGCCGCCAGCCGGTCAGACCGCCGTGGCCTGCAGCCGGTCGCGCTCGCGGCTGACCTCGGCCGCCACCGCGGCCTCGAAGCTCGTGCGGTCGGCGTGGGTCGTGATCAAGCCCCCGGTCAGCGAATTGACCATGTTGATGCCCAGGCGAACGATGCCGGAGCGGACCAGGAAGGGCATGCCGCTGATGTTCTCGCGGTTGTGCTGCAGCCAGTGGCTCCAGCGCTCCCGGAAGAGCGTGTCATAGGAGTTCATGCGTTCGGTGTCCACGCAGATGGCCACCGAAAGCCCTTCGGCCAGGTAGTGGTCCAACAGCGCCGCCGTCGGCTCGAAGAAATCCGCCGCCGCGTTGCCGCGGACGCTGGCGCGCACCACGCCAGGCGCCAGCACGCGCACGCTCATGCGGTCGTTGCCGGCCTCCAGCAGGAACCCATCAGCGACCTCGGAAGCATCAACGGTGGAAATCCGATCCATTCACACACCCTCGGTCCAACCCAAGGACCGAGGGCATCGTAGGTGATCCCAGTAGTCGAAATCCATGTCACCAGATGTGGTTTTTCTGTGGTTTCCCCCACAGGAGCTGTCCCCACACTGTCCACCAGAAGTCCAACTGCTAGAAATTACAGCGCTTTTTGCGCCAGAGGAGCACTGCAACAAAACCGTACAGCAACGATGCGGGAGCCCGGGAATTACCCCCAAAAGGGGCTCCGGGGCGGCCGGCCACGCTGCAATCGCTGGTGATCTTGCCCTCGGCGCTGCCGGTGGCCATGCAGGCGCCATTGTCGCAGCTGCTCTCGCCCATGGCGCTGCCGGTCACCTCCACATCGACGGCGGCGCGCAGGGCACTGATGCACATGTCCAGATTATCGCCGTGGTCGACGTACTGGCCATCGCAGAAAAGGGCACCCTCCTGGCCCTCGCAGGCGATGTCGCAGCCGCCCTGCACATCGGCCTCGCAATTGGCATAGGAGTCCGACTGACAGCTCGCCTGGCAATCGAAGTTGGCATCGGCCTCGCAGGAGCCCTCGCAGCTGGCCTCGCAGCCGGCATCGCAATCGGCCTTGGGCAGCTCCACATCGCAGTGCCCATCGCAGCTGGCGCTGCAGCTGCCCTCGCAGCGGGCCATGCACTCGCCGCCATCGTCGGTGGTCCCGCAGCGGGCCTCGCAATCGCCGGAGCACTGGGCCTGGCAGCTGCCCTGACAATCGAAGGTGCCGGGTTCCAGATCGGTGCAACTGGCGGTGCATTCGGCCTGGCACGAGCCCGAGCACTCCACGCTGGGCAGATCGGTACAGGAGGCCTGGCACTCCACGGCCAGCTGGGCCGAGCAAGCGGCGCGCACCGACAGCGGCGTACACTGTCCCTCGCACTCCAGGCCGGGTGGGACCAGCTCGCACATCGCCTCGGCCTCCACATGGATATTGCCGCAGGCCCCGATCCCGGCCTGGGCGGCGGGGGGGCTGGCAAAAATCACGGCGGCGACGCAGCCGGCGGCCAGCGAAACCCCGTAAACGGGGTGGGTAAGACAGCGAATGAAAGTTCCCATGGCAAGCTCCTGATAGGGCCTTGGACCGCGCCGTAGTCCGGGCGATTCACCCACCAGGATAGCCCTGCCCCGGGCGCCACCCCACCCCACATCATCTCCGAGCACAAAGGGGCTAGCACAACGGCGCGAGCTAGCGTACAACCCACGCCCGAATCCGGGTCATTAGCTCAGTTGGTAGAGCAGTGGATTCTTAATCCATTGGCCGAAGGTTCGAATCCTTCATGACCCACCGGTTTCGCTGAAGAAACGCCTGGCTTCGTGCCGGGCGTTTTGCGTTTGGTGTCAATCCTGGTGTCAAACGTACCCGTGGCGGCGTCGCGCTGCGCCTTCTCGCCGACGGTGATTTGCACGCGCTCGGCGGCTGCACGGCGCGCCTCGTCGGTGTGGTGGGCGTAGAGGGCGGTGACTGTGAGCGAGCGGTGGGCGGCCATGTCGCGCACGACGTGGATGGGCGTGCCGGCGGCGAGCTGGTTGCTCACGAAGCTGTGGCGCAGGTCGTGGATGCGCACGCCGGGGAAGCCGGCCTCGTCGCGGATGCCGACCCAGCGGCGTGCCACGAACCAATAGCTGAAGGGGAAGGGGTTGCCTGGGGAGGCCTCAAGGGCTTCGGCGAGGAAGGCCGCGGCCGCGTCGTTCAGCTCGACCGTGTGCGCGCGCCGTCCCTTCAACGCGCTGGCGGGGTAGTGGACCAGGCGCTTGCGCAGGTCGATGAAGCTCGCGTCGGTTTGAAGTGCGGTGCCGATGCGCAAGCCCGTGTTGGCGATGTAGCCGAGCACGGGTCGCAACTCGTCGTCGGTGTGGGCGAGCAGCGTTCCGATGTCCTCGGGCTCCAGCAGGTGCCACCGTTCGGCGGCTTCCTGCGGGTCCTCCCGGAAGTTGCGCGGAAAGAGCTGAGGCTCGCAGTAGCCTTTCTCTTCGGCGTACTTGAACACCTGCCGCAGCGTGGTCAACACGCGGTTGCAGGTTCGCAGCTCCAGGTCGCCCTCGCCCAGGATGTGCTTGAAGCGCGTGTGCTCGGCGACCAACACCGCCGACACCAACGTGTTCTGCCCGTAGTGCGGCAGGATGTAGTTGCGCAGGTGGCCTTCCATCGCGCCGGTGTAGGACTCGGCCCGGCCCTCCTTCACCTTGGCGACGATCAGCTCGGCGGCCGCTCGCGTGATGGTGGGCGCAAAAGGCGAAGCGGCGACTCGTTCGAGCTGCCCGAGCCGCTCGATGGCCCGCCGCGTAGCCTCTTCTCGACTTCCTCGACCGACGCTTTCGCGGATCCGCCCGTGGCCGGCGATGGTGGCTTCGAGCTGCCAGCCCCGGGCTCCCCGGTCGACGAGCGTGAACGCTTGCCCGTCTGGCGCTGCGAGCCGGAACCGTCTTTCTTTGGCCTTGCCTCTGCGCGCCATAGCGCCTCCACCTGCTCACGACTGTACCATCGAGCGCCGCCAGTCTGGGACGGGCCCACGGAGCGCAATATTCGGCGCACCGAGCGCTCGGAAACCCCAAGAATTCTCCCCACTTGGCGGCAGCTCAGCGGCAGATCCCGCTCGTAGCGCTCCATCGCCTCGAGCAGCTCCCGGTCGAGGCCGCGCGTCTCGACGAGGGCGCCGAGTCGTTCCAGCACCGAGGCCAACGTCGCGTCCGAGTCGCCCATCAGTCGGCTGGCCGCGGCTCCGGACTACCGGATCTACCCGATCTAGATCCGGTAGATCCGGTAGTTCCCTCGGCCGCGGTATCAACGAGGAACCAGCGGTCTCCGCGCCGCTCGAGCGCCCTACCGCCGATGATGCGATCGCGAACGTGGCTGAGCTTCATCGCCAGACTGCGGATAACCGGGCTTCCATCGTACTCGGTGCGACCGACCCACTCCGCGAATGTCAGGCGCAGTTCCTCGTAGCGGCCGGACTTCAGCCGCCGTAGCAGTTCTGCGGTCTCCATTCCGGTGCCATTCGCGTCCAGGATCGCGAATGCAGCGAACACCTTCCGCAACAGCTCGGCCTCGTGATCGGCCGCGGAACTCGCTCCTACCCGCGTCAGATAGGGGTCGGGCAACCCGAGCCACAGCAGCGGCGCGCGGACCCGTCGCGACCACTCCTCATAGGAGCCCCAGGGGGTCATCTCGAGCGCTGGCTGTCCGGCGCAATGGTAGGCGCGGAGGATCGTCAACGCGTCGCGCGCGTAGGCGTAGCGATGGTTCTCGACATGGCGCAAGAGTTCCCGGTGGGCAAAGTCGTGGCGTTCTTCCGGCCGCTCCCGCTTGGTTTCGAGTCGAATGTGAAGAGTGCGCCGGTGCGTGTCGCCATTCAGTACGACGTTGTTGCCCGTCGCGAAGAAGGTTGCGAGCAGCGCCAACTCCCCCGTCATCTGGCTTTGGCCCAACCGCCGGTCCTGCCAGGTTGTACTCGTGAGAGCCGCGTCCAGAGCAGGGCTTCCCAGCAGGCCCTCCACGTTGTCGATCAAGCACAGGCGCTGCCCGCTCAGTGCCACGCTCGTGATCTGCTTGCGAACCTCTTCATCGGAACGGACATGTGCAGTTCGCGGCATGCGCTTGCCGCTACTGATGACGCCGATCACGTCTGCCAGAAGGCTCTTTCCGGTGCCCGGCGTGTTGGCATCGATGACGAAAAGAGGTGCCGGCCCGATGAACGAGAAGCGTGCGAACGGAGTCAACACGGCGGCAAGGAAACCGGCAGAGTGCTCGGGCTGTGCAAAAGGAAAATCGCACGCAAGCTCGAGTAGCCCTTCGGCCGCGTAGCGCGCGTCCTCCAGCGATGGATACTCGGGCACGGCAAGCCGCTCATCGCGTGGCACGTACAGCAGACCGCTGGTTTCGTCGTAGCCGGGCTTCTGCAACACCGCCCCGCTGCTGAGGAGCACCGGCTCGTTGACCACGCCGACCAGGTATCGAATCTTCGGCCAGGCGCCCCGCGCCGCCACTGCCGAAACCAGCCAGTCGGGAGGGTGGCGGTCCATGACTCCCTTCTCGTTTTCGGTGATCAGACGGACCTGCTTCGTGATCAACTCCCGTAGCGACGCGTTGGGAATCGGCTCGATCGTCGTTCCCCACGAACTGCGGGCGATCGAGCCTGCCGGCGGGTCCTCTGTCTTGATACGGACAAGTCGACCGTCGCGGCGGAACAGCGACGGCTCTCCCTCGAGCGCCGCGATTACTTCGTCCACGACTTCGTTTTCTTCCGACCGCAGTTCGACGGTTACACGCGTGTCGAGCATGGCCTTCTAGCTCCTGCCCTGCGTCACGGACGGCTGCGCTCGTCCTGCCGCCATGCCGCTGCGGATGGTGGCCAGCACGGAGCCCTCGCCGTCGTCGGTGATGAGGCCGTTGGCGTGACAGGCATCGACCAACGCATCGATGACGCCCTGTTCGGGCAACCCACCCGCGTCCATCAGGCGCCCGACTCGGTAGGCCGCTCGATTCAGTCTGTCGTTGCGTTTGCCGCGGGCTGCCCGGGCTACCTCATCACACGCATTTCGGAGCACGCGCTGCCCAAAGCGACTCGGCCCATTGCTGGTCGTTCGTGTGACCGGCCGCCGGTCTACCCGCGCCCGCCCACGCTTCTCTGCCTTCAAGTGCGTCAATAACCAATCTGGAAGCGGCGCTACCTCCTGCAACCAGGGCGAGTGGTCGCGTTCCCACCTGTACGCGCCCGCCGTCTGGCTCGGTGGCACCACGACGTATCCTCCGTCCGTTCGCACATCGAGTGACATCCCGCCGATCCGCGTCGCATTCTTCAGCCCTGGCCGGTAGCCGAAATAGAGATGCAGGCCCCGCGGCGTTCGGCAGCGCGCAGTCGCCGGCAGGCCACCTTCCGCTTCGGCCTGTCGAATCAGCTGTATCTCTGCTTCCGCGTCGTCGAGATCGACAACGATCAGCTGGGAACGCCGGCCGGTGGCCACGCCGAGGTTCCCGAGCCGCCCCTCGGAGGCCCACCGTCGCACCACGGTCTGGCACGTGGTGGCCGCGTGCACGCCGCCGGCGATCGACGGTCGCTTGTCGCGAGCCCTGAGAGGAAGAACGTGCCAACCCAGGGCGATCAGCTCCAGGGCGGCGCTCAGAAGTTCTTCGACCTGAGCGTTCATCGCTCGTCTCCCTCAGCGGGTTGCTTGCCGTCGAGCGCGGCGAGGTCGTCTTCGTGAACGAACCAGCGGCCCCCGAGCCAGATTCCGCGGATGTCTTCGCTCCGCACTCGGCGCCACACGGTGCTTTCTGAACACGATAGGCGAGCGGCGACTTGGGCCAGGGTGAGAAACCGCTTGGCCGCGGCTTTGGTCGATCGAATACTTGAACTCATGCGGTCACACTGGCGCGATTTCGAATCGGAAGACGTCCCAATAAATCGGATCAGCGCCATTCCGATCGAGTTCGCTGCCCGTGAGCGGCCCGGCGAAGGCTGGGAGGTCAAACTCACTTTCAGCCTGAGTCCCGAGCAAGCAGCCAGGCCGCGGCGCGGTCGGCCGGCAGGCGAACAAGCCGAGCGTGTGGCTGCAATCGCAGATCGCATGCGCGAAATGACCCGTGCAGGCACTCGGGTGTCGCGCTCGATCGCCATCCGGCGCGTGGCGGCCGACCGCATCGATTGCCAACCGCAATGGCGCGGCTTCGCCCGGGTGTTTGCTGAGATGGAGCGGTTGGTGCCTGATCGCGCCTTTCCTGAGGCACGCATGAATGCTGCGGAGAGCTACCGGCGGCTCAAGCCCTACGCCGAACGGGCCGTCCGGCGCATCTCGGACCCCGCCTCGTTCCTTGAGGTTCGCAGCCTTATGCTCGCCGCGCTCAAGCCGTTCCTGACCGAGCGAACAAGGTGCTTCAAGGCCCTCACCAATCTGCCTTCGGGCCTGAAACTGTCGCCTGGCACTACCATTGCTGGCATCGAGCCCTCAGCGGCATCGCTGGAGCTGCGCGATGCCTCCAAGCCCCGATGTTGGGTCTGTGACGCGCGAATCTCCCCCTTCGAGGCGGAGTGCCGTGGAGCGGTGCTGGTCGAAGACGGCGCTGCACCATCGATTGGCCTCGGCTTCATAGGTTTCGCCTGCCTTGATCACCAAGATGAGTTGCACGAGCGCAACAAGGCCCAGCTCCGGGCCGAAATAGAGGCGTTGAGCGTAGTGTGAAAGTTTGAAGACGGGGGGCGGCGCGAGCTGTCCCATTCAGCGGAATGCGTAGTGCTAGCCGACCATCGGTTCCGCAACGATTTCAGAGGTCTTTCGCGCAGCCTGAGTTACTCGACGCGGGCCAAAATCGTGCACCCAATGTTCCGTGCTCGGTGCCCCTTGCGGCTCGCCGACTCCACGCCCGCGAATACGCGAGTCGCGTGTCCTCGGTTGGGGATATCACCTGCGGGCTTCTGGAGCATTGAAGTAGCTCTGGACACACCGTCGCAGCCACAACTACACTGCGGCGTCGCGCATGGCCGATGTCGGCAACGAGGTCGCGCCCGCACGGGAGAGCGGTGGACGACGACGGGGCACATGGCGGAGGCAGTGGGGGAGGCCGACCACGGGAGTCGCAACGCGTTGGCGCCGGAGCGCCTGCTGCAGCGGCGAGTTCGGGCGGGGCAGCCGAAGCTCCACAGGGGCTGCTTCCCTCGCTCTCGTTGCCGAAAGGCGGCGGGGCCATCCGCGGCATCGGCGAGAAGTTTCAAGCCAACGTCGCTACGGGCACTGGTTCGCTGTCGGTGCCGATCGCCACCTCGCCCGGGCGCGGCGGTTTCGATGTTGCGCTGTCGCTCGGCTACGACTCCGGTGCGGGCAATGGTCCCTTTGGTGTCGGTTGGGGGCTGTCGGTGCCGCAGGTCACACGGAAGACCGACAAAGGGCTGCCGCGCTACGACGATGGCACAGAGTCCGACCTCTTCATTCTGTCGGGTGCCGAGGACCTGGTGCCCAAGCGCGTTCCAAGCGGTGCGGGAACTCGACTCGACTTCGACGATCGCACCGAGGGTCCGACACCCTATCGGGTGCAGCGCTATAGACCGCGGGTCGAGGGCCTCTTCGCGCGCATCGAGCGCTGGACCAACCGCGATACTGGCGATGTGCACTGGCGGGCGACCACCAAGGACAACGTCACCAGCATCTACGGCAAGGACCCGCAGGCTCGCATCGCCGACCCCGAGGCCCCGCGGCGCGTCTTCTCATGGCTGCTGCAAGAGACCCGGGACGACCGTGGCAACATTGCCCGCTACCTCTACAAGGCGGAAGACGGCGCGGGCGTGGCGGCGAGCCTCGTCAGCGAGCAGAACCGTTTCGAGGTGGCATCCAACGGCGCGCGGGCCTTTCGCGCCAAGGCCCAGCGATATCTGAAGCGCGTCGAGTACGGCAATCACAAGCCCGATGATGACTCGGCGTTTCACTTCCAGGTCGTCTTCGACTACGGCGAGCACGACATCCAACGGCCGAGACCGCAAGAAGGACAACCGTGGTCTGTTCGGGTCGATCCGTTCTCGTCCCATCGCGCGGGCTTCGAGGTGCGCACCTATCGGCTGTGCCGGCGCGTGCTCATGTTCCACCGCTTCCCGGAGTTGGGGGCCGCGCCCCAGCTGGTGCGTTCGACGGACTTCGGCTACCGCGAAACGCCCGTCCTCACGTACCTCGAGACGGTCACTCACGCCGGCTACAAGCCGGATGGGCAGGGTGGCTACAGCCGCATGGAGCTGCCGAGGCTCGAGTGCGGCTACATCCTCCCCGAGATTCACGACAAGCTCGAGAGCCTCGATCGAGATAGCCTTGAGGGCATTCCGGCAGGGGTAGCTGGCCAGAGCCAGTGGGTGGATCTGGACGGCGAAGGGCTACCGGGGGTTCTTACCGCTACCGCAGGTGCATGGTTCTACAAGGAGAACCTGGGCGGCGGTAGTTTTGGCCCGCCGCGCCGGCAGCAGACCCTGCCCGCTCCGGCCGAGCTTGCGTCGGGCACCCAGCAGCTCACCGACCTCGCCGACGACGGCAAGCTCGACCTCGTTCAGTACAGCCCGCCGCTGGCCGGCTACTTCGAGCGCGTCTCACCGCGCGGGACCGATCCCGGCGACTGGCGGCCGTTTGTGCCGCTGCGCGAGCTCCCCAACATCGACTGGAGCGATCCGAACCTGCGCTTTGTCGACCTCGACGGCGACGGCCATCCCGACGTGCTCATCACCGAGCACGAGGCCTTCGTATGGTACCGCTCGCGGGCAAAGGACGGCTTCGAGCCCGCCGCCCGCACCCGCAAGCCGCTCGATGAAAACCGCGGCCCCGCCCTCGTCTTCGCCGATGGGACCGAGACCATTCATCTGGCCGACATGAGCGGTGATGGGCTCTCGGACCTCGTGAGAGTGAGAAGCGGCGAAGTCTGCTACTGGCCGAACCGCGGCTACGGCCGCTTTGGGCGCAAGGTCACCATGGGCCAGGGTCCGCGCTTCGATGCGCCCGACCAGTTCGACCCTCGCCGCATCCGCTTTGCCGACATCGATGGCTCGGGCACGACCGATCTAGTCTACCTCGGACGCCGGGAAGTCACCGTTCACCTCAACCAGTCCGGGAATAGCTTCTCGGAAGCGGTGCCGATCCGATCGGTGCCGCCTACCGACACCATCGCCAACGTCACCGTGGTCGATCTGTTCGGCCGGGGCACTGCGTGCCTTTTGTGGTCTTCAGCTCTCCCCGCCGCGCGCAACCGGCCAGTTGCCTACGTTGACCTGATGGGCGGCAGAAAGCCGCATCTCCTCGACCGCATCGACAACAACCTCGGCGGTGAGACTCGCATTCGTTACGCAGCCTCGACCCAGTTCTATCTCGAAGACAAGAAGGCAGGCGCGCCGTGGCTGACGCGCCTCCCGTTCCCCGTGCAGGTCATCGAGCGCATCGAGACCTACGACCACATCGCCAAATCCAGGCTGGTCACGAGCTACCGCTACCGTCACGGCTTCTTCGATGGCCACGAGCGCGAGTTTCGCGGCTTTGCCTTCGTGGAAACCCTCGATGCCGAGTCCTTCTCCGGGGACAAGGGAGCCGGCTTGTTTCCGGCGTCGCTCGATGCCACGCCCGATGAGCTCAGGCTCCCACCGGTCTTGACCAAGACTTGGTTTCACACGGGCGCTTGGCTCGAGCGCGAACGGCTCGAGACCGAGCTGGCTAAGGAGTATTACGCCTCGGACCCGCAGGCGCCACCGCTCTTCCGTGACACGATTCTGCCACAGGGCTTGTCGGTCCGCGAAGAGCGCGAAGCGGCACGCGCTCTGCGTGGCCAGACACTGCGGCAAGAGGTCTATGCCCTCGACGACACGCCCGAGAGCGTTCACCCCTACACCGTCAGCGAGCAGAACTACGAGACTCGCCTTGTCCAACGCGCTGAGGCCGAAGGCAATGCCGTCCTCTTCGTGCATCCGCGCGAGACGCTGACTCTCCACTACGAACGCCAGCCCGCCGATCCGCGCATCCAGCAAGAGCTGATGCTTGAGGTCGACGACTTCGGCAACGTCACTCAGTCTGCTGCCATCGCCTATCCGCGACGGCAGCCCCTGGAGCCCGAGCAGGGCAAGATGTGGGCGCTGCTATCGGAAGCAACGTTCGCGAACGAGCCCAGTCAGCAGGGCTCCTACCGGCTCGGGGTTCCGGTCGAAACGGCCACGAGCGAGCTGACCGGTCTCCCGTTGCCACCGTCGGGGCTGCTATCGCTCGGCGATGTGCGCAACGCGGTGGCCGCCACAACGGAGATTCCGTACGAGACGGCTGGGACCGGCAACATCGTCGAGCAACGCACCGTCGAGCGGCAGCGAATCTTCTACTACAGAGACGACCTCTCGGCTGCGTTGCCGCTCGGCCAGATCGGTGAGCGGGCCCTACCGCATGAAACAAAGACCGTCGCGTTCACCCCGGGTCTTCTCACCCAAGCGTATGGCAACCGCATTGACGGCGTTGTCCTTCAGAACGAGGGACGCTACATCAACGAGGACGGCCTGTGGTGGGCGCCGTCGGGCCGCGTTGTCTATGACCCAGCGTGTTTCTTTCAGCCCGCCCGAGCCATCGATCCGTTCGGCAACCAGTCCATCCTCCGCTACGACCAGCACTGCCTGCTCGTCCTGGAGACCGAAGACGCGGTCGGCAATCGCGTCACGTCCGGCGAGCGCGACCTGACGGTCGCCGGCGAACCCATCAAGACCGAAGGCAACGACTACCGGGTGCTGGCGCCGCGGATCGTGAGCGATGCCAACTGCAACCGCACAGGCGTGGAGTTCGACGAGCTCGGGATGGTCGTCAAGACCGCGGTCATGGGCAAAGAGGGAGCCGGCGTTGGTGACACGCTAGCGGAGCCCACGGTCGAGATCACCTACGACCTACTCCGCTATCAAAACAGCAAAGGCGGACCCAAGCCGCTGCCTTCCTTCGTCAAGACCAAAGCCAAAGAAGAGCACGGCCCGCAGAACACCAAGTTCCAGGTCTCGCTGTCCTACTCCGACGGATCCGGGCGCGAGGCGATGACCAAGGTCCAGGCCGAGCCCGGGGACGCCCTCGTGCGTGACGCGAGCACCGGCGCTTTTGTGCCGACACCCGTCGATCCGCGCTGGGTCGGCACGGGCCGCACCGTGTTCGACAACAAGGGCAACCCCTTCAAGCAGTACGAGCCGTTCTTCTCGGCGACCTCTGAGTACGAAGACGAGGCCGAGCTGGTCGAGTCCGGCGTGACGCCGATCCTGCGCTACGATCCACTCGGGCGCCTCATCCGCACGAACAACCCCGACGGCACCCACGTCAAGGTCGAGTTCGACGCCTGGGAGCAGCGCTCGTTTGACGAAAACGACACGGTGTTTGGAACGCGATGGTTGGCGGAGCGGCAAACGGGAACGCCGGCAGAGCAGCGAGCGGCGACCCAATCACTGAAGCACCAGGCCACGCCCACGGCCGCACACTTCGACGCGCTCGGGCGGCCGTTTCTGACAATCGATGACGATGGCTCGCGCAAGCTCGAGACGCGCGTCGCGCTCGACATCGAAGGCAACACCCTGTCGGTCACCGACGCCCGCGGCATCGTGACGTTGCAGCAGACGTTCGATGTTCTCGGTCGTGCTGTCTTCAGCACAAGTCCCGACGCGGGCGAGCTGCGCATGTTCCCGGATGTGGCGAACAAGCCGGCGCGCTCGTTCACCGCGCGGGGGCACGTTGTTCGCCACAACTACGATGAGCTGCAACGGCCGACCCACATGTTCGTGCGCGCGCCGGGCCCGGGTGGTGGCGAAGAGCTCGTGCAGCGAACCGTCTACGGCGAGGAACATGCGCAAGCCCGGGACCTGAACCAGCGTGGCGAGGCGCATCTGGTCTATGACGGCGCTGGTGTCGTCAAGAGCGTCGAGTTCGATTTCAAGGGCAACCTCATCCGCAGCGAGCGCAAGCTGGCGACCGAGTACAAGGAGACGCCCGACTGGGCACCGCTCGATGCGCTCACCGACCCGGCGGCGGTGGAAGCTGCCGCCGCTGCGAAGCTGGAAGCCGAAACGTTCGCGAGTGCGGCAGCCTTCGATGCCCTCGACCGCGTCACCTCGCAGACGACGCCCGACGGCAGCATCACCCTGCCGACTTACAACGAGGCGGGCCTACTCGAAACCCTGAGCGTTCGCATCCGCGGCGCCCAGGCGGAGACGACCTTCGTCGCCGATATCGACTACAACGCTCGTGGCCAGCGCCTCAAAGTCGAGCACGGAAACGGCACGGTCTGTGAGTACAGCTACGACGATCAGACCTTTCGCTTGGCGCATCAGAATCTCGAGCGAAGCAGCGACAATCAGGTCCTCCAGGACCTCGCGTACACCTATGACGCCGCCGGAAACATCGTTCAGATCACCGACGGCGTGTCTTTTGCGACCGTCCAGAATCTCGGCAATCCGGGGCTGGTGCGCGGAGACGGGCTCTACGAGTACGACAGCATCTACCAGCTCAGAAAAGCCGAAGGCCGCGAGCATCCCGGCCAGCAGCCGACTCACGCCGATCCCATGCGCCTGCGCGTCGACCACCCCAATGACATGCAGGCCCTTCAGCGGTACGGCGAGGAGTACAGCTTCGACGAAGTCGGCAACATCCTTGAGATGAAACACCGGCCGCTGCAAGGTCCTGGCGGCTGGACCCGTCGCTACGACTACGCTGCGACCAGCAATCGCCTTCTGGGTACCAGCGTGCCAGGGGACGCGCCGGGGCTGTTCTCGGCCAAGTACATGCACGATGCGGGCGGCAACATGGTGACCATTTCGCACCTGCCGCTCATGGCGTGGGACTACGCCAACCGGCTGCAGGCGACTGCCCAGCAGGTGGTGAACAGCGGCACGCCCGAGACCACCTACTACACCTACGACGCGGCCGGCGAACGCGTGCGCAAGGTCACCGAGCACGAAGCGCAGGCTGGTCAAGCGCCGCGCAAGAAGCAAGAGCGCATCTACGTCGGCTCCGAGCGCTTTCGCGAATACGAGGCTGACGGCACGACGGTGAAGCTCGAGCGCGAGACGCTGCACGTGATGGACGATGAGCACCGCGTGGCCCTCGTCGAGACGAAGACTGTCGACACGAGCGCTCCTGCGGCAGCGTTCCAAGTGACGTCGCGCCAGCGCTATCAGGTGTCGAATCACCTTGACTCCTCGTCGATGGAGCTCGACGAGACAGCCCAGGTCATCAGCTACGAGGAGTACTTCCCCTTCGGCGGGACCTCGCTACATGCGGCGCATTCGGCAACCGAGGTCAGCGCCAAGGGCTATCGGTACACCGGAAAGGAGCGCGATGACGAGACCGGGCTCAACTACCACGGAGCGCGGTACTACGCGGCGTGGTTGGGAAGGTGGACGAGTGCGGATCCGGCCGGGTTCGTAGATGGGACCAACGTATTCGCGATGGTCGCGAATCAACCCCTTTCGATGTCGGATCCCAGCGGGATGGGCGGGCGTAGGCCAACAATCTTGCAGCGCATTCGCAATAGTCGACTCGCGCGGGCGCTCGTGAGGACAGTCGAGGCAGGAATCTCAGCAACGGGCGTACACGATATCGAAAGCCCGCCTTTCGAAGAACTCTATCAGAAGAACAACCCTCGCCCGGCAGATGACCGACCACGACAAGAGGGTTCTGGAGCTCCGCCGAACAAGGAGAGCGCTCGTCCACCGGGCCCCGACAAGGGAGGTGGCGCTCCTGGCCAACAACCGCAACGTCGGCGCAGCAGCAAGCGAGGAGCGCGACGGTTTGCTGACAAGATGGATGAGATCTTCCGATGGGCTCGACGCGGCTCCCCAGGCACTGTTGCCAGTTCCCGAACTCCGCTCGCGAACGCGGAGCGCGAGAGCCGCAAACACGCTCGCGATCTGGCAAGGTCCCTCGGGGGTCGCTTCAACAATCAAAGGGGATTTGTTTCCATTCGCGGCGTCACTTTCATATCGATAGCGATGACGGGGACAGTTGTTCTTCTTAGCGAGCGGAGAGCGGAAGCGGCCAAAGCGGCGCTAAAGGGGCTGGCTGTGGATGCGGCGTATGGTGCGGCCTTTCTCAAGTTGACCAAGAGCGCCAGCCTGGCAGGAGTGCTGACAATGGTGGTCCAGCTTGAAAGCGACAACGCGCATTTCAACGAATGGAGGGCAAGGCAGAGAATGATCGCGGAGTTCATAGCCTCGAAGTACCCAGACGTTGTGAGGCGACATCGATATAGCTACGTGCTTCCCGGGCTGGGGTGGAAGATTGGCGAAGACCATACAGACGAGATTCTAAATCAGTCCGAATACGACGATATCTATAATCGTGTTAAGTACTTGGTCGAGCATCCGACTATAGAGAGCCGATGACGGTCCTGCGACTAGCGCGAATGAGGGACGGCGCACGCGGGACCAGGTCACCGGGACTCCGCGGGTCGTCTGCCCCTGAAGACGTGCAGCCAGGGCGAGCAGCACCCTGCAACATGGGCCACAAGGCTGGGCATCAGGTTGGCACGTCCGAAGGCCCGCCTTTCGAGCGCTGCCTGGCGGCCTCCGAGCTCAGCGATGGTCAGCTCGAACACCGCAGGTGCTGCACAGGGGCGCCCACAGATGCGTCGGCACGTGAAGCACGTGCATTTTCAGAAGTCGAGAGGTGCCCTGGTGGGATGTCAAGACGGCCACGACCCAATAGGGCGGAGAGAAAGGTGGACGACAGATGAGCGAAGTGAGCTTTCCCCTGCGGATGCGAATGAGGGGCGACGCCGTCGCGGATCTCCACGCCGCGCTCCTCAAGGTGGGCCTGGACATCAAGCGTGCGGAACGCGACGCCCGACGCTTCGGCGCGAGCACACGAGACACGGTGCGCGAGTTCCAGAAGACGCACGGGCTGCGGTCCTCGGGTGAAGTCAATGAAGCGACTGCGAACAAGCTCAACGAGCTAGTTCTTGACGCGCCCGGCGATGAACCGAAGACCTACCGCGTCTCCGGCCGCGTGCTCCGCGCCGACGGCGCGCCGGTGAAGGACGCACAGGTCAAGTTTTTCCGCCAGGGCATCACCAAGAATGCACCGCTGGGCCGCCAGAGCGCGGCCAAGACGGACGCGAAGGGTGCCTTCACCTTCGAGTACCCGCGGCCAAAAGATCCGATCGATCTTCGCATCGAGCTTGTGTCCGACGCGCGCCGTGGCATCGAGAAGACGCGGCCGCGACTCATCGGCAATGCTGGACCTGATGAACGCGTCACCTTCGTTGTCGGTGATGAACCGTTCCGTGGCCTATCCACCTTTGAGCGGCTCGAAAAGACCGTCGAGGGCGCGCTTGCTTCCGAGGGCGTCAATACAGCCGACATCGTCGGCTTTGACCAAGAAACGCTGGCGCGGCTATCGCTCAGAAGCGGCATCACGCCGCGCGAGCTGGTGCTGCTTCGGCAAGCCTACGCGGTCGCCAAGGACACCCAGCTTGACGCGGCGATCATCCACGGCATCGGTAAGCACCACGTGAGCATTGGCAACACGGCCGCGCTTCTCGTTCAGGACCCCGAGAAGCGCCGGGCGGCGGCGAAGGCCGCCTTGGCTGCCGACGACATCCCGGCACGGCTCGAGAAGGAAGCGGCAAAGGCACTCGACAAGCTCGACGAGCTTTCCATCAGCGCAGCCCTCGCCAATCCGGCAGCCCCAGACATCACGTCGGTCGGCACGGTGCTTGAGGCCGCGGGCATCTCGAAGCCAAGGCGCGCAAAGCTCGCCGACCGCTACATCAAGCACGTGGGCACACCGGAGGAGTTCTGGAAGGCGGTGCGCACCAGCGGCGACCTGACCAACGCCGAGATCAGAAGCGTCCAGTTCGAGCTCCAGCTCGCGGTCGCGACGCAGAACCACGCGCCGCTGAGCGCTGCCGTGAAGAGTGCTGGCGTCGGCAAGGTCGAGGACCTGGCCACGCTCGACAAGGAGGGCTGGCTCGACCTCATCAATGGCCCCGGCGGGACCTCCGGTGCTGGTCTTCCCGCCGATCTGAAGGCCGCAGGGACCACCGAAGAGGAGTACGCCGAGATCATCTTCCGCGTCATCGAAGATGCGCTGCCCACCGAGATGGTGGCGAAGCGCCTCGCCAACTTCCCCGACGGGAATCGTATCGGCGCATTCCTCACCAGCAACCCGACCTACAGCCTCCGTACCACGCCCGTTCACACCTACCTCGCCGCCAACCCCAGCGCCCTGGCGTTCGCCGCCAACGCGCCTGGGGAAGCGGAGGCAGTGACCAAGGTCATGAAGAAGGTCGAGCGGGCCTATCGCATCGCTCCACCAGGCGAGCGCATCGCGACCGCAGAGACGCTGCTGGCCGACGGACTCGACTCGGCTCACAAGGTGCGAATCCTGGGCCGCGCCGCGTTCGTTGAGCGCTACGAGAAGAAGCTCGGGAGCCGCGCGGCGGCCGAGCGCGTGTTTCGACGGGCAAACAACGCGGATGCGCTCGCGTCCTTCGTCGCCGTCAACTACGCGCCCACGTTCAACGCGACCCCCATGTACGCGCTTCCCAACGCGAAGCTGCCGACCTTCGCCGACTTCTTCGGCAGCCCCGACTTCTGCTCCTGCGAGCACTGCCAATCGGTCTTCAGCCCCGCTGCGTACCTGGTCGACACGCTGAAGTGGCTTGACGGTCGCCTGTCCACGCAGGCGGGGAAGACCGCACTCGACATTCTCTTCGACAACCGGCGCAGCGACATCGGCGGCATCGAGCTGTCGTGCACCAACACCAACACGCCGCTGCCGTACATCGATCTGGTCAACGAAGTGCTGGAGCTTCAGGTTTCCCCGCCCCCGGCCACCGTGGACTACCAAACCACCGGAACCGCGGCGGACCTGCGCGCCCACCCCGAGCACCTGCGGCGCGAGGCGTACCAGCTTCTGGCCGGTGTGCCCGCAGCCGGAAAGGACGCGGTCTATCCGTTCAACTTGCCCTTCGATCTGTGGCTCGAGGAGGCGCGCGTGTACCTGGGGCATCTTGGCATGCCGCGCTATCAAGTCATGGAGGCGCTTCAGGGCGCCGAGGCCGCCCGGGCTGACAAGGGCGTCGCCATAGAGACCCTCGGCATGTCGCCACCCGAGTGGGACGTGATCGCCGACCAGACAGAGCCGGCCCCCAACGAACTTTGGGGACTGCAGCCCGCCGACAACGAGGTCACCCTCTTGAGCAACGTCTCCAGAATGCTCGGCCAGGCGGCGTCGTCGCATGCCGTAGACGGCATGCCGTTTTCGGAGCTGACCGACTTACTCCGGACCGATTTCGTTCAAAAGCAAGGCTTGCTCGAGGTCGCGTTCAACACGTCGACCTGCGATACCGAGAAGGCCACCCTGACGGGACTGACGCCTGGACACCTCGCGGTCATGCACCGCTTCATCCGCTTGCAGCGGCGCCTGGGGTGGTCGGCGATGGATCTCGATCGGGCCATCACGGTCCTTGGCGGCGGAACGCTGGACGAAGCCTGCCTGAAGAAGATCGCCGTCGTGCGTCTCGCAACGGACCTGAGGCTCCCGGTCTCCGAGCTTCTCAGCTGGTGGGGGCTTATCGACACGCGCCGGTGGCGGATTCGCCTCACCGAGCGCCTCACGAGCGGCGGCTTCGAACTGACGTTCGACAATGCGCTCGCGCCCCGCCCTGAGCGCAACGAAGACGCCTCGCCCTACGACCGGCGCTTTTTGGATCCGTCGCTCGAGGTGAACCCCGCCAGCACCTTCGAAATCGACAGCAACGGGGACGAGCTCAAGACGCTTGGGCAGGGGCTCGAGGGCCAACTCACACCCATCGCCGCCGCGCTGGGGGCGACAGCCGAAGAGCTGACGGACCTCCTGCCGCTCCTCGGCGCACAGCCAGCGGACCTGAATCTCGCAAACCTGTCGGCGCTCTCGCGCCACATTTCCATGGCCCGCGCGCTGAACCTGACCACGCGCGAGCTGGTTGCCGCGCTCGCCCTGACGGGCATCGATCCCTTCGATGCCACCAAACCAGAGGGCGCGCTGGCGTTCATCGACGAGGTCCGTTTCATCCGTCAATCCGGTTTCTCGATCGACGAACTCAACTACCTGCTACGTCACGTCGATACGAAACCGGCAACCCTGGAGCCGGACGACACCGACGTGGGTGTCCTGCTCTTCGAGCTTGGGGCCGCGTTGCGTGCGGCCGAGGCAAGCCTACCCCTGCCGGATGAGGCGCCAACACCCGTGCCGCCGGGAGGCCCCGTCTTCGTCGGGTCCGACGAGGAGATCCGCCAGGCGCTCGCCGATGCGCTCGGCATCGCGCTCGATGCGGTGGCGGTGAATCAAGCGCTCGACATCATTGATGTCGATTTGCAGCCGACGCCCTCGACGCCCAATCCGACTCCTGCGGCGGGGGCCGCCCAGTTCATCGACGACAACTTGTCTGACGTCCTCGACGCAACGGATGCCAAAGCCAAACTCGCGGCCGTCAGCCCGGCGCTGTTGCGCATCCGACGACAGCGCCTCGAGTACGCCCTGATCGCGGTTGTTGGTCATCTGCGCCAAGAGGCCAAGGCTGCCGCCGTCATCGAGCGAGTGTCCTCGTCCGTGGGCATCGGGCAATCGGTGTGCGCGCCGCTCTTGAGCGACCATCTGTCGGACCCGGCAGGCAGCGGCGTACCATTACTCGAGGTGTTTATTGACGCCGCCGTCCTGGAGTACGACGAGACCGAAGCAGACTCGGACGAGCCGATACTGCCCGGGCCCGCAGACCTTGCGGCTCAGTTCGCAGCCAACAAGCTCCTTCACAAGGCCGCTCTCATTCTCGGACGACTACGAGTCGACAAGAACGAGCTCGACTGGGTGCTCGAGCAGGGGCCGGGGCAGCCACAGCAGCCCACGCTGAACCTGAATACGCTGCCCGTCGCAACAGGGTCACATGCAGCAGTGTACGCGGACTGGGCCCGCCTGCAGCGCGCCGTGACGCTGCGAGACGGGTTTTCCCCGCGACAGCTCTTTGACCTGTTCGAGGAGGCCGCAGAGGTACAGGGAGGAACGGCAGCGGTGACTGCGGCCGCGCACCAGCGCTTGCTGGACGAGCTCGCGCGCCGAAGCCGTTGGGAGCGTGGCGATCTGGAGACCCTGTTGGGCTCAGCACCTGGGGCCGGCGCGCTTGGCTTCGTCTACCCCGCTGACTGGCAAGGCATCGCGCCCCTGATTCGCGTTGCCGAGGTCATGGATGTCGTCCGGCGCATCGGGTTGTCGGCAGAGACCGTGTGGGACTGGCGTCAGATCGAGCTGCCCGCGGACGGCACGCCCGGCGCATTGCAGACCGCCGTCGAGGAACACGAGCGCCAAGCCATTGAGATCAAGCAAGCGGTTCGCGCGCGGCACAGTGAGGCCGAGTGGTACGAGATCGCGCCGCGACTGCGCGACCCACTTCGCGAAAGGCAGCGCGACGCGCTGGTCGCGTGGCTCATCGGCAACGCCGACTTCGTCGATGTCGAGGCGCTATTCAATCACCTCTTGCTCGACGTCGAGATGAGCGCGTGCCAGCTCACCTCGCGAATCAAGCAGGCGAACAGCTCTGCCCAGCTCTTCGTGCAGCGGATACTTCTCGGATTAGAAGTCGACGGGAGCACACCGCCTGTACCGCTGGTGGAGCTGTCCGAGGACGAGGCGAACGAATGGACCTGGCGCAAGAACTACCGGGTCTGGGAGGCCAACCGCAAAGTCTTCCTCTACCCAGAGAACTACCTCGAGCCCGAGCTTCGCGACAACAAAACGCCGTTCTTCGTCGAGTTCGAGAACGAGCTCCTACAAAACGAGGTCACAGCCGAGACCGCTGAAACCGCAGTGCGACACTACCTCGAGAAACTCGACGAGGTCGCACGCCTGGAAATCGTCGGCCTTCACGAGGAGCAGGACGTCGATACGCTGCACGTATTCGGACGGACCTTTGCTGCCCCACCGGCGTATTACTACCGCTGCCGGAGGGGAGCTCATTGGTCGCCATGGGAGCCAATGGAGGCGGGCGTCGAGGGCGCCCATCTGCTGCCGGTGGTCTTCAACCGCCGTCTGTACGGATTCTGGCTGGTGGTCACCGACGCTGCCCTTGAGAGGGAGTCGGTAGACGTTCCACAAGACGGCGGCGGGAGGACCGACCCGCCGCAGCGCTATCACCAGGTGCGGCTTGCGTTCAGCGAGTACCGCGACGGCGTTTGGACGCCGAAGCGCGTAGTCGAGGCCTTCCTCGGCGAAGACATCAGCGAAACGGACGGCTTGTACGCGGCATTGGCCGCGAAGCCCGCAACCGCGTCGACGCAAGCGTCGGGCCCGAGCGACTTCTCGCTTGTGGCTGCAGAGCTCGACGGTGACCTCGTCATTGACGTGATTCGCCGGCGGGTGGCCGCGCCAAAGCCGCCTGGCGGGCCGACAAGACATGGGAACGGTTTGTCACCGGTGTCAGGGGACCTGCAGGAAGCGGATCCCGATACCGGATCGATTCCACGTCATTCTGTTGCCGGCCGCTTCCGCATGAACGGCTGCAATGGGCTCATAACCCGCGAACCGCCCGCTACGAGCTACGTGATGCGAACTCCGCGTCAGATGTACACGTGGGGACAGCGCTTCCAGTACAATCGGGGCAACCTGTCATTGGCACTCCCAGGCGTCGATCCTGTAACGGGCCAGGAGAGCGCGATCCCGGTCATGATGCTGCGCAGTCGGGTGGCGGAGGTAGTGCCGAACGGCATCGACGACTTCCGTAGCGATGGGCCATTCTTCATCCAGGACGCTGCGCGCGCATTCTTGGTCGAATCCGAGGACACCTATCGTTGGGGCAGACATCCCGGAGTCAACTGGCCAGAAGAGAATGCATTGGCCCTGGAGGTTGCGCCGGTGCTGCCGCGCGTCACTCCTGATCGGCCTGTGCCTGACGGGATGACTCTGACAAACGCTGCGGCCGCCTTGCCGCACACGGCGGCGAGGAGTCGAGTCGTGCAGCCGCGTGGAAACGGGCTGATCGAGTTGCTTGATCTGGTTCGCACTCCGGAGGATGCGTTTGGGGCGCGGGTGGCGTCGATTGGGGGGCGGGAGCCGAGGTCGGAAGGTCTTGCGATGCATGTGTCCGCCGAGGTCGTTGTGGCGGATCCCGAGGGGAACGAACTCGCCGCTCTGCATACAGGAAGGACACCGCTCGGAGTAGAGGGCGGCACCGCTCTCGAGCTGATAGGCACTCTGGTGATGCCACCTCTCACGGCGTTGGCAGCCACGGCACCGCTCTTCAAGACGTGGTCTGGCAAGCGCTTTACTCTCGACGCCTTCTACCATCCATACGTTTGCCTGGCGCGCCGGGAGCTCAACCGCCTCGGTCTTGGCGGGATGTTTGATCCATCGGCGCTAGGCGAGGCTCCGGGCTTGGTACAGCAGGTGGAGAGCGACAACCAAGTGCTACAGCGAGAGTACCCCCCGGTCGCGAACATTGCGGAGCCCTTCCCAGTCGACGAGTTCGACTTCTCCTCCACTGGTGCATACGCCATCTACAATTGGGAACTGTTCTTCCACATTCCCTTTCGGGTGGCCTGCCATCTCAGTCAGAACCAGCGCTTCGCGGAGGCGCAGAAGTGGTTCCACTACATCTTCGACCCGACCGAAACCGTCGGGCTAGCACCGGAACGATTCTGGCGAGTCAAGCCGCTGGCGGCGCTGTTCAACGGCGCAAATGACGACACAGGGCCGATTGCCGAGCTCCTGCTCTTGCTCCAATACGATGGTTCGGACCCGGAGAAGCTCGACAGGCGTGATGAGCTGCTCGAGGCGGTGGCGGTCATGCGGTCGCGACCATTCGACCCGCATGTGCAAGCTCGGTTGCGGCATGCGGTGTACGCCCGGGCGGTCGTCCTCAAGTATATCGACAACCTGATCGACTGGGGCGACCAGTTGTTTCGCCGCGACACCATGGAGTCGATCAACGAGGCGACCCAGCTCTACATCCTGGCCGGGCAACTCCTCGGTCGACGGCCGCGCAAGGTCGAACGGGAGGAACGGGAGCCGAGGTTTGTCGATCAGAACGGCAACACGGTGTCGTTGACGTTCGACACGTTGCGCGCGGCGGGAATTGATGGGTTCGGCAATACGCTTCTCGAAGAGATCGAAGGGATGCTGCCGGAGACGACCGAGACCGAGGGCGATGTCTACGAGGACGATATCGAGCTGCTAGGAACGCTGTTTTTCTGCGTGCCGCCGAACGAAGTGCTCTTGACGGACTATTGGGGGAAAGTCGCCGACCGCTTGTTCAAGATCCGGCACTGCATGAACATCGAAGGCGTCGTCCGGCAGCTCCCGTTGTTCGAGCCGCCGATCGATCCAGCGCTCCTCGTGCGCGCCAAGGCCGCCGGCGTCGATCTGGCAAGCGCTCTCTCCGACTTGAGTGCGCCGCTCCCTTGCTACCGTTATCAAGTGCTTGCGCAGAAGGCGACGGAGCTGTGCGCCGACGTGCGCGGTCTCGGGCAGGCGCTCCTTTCCGCATTGGAAAAGAAGGACGCCGAGGAGCTGGCGCTATTGCGCGCGGGGCAGCAGGTGAAGCTTGAGGACGCGCTGCTGGACGTGCGCAGAAAGCAGGTCGATGAAGCACGAGAGGCGCTCGGCGCCTTGAGGCGCAGCAAGGAAAGCGCGGAGATTCGGCGCGACTACTATCGGAGTCGGCCGTTCACCAACGCCGAGGAGAAGTCTCAATTGACCTCGCTAGACCGCGCTGGCGACCTGGCGCTCGGAGCGCAGTCGATTCGTTTTCTGACAAGCGCTTTGGCGATTCTGCCAAGCTACGACCTTGGAAGCGCGGGGTTTGGCGGATCGCCTCTCGTTACGACGAGCGGCGGCGGGAGCAACCTTGCTGCGGCGGCATCGGCGACTGCATCTGCGGCTGAAATTCTAGCAGCCTACTTCGATCGAGCCGCCTCAATGTCCGGCATCTCCGCAGGATTCCAGCGCCGCGATGACGACTGGCAGCACCAAGGCGACCTGGCCGAAAAGGATATCGAGGCACTGGAGCGCCAGATCGTAGGTGCGGAGATCCGCGTCGCCATCGCCCAGAAGGAGCTATCCAACATGGAACTCCAGCTCGAACAGTCGAAGGAGGCCGAAACGTTCCTTCGCGACAAGTACACCAACGTGCAGCTGTACCAATGGATGGTCGGCCAGCTCTCCTCGCTCCACTTCCAGGCCTATCAGCTCGCCTACGACCTCTCGAAGCGAGCCGAACGGGCATGGCAGCTCGAGCTCGCCGCGGACAAGACCTTCATCCAGTTCGGATACTGGGACAGTCTGAAGAAGGGGCTCCTGGCGGGGGATCGACTGCACCACGATCTGAAGCGCATGGACGTCGCGTATCTCGACGCGAACAAACGCGAGCGTGAGATCGTGCAGCATGTGTCGATTCGCGATCTGAACCCCGAAGCGCTCCTGCACCTGAAACGCGACGGCGTCTGCCACGTCGAGATCCCAGAAGACCAGTTCGACCTGGTGACCCCCGGCCACTACATGCGGCGCATCAAGACCGTGGCCCTCAGCCTGCCCTCGGTAACGGGTCCGTACTCGTCGGTTCCGTGCACGCTCACACTCGAGAGCGGCCGAATGCGCACGTCTGCCGATCCAAGCAACCCGACGTTCCGTGACGACTTCGTCGACATCCAGTCGATCGTAACCAGTCAAGCACAAGAGGACAGCGGCCTGTTCGAGACCAACTTGCGCGACGAGCGGTATCTTCCCTTCGAGGGTGCAGGTGCCATCGATAGCAAGTGGCGCCTGGAGCTCCCGAAGAAATTCCGCCAGTTCGACTACGAGACGATCTCGGACGCCATCCTGCATATCCGCTACACCGCGCGCGATGGCGGCGTGCCGCTGCGCGAGGCGGCCGAGCAGCGAGTGGAGGCATCAATCGCCAACACACCGCGGATGCATCTGCTCAGCGCCCGAACCGACTTCCCGGACGCCTGGGCGAAGTTCCTAGCTCCGCCGGATAACCAGACCGATCAGACGCTCACCTTGGGCGTCGAGAAGCGCCTGTTCCCGTTCGCGTGGCAAGGCTCGCAGATCAAGATTGCGGGGCTTGAGGTCTTCCTCGTGGTCGACAACGTCGCCGGTTACGCTGGCGGTAGCGACGTCAAGCTCGACATCGATGCCCCGGACAACACGTCGAAGACGACGACGCTGACAAATGACCCCGACGAGTTCGGGGGGCTGCCGCACGATGGTGCGGCGCTAGCCCCGGCGAAAAAGCTCGGCGACTGGACGGTGACCTTCAAGGAAGCCGCCAACACCGGTGCGGCCGCGAGTGTGGTGACCGTCACCAACGGACACCGCCGACTAAACCCCAATGACGTTCGCGATCTAATCATCGTGTTTCGCTATACAGTGAGCTGAGAAATGAGTTGGCACGCTCGGCGTTTCCACGGCTTCGGAGCCGCTCGCGGTGGAGGTGCAACATGGGAACTGTGACCGGACCGGACGCAACCGTCATCGGCGCGGCAATAGCGGCGCTCTTCGGCCTGGTGTCGGGCGGAGTGAGCTCCTGGCTTGTGTACTGGGCGCAGACTCGCAAGCGCTCCGATGAGCTCTTCGGAGCCGCGCTGGGGTTCCTCGATCACGGTAGTCAGCGGCGCAACGTTGGCATTGCGCGGCTTCGCCTGTACATGCGCGAGTACCCGTCCTACGACAAGGACGTGTGCGCGGAGGTTCTGGTCGGCACTGCGATCTATCTCCTCCTCGAGTCGGAACAGAAGGGCAAAGCTCATGAGCTGCTCAACCTCGACCGGATCATGAAAATTCTATTGAGCGAACTCGAACCGAGCGATGTGACACGAGCGAGCTACGAGAGCCTGGGGAACGCCCTCAAGTCCCGGTTGGAGATGAAAGACCGTAAACCGGAGGAGGGGCTCTGGCTGGACGATGGCAAGTTGGAAGGCTGGAAGGTGAGTGTTGAAAAACTCATGAAGCGGGGGGCTTGATGGCTTGGAACACGGGGTTGAAGGGGAAGGCACTGGCCATCGCGCAAACGCCAGCCTCTCCCTTGCGCGTACTCGCTGGCCCCGGCACCGGGAAGTCCTACGCGATGATGCGCCGCGTGGCGAGGCTCGTGGAACAGGGTACCGCGCCGGAGCGTGTACTTGCGGTCACATTCACCAGGACGGCGGCCGCCGACCTGAAGCGCGAAGTGGGGCAGCTGGGAATCGCCGGGTGCGACAAGGTCGATGCTGGCACACTTCACGCCTTTTGCTTTCGCACTCTTCAGCAAGCAGCCGTGCTTGCGCAGACCGGCAGGCATCCGCGACCACTGGTCACCTTCACCAACAAGCAGGTGATGCAGTTCGAGGCAAAGCCCATGCTCAGTGACTTGGACCCCAAGTACGGGGATCAGAGGGCGAAGAGCAAGAGGGTCCTCGCCTACGAGGCCGCTTGGGCGCGACAACAGCACCAGACGCCTGGCTTCACCCTGAAGCCCATCGACAAGGCATTTGAAGCCGATCTCGTGTCGTGGCTTCGCTTTCACGAAGCGATGGTACTGGGAGAGTTGATACCGCAGGCACTGGAGTACCTGCGTACCAATCCGACCGCGCCGGTGTTGTCCGCATTCGACCATGTTGTGGTGGACGAGTATCAGGACCTCAACCGTGCTGAGCAGGACCTGATCGATCTCCTCGCCAAGGCGGGCAGCCTATCCATCGTTGGTGACGAGGACCAGTCGATCTATCGATTTCGCCACGCGAACCCGGACGGGATTCGCGACTTCGACCAAACGCATTCCTCGACGCACGACGAGACGTTGGATGAGTGCCGCCGCTGTCCGCAGAAGGTCGTGTCCATCGCGGATCACCTCATCCGCAACAACCACCCATCGACGATACCGACGCGCCTGAAACCGATGGCCGGCAACCCTGCAGGGGATGTGTACATCGTGCAGTGGAAGGACTTGGCTGCCGAGATTGCGGGCCTATCTGACTACGTTCGAGAGCTAGTTCGGGTGCGGCGAGTCGATCCGGGTGATGTCTTGATCCTGAGCCCTCGGAAGTACATCGGGTATGAGCTGCGCGATGCGATCACGTCGCACGGGATAGATGCCCACAGCTTTTACAACGAGGAAGCGCTCGATACGGACGAGGCACAACTCGCGTTCACCCTTCTAACGCTGCAGGCAAACCCCGATGACATCGTCGCGTATCGCTTCTGGCTCGGCCACGGCAGTCAGGATTGGCGCCGTCGGCAGTACGAGACACTGCGTACTGCGGCCGCGACGGCTGGCCGTAGTCCGCGCGAGGTCTTGGCTGACGTGGTCGCGGGCAACGTGCAGCTCTCGGGGGTCGCGAACCTCAAGACCCGGCAGCAAGCATTGGAAGCAGCATTGGCAGCCCTCGGAGGGCTCGTGGGTGACGCGCTAGTGGACGCCCTGTTCGATCCCCAAGAACCATGGGCTGAAGCGGCGCAGAAGGCGTGGCAGAAAGTGAAGGACCCCACCGCAGATGCTGCGACGATTCTCGATCTGCTTCGCACCGAGGTCACGCACCCGGAGGTACCCGACGCGGATGCCGTCAGGATCATGTCTCTGCACAAGTCCAAGGGGCTGACGTCCAGAGTGGTGATCGTTACATCGTGCGTTCAGGGGCTAATACCAGTGCCGGCTGCCAATCCTGCTGAAGCTGCTGCCGTCGAGCGCGAACAGCGTCGTCTCTTTTACGTGGCGCTCACCCGCGCCACTGACACACTGGTCCTTTCTTCTTGCGCGGGCGTCGACCGTGCCCTCGCGTACCGGCTCGGCATGCAGGTGCGCGGACGGGCTAGGGCGGTGAGTTTCGTGGCCAGCCAGTTCTTCAAGGAACTTGGCCCGACAGCGCCACGGCCCGAGACAGGGCCGAACTGGGAGGCCGCCGGGTATCGCTAATCCCAGCCCGATGGTGTCAAATCTGGTGTCAATCGGCGTCCAACCCTGTCCATCTCTGGCCGCGCCTGACACCACCTGGCCAAGTCATTTCCGCAACTTGCCGCGTTTTCCACCACTTAGCAGACGCAATTCCACTGTTCTTAATCCATTGGCCGAAGGTTCGAGCCCTTCATGACCCACCCCGAGAGCGCCTCGACCCACGGCAGCGCCGTGCTGTGGGTCATGAAGGGCTCTCCCCTACGGCTCACTTCGGGGCTGCGCCCCTACGTGAACAGTTACCCTCAGGCCTCGACTGGGTCACCCCACATTCAGCCGATGCGCCTTCGCGATGCCGTCGCGCACGTCCTGAGCGATACCCGCTTCCCGGGCGATTTCGGGCCAGCAGGATACGGCCTCGGTGACCTCCTCGAGGATGGTCGCGGCGCGACCGCGCTTGAGGAGGGCGGCCTTGGCGCCCTGCTCAAGGTCCTGCCGGGTGAAGTCGTCGCGCTTCTGGTTGATGCTCATCTGGTGGCTTGAGGTCCACTGGCCCTCGGGCTTGTAGCTGTAGGTGACGTCGTAGGCGGGAGCGAGGGACCACTTGCCGCTCTTGTCCATCAGGAACGAGATGTTTTTGACGTGGTCGTCCTGGTTGCGCGCGACGATGTTGAAGACCATGCGGCGGAACAGCTGCTCTCGCTCGGCGCCCGAGAGCCCGAGTTGCTGCGCCGTGCGGAAGGCCTGCTCGTAGCTGTTGACCCGCGCCATGTTGTAGTCGAGGTGCGCGAGGGCACCGAGGCTCTGCATGTGGAGCTTGCGATCGGCATCGCGGTCGAAGCGCCGGGTCATGAAGTGACGCCGGCCTCCCTCCTCGAGCAGCCGGCACTCGCTCATGTGCACGCCGGCTTGGGTTGCCATGCGAAAGTAGGCGTACTCGATGACCCCGTAGCCGGTGGCGTCGAGGGCGTCGCGGTCGCCGTTGCCGGAGACCCCATCGAACTTCAGCAGCCAGTGCTCGAAGCCCGAACCGGGCTCGACCTGGCCCGAGCGCACCTCGCCGGTTTTGGGGTTCCAGGCGATGACAGCTTTAGCGCGTGCGCCGCCGGCCGAGGTGCCCACGCGCAGGATGTCGGCCAGGGCCTCGGTTCGGGAGCTGTCCGTGAAGGAGGTCTGCAGCTGCTCCCGCGTGGTCAGAATCTCGGATGCGAGGCGGACGAGTTCCGCAACCTCCACCTCGGTGCCGGGGCCTTGCTTTGGCCCGATGGTGGGCTCGAACTCGAGCGCTCCCATTCCGCGCTGCCCCGTGTAGCAGAGGCGTTCGATGGGGTTGAGGGAGCCGGCCGGGCGCCCCTGGGAAGCGAGCCAGGCGTCGATCACCGCGTTGCCGAAGCGGTCGGGCAGGCTGTCGGCGAGCATGCCCGGAAGCCCCAGGAAGGTTTCTCGCGACAGCTGTGGGAAGCGGTAGACCCGGTCGCCGAGCGGCATCATCAGCGGCGACAGCTGGATCCCGCTCTGCCGGAAGGCCGGGTCGTACTCGAACGAGGAGACCTGCTCGCCCTCTTCGAGGGCGATGGCCCCTACCCTGCGGCCCCACAGGCGCACCTCGGCGACGGTCGTCATGATTCGTCACCCCACGTCCAGGGCTCGTCTGGCTGGGCCCGAGTCGACTTCCTCACGCGCTTCCGCACGCGCTTCTGCTCCCGAAGCAGGTCCATGGGACTCGGCCCCGGCTGAGGATGCACGTCGATCCAAGCCTCCAGCAGCTCGAGGCTGCGGAGGATGCGAACGTAATTGGTCAGCTGCGTGGATTCCCCACGCTCAAGGCGTTCGAGGGTGCGCTTGCCGACGCCCGCGAGCTCGGCTAGCTCGGCCTGGGTCCTGCCCAGCTCGATGCGGCGCTGGGCGAGACGCTGGCCCACCTCAGTGAGGGCGGATTCGTCCGATCGCGGAGATCCCATATGCTCGTCAGTATAGTGTAATTATCCGAATAATACGTCATATTTCGTCAAAAGTGACGCATTACATGGATTTGGCTTGCGTGCTCCACTAGAATCCCGAGTGCCTCGTTTGAGCCCGTGCAGCAGCTTGAGGGATCGGTGTCGCGATCCACGGGCTGACCACGTCCCATGCTCCTCTGAACTCCTCATACACTCACACGATGCCCGCCCGCGCCACCATCGAGCAGATGCAGCAGCTCGCGGAAACCCGCGGCGGCCGCTGTCTCTCGGCCACCTACGTCAACGCCCGCACCAAGCTCGGTTGGCAGTGCGCCGAGGGCCACCGCTTCTCGCTGCGACCCAAGGAGGTCTCTGCCGGTCGCCGCTGGTGGAAAAAGTCCAGCGGGCTGGACTTTGCTCACCGGCGCTCGAGCCCTTGGTTATGCATGACCCACCCTGAGAGCGCCTCGACCCACGGCATCGTTGTGCTGTGGGTCATGAAGGATTCTCCCCTACGGTTCGCTTCGGGGCTGCGCCCCTCCGTGGTCGCCGCCGAAAAAGTCCAGCGGGCTGGACTTTGTTCACCGGCGCTCGAGCCCTGGTTTTTGCATGACCCACCCTGAGAGCGCCTCGACCCACGGCAGCGCCGTGCTGTGGGTCATGAAGGGCTCTCCCCTACGCTCTCGTCCATCGGAAGCATCTGGGTTCCGGCCAGTACGACGACTTCGGCGCGGTGGCAGCGGGCGACCAGCTGCCGCAATTCGCGGTAGTAGGCCCGTTGCAGCTCGACCAGGCGAGGTAGGTCGGCTCGGGCGCAGGTGAAAACGTTGTAGCCGTAGTGGCCTTCGGCACCCGCGGCAGCGCGGCGGGCGGCTTCGGCCGACCACCAGCGCTTGAGCTTGGCGGCCTCGATCGCATCGCTGCGTGTGTCTACGAGCGGTGGCGCATCGCGCGCGCGGTAGTGGCCTTGCTCGAGCACGATCTGTCCCGCCTGTCGCAGTGCGCCCAGGCACTCGACTTCGGTCTGCAGGTCGATGCCAATGCGTGCCGCCAGCCAGCCTCTCAGCGCTCGGCAAAAGTGATCCACTTGTGCTCGGCAAAAGTGATCCGGTCTCGGATCGTAATTCCAGCGCGGAGGCCGTTCGAGGGGGGGGGTGATCCAGGTGCTGGGGGTGGTTTTCGCCGGGA
>JAOUOP010000010.1 GCA_029880325.1 Myxococcales bacterium | reverse complement strand
GGCCTCCGCCGCAATACTCCGTGTATTTCAAGGGGGCCGGACGCCGCAGCTGGCGCCGTAGCGGTCCCGAGAGCGGATCATGACTCCCGCCGAGCACATCTAGGGCTCCACGTAGGTGCAATCCTGGGCCTCAAAGGGCCCCTCATACCACAGGGCGCTGTCGCCATCGGCCAGCCCAAGCCAGGCCTCGGTACGCTCGATGCAGCCAGCACCGGTGCTGCTGAGCACGCCGCAGCGATTGTCCTGGCGGCAGCAGCCCTGGAGGGTGCTCGGGAAACCGAGAAACTGGGCGGTCGGCGTCTCGGTGTCGCAGCTCGCGTCCGCCACGCCCTCCTGGTTTGCCTCAAAGCACGCCGAGCCCCAGAAGCCGTCGAGGCCCACGCCACAGAGTTCGTCAGGCGTGCAGCAGATGGCCGTGCCCGAGGGCGCGCCCGCCGCAACGGGATCGCACTGCACGTTGCCGCAAACGCCGTCATCGGGCCGGCGGGTGCAGACCGAAGGATCATTGGCGGTACACACGTAGGACTCCTCGAGAGTGCAAGTCGGCGTGCAGCCGTCGCCCTCGAAGATGTTGCCGTCGTCGCATTCCTCGTCGCCATCGAGCTTGCCGTCTCCGCAATCGAGGTCACGCATTTCCAGACGCAGCGCAACCGTCCCCGTGTCGCCCGAGATCGTGTCGATCACGACGTAGAAGCGTGCGGTGGTGTCGCCGGTGTTGGTGTAGTCGACCGCGCCGTCCGAGAACTGGGCGCAGGTCTCTTCCGCCGGCACGGCGTCGTCGGCACACGCGTCGAGACGCAGCAGGAAGGCGCCCTCACCTGTCACGGTGGAGCTTTCGACGCTCACGGTGGCGACTTGACCCGCGGGCACGTCGATGGCGAAGAGCACGTCACCGCCGTCCGCCGCGAATGCGATGCCGAACAGGCTCTCGGGACACAGATAGTCGGTGTACTCGCTGGAGGCCACTCCCACATCGACCGGCGCGGTGGTCATCGGCGCGCTCAACACGTTTTCGAGGGCCTCGTCGCAGCTGTCGCCACCCGAGTACTCGCAGCCGTTGGTCATGTCGCAGGTGAAGTTGTCGCCGCAGTCCTCGACCGTGAGGTCCAGGCAGCCGTCGGAGTCCACGTCGGCGCAGGTCTCGAAGACGTTGCCGTTGCAGCGCGTCTCCTCGGTGCTGCAACCCTCAGCGTCCGTGCAGCTGGTGCAGCCGGCCACACCATCGCCGCCAGCATCGGCGCCACAGGTGTTGCCCGCGGTGCCGCCTTCGGTGCAGTCGGTGATGGTCGTCACCAGGCAGCCGGCATCGTCGGAGGCACACTCGACCACGTTGGTTCCATCGCAGGTCCGCCCTGCCGTCAGGCACTGGGTCACGCCGATGCAGGGATCCAGGTCGCACATCGGCGTGTCCATGCCGGCGCCGCCTTCGGGGTTGCAGAAGTTCTTGTCGACCTCCGTCGTGCAGTCTTTGCGCACGGCGATGGGGCAGCCGTCGGCGTCGTCCACGCAGTCCACCAGGATGTCGCCCTGGCAGCTGAGCACGTCCTCGACGCAAACGTCGTCCTTGTCCACGCCGTCGGCGTCCTTGCATGGGTCGTTGATGCACGCGGCGCCGCCGTCGTCGCCACAGCTGTTCTTATCGGCCTCCGCGGAGCAGTCGGTCACCGTCTCCACCAGGCAGCCGTCGCCGTTTTCGGCACAGGTGACGAGGTCGTTGCCGTCGCAGGCAACCCCGGCGGTGTCGCAGCTGTTGCTCAGACCCGCACAGGGGTCTACCGCACAGGCGCCGGCCTCGCACACGTTCGTGCCGCCGCTGGTGCAATCCGTGGTGGTCTCGACCAGGCAGCCGTTTGCGTCCTCGGCGCAGGTCACCAGATCATGACCGCTGCAGCTGGCGCCAACCGTGGTGCACAGGGTCAGTCCCGCACAGGGATCGGCGTCGGCGACGCAGGCGCCCGACTCGCAGCGATCGGTATCACCCACAGTGCAATCGGTCGTGGTCGCCACCAGGCAGCCGTTCGCATCCTCGGCGCACGTGACCAGGTTGTCACCGTCACAGCTGGCGCCAGCGCTATCGCAGGCGTTGGCCACGCCCTCACAACTGTCGACCATCGTGGTGTCGGCATCCGGCGTCGTGGCGTCACCCGCCGTCGTGTCCCCCGTGCCCGTCATGCCGGCATCGTTCGTCATGGCGTCGTCGGACGTTGTGTCGTCCACGGCGGCATCGCCGTTGCCCTCCTGGTCCTCGTCAGAGGAGGAGCCGGAGTTCCCTCCGTCGTCACCACAGGCTGCCAGCAACAGCACCGCGAGCACGGCCAGGAAACGAAGTTGCGACAGCTGAGCAGCCGCGCGGGCATGGACAAAAGCGTTACACCACATAGAGACCCTCCCGGTCACCTTGCGCCATTGGGGGGACATATTGGGTCTACGCGCGCCCGTCAACAGCCCCACACTTTCACGCCTCTTCGAGTTCAGGCCCAGAGGTGTGCAATGCGCGATAACTCGCGGCTGGCCTGCCGTCGACCCGCTTGCTCGGCCGACTCCGCGTGGCTGGCGTCCATCAGACTGCTGCCGTAGGCCTCCCGATCGCCGGCCTCGGGCATCAGCACGTACGCCTCGACGCCCTCCTCGCGCAGCGCTGCCAGTTCGGCCTCGAGGCAGCGTTGGGCCAGCACACCCAGGGCGCCTCCAGTGACCGCGTTGGTCGGCATCGCGATCAAAACCATCCGGTAGCCGCCGCCGACCAGGATGTCCGCGTGGGTCGTGCTGTGGACGCCCCCGTCCATGTAATGGCGCCCGCCGATGGGCACGGTCGGAAACATGCCCGGCACCGCCGTCGAAGCCGCTACCGCTTCGGCCACGCGCGCGGGGCCGCCGGTCGCGAAGATTTCACGCTCGCCGCTTTCGGTGTCCACCGCGGCGATGCGGAGGTCGAGCTCCGGCCACTCGGGGTCGCCAAACATGCTGCGGTACATGTCGATGAGGGCGGCGCCATCGGCCTCGGAGGTGCGCGCCAGCGCGCCGATGCGGGCGGCGACTTTGGGGTCGGGGCCCTGCAGCCGTGCCCAGCTGGAAAAGATCTCCCGGGACGCTTCGGGCTTGAGCTTGCCCTTCAGGTTCGCACGGGCAGCAGCCGCGGCCGCCGGGTCGGCCGCGGTCAAAGTCGGGGTCGTGGTCAAGCGCGTGCTGACGATGGAGCCAGCCGAAGTGCCAACGACGGTGTCGGCTTTCAGGGGGTCAAGGCCGCCCTCGCGCAGCCCTTCCACGATGCCCGTGATCCAGGCCACGCCGATGATGCCCCCGCTTCCCAAAATCGTTGCGCGCTTCATGGCGCGGAGCATGCCGCCGGAACCCGCCCTCGCCAAAGTGGCAATTCGCGCCAGGCGGGCGCCCGCAGGCCGGAAACACTGGGTCAGCCCCGTTCGACTTGCGAGCGTTCGCGAAACGAGGCTGGCTTTTCCTGCGGCGGTGAAAATGCAAAGGCCCGCTGCATCGCATTTCATACCGCCAGGGGACGAGTCTGGAATGCGACGGCCTGACCTGGACTGTCAACACCTGCTCGAACTCCGCGCAGCTGTGGATCGGAGAGGTCGACGACTGCCGTTGCGAGCCCGGCCACGCCGACCACCCCTGCCGCTGCACAGGAGCGTGGGGCGACATCGCCTGCGCCTGTGGGGCCATGACCGCACAACACCTCGACGTCATCTGCGAGTGAAGTGCTGCGCCGTGCGGCCAGTGTCCGACCGCGCTTTATTTCATCTCATGCAGATGCGCTGCGGCCCGCTCCAGCAGGGGCACGAGCTCGGCGTCGACTTCACTGAATTCGACGCCGATGCGAAAGGGCCAGACGCCGTCGGGATCGTCGCGGTTTTCTTCCACGCGCACCACGATGCCGTGCACGCTACGGGCTTGGCCATCGGGCGGCACGCTGAAGTCCACAGTCACAGCCTCGCCCTCTTTGAGCCTCGCACTCAGGGCCAGCAACATACCCGAGGCGCTGATGTTCTGGTTGACGGCCAGGCCGTCGGTCATCCCGCTCTGGAGGCGGACCGGGAACCAGAGGCGGTAGCGTGGCTGGCTCCTTCGCTGCACGCCCCAAGGGTAGCTCGGCCGCGGCAGCCACCACAACGCCGGCCACTGTCAAGCCCGCCGCAATCGGCTACGATCCCGGCGTGACTCCGATCTCCCAGTGGCTCGAAGAGGCCGGCGCCCAACATGACGTGGTGCAGTGGGCCGAGCCCTACGCTGCGGACATGCAGGCGCTGTGGGAGCGATGTCCGCGAGGCGACTGGATGTTGGCGATCGCAGCCCGGCTCGGGGCACGGGGGCCGCGGCTGGTGCAGGCGGCCATCGGGTGCGCGCGGCTGGCCCTGGCCTATGTGCCCGACGACGACCCGCGGGCCGCAGGCGCCCTGGATGGAACCCAGAAATATTGCGAGGGCGCGAACTCCCTGGACGCCTGCCGCATCTATCGACAGCTGCTGCACGTGGCGGTGGATACGGCCGAGGATCCGGCGGCGGCCGCCGCCTTCAGCGCTGCGGTGGCGGCCATCGACGCCATCGACGATCCGGAGGCCGCGGTGAGCGCCGCCGTTTTCGCGGCCCAAGCTGCCGTGCTCAGCGCCGGCGACTGCGCCATGGCCGAGGCCCTGCGCTTTGTTCACGAGAAGAGCGCCCGGCAGGTGCGCCAATACCTGCCGGCCACGACCCTCACGGCGCTGTACAGCGCTGCGGTGGACTGAACCACCGCAGCAGCACAGAGCCGCGCAACCTCAGGCGCGCGCCGACTTGGCGCTCGACTTGCGCGCGGACTTGGCACCGCGGCCCTTGCTCGCCTTGGCCGGGGCGCCATTACTCGACGAAGCGGCGCGCGCGGACTTGGGCAGCAGCATGTCGGCCAGCGCTTCGGCCTTGTCCGTGCGCTCCCAGGTGAAGGTCTTCTCGCTGCGACCGAAGTGGCCGTAGGCCGCGGTCGAGCGGTAGATGGGGCGCAAGAGGTCGAGTTCTTCGATCAGAGCCGCGGGGCGGAAGTCGAAGAGCTTGGAAACGCCGCGGGCGATCTTGTCGTCGTCGATGACGCCGGTACCAAAGGTGGTCACGTAGACGCCCATGGGCTTGGCCACACCGATGGCGTAGGCCACCTGGACCTCGCAGCGGCGCGCCAGCTGCGCGGCGACGATGTTCTTGGCCACGTAGCGCGCGAAGTAGCAGGCGCTGCGGTCGACCTTGGAGGGGTCCTTGCCGCTGAAGGCGCCGCCGCCGTGGCGACCCATGCCGCCGTAGGTGTCGACGATGATCTTACGACCGGTCAGACCGCAGTCACCGTAGGGACCACCGACCACGAAACGCCCGGTGGGGTTGACCCAGAACTTGGTCTTGTTGTCGATCAAGCGGGTGGGGATCACAGGGCGGATGATCTCTTCGACCACCGCCTCCTTGATCTGCTTGTGCTTGACGTCAGGGCCGTGCTGGGTGGAGAGCACCACGGCGTCGATGCGCTGGGGGCGGCCGTCATCTCCGTACTCGACGGTGACCTGGCTCTTGGCGTCGGGACGCAGCCACGGCAGCTTGCCCTTGCGACGTAGCTGCGACTGACGGCGCACCAGCTTGTGCGAAAGCATGATCGGCAGCGGCATCAGCTCCTTGGTCTCGTCGACTGCGTAGCCGAACATCAGGCCCTGGTCGCCCGCGCCCTGATCCTTGTAAAGACCGGTACCGGCGGTGACGCCCTGGGAGATGTCGGGCGACTGGCGCTCGAGGGCCGTCAGCACCGCGCAGGTGTCGGCGTCGAAGCCCATGGCCGAGTCGGTGTAACCGATCTCACGAATCGCATCGCGGACGATGGTCGCCAGATCCAGCGTGGCGGTGGTGGTCATCTCGCCGGCGACGATGGCGTAGCCGGTCTTGACCATGGTCTCGCAGGCCACGCGGGCGCTCGGATCCTGCGCCAGCGCCGCGTCGAGGACGGAGTCGGAGACGGCATCGCAGACCTTGTCGGGATGGCCTTCGGAAACGGACTCGGAAGTGAATAGGTAGCCGCTCATGGGGGTTCCTCGCGCTGAAAATCCTGGGAGATCGGTGTACCGCTTGTAGACGGCCCGCCCATCGGCTGTCAACGCGCCGGCGCTTGCGCGACGCGGCAAATGGATAGCTTTTCCGCTATCCTGAAGCCATGCGCGGCTGGTTTGCCTCAAGCTTCATCGTGGGTGCGGCGCTCCTGTCGCCGACGGGCACGGACGCGGCCGACGCGCAGCTGCAGCTGCTGAAGGCGCCACCCGAGCGGCCCGATCCCAAGGGCCGCTACCTCTTTTACCTACATGGTCGCATCATCGAAGAGGCCGGCCGCCGCCCCAAGCACCCGCGCTGGGGCTTCTACGAATACGATGCCATCTTGCGCACCCTCGGCAGCCGCGGCCATGTGGTGATCAGTGAGCAGCGGCCCAAGAACACCGGCGTGGCCGCCCATGCAAAGAAGATCGCCACGCAGATCCGCGCGCTCAGGCAGGCCGGGGTGGCCGCCGAGCACATCGCCGTTGTGGGCTTCTCCAAGGGCGGGGCGATCGCCAGCCAGGTTCTGGCCCAGGTCGATGCGACCGGCGCGCCGCCGCCGCGCTACGTGCTGATGGGGAGCTGCCTGCCGCGCGCGTTGCACAGTCGGGTCGGCCCCCACGGGCGGGTGCTTCTGCTCAAGGAAAAGAGCGATGCCCTGACCCGCGACTGCCCTGCCCTGCCCGACTCACTGGCGGCCTACGCCGGCCGCGAGTCGATGCTCGATATCGGCGGCGAGCACGGCGCCTTCTACCGCCCCGTCGACGCCTGGCTTGCGCCGCTGTGGCAGTGGCTCGAGGCGAACTGAGGCACTGCCTTCAGCGGCCCTGCTGTTCTTCCTCGCGCAGGATCTCTGCCCACAGCAGCATGGCGCTGCCGGCGTGCTGCACGAAGTCGTTGCGCACCTCGAGGCTCGCCTGGGTGGCGGGGAAGCCGCCCAGGGCCGCGGCGGGATCGGCCAGCACGTGCACCGGCCCCGGCGACCAGCGCATGCGCAGCAGCAGCGAAAGCGTGGCCTCGAGCTGACGCCGCAGCTCGCCCACCGGCAGGCCGCGATCGCGGGCGACCCGGTAGATCTGGGCGCCGGCTTCGACCCGCGACGCGACAGCGGTGATGCGTGGCAGGATCACCGGTCCGACGCCGATGGCACCGGCCACCGGCCACGGGGTCTGGCCCGGCCGGTATTGCAGCACGCGCTGGAAGTCGAGCCAGCGCATGCAGAAGGCGAGCGCTTCGTCCACGTCCATGTGGGGGGCGGCCGAGGCCGCCGCCTGGCAGGTCCAGTGCTCTTCACCGTAGAAGTAGCGGCTGCCGAAGAAGCCCCAGGCGCCGCCCGTGAGATGGCCCATCAGGCGTTTGGCGGTCTCCAGGTCGCGCGCGTCGGGGGCGACCCGTTGACTCAGGAGTAAGGCGTAGGCGGCCTCGCCGCTGTAGTACATCTTCTGGACGTCGATGGGCTTTCGCGCGCGCAGGTCATAGACATGCATCAACTCGCCGTCCTCGCGCTGCATGGAACGAATGAACGCGTTGAGACCCTGGAGTTGCTCGGCGATGGCGGCGTCGGCGCCGGTCGTCAGCACTTCGCTGGCCGCAAGCGCCGTCAGCGCAGCGGCGCCGATGTCGGCGATGGCCCGCTGCCGCACGCACCACAGCTCGGGGCCACCGCAGCGGGCGCCGGCCTCGTCGCGCACCCAGCGCAGGGCGCGCCGGGCACCCTCGCGCGCCTCGGGCATATCCAACAGGCGGTGAGCCTGGGCCAGAAAGTAGGTGGTACCGGCGTGGCGCGGCATGTTGTAGCCACGGGGCAGCGCGCTGCCCTGCTGACCGCCGTAGACATAGGTGTAACGGCCGTTTGACTCCTGGTGGCGCAGTAGAAACTCGGCGCCTTCGCGGGCGGCGCGCTCGAGGGCGGCGCGGTCGAGCTTCTGCTCGCGCGGGTAGGGCTCGCGCAGCAACGTGGTGGCGGCGAAGCGGCGTAGACTGCCGCGCTCGAGCAAGAGGTCGGTATCGACCGCCAGCTCGCGAGCCAGGATTGCGGCCAGGGCCTTCTGATCGGCGCCGAAGCTCAGGTCGGGGATCGGAGTGCGCACGGCGGCGTCGTAGAGACCGGCTGCCAGGATCTCATCGGGCGTCAAATGGGCGCGGCGGCCGTCGAGCTCGGCGCTCACGCCCTCCACCAGAGGCACCAGCGACAGGCTCGACAAGAGCGGAATCGAACCCAAGAGCGGCCCCTGTCCACGGGCCACGGTGATGCTGTAGCGCAAGCCGTCGGCCGAGCTGGTCGAAAGCGCCTGCAGACGCCCGAGGTTTTCGTCGCTGGCGAAGCGCTTGGCCGCCGCGCGCACGCTGCCCGCAAAGTCGGCGCCACCCACATGGCGGGCCTGCACGCGGCCCTTCCACCAGGCCAGGGCGATCACGGGGCCCCGGCCGCGGTAGCTGGCGACCTCGGCCGGCGGCTCGGGCAGCGTGGCTCCGATGCGCGCGGCCTCCAACGCGGCCATGGCCCAGGGGGCGGCGCCTTCGGGCGGCGGCGGCGCGCGATCGATGCGGGCGCGCTGGTGCACAAAGAGGCAGCAAAGCGCCGTCAGCAATAGCCAGCCCCACACAAACCGCCTGAGCGCCAGGGTGTCGCCCTCGGTCGTCGGCCTCGGGTTGGCGGCCGTGGCGCCCACGCCGCCACTCACTCCGCCGCACCGAGCCAGCGCAGCTGCAACACCGGCAGCCCCACCAGGTAGGGCGCGACCAGGGCCGCCATCGTGCCCATCAGCAGAGCACCGCCGGCACCCACCGGCCCGTAGAGCCCGGCGAGATGAAAGAGCGTCATCATCAGGGCGGTCACCAGCGTGGCGCCGGCCGCAAGTGCAGCCCAGGCCATGACGCGCGCCAGCCGTCGGCCCCAGGGCTTCGACAGTAGAAGTCCCAATGCCGCCAACGACTGCATCAGAGCCAACGCCGTACCGAAGACATCGATGGGCCACCAGCGCGCCGGCAGCGCGGCCCAGATGCCTAGCAGCAGCAGCGCCGAGAGCAGAAGTTGGCTGGCGGCGAGCCAGCGCAATGGAAGCGAAGTGGCCACGGCGGCACGCTACACAAAAGGGCGATCCCTGAGAAGCCGCGAATCCGAGCAAGTGCGGTGAAAACCCGTGAGCTGGGCGTCCTCGGCCGCCGGGCGGTCGCGGGGTCGGCACCGAAGGTGGCGCCTGAACCGCCAGATACGAGCGGCACCGAGCTGCGACCTTCTGAAGTCACAGCGGACGCAGGAAGGGCTCTTGCCCCCGGCGCAGCACGGTGTCGCCGATGAAATGCGCGTCGTCGAGCCCGGGATGGTCCAGGGTGTAGTGCAGGCCGCGGCTTTCGGCGCGGAAGCGGGCGCAGCGCACGATGCACTCGGCCAGGTCGGCGATGTTGCGAAGCTCCAGCAGATCGAGGGTGACCAGGTGGCGCCAGTAGTATTCGCGGATCTCTTCCTTGAGCATGGCGATGCGACGGGCGGCGCGCTCCAGGCGCTTGTCGCTGCGCACGATGCCCACGTAGTTCCACATGCAGCGGCGCAGCTCGTCCCAGTTGTGACTGACCACGACCGCTTCGTCGCTGGGCGCCGCCTCGCCGATGTCCCAGCCGGGTGGCTCAAGCGATGGCGCCGCGGGCGCCGCCTCGACCAGGTCGAGGGCGGCGCGGCGACCGTAGACCAGCCCCTCCAACAGTGAGTTACTGGCCAGGCGATTGGCGCCGTGCAGGCCGCTGCAGGTGGTCTCGCCCACAGCCCACAGCCCGGGCACGCTGGTGCGGCCGCGGGCGTCGACCACCACGCCGCCGCACATGTAATGGGCCGCCGGCACCACCGGGATGGGCGCGCGCGTCATGTCGATGCCGTAGCGCAAGCACTCGGCGTGGATGTTGGGGAAGCGCGCCTCGAGGTAGTCGGAGGAACGGCCGCCCATGTCGAGCAGCACGTGCTCGTCGCCGGTGCGCTTGAGCTCGAAGTCGATGGCGCGCGCCACCACATCGCGCGGCGCCAGGTCGGCCAACTCGTGGTGGGAGGCCATGAACGCGGTCCCGTCCAGAAGCCGCAGCACGCCGCCCTCGCCGCGCAGGGCCTCGCTGATCAGAAAGCTCTTGGCCTGCGGGTGATAGAGGCAGGTGGGGTGGAACTGAAAAAACTCCAGGTTGGCGAGCTCGGCGCCCACGCGATAGGCCATGGCCACGCCGTCGCCGGTGGCCACATCGGGGTTGGAGGTGTAGAGGTAGACCTTACCGGCGCCGCCGCTGGCCAGCACGGTGGCGCGGGCTATCAAGGTGTGCACCTCGCCGCTGTCGCGGTCGAGCACGTAGGCGCCGATCACGCGCCGCTCGCCGCCGTGGCGACCGAGGTCGATCAAGTCGATGGCCATGTGGCGCTCGAGCACCTCGATGTTGGGGTGTTGTTGCACCGCCGCCGACATCGCGCGCTGCACCTCGCGGCCGGTGATGTCGGCGGCGTGCACCACGCGGCGGGCGCTGTGGCCGCCCTCGCGCGTGAGGTCGAGCTGGGAGTCGCGGCGGGCGTCGACGCGGCTGAAGTCTGCCCCCATCGCGATCAGGTCGCGCACGCGGTCGGGGCCGTCGCGCACCACCATCTCGACCACCTCCGGATGGGATAGGCCGCGGCCGGCTTCGAGCGTGTCGCGCACGTGCTCTTCAAAGGAGTCGGCCGGATCGAGCACGGCGGCGATGCCGCCCTGGGCGTAGGCGGTGGCCGACTCGCCCATCTCGCGTTTGGTGACCACCACCACGCGCGCCCCGGCGGCGGCCTCCAGCGCCAGCGAGAGACCGGCGATGCCGCTGCCGATGATCAGGTAGTCGCAGGTGATGGCCATGGCACTTCATCCTACAGCGAGTCGGGCAGGCGCAAATGCTCGAGCGGGAATAAATCGAGGGGCGCGCCGGGTTGGCTTTTGGCGCGCTCGGGCGCGGGCAGCTAGTATGTTCCAGATGGGCAGGTGCACGACGAGGCAGGCGCGCCAAATGGCCGGGTGGGCAGCGGCCGTGCTGTTGCTGCTGCCGGGCGTGGCGAGCGCCGACATGTACCGCTACGTTGACGAAAAAGGCGTCGAGCACTACACAAATGTACAGCCAACACGGCACGGTTGGCAGCGCATCTACCGGGGCGAGGGCGGCGCTCGCAAGGGTCGCGCCCGCAAGGGGGCGCCGGATCCGGCGCGCCTTACGCGCTACGACGCCCACCTGAGCGAAGCGGCGCGGGTCTACCAGCTGCCAGAAGCGTTCTTGCGCGCCGTGATGCGGGTCGAGAGCAACTTCTACGTCGACGCCATCTCGGCCAAGGGCGCCATGGGCCTGATGCAGCTGATGCCGCGCACGGCGCAGGCGATGGGCGTGGTCGACCCGCTCGATCCGCGCCAGAACGTTCTAGGCGGCGCCCGCTACCTGCGCGTGCTGGCCAACCGCTACGGCGGCGACCTGGTGCTCACCGTCGCCGCTTACAACGCCGGCCCGGGCGCCGTCGACAAGTACTCGGGCGTGCCGCCCTACACCGAGACCCGGCGCTACGTGCGCCGGGTGCTGACGCACTACTACAGCTACCGCAGCGCCGAGCGCGCCCCCGTGGCCCAGCGCTGAGCTTGCGCGCAGCAGGCACCGAACGGCTTCAGTCCGGCTGGAAGAGAACCTTCTGGGTCGCGTCGTTGTCGTAGAAGCGCTGCACCCGATCGAAGGTGATGGCGCCGAAGAGGTTGACCGCCAGGGCCAGCGGCAAAAGCGCGTGGAAGAGCTTGCCGAAGCGCACCCGGCCGAGGGCGAGCATGGCGAAGAGCACGACGGCGTAGTCGAGGCTGAAGCGATAGCCAAACTGGATCCAACCGCTGTTCTGGTAACAGAGGTCGAGCAGGGCCACCGCGCCGGCGCCAACCGCCAGCGCGCGCAGCAGCGGTGAGCTGCGCTGGGGCCACAGCAGCCACAGCAGCTGGGGCGTGGTGCACCACAGGGCGATGCCGTGGCGACCGATCTCCACGTAGGGCGCCCCGGCCTTCAGCCACGGCAGCGAGGCCAGCATCACCGCCAGGTTGCGGCTGAGGTAGTGGTAGTTGAATAGCCCCCAGGTATCGATGCGCGCGCGCCAGCGGATCTTGAGGTGGCTGTGCCCGAACTCGAAGGGGTTATCGAAGCGCGCGTAGTTGAGCACCATGGCGACAGCACCGATGAACAGCAGCGGCAGCGCGAAGAGGGCGACGCGCGACAGCAGGCCCCGCAAGTCGAGCTGGGCGAGTACCCGCGGACCCGGACCGGGGGCCACGTCGGAGGCACGGGCGCTCTTGCGCAGGGCCTCGAACGCGAACACCAGGCCCAGCAGCAAGGTGGTGGGCCGGGTCATGAAGGCCAGGCCCAGCGCCAGACCGGCCAGCAGCGGGCGCCGGGCGTCCACGGCCCACAGCAGATACAGGGCGATCAGCGGGCAGGCGACGACGTGGGCCGCGTGCCAAACCGTGCCCTGTACAGCTGTGTAGTAATAGACGCTACCGAAGGCGAAGAGCGCGGTCAGCAGCAGATCCTCGCGCTGGCTGCGCGGACTGTGGCCCGACTCGCGCAGGTGGCGCAGCAGCACGAAGAGCAGCGCGGGACCAAGGCCAGCGAATACCGCCCAAAAGAGCCGATCCCAGGCGGCCACGCCAAAAAGCGCCACCAGCGGCGTCACCAGTAGCGCCGGAAAAGGCGGAAACGAAACGTACCAGCGGCCGTCGTAGCGGGCCCAGTCGTTCTGGTGCGGCGGCGCGTCGGCGACCAGGTGCAGCTGGCCATGCAGAAAGCTCTCGGCCAGGTAGAGGAAGTGCGCATCGCTAGAGACGCCGTCGATGCGCGAGCCGAGGGTGGCGGCGTAGAGGGCCGCGCACAGGGCGAAGATCGACAGCGGCATGGCGGCGCGCTGCCGCAGGTCGGCACCCGGCATGGGCCGGAGCATACCAGCAGGTCGCGGCCTGCGCTTGACGACATCGGGCTCGGGACCTACATGGCAAGGTCGGACCGCAAGTCGATGGGCGAGACCACCAAAGAAGCGATCGAAGCGCTGCTGGCCGGCGTCAAACACCCGACCTTCGAGGCGCCGATGATGCAGCTCGGGGCGCTCAGGCTCAAAGGCCTCGAGGGGCGCAAGCTGCTGCTCGAGGCGACGCTGCATGGCGGCTCCGAGCGGCTACAGGCCCAGGTGCGCGAGCGCGTGCAGGCGGCCCTGGGCGATGCGCCGGTCGACGTTCGTATCGAGTGGAGGGTCGTGGTGCCACGACGGGCCGCCGGTGGCGACGACCCGGTCCCCGACGTGCGCAACGTGATCCTGGTGATGAGCGGCAAGGGCGGCGTCGGCAAGAGCACCACGGCGGTCAACCTGGCGCTGGCGCTGCAGCGCATGGGCGCGCGCGTCGGCCTGCTCGACGCCGACATCTACGGCCCCTCGATACCGACCATGTTCGGTGTCTCCGAAAGCCCGCACAGCAAGGACGGCAAGCGCATCGAGCCACTGCAGCGCTTCGGTGTGAAACTGATGAGCATTGGCTTCATGCTCGAAAGCGATCGCGACGCCGTCATCTGGCGCGGCCCCATGCTGCAGAGCGCGCTAATGCAATTCCTGGGCGATGTGGCCTGGGACGAGCTCGACTACCTGGTTTTGGATCTGCCGCCGGGCACCGGCGATGTGGCACTGTCGCTGGCCCAGCGCCTGAAATCCACCGGCGCCGTGATGGTCACCACGCCCCAGGAGGTGGCACTGCAGGACGTCTACAAGGCGGTCTCGATGTGCAAGAAGCTCAATGTTCCGCTGCTGGGCATCGTCGAAAACATGAGCTACTTCCTGGACTCGGTCGGCGCGCGCCACGAGATCTTCGGCAGCGGCGGCGGCCAAAAGGTCGCCGAGTTCGCAGGCGCACCTTTGCTCGGACAGGTGCCGCTCGACGCGGGCGTGCGCGAACAGGGCGACGAGGGCGTACCGATCGTGCAGGCGGCGCCCAACCATGAAGTGGCCCAGGCTTTCATTGCCATCGCCGACGCCCTGGTCGATCAGATCGCGCGCGAAAGCTTCGAACGCGGCGGCGGCAAGGTGGCGCCAGACGGCAATGCGCCGCGGCGGCTGCGCATCCTGCGCTGAACGCGCCGGGCTACGGACAGCTGGTGCTGATGCCGGGGCTCGTGCTCGCCGCGAGCGTACAGGTGTAGGCGGCGTTGATGCGGATGCGGCCGATGCCGCCGCCGCCTCCACCGCCGCCGGCACCGGCGCTCAAGCACAGCAGGTTGCAGTCGCCGGCGCCGCCATTGGTGGCAGCGCCGGCCTGGGCGCCACCCTGACCGCCGTCGCCGCCATAGCCCGGGCTGGTACCCCCGGGCGCGCGTGCGGTGTTCCTGACCAATCCGTCGGTGCCCGGATTGCCGTTGGGCGAACTGGTCTCGTTGCCCGCGGCGCCGCCGCCACCGCCCGCGGTAAGCCAGGCGCCGGACTCCGTAGTCACCGTGCCGGCTTCCAACAGGATGGCGCCGCCGCTGCCACCACCGCCGCCGCCGTCCTCATCATCGGCCCCAGGCTGCGCGCCGCCGCCGCCGGCGGTCACCGCACCGGTGGCGCGGACCAGGATCTCTCCGGCCGCGCTGATCTGCACCGCGCCACCGCCACCGCCGCCGAGGCGACCACCGTTGGTTCCACGACCGCCGTAACCGCCGCGACCGCCGGGACAGCCGCCGCGCAGCGGAATCAACTCGGGGTTGCCTTCGACGCCGCCGCCGACTCGACCGCTGGCGCCGCGATTGCCGTTTCCGCCGCCACCGCCGCCCACGGCAAAGCCGCCGCCACCGCCGCCACCGCCACCATCGCCGCTGTCGAGGTCGTCGGCGTCGCCGCCGCCAATTCCGGCGCTACATGAAATATTGCCGCCGGCGCCCGGCTGGGGGCCGATGGCGCGTGCGCTGAGAGTCCCGTCGATGTTGACGTTGCCGTTGACCGCGAAGATCAGCGGGCGCGAACCGACCACCCGCAGCGTGGTACCCGCGGCGATGGTCAGGCTCGACAGCGGCAACACCACGGCGTCGGGCCCGGCGATCTGGCCGACGATTACGGGCGTCGGCGCGAGTCCGCAGTAGTTGGTGAAGGTGACGGGATCGCCGGTGTCGATCACGATGGAGGCTGCACAGTCCTGCAGACTGTCGGGGGCGGTGCTGAAGTCCATGGAGGTGGCGTCGAAGTTGCTCGGCAGATAATCGAAGCCACAGGGCGGCGACGAACTCACGCTGCTGAAGGGGCAGGCGTCGAGGCAATCGAGCACGCCGTCGGAATCGGAGTCGATGTCGGGCGAGCCGCAACCGCAGGTACCGGCCGCGGTCTTCGAGGCGTCGGCGGGACAGCCGTCGACGCAGTCGGCGACGCCGTCAACATCGCCATCGGTGTCGGCAGCGCCACAGCCGCACTGGCCCGGAGCCGTCTTGGCCCCGTCGGCGGGGCAGCCATCGACGCAGTCGGCGGTGCCATCAACGTCGCCATCGGTGTCCGGAAAGCCACAGCCGCACTGCCCGGGCGCGTACTTGTCCGGGTCGTCGGGACACTGGTCCTGCTGCACCTCGCAGACAAAGTCAAAGCTGTCGCCGCAGGGCTGATCGTTCCAGACCCCGGTGCCATCGCCGTACATCTGGGCGCAATCTTCACCGCCCGAGTCGTTGGGCTCACCCGCATTCCAGTTGTTGTACAGGCCGGAGACCGCACCGCCGCTGCTGGTGCCCATCCAGAACTGCGCGTCGTCCTGATTCCAGCGCCACTGACCTTCGGTGGTGCTATCGCTGGCGCCGATCCAGCTCGTAGCGACGAGATTCGAGCGCACGAAGTCGTTTTCGGCGGCGTCGTCGATGCGCACCAGCTCGCCCAGAAGCTGGGCTGCGCAGTGGCTGCGCGCGTCGGCCCAGGTGCGGGCGTTTTGGCAGAAGAAGTAGACGTGGCCGCCGTGGGCCGCCCGCAGGCAATTGGTGTCCGGAACGCATGGCCCGAGCACGCTGATCTGGTGCTCGCAGCCGGTGCTCGGTTCCATGTCGCAGTCGTCCCAGTCAGCGTTGCAGCTTCCGATCTCGCAACTCTGGGTGGAGCAGTCCCCGGTGGCCTGAAACGGCAGGCAGGGCGCGTCGCAGGCGCCGCAGTTCGTCACGGTGTTGAGCGGCTCGCAGCCGTTGTCGGGATTGGCGTCGCAGTCGTCGAAGCCGGTGTCGCAGCCGGTCAGCTCACAGCTGCCAGTGGCACAGCTGGCGCTTCCGTTGCTGCGCGAGCAGCCCACGCCGCAGTCGCCGCAGTCGCTGAGCGTGGTGGTCGCGGTCTCGCAACCGTCGTCGTCGAGGCTGTTGCAGTCGGCGTAGCCCGTGCTGCAGGTAAACTGGCAGCTGGATGCCGTGCAGCTGGCCGAGGCGACCTGGGCCTGCGCCGAGCAGTCGAAACCGCAGCTGCCGCAGTCGCCCGTGCTGCTACGGGTGTCGATCTCGCAGCCGTTACCGCTCTGGCCGTCGCAGTTTTCGAAGTAGGCCTCCTGGCAGCTCGAGACCTGGCAGCTGCGCGCGCCGGGGCTACCGCCGCAGCTGGGCACGGCGTTGTCGAGCATGCAGGCGTTGCCGCAGGAACCACAGTGGCCGGCCGTGGCCAGAGACTGTTCGCAGCTCTTGCCGTCGCCGTCGCAGTCGTCGAAATCCACGGCGCAGGTCGCAACCCGGCAGCTGCCGGTGGCGCAGGTTGCGCTGGCGTTGGCGATCGAACAGGCCACACCGCAGCTGCCGCAATCGCTGAGCGTGTCGAGGGCAGTCTCGCAGCCATTTTCCGGATCGCCATCGCAGTCGTCGTAGCCGGCGTCACAGACCGGCTGGCAGAGACCGACTGCGCAGACGAGGCCAGAGGCGTGGGGCGTGGCGGTCGTGAACTGACAGGCCGCACCGCAAGCGCCGCAATGGCTCGCATCCGTCAACAGGTCGACCTCGCAAGGCAGGCCATCCTTGTTGCAGTCGGCGGTGTTGGGGTCGGGGCAGGACACGGCGCTGCAGGAGCCTCCCGAGCACACCGGCAGTCCGCTAGCGGTGCAGTCGTTGCCGCAGCTGCCGCAGGTGATGTCGGCGTTCAAAGAGGTCTCGCAGCCGTCGGTGTCGTCACCGTCGCAGTTGTCGAAGCCGCTGCTGCAGCGCTGCAGCACGCAGACGCCCGCGTCGCAGGCAGCCACGGCGTTGTCGTAGCTGCAGGCCACGTCGCAGCTGCCGCAGCGGCCCACGGTGTTGAGGGCGGCCTCGCAGCCGGTGCTCGGGTCGCCGTCGCAATCGCCAAAGCCATCGGCGCAGCTGATTTGACAGACGCCGGCGTTGCAGCTCGCAGCGCTCACATTGCTGAGGGTGACGTCGCAGGTCGCGCCGCAGGCGCCGCAGTGCTGCGATGAGTCGAGCGACTCGCAGCCGTCGGTTGGGTCGCCGTTGCAATCCTCGTAGCCGATCTCGCAGCTGCCGGCGGCGCAGGTGCCGCTGCTGCAGTCGTCGTCGATGGAGCCCGGCAGATCGCAGAGCACATTGCAGCCGCCGCAGTGGTCGGTGGTATTGAGCGACTGCTCGCAGCCATCGCCGGCGCTCTGATTGCAGTCGCCGAAGTCACCGACGCAGGCGGCGACGCCGCAGAAGCCGCGCTCACAACTCGGGGTTGCATTGGGAACATCCGCCGAGGTGCAGCTCAAGCCGCAGGCGCCGCAGTTGCTCAGCGTGTTGACGGCGGTCTCGCAGTCATCGCTGGCGCCGTCGCAATTGTCGTACAGCGCCACGCAGGCGCTGGCTTCGCACTGGCCGCTCACGCAGGCGGCGATGGCATTGACGAACTGGCAGCGATTGCCGCAAACGCCGCAGTTGTCCACGTCGTCTTCCGGGCTTTCGCAGCCGGTGCTCGGATCGAAGTCGCAGTCGCGAAAGCCTGCATCACAGGCCACGACCAGGCACTCGCCGCGGGAGCAGGCGCTGGTCGCGTTGTCGAGGGAGCAGTCGTCGCTGGCCTCACCCTCGTCGATGCGCAGATCGCAGTCGTCGTCGCGGTCGTTGCAGGCTTCGGGGCAGATCTCGCGACAGACCTCGTTGTCCGGATCGGGATTGGGCACGCAACCGACGGCGGGCGCCGTGGTGCCTCCGCTACCGCCGGTGCCGCTCGAGTCACCGCCGGCTACCGGTTGCGACGTGGGACCGGAGTCGAGGCTCGCATCCGGTGCGGCGGCGGCCATTCCACCCGCGCCCGCCGGCGTGCCGCCGGCACCGTCCGGACTGCTGCTGCGCGCCGGGTCGGCAGCCGCGGCATCCTCGGACAGCAAACCCGGGGAGGGACTCGCGCAAGCGGCAAAAAAAGCGGCCGCGACCAGCAATCCTGCGATCGCTGATCCCAGCGGCGCCGCACGCTCGATCACTGCCGGCGCGAGCGAACCTGAACCATCGGTCAACTTCACGGGTTCAGTATGGGATCGTGCACCGTCGCCCACAAGGCTGACGGCAGGACCGATGTAGCCGGCAACCCGCGGCGCGCGATAGCGCTGGGGCGCGCGATCTGCGTGGCAGCGCCATGTCATGTCGGCATCATCCTGCTGTTCATGTTCGCCATTTCACCGACCGACCCATAGCGGCGTTTTCGGCACGCGGAAAGGCCCATGGTCGCAGCAACCACTACTCCGCCACCGGCTTCCCTACCCCCGCAGGAAAGAGTCCACAGCCGGCGCCGTCGTCGCGTACCTGCCAACCAAGCGCCTCGATCGCCTCCCTGAGGCGGTCTGCCACCTCGAAATCGCGACGCTCGCGGGCCTGCTGGCGTCGTCGTGCGAACGCCTGTACCTGGGCGGGCGCCCGCGCTGGCCGGGCGATCGACTCGCACCTTCGCTTCAGCGTCCGGGAGCCACCCGAGAGGGCTGGCTGCAGTACTACAACCTCGCCATGCATCGCATGGTTTTCGGCGAGTACCCGTTGACGAAGATCCTCGGGGACTGCGCGGCCGCGGTTTCCTTGCTCGAGTCCTTGCCCGACGTTGATGCCTCGAGAATCGAAGTCTTCGGACACTCCTTTGGCGGCAATACGACGCTCTTCCACGCTGCGCTCGATGCGCGCATCACCTTCGCCTGTGCGAGCGGCGCCGCCTGCAGCTGTCGCCACAAGCTCGAACACGACACCGGCCTGGAGATGGCCCTCGTGGTGCCGGGCATCGCCAATCTCCTTGACGTGGTCGATCTGGTCCGCTGCATCTGCCCGCGCAGGTTGCTGATCGTTTCGTCCGAAGACGCCCCCTACTCGGCGGATGCGAGCGCTATCATCGGGGAGGCACGACCCAGCTATGAAGCCACGGGACGAGGGCAGTACCTCGAGCACCTCAGGACGCCCGGAGGCCATGGGCTGGAGGAGACGCGCTTTGCGGCGATCGGGAGCTGGCTCACGATCGCCGCAAGCCACTGAGCACCGGCGCCGCGAATCCTCGGAAAGCCGCCGTCCCGAGCATCAGAGCGCGGGTCCGCTGCAGCTCTCCTCCACGAAGAAGCAACCCGAGTCCGCCGTGCACTGCACCGGGTACTCGCCCGGACCCGGCGCGCACGTCGCCGACCCGTCCGTGCAGCGCCCGACCCGTCGTGACCAATCAGCTCAACCGGCGCGGCGATCGCCGTCGGTGTCCCGGTCGAGGCCCTTGAGGTTGAAGTCGGAACTCAGCTCCGTGCGGTAGACTCCGCTCGAGCTAGCACCGATGCGGCTCTTGGTGGGCAGCCCCTCGAGAGCCACTCCCATGGAAGGTCCTCCACGCACGACCCGGGCCACCACGCGACCCGGGAAGCTCAGCTCGATGCCGGTGCGGGCGTCGCGCAGGGTCACGATCAGGGGCTTGCCCAGGGGCGGCGCCTCGGGCGTGGCGATAGCGAAGCCGTCTCCAGTGGCGTTGCGCACCGTGCCGCTGCCGAAGTGGCCCGACCACATGAACTCACAGGGCTGAGGAATCGGAAGCAGGGTGTGGGCGTCGCGGCCGTCGAGAGCCGGAACGCCGTGGGAGAGCTGGCGCTCGAGCCGCTCGAGCCGCAACTGCTCGGCCTCGACCAAGGGAATCGAAAGCTCCCTTTTTTTCGAGACCAGCACGCGGTACTCGAAGATCCGTTCCAGCTTCTCTGCCATGGCCGCCCATCAGCCGCTGCATCCAGCGGCGCCTCAGCATTTCCCGAACAGTGACTCTCGGCCTGGACGAATGCAACGTCCGGAAAAGAACCACTCGTCGCAGAAACTACTACATATCTCCCACGGATCGCGGGACCCGGCAAGGGGACACTTTCGTTTCCGCCAGCGGTGGATCTTTCGCCATGGACCTCTTCGAATACAGCCGCAAGGACGAACCCAGCCGCGCGCCCCTGGCCGATCGCATGCGCCCCCAACATCTCGGGGAGGTGGTGGGCCAGACGCGGCTGCTGTCGCCCGGCAGCCTGCTGCGCACGGCCATCGAGCACGACCGGGTGCCGTCGCTGGTGCTGTGGGGCCCGCCCGGCACCGGCAAGACCACGCTGGCCCGCGTCATCGCAGCCGAGACCCGCGCCCACTTCATCGCCCTGAGCGCCGTGCTCGGGGGCGTGGCCGAGCTGCGGGCCGCCGTGGCCGAGGCCCAGACCGAGCAGCGGGTTCACGGCAAGCCCACGATTCTCTTCGTCGACGAGATCCACCGCTTCAACAAGGCCCAGCAAGACGCGCTGCTGCCCCACGTGGAGGCCGGCACGGTGACGCTGATCGGCGCCACCACCGAAAATCCGTCGTTTGCGCTCAACGCGGCGCTGCTGTCGCGGGCGCGCGTCTTCGAGCTGGAGCGGCTGCCGAGCGAGGCCATCGAGCAGCTGCTGGAGCGGGCCCTGAACGACAGTGAACGGGGCCTCGGTGCACTCGCGGTGACGGTCGAACCCGAGGCCCTGCAACATATCGCCCGCGGCGCCGACGGCGACGGGCGCCGCGCGCTCGATGTTCTTGAAACCGCAGCAAGGCACGCCGCCGCCGCCGGCCTGCCGAGCGTCACGGTGGATGCGGTCAAGCAGGCCCTGGCCAGCATGACGCTGAACCACGATAGGAGCGGCGAAGGCCACTACAACGTGGTCAGCGCCTTCATCAAATCCATGCGCGGCAGCGATCCGGACGCCGCGCTCTACTGGATGCTGCGCCTGCTCGAAGCCGGCGACGACCCGCTCTTCGTCAGCCGGCGCATGTTGATCTTCGCCAGCGAGGACATCGGCAACGCCGATCCGCGTGCGCTTCAACTGGCGGTTTCCACCGACCAGGCGCTGCAGCGACTGGGCATGCCCGAGGCCCTGCACACCCTGTCGCAGTGCTGCCTGTATCTGGCGGTCGCGCCCAAGAGCAACGCCAGCTACCGCGCCTGGAGCGCAGCGCGCGCCGACGTGCACGGGCACGGCTCGCTGCCGGTGCCCCGCAAGCTGCGCAACGCGCCGACCCGGGCCATGAAGGAGTGGGGCTATGGCGAGGGCTATCGCTACCCCCACGACGAGGGCGGCCACGCCGCCGGCGAGACCTATCTGCCAGACGAGCTGGTCGGCCGCCGCTACTACGAGCCGGTCGACGCGGGCCTGGAGACCCGCATCGCCGAGCGGCTCGCCGCCCTGCGGGGGCAGCGCAAGAGCGGCGCCTGAGTTACTTCAGCTCGGCCGACGACTTGTTGAGCAGCCGGCGGGCGACGATCAGCAACTGGATCTGCTGGGTGCCCTCGAAGATGTCGAGGATCTTGGAGTCGCGGGCCCACTTCTCGAGCAGGTCCTGCTTGCTGTAGCCCATGGCGTTGCACAGCTCGACACAACGCAGGGTGATGTAGTTGCCCACGCGCCCGGCCTTGGCCTTGCACATGCTGGCTTCCATGGAGTTGGCCTGCTTGTTGTCGCTCATCCAGGCGGCCTTGATGGTCAAAAGCCGCGCCGCATCCCACTCCGCTTCCATGCGGTAGAGTTCGGCCTGGATGGCGCTGGAGTGCCAGACGTCTTTGTCGTAGTCGAGCTGGACGCCCTCTTTCTCAAGCAACTCGCGGGTCAGATCGAGCGATGCGCGCGCCACGCCGATGGCCATGGCCGCGACGGTCGGACGCGTGTTGTCGAAGGTCTGCATCACGCCGCCGAAGCTGCCCTGCTTGATCTCGGGGCTGCCCAGGATGTTGTCCTTGGGCACGCGGCAGTTGTCGAAACGGATGGTGGCGGTGTCCGAAGCGCGCAGGCCGAGCTTGTTCTCGAGGCCGACGAACTCCAGGCCGGGCGCGTCCTTGGGCACGATGAAGCTCTTGATCGCCGCCTTGCCCGCAGACTTGTCGAGCGTGGCCCAGACCACCACGGTGTCGCAGCGTTCACCGGCGGTGATGAAGATCTTTTCGCCGTTGATGACCCACTCGTCGCCCTCGAGGCGCGCGGTGGTGCTGATGTTGGCCGAGTCCGAGCCGGTGCTGGGCTCGGTGATCGCCATCGAGGCGTAGCAGTGGCCGAAGCGTTCTTTCTGCTCCGGCGTGGCTACGGCGCTGATGGCGGCGTTACCGAGGCCGACGCCCGGAACCGAGAGCATCAGGCCCACATCGCCCCAGCACATCTCGGCGACCGAAACCACGCCCTGGGTGTTGTTGCCGTTGACGATCTTGCCCTCGTCTTGCTTGGCCTTGGCCTTGGCCAGCTCCCTGAGGGCTTCGGCCTCGCGGATCTCCTCGGCCGTCTTGGGACGCCGGACACCGCCGAGGGCCCGAAGCTCTTCGGGGTAGGCGTGCTCCTGCAAATCATACTTGCGCGAGATCGGTCGAAACAGCGCCTCGGCCATCGCCCGCGAGCCCTGCCGTGCCTGCTCCAGTCGTGGAGGAAGTTCGAGATTGATCATGGCTACACCTTTCGAATTCGAATCGTTCAGACCTGCAGGTTCAGATTGCGACGCATCCCTGGAGGATGCCGATGGCGCGAAGATTTCGGTACCAGAGCTCGACCATGTGCTCGCGGATGAAGCCGTGACCGCCCAGGAGCTGCACGCCGTCGGTGCCGATTTGCATGCCCTTTTCGGCGGCCTGCAGGTAGGCGTGGTAGGCCTGCTGATGGAAGTCCAGGCCCTGTTCGGCGCGACCGGCGGCCCGGTAGGTGAGCATCCGGATGCCTTCGAGCTCGATGGCGATGTTGGCGATCATGAAGGCCACCGACTGGCGGTGGCTGATGGGCTCACCGAAGGCGACGCGGTCGTTGCAGTACTCGGTGACGTAGTCGAGGATCGACTTGCAGGTGCCGATGGTGAGCGCGGCGAGGCCGATCTTGCTGAGGTCGAGCAGGCGGCGCAGGTCGAAGGACTCGCCGAGGCGGGCGTCGGCGCCGACCTTCACGCCCTCGAGCTTGACGGTGCAGAGCTCCAGCGGGCGCAGGCCCATGTGGTCTTCCTTGGAGGTCGACAATCCCTCGGCGCCGGCTTCGACGAAGAACGCGGCCGGGCCTTCGCCCGCGACCTCGGCGGCGACCAACATCACCTCGGCCGAAGCGCCGAGCGGGACCATGGTCTTGACGCCGTCGATCACGTAGCCGCCGTCGGCCGCCTTGGCCGTGGTCTTGAGCGCGGTGGCGTCGAAGCGCGCATTGGGCTCCATCAGGGCGATGGTGGCCTGGTGCAGCTCTTCTTCTGCGAAGCGCGGCAACCACTGCTTCTTCTGGGCGTCGGTGCCCTGGTCGAGCACGGTGTTGACGAAGCTCAGGCTCGACATCGCGCCAATGGCCAGCGACATGTCACCACCGGCCAGGTCCTCCGCGATCAGCATATTGCTAACCGGGGAGCGGTCGGCGCCCATGCCGCCCAGGTCCTCGGGGATCTGCACCATGTTGAAGCCCAGCTCGAGCGCACGCTCGTAGAAGCCCTCGGGGGCTTCGCCGGCCTCGTCGGCCGGACGCGACTTATCGCGCATCTCGGCGTTGGCAAAACGCATCACGGTGTCCCGCATCAGCTGCTGCTCATCGCTCAGCGTGAGGTCAAAAAGAAGTTCGTCTTGCTGCTCGGACATGTCGTCGTTCCTAGTCTGGTGGCTCGTCTCGGGAGTCCACTGCTATGCACCACGAGGCTAGTAAGGGGGAGGCGGGCGCCCCGTCAAGTCGCTTTTGCCCCCTCGATTGCGGGATACCGGGCGGAACGGGCTTTCACGGCGATTCGCGCCCCATGTAAGTGCAGCCGTAGATCAGCATACACCTGGGCAAAATGGACCTCTGTACAGGGGTGCTAGAATCTTGCACTATTTCTAGCAAATCGATGTCGCTCAAGGAATGCCCCACCTGCCAGGCGCGGTTCCGGGGGGACCTGCGGGTCTGCCCCATCGACGGCGCTGAGTTGTGTGCCCCCGAGGATCCCTTTCTTGGGACCACCATCGCCGGCCGCTACGTGATCGAAGAGTTGCTGGGCGTCGGCGGCATGGGCAGCGTCTACCGCGCCCGCCACCAGTTCATCGGCCGCGACGTGGCGCTGAAGTTCCTCGACCCGGGGCTCACCCAGAACGAGCGCCTGCGCAAGCGCTTCCTGGGCGAGGCGCGCGCGGCCAACCAGATCAACCACGAGCACATCATCGACATCACCGACTTCGGCGAGACCGAAAACGGCATGGTCTACATGGTGATGGAGTTCCTGGACGGGATTCCCCTCGACAGCGAGATCGAGAGCGGACCGCTGGAGCTGCGGCGAGCCCTGCGCATCGCCCTGCAGGTGGCGCTGGGGCTGGCGCGCGCCCACGAGCTGGGCGTGGTGCACAGGGACATCAAGCCGGCCAACATCTATCTGACGCGGCGGCGCCTGGACAACGACTTCGTGAAGATCCTGGACTTCGGCGTCGCCCGCATCGAGCAGGACTCGCGCATCACCGGTCAGAACATGATCGTGGGCACGCCCGAGTACATCGCGCCCGAGCAGATCCGGACTTCGGGCGCCACGCCCTCCTGCGACCTCTACTCCCTGGGCTGCGTGCTCTTCGAAATGCTCACCGGACAGCTGCCCTTCGACGGCAAGACCACGGTGCTGCTGATCAAGCACATCAACGACCCGCCGCCTGCGCCCTCGAGCCTCAACCCCACGATCCCGCCCGAGGTCGAGCGCCTGGTGCTGCAGCTTCTGCAAAAGCGGGCCGAAGACCGCCATCGCGACGCCTACCACCTGGCCGAGGAACTGCAGCGCTTGCTCGACAGCCTGCCGGCCACGCCCTTGCCGACGGACTCGCGCGGGCCGGTTTCGAGCGGGGCGGCGCCGCCCAAGGTCGATTTTCAGCCCGAAGAAGAGGCGTGGGTGAAAACCATCAGCCTCTACCGCGAGTTGCTGCGCGAGCTGCGGGCCGTGGCGCGCTGCCCCGACTGGCTGCCCGATGCCATCCGCGGCATCGAGGAAATCGTCGCCGAGGTGCGCACCATGCGCTTGCGGCTCTCGGAGGCCGCCGAGAAGGCCACTTCGATGGAAGAAGACGCGCGCGAGCCCCGCCGTCAGATCGGCTTCGCCCTCGACGAGCTGGCCAAGGACGACTCGCGCATCGGACGCCAGCTGACCGAGCTCGAGGGCCAGCTCGACCCCGCCGAGGGCCGCCTGGACGTGGTCATCCACGCCGTCTTGCGCAACATGCGCGCGCTGCCGCCGAATTTGCGGGCCGGCAGCGTGCTGACTTCGCAGAGCGCGGGGGTGATCGACGAGTTGGTGCGCGGCTCGTCGGAGCTGTCGGCCGCGCGCGACACCGTGGCCGGCCTGCGGGCGCGGGTTGCGCGCAAGAACGGAGAACGCCGGGACCTGCGCTACCAGATCAATCAGCTCAAGACCAAGCTCGATGAGCTGAACAAGGTCTCGACGGTGGACATGGAGATCTGGCACGACGAGGTGCAGCAGCTCAGCTCCCAGATCCAGACGCGACTGGAGGCGATTGCACCGCTGGCCAAGCGCATCTCCGACCACTTCGAGCAGTACCCCGGACTGCGCAGCAAGCTGGCCGCCGCCCAGCTACGCCCCTCGGCTTGACCCACCGGGGTCGCGCGTCCAAGGTTGCGCCGTGTCCGCCACCGGTCCCGATGAAGCACGCCCGGCGATCCACTTCGTATCGCTGGGCTGTCCCAAAAACCGCGTCGACACCGAGGTGATGCTCGGGGTCAGCGCGCGCGCGGGCTATCGCCATGTGGACGATCCGCACGCGGCCGAGGTCATCGTGGTCAACACCTGTGGCTTCGTGGAGGCGGCCAAGCAGGAGAGCATCGAGACGGTGCTGGAGCTGGCCGAACTCAAGCAGCAGGGTTTGTGCCGCACGTTGATCATGACCGGCTGTCTGTCTCAACGTTATGCCGGCGAGCTGGCCCAGGGCCTACCGGAAGTGGACCACTTCCTCGGCTCCAGCGACATGCTGGCCCTGGGAGCGCTGCTCGGCGAGAGCCCCGGCGCCCGCGTGCAGGTGGGCAATCCGGCCAACTACCTGGTGGGCGCCGATGACCCGCGCATTCTATCGGGCTCGCGCGCCAGTGCCTACGTGAAGATCGCCGAGGGCTGCTCCCGGCGCTGCGCCTTTTGCGCCATTCCGTCGTTCCGCGGCAAGCTGCGCTCGCGCCCCGTCGCCGACGTCGCACGCGAGGTGCAGCGGCTGACCGAAGCGGGCACGGCCGAGATCAATCTGATCAGCCAGGACACCGTTTCCTACGGCCGCGACCTGCCGGCTGGTGAAGATTTGCTCGCGCTGCTCGAGCGCCTCGAGTCCATCGCCACGCTGCGTTGGCTGCGGCTCTTCTACCTCTACCCCGAAGCCCTACCCGATGCGCTACTCGAACGCCTGGCCGGCCACGGCAAACTCGTGCCCTACCTGGACATGCCCCTGCAGCACGCCAGCTCCGCCATGCTCAAGCGCATGCACCGGGGCTACGACGCCGATCGCATTGGCCGCCTGCTCGAGCGCGTGCGCACGGCGGCGCCCGGGGTGACGATTCGCACGGCCTTTATCGTGGGCCATCCTGGGGAGACCGACGCGGATTTTCAAGCGCTGATGGAACTGGTGCAGCGCGAGCGCTTCGATCACGTGGGGCTCTTTCGCTACTCGCCCGAGGAAGGCACCAGCAGCCACGATCAGGACGGGGCAGTGCCAGAAGCGGTGATCGAGGAGCGCCTGACCAGCCTGAGCGAAGTGCAGCACTCGATCGCGCGCGAAAAGCTGAGCGCCCAGGTCGGCCAGGTGTTGGAAGTGCTGGTGGAGGGTCTGAGCGAGGAGAGCGAGCTGCTCTTGCAGGGGCGCCACCGGGGCCAAGCGCCGGAAGTGGATGGCGTGGTGCTGCTCACCGACGACGAGGCGAAGGTGGGCAGCCTACGGCGGGCGCGCGTGACCCAGAGCGGTGACTACGACCTGATCGCATCGCTTCTGCCCGAGTCCGAAGACCGGCAGGCGACGGCTACCGCAGCGGGCAAACGGCTACCGTTGCTCGACTGACGGACCGGGACGGCGCGGCGTGTAGGCGCAACATGCGTCGCGACAACTGTCGGGCAAAGCACCGAGCACGCCGAGCGAGGCGCGGCCCTTTCGGCGACCCAGGCGCTCCTCGACCAGCTCTCGCAACATGGTGACGAAAAGCGGGTGACTGCCGGCGGTGGCAGCGCGCGCAAGGCGCAGGCCGAGATTCGCAGCCAGCTCCCGGGCTTCGTGATCCAGATCCCACACCACTTCCATGTGGTCGCTGACGAAACCCAGGGGCAAGACCACGACATCGCGCACCCCCTGGCCCGCGAGCGCGCGCAGGTGATCGAGGATGTCGGGCTCCAGCCACGGCACCTGGGGCGGACCGCTGCGGCTTTGATAGGCGAGGTCGTATTGCGAACGCCCCAGGGCCTCAGTGACCAGGGCGGCTGTCTCGGAGAGCTGAGCCTGATAGGCGCAACCGGCGGCCATGGCGTTGGGGATGCTGTGGGCGGTGAAGACCAGACGCGCCCGCTCGCGCGCATCTTCGGGCAGCTCGGCCAAGGCATCTCGCACGCGCTCGGCCATCAGCTCGACGAAGCGCGGGTGATTGAAGAAGCCGCGCAGCTTGGAGACCCGCGGCGCGTCGGGCCCGAGCTGCGCGCGCGCCGCTTCGATGTTCTCCAGGTACTGCCGACAACCGCTGTAGCTGCTGAAGGCCGAGGTGACGTAGGCCAGGGCGTGGCGCACGCCGTCGTCGCGCATGGTCTCGAGGGTGTCGACGAGCAGCGGATCCCAGTTGCGATTGCCCCAGTAGATCGGCAGCCCGATGTCGGCGCGCTGCAGCTCGGAGCCCAGCGCGGCGATCAAGTCGCGGCATTGATCGTTGATGGGGCTCTTGCCGCCGAGGGCGTGGTAATGCTCGGCGACCGCGGCCAGGCGCTCGTCGGGTACACCCCGTCCCTGCACCACGCGGCGCAGGAAGGGCATCACGTCCTGCGGCGCCTCGGGGCCGCCGAAGGAAACCACCAGCAGAGCGTCGTAGGGATCCTGTTCAGGCACGCCGGCCAATCGCAGCGGTTGGATTCAAAGTTCCTTGGCCTCGATACGGCGATTCTTCTGCCGCCCGTCCTCGGTGTCGTTGGAGGCGATGGGGCGCGCGTCGCCATAACCCACCGTTTCGATGCGGCCGCCGTCGATGCCCTTGCTGACCAGGTACTCGCGGCAGGCCTTGGCGCGCTTTTCCGATAGCTTTTGGTTGGTCCTGGCGTTGCCGACGTTGTCGGTGTGGCCCGAGATCTCGATGCGTGTGGACTTCTTGTGGCTCATGTACTCGACCACGGTGTCGAGGCGTGGCAGGGAATCCGGACGAATCGTGGCCTTGCCGGTGTCGAACTCCACGCCTTCGAGGATGAAGCGCGGTTCTTCCGCGGCTGCTGGCGCACCCTTTTTGGCGCGGATGGGCGGCGGCCTGTCGTGGCGCTTGTAGCGCAGGGTGAGGCTGACGTTTTGATTGGGTTTGTCGCTGACCGGAACACTGGCCGAGATCTTGCGGCGACCCAGGCTGAGATACTCGAGTTCGTACTTCTTGCCGACGGGCACGAGCACCTCGGCATACCCCTCGGCGTCGGTCTCCTCGGTGTAGTAGCTCTTGCCGTCGGGGGCGGTGAGCTTGATCACGATGCCGATCAGCGGGCCCTTGTCCTTGTCGACGACGAAGAACTTCATCGCCGCTTCGGTGGCGCTGGGTTTGATCTTCGAAGGATGAACGCCCCGGGCGCCGGCGGCCGAGTCGGACTTCTGCAGCTTGAACTCGTTGCCGGCAGCGCCCTCCGATCCGGCTTCGGCACCTGCAGCGTCGGAGCCCGAGGAAGAATCCGGCGCGCCATCGGGAGCTGTGCCTTCGCCACCCGAGGAACTCGCCTCGGATGCGCCGGGGGCCTCGGTGCTGGCCTGGGAGCCTCCGCACGCGATCAGGACAAAGAGAAAAAGTCGAGGGACGAGACGCGTCATGGCATTCCTTCCGCGTTGGAATAACGTCGCGGGACAACGCTATCACACTGCGCGCGGATGGATGGCCACGGGGACCGAGAAATCAGGCCAGCGCGCGCTCGATCGCCTCGACCAACTCCCCGGCCTCCGGCGTAACCTTGGGGGAGAAGCGCCCGACGACCTGGCCCTGGCCGTCCACCAGGAACTTGGCGAAGTTCCAGGCGATGTCGCCAGCGCCGTCGGGACCGGCTTCGGAACTCGTCAGATGCGCGTAGAGGGGAATGCGGCCCTCGCCGTTGACCTCGACCTTGGCGAAGAGCGGGAAGCTCACCCCGTACTTCGTTTCGCAGAAGCTCTTGATCTCTTCGTGGCTACCCGGCTCCTGGCCCAGAAATTGGTTGCAGGGAAAGCCGAGCACCACAAAGCCCCGCTCGGCGTGTTGCTCGTGGAGCTTTTGCAGCCCCGCATACTGGGGGGTTAGCCCGCAGCGGGAGGCCACGTTCACGATCAGCAGGGTTTTGCCGGCGTAGTCCGCCAGTGGCACATGGGCGCCGTCGATGGTCTCGACCTCGAAGTCATGTACGGTAGTCATGGCCAGGATGTGCCAGAGGCGCGCGGCCGGCGCAAGCGCGCTACTCGTCGAGGCAGCTGCCCGTATCCCAGCGGAAGAAGCGGGCGTGCACCACCGCGTACAGCCAGTTGCCGCCGAAGATCCCGAGCACTGTCCAGACCGCGGCGAGCTGGCCCTCGCCGAGCTGCACCACGGCGATCGACGGACAGGCACCGGTCAGGGCCCAGCCGATGCCGAAGAGCGCGCCGCCCGCGAGCGTACCGGGATGGAGCGTGCGCGAACGAAAGTTCGTGCGCGAGGGGATAAAGCGGGCGATCAGGGCCCAACTGAGGATCAGGACCACGACCGCGCCGGCAAAGGCCAGCGACATGCGCCAGTCACTCAAGGTGAACATGGCGTGCACCTCATCCCAGGACGAAAAGCCGATGCGGCTGAGCACGACGCCCATCAGCACCCCGAGCAGCGCGGTTCCGACCTTGGCGTTCATGGCAGCACCGAAAGTGCAAAGGAGGTCGCGATACCCGCCACGAAAAAAGCCGCTGTCGCCACCAGGCTTCCTGGCTGAAACTGGCTAACGCCGCACAGGCCGTGCCCGGACGTGCAGCCGGCCGCCATGCGCGTGCCGAAACCGACGAAGACGCCGCCGAGTACGAGCCACAGCGGCATCGGCAAAGGCAGCTGCGACAGCAGCGCAGCGAAGTGTTCGCCGCGCAGCGAGGTGCTGAAGTGAAGCGAGCCGGCCGCAAGCATCGACAGCAGGCCACCGACAGCCAGGCCACCGAGAAACAGCAGGTGCATGAGCGGACCATCGGGCGCCCGAATCGGCAGCGCAGCCTCGACTTCGTCGAGTTCGTCCAGCTCATCGAAGGCCTCGGGGCCGAGGGCGGCTTCGGTTTCGGCGCGCAGAGCCGCGATCAGGGCTGCTTGATCGACCCCCTCGAGGGTCTCGGGGGCACCGTAGCGAATGCGATCGACGAGCGCGGTGTAACGACCGGAGACCGCCAGCGTGCGGTTGAGCAAGAGCCAGTGCGCGATGGGCACCGAAGCCAGCGCAAGGGCGCTCAACCACCAAGCCCAGTAAGTCATCGCAACGACCTCCTGTCTTCAGGCGCCCGTCTTGAGCTTCTCGCCGTTGGGCATCAGGTTGACCGGAACTTCGCGCCCCTGCTGACTGCGCTTGTAGCGCTCACATTGGGTGTAGTCCGCGCGACAATAACGGTTTTGCCAGGCCCTCAACGTGCCGGCGAGCCGAAGCAGGGTGTACATTTCACAGCTCTTGATATGAGTGCACTCGCCCTCGACCAACGGCAGTTTCGACTTGAAGCTCCACTCCACGATTCTCGAATTATGGCAAGAAGCCAACGGAATGTCTCGTGCCGGATCTTTGACGCCTTTTTTGACCGCTCCCGCCCCCTCCCCCCGCAAATCACGGCGCGAAAAGGCCCTCAAGGGGCCCCAGCTCTTCGCCGGATTGGACGCCGAAGGCGCGGCCGTACCGGTCCAGTAGCTCCAGCGCCAGGTCCATATCTTCGCGAGAATGGCCGCGCGTGACGTTTAAGCGCAGGCGTTCTTCGCCGAACTTCACCCCCGGATAGGTGATCGGAACCATCATCACACCCTTTTCGAGCAGGGCCGTGTGCATGAAGAGGGCCTTGCGAAGGTCACGGCACATGACGGGCATGATGTGGGTGTCGCTCTTACCCAGATCGAAGCCAAGCTCGATCAGGCTCTTGCGCATGTAGGCCGCCTTTTCGTGCAGTTCCTGCACCAAAGCCGGGCCCTCGCGCTCCAGCATATCGAGAATGGTGGAGGCCGCAGCCAGCACCGGCACCGGTAGCGTGGCGCTGAAGAGAAACGAGCGGGCGTTGTGCTTGACGAAGTCCACCACATCGGAGGCGCCCAGCAGGATGCCGCCGATGCCGCCGAAGGTCTTGGAGAAGGTGCTGATCACCAGCGGCACCCGGCCCTCCATGCCCGTCTCCTCGGCCAGACCCGTGCCGCGCCTACCGAGGGTGCCGGTGCCATGGGCGTCGTCGCACAGCAGCACCGCGTCGTACTTCTCGCAGACCTCGACGAAGTCCGACAGCGGCGCACGGTCGCCGTCGAGCGAATAGATGCCCTCCATCAGCACGATGGCGTGTTCGCGCTCGCGGGTCTTGAGGCAGCGCTCCAGGGAGCGCACGGAGTTGTGGTTGAAGTAGCGAACTTCTGGGCTCTGGGCCGGCACGCCGGCAGCCAGGAAGGTTCCGTCGAGAATGCAGGCGTGGGAGAGGTTGTCCAACACCAGCGTGGTCTGGCGATCGGACAGCGCCTGCAGCGTACCGACCATGGCTTGGTAACCCGTGGTGAAGAGCAAGCAACTCTCGAAGCCGAACCATTTCGCGAGCCGCTCTTCGAGCTCGATGTGGGCCGTGGTCGTGGCCTGCACCCGCGAACTGCTGAGCCCGACGGCGAAGCGCTCGACCGCCGCGGCAGCCGCGCGCTTGACCTCGGGATGGGTGCTCAACCCCAGGTAGTCGTTGGAACTGAAGTTGACGATGCCCTTACCGTCGATGGTGGTATGGAGACCGCCGGATTCAAAAGCGCGAAAGTGGGGGTAGAGATCGAGCTTTTTGACTTCGCGAATCAGGGCGAGTCCCTCATGGGCCTTGTCGTCGAGCCAACTCATGCTTCCTCCCGGCCTCTGTGAGCCGCACCGCCCGCGCGGGGCGCTGTGTTTTCGAGGTGGCTGCAGATAGCGCAGCCCTCTGTCGCCGGCAAGAGAAGCGGCCTTGGGCCGGCCATGCGGCCGGTTTTGCGTCGCCGCGCTGTGCCGCCCGTCAAAGCGACTGCACGTAGGCGAAACCGAGCACCAGCGCCACCACCAGCAGGAGCAGCACCAACACCGGCGCCACGCCGGCGGCAATCGCCTTGCCGCGACGCAAGCCCAGGCGATGCTCGGCCACCAGCGATAGATCCCAAGCCAGAAAGAACGCGCCCACCAGACGCAGGATCACGCTCACCGGCACGCTGCCCATCAAGACGGTGTCGGCAATGATGGTAACGACCTCGAGCAGCTGTACAACCGAGAGATAAGACGCCACACGCACGGAAAGGCTCAAGGGCGGGCGTGCCCCAAGCAGGGAAGCTGCGCCGTGGAAGACGCTGGCGACCATGACCACGAAGAGCAGAGTCGAGGAGACGATGCGGAGCAGGGAAAGACCCACGATCGGCAAGAGATCGACGCGCTCTGCCGCCCAATGGTGGGGCGCGAAGAGCCACTCTCGCAGGCCGGCGAGCAGGCCCAGGAGCATGCCGATCTGCAGCGCGAAGGCCAGGCTACGGCGGGCACGGCCGTCGGGAAAATAGGTGAAGGCGTAGCGCGCCTCGGCAAACAGCAGGTATGCGGTTTGAATCAAGGAGATGGGTGAGAGGCTGCGCTCGAAGGGCAGCGGATACTGGGCGCGGCCGCGCCGCAGGCACTCCTCGCAGAGGGTGTCGCCCCAGAGCGTATCGGCCGTGCACCCACCGCAAGCGTATGTCCCACAATGGGGACACACAATCGAGGCCCGCCGATCCGGGTGACGGGCGCAGACGGCTGCCGCGGTGCGGCGCTCTGACTGCGGCACGGGCGCCGCCTCGGCGAGCGTCTCCATTGCATGCGGGTGTAGCACGTGACACCGTGATCTGGCAGCGGCGGCGACGCCGAGCGACGGGTTCCGAAGCGGGGCCCAAGCGCGCCGATGGCGGCGGTGTCGGGCCAATTTGCTGCGGCTCGCGGTCGCCGAATGCAGGAAGAAAAAGCCACGCGGAGTGACGCCACCGAGCTTAGGGGTCGGTCGGCGGCGCTAACCATCGCGCTTGTCATCGCCGCCCTGCTGGTCATCGCCGTGGGCCTGCGTCTGGCTGGCCACGACGAAGCCTTTTCGCATCGCGTGGTGGTCGCCGCCCAGGGTTGCGGTCGCCGCTGCGATGGGCCGCTTGCACGGCGCCTGGCCCGTGAGTTGAGCAAAGTCGGACTGGACGCGGTCGCCCCTCGTGCCGAGCGCGGCTTCGACGGTCCCGAAGCCGTGCGTGACTTCGCGCGTGAGCACGGCGCGCGTTTCGCGGTGATGCTGGTGATGGCGGTGGAGCAGCGCGCGGCCCTCGAAGCTGAGTCCGAACGCGCTTTAGAGGCTACCGCTGCCGCAAGGCCCGCAACGGCGCCCGCGGTAGGCACAATCGAAGGCGCCGCGCGCGTGGGCGCCAACGCCGCGCTCTACGTCATGGACGTCAAAGAAGAGACCGCGCCAAAACCCAGCTATGTACTGCGCAGCATCGAAGACGGCGACAGCGAACGCGCGGCGCTTGGCATCCTGGCCCGTCGCTTCGCCGACGCGCTCTTCCCCGTGACCGCTAGCACACTGCTGACAAGCGAACCTGTGGCGAGCTTGATCGCGGCGGCAGGCTCCATGGAAGAGCAGGCCGCAGCGCTGGCGATCAAGCGTCGGGCCGCCGACATCGAGGCCCGGCGCGAAGCCATCGAGGACTACAAACTGCGCTGTGAGGCCAATGACGGCGCCCTCAGCGTCTCGAACCAGGAGCGCTGCATCAGCGAGGGCTGCTCCGAGGAATACCTGGTCGGCGTCTTGCCCGACGGCAGCGCCGCGGTGGTGCACGACAGCAGCGACCACGCCATCTTCCCCCTGGACCGCAACTCGAGCGCGCAGCGCTTTCTCGGCAGCGAGCGCCTGTGGCTTGTGCCCTTCGAAGGCGAGCGTCGTTTGCTCACCGAGGCACCCAACTTCTACTCGCGCCCCGACCTCAGCACAGATGGTCGCTGGCTCGGCTACCTGGAGCGGCGCCGTGGCCGTACGCGGCTGTTTGTGCAGCCTTTGCAGGGCGGGCCGCGACAGCAACTGGCCAGCGCTGAAAGCCCCATGGGCCTGCATCTGCCGCGCCTGAACGCCGACGGCCGTCGCATCCTTTACTTCGAGCGCGAGGATGGACGCCAGGCCCAGCGCCTGGTGCTGCGCGGCAGCGGCGCCGATGCTGGCGATGTGACCACGTTGGATCAGGTTCTCGATGCCGATTTCGTGGAGCTTTCGCTGAGCGAGGGCGAGGCGCCGCGCCGCCTGGTGGCCGCACTGCTGTGGCCCGAAGAGCGCGAGGGGTTCCGGGTCGAGGCGGTGACTGTGGCCCCCGAGGCTCAGGCGGCGCCGGCAATGCCATCGATGCCAAGGCTCGCACTGCTCGATGCCATTACCCTGGAGCCGGCCGTCGAACTGCCGCAACCGACCCATCGACTTCGCTCGGTGGGCGTGGTCCATCGCGGCACCTTGGTGATGCCGTTCGACGACACCCGCTGCGGTGTGGCGGTCTTGCGCCCCAATGCGCCGGAGGGCGAGGTCTTCGAGTGGCTGCTCACCGAGCGTTGTCCCAGGCGAGTCGCGAGCGGCGCAGAGGGCCTGGTCGTCGAAGCCCCGGCCCAGGGCGACAGCGGCAAGCGCAGGATCTACGCGCTGGAGCTGGAAACGGGCAAGATGACGGCGCTCAGCGGACCCGCCCAGGATGCGCGCCAGGTGACGCCGGCCGGCGAGGGCAAGCGCTTTGCCTTCGAGCGCGTGCTGCCGCGCAACTACGGCGAGCTTCAGCACTCGGCCGTGTGCTTCGGGCAGAACCCTTGACTACAGGTTGGTTGTGGCCGATCACGCGGGACCGTCGCCGGCCAGGCGTAGACCGCTGAACTGCCAGCGGGCGTCGGGATAGAAGAAGTTGCGGTAGCTCGTGCGCACGTGTCCGGCCGGACTGGCACACGAGCCGCCGCGCAGCACCACCTGATTGCACATGAACTTGCCGTTGTACTCACCCACCGCACCGACCGGCGCCCGGTAGCCCGGGTAGGCGACATAGGGGCTCATGGTCCACTCCCACACGCCGCCGCGGTGGGCGGCCCGGATCATCGTGCGCGGATGCAGGCGCTCGGCATCGAGATGATCACTGGCGACGGGGATCAGGCCGCGCTCGGCGGCGACTTCCCACTCGGCCTCGGTCGGCAGGCGCTTGCCGGCCCAGCGCGCGAAGGCGTCGGCTTCGTAGTAGCTCAGATGGCAGGCCGGCTCGCTCGGCACAAGCGGGCGCTGACCGGCGAGCGTGTAGCTGCTCGCACGGCCATCGGCCTCGAGCTGCCAGTAGAGGGGTGCGCTGCGATCATGGCGGCGCTGCTCGGCCCAGCCGTCGGAGAGCCAGAGCGAGGGCTCGTGGTAACCGCCGTCGGCGATGAACTGCAGGTACTCGCCCACGCTCACGGGCCGGCAGGCGATATGGTAGGGCTCGAGCCAGACCCGGTGGCGGGGCCGCTCGTTGTCGAAGTGAAAGGCCTGGGGCTGGGCCTTGCCGTCGTGGCCGATGGCGTGGGCGCCGCCTTCGAAGTCGCAATACTCGAGGGCCGGTGGGCTCGCGGCGGCGGCGGCGAGCGGCTCGGCCGACTTCACGATGGCCGGGCGCAGGGGGCTACGGGCAAGGGCGTGCTTGATGTCGGTGACGAGCAGCTCCTGATGCTGCTCTTCGTGACTGAGCCCGACTTCGATCAGCGAACGCAGCTCGGGCTCATCGCCCCGCGCGGCGAGCAGCGCCTCGATGGCAGCGTCGACGGCGCGCCGGTATTCGCCCACCTCGGCCACGCCGGGACGCGACAGGAGCCCACGCTGGGGGCGCGGATATTGCTCGCCCACGGCATTGTAGTAGCTGTTGAAGAGCATCCGGAAGCTCGGATCGAAAGGGCGGAAACCCGGCTGCCAGCGCTCCAAGATAAAGGTCTCGAAAAACCAGGTGGTATGGGCGCGATGCCACTTGGTGGGACTGGCGTCGGGCATCGACTGCAGGCATTGATCCTCGACCGTGAGGCGCGCGGCCAGGCGCTCGGTCACGGCGCGCACCGCGACGAAGCGCTCGCGCAGGGATAGGTCTTCAGGCGCGGGAGCGGGCACGGGCATATGGGCTCACTCCTTCAGAAAGTCGCGCGCCACCTCGAGGAAGCGCTCGAGCTGATCGTGGTGGACCCAGTGGCCGGCCGGACCGATGTGCACCGCGCGCGCGTCCTGGAAGTGTCCGATGCGGCCGTCTTTTTCGGGATCGCCGACCCAACTCTTGGTGCCGCGGATCAGAAGCGTGGGGCAGCTGATCTTGGACCACAGCTCGTACATCTCCTCGCTGTGGAAGAAGAAGGGCGAACCGGCACGCACGTAGTTGTCAAACTTCCAACTAAAAGTTCCGTCTTCGTTGCGGCTGGCGCCGTGGATCGTCAGATGACGCGCCTGCTCGTTGCTGAGGTGCGGGTTTTCGCTTTCCATGCGGGCGATGGCCTCTTCGATGGAGGCGTAGCGCCGGGGCGTGCGCCCTGACAGGCCGCGCAGCTGCTCGACCCATTCGCGCATCCGCTGCTGGGGCGGCGTCTCCTGGCGCTTCGTCAGCATCGCCGGTGGTGGACCGAAGCCCTCGATCGAGATCAGGCGCTTGACGTTGTCGGGATAGACGCCAGCGTACTGCAGGCTGATGTGGCCGCCGAGCGAATGGCCGATGACGTAGAGGGGCGCGAGATCGAGCTGATGGATCAGCTGGGCGATGTCGTAGACATAGTCGACCATGCTGTAGTTGCCGCCGAGCATCCACTGGGAATCACCGTGACCGCGTAGGTCGGGGGCGATGATGTGGTAGTCGTCGCGCAGGGCCTGGGCGACCCAATCCCAGTTGCGGCAGTGATCGCGACCGCCGTGGACGAGCAGGAGGTGGGGCGCGCCCTCGTTGCCCCAGTCCACGTAATGCAGACGCAGGCGCTGGGAGACGTAGGTGTGGGAGGCGGGACCGCTGTAGCGACTGGACATGGAGCAGAGTGTACACGCCCGCGGGCGCGCCGACGCAGCCGGCGTGGCTGTGTCGGCGGGGGCACCGGGGCGTTACGCCGTGCTCGGCTCGGCCCCGCTCAGCCGGCGCCGGCCGAGGCGCTGAGCTTGGCCGAGACGTTGATCGAAACGCTGACCGAGGCGGTAGCCCGCGGCAGTAGCGCCGCCGCCTGGGTGGCGCAGGCTGCGGCGCCAATGCCCAGCTCGCCGATGGCGCCGGGGATGGCGCCCGCCGTGCGCACGATGGCCTGGCCGCTGCCCGAGAGGCGCTGGAGCTTGGCGCGGGCCATCAGCACCGCGCCCATGCCGCCTTCGATGGCCGCGCGCAGCCGGGCGATGCGCGGCTGCAGCCCGGCGTCCACGTTGCCGTCGACAGCGACAGCCACGCGCCCGGGCTTGCACTCCACCTTGGTGTCGAGCTCGGCATCGCAGGAGGCCTGGCAGTCCACGTCGGCATGGGGCGCGCGCACCTCCCCGCTGCAGTAGGGCTCCTGAAAATCGACGCTGCAGCCGCCGCGGCACTCGCCCTGGCAGCTGGCCTGGGTCTCGACCACGCAGGAGCCCTGGCAGCTGCCCGAGCAGCCGGCCGAACAGCTGCCCTCACAGGTGCCGCTGCAGCTGCCGGCGCAACGACCGGATGCATCCTTGAGCGAGCACTGACCGTCGCAGGTGCCGCTGCATGTGCCACTGCAGCCGCCGTTGCAGGTGCCCTCGCAGCGCCCCTGGCACTGCCCCTGAACATCCACCGCGCACGCGCCCTGGCACTGACCGCTGCAGCGACCGCGCAGCTCGCCGCCCTCGCACTGCAGGTCGAGCTTGCCGGGATCGACCTCGGTCTGGCAGCGGCCCATGCAATCGGCGTAGACATCGACGCGGGCGTCGCAGCGCGGGGGGGTGGCGACGACGGCCAGCTTCAGGTTGCCGGCGGCGCGCAGCTCCGACAGCTCGCTATCGAGCTTGGCGCTGACCGGCATGCAGGCGGCCTCCACCTGGCTCTGGCCGGGCGTGCCCTGCATGGCGGCCGGGTCGAGCCCGAGCTGTTGGCCCATGTCGCGGCAGGAGGCGATGAGGGATGCCTCGAGCTCGGCGGCGGCGGCGGTGAAGTCGGCGCTGGCTGCGAGGAAGGTCTCGAGCTTGCTGGCGGCGGCGCTAACGCCGAAGTCACCGCGGCACTGGCCCCCGAGCTGACCACCGGCGCTGGCGCCGGCGCTGCTGCCGGCGCCGGTCGAGCCGCCGGGCGCACCCACCGGGGTGCAGCTCAATGCCAAAGCGCAGACGACCGCTGCGATGGATGAAGTGGCGCTGCTCTGGGGCATTTCCCGCTCCCTTTCGACTCGATGTGAGAGGAAGATGATAGCCGAAGCGGCAACGCCGTGGGCAAGACTGTGGGCGACTACATGGACGGCGCCCCGAGCAGCTCTTCGCCGACCTCGCGCAGCAGTTGGCCGAAGGTTCGGTAGCTCGGGTGCCAGTCGCCGTCGCTCGCGAGGCTGTGCTCGCAGCGCGCCGTGTAGGCCGTGGAGTAGACGCAGGACGACCACAGCAGCTTGCGTTCGGCGGCATCGAAATCGCGTCCCCGGGCGGATTCGTAGTCGGCGACGAAGCCGCGCATTTCTTCGAGACTCGGCGTGGGCTCGACGGTGGGCTGCACGCCATCCCAGCGCGCGGTGAAGGCGTGGGCGACCGCGCCCACGACGACGGGCTCGCGTTCGAGATGCAGGCTGTCCCAGTCGTAGGCCGTCGTGATGCGGCCCTGGGAGACCAAAACATGCTCGGCGCGCCAGTCGAAGTGCCCGACCACCAGCTCGCCCGCGAGTGGCACGGCGCGGGCGCGGCGGGCCAGGGCGTCGATCCACTCGGCGCCCTGGGCGCTCTGCTCGAAGTTGAAGTGGGCGTTGTGGGGGCGCGGCCAGAGCCTGTCTCCGAGCGCCGTGAACCAGGCGCCGCCGAGGTCTCGAAAACGCTCGGGGGGGCTCGCGCTGGCGGCGATGGCGTGGAGGCCATTGGCCAGCAGGCGCCGCACGGCCCGATCGTGCGCGTCACGGACTTCGCCCTCGTGCAGGTAGCGCTCGGCGACGGCGAAGCCCAATCCGAAGGGGACGGGGGCGACGAGGGGTTCGGGGGCGGGAAAGCCGCGCGCGTGGAGACTTCGTTGCACCCGCTGGCACGCCGCGAGCCGGGCTTCGCGCTGTCCGGGCTGGTGGGCTTTGACCACCACCGCGCGCCCGTCGTCGAGCGTCAGGCCCGCGACGCAGCCCACGCTTGACCGGTAGAAGAGACAGTCCCCCGCTTCGGCGTGAAGGTGCTGGCGACAGAAGCGCTGGAATGCCCCGGCGATCTGGGCGGGCACCTGCGTGCCGAGCACATCGCGCTCGACGACCGCCGTGTTCCAGTCGGCCACGTGCTGGGCGATGGCCTCCTCCAGCTCCATGCACACGGGGGTAGCACGGCGCGCCCGGGCCCGGGCACCCTAGGCAGACGTTCAGCGGTCATGCTTTCGGGAGGCCTGCAGCAGCGGGTGGCGATCGCCCGGGCCCTGGCCAACGACCCCGAACCCGTGGTCGCCGACGAGCCCGCCGGCAACCTGGACGGCGCCACCGCCAGCCGCGTGATGGATCTCTTCGTCGAGCTGAAAGCCGCCGGCAAGACGGCGTTGCTGGTGACCCACCGCCAGGCGGCGACCCCCGGGCGCTCCCGGGGGCATTGCCGCCTTCCCCTATGATATCGGCCCCCCCCCCAGGAGCCGGCACAGACATTCAGTAACGGTAGTAGTCGGGCTTGTAGGGGCCCTCGACCGGCACGCCCAGGTACTCGGCCTGGGTGGCGCTGAGCTTGTCGAGCTTGACGCCGAGATTGCCCAGGTGCAGCCGGGCGACCTTTTCGTCGAGCTGCTTGGGCAGCACGTAGACCTTGCCTGTGTCGTACTTGGAGCTCTCGTTCCAGAGCGTGAGCTGGGCCAGCACCTGATTGGTGAACGACGCGCTCATCACGAAGCTGGGGTGACCGGTGGCGCAGCCTAGATTCACCAGGCGGCCGCGGGCCAGCACGATGATGCGCTTGCCGTCGGGGAAGATGAAGTGGTCGACCTGCTCCTTGATCGCCTCCTCGCGGATCTCGGCGTTGTTTTCCATCCAGGCCATGTCGATCTCGCAGTCGAAGTGGCCGATGTTGCAGACGATGGCCTCGTTGCGCATGGCCTGCAGGTGCTGGGGCCGGATCACGTCCTTGCAGCCAGTGGCGGTGACGAAAATGTCGGCACGGCCGGCGGCCTCGTCCATGGTCGTGACTTCGTAGCCCTCCATGGCGGCCTGCAGGGCGCAGATGGGGTCGATCTCGGTGATCAGAACGCGGGCGCCGAGGCCGCGCAGGGCCTGGGCGCAGCCCTTGCCGACGTCGCCGTAGCCGGCCACGACGGCGACCTTGCCCGCGAACATGACGTCGGTCGCACGCTTGATGCCATCGCCCAGGGACTCGCGGCAGCCGTAGAGGTTGTCGAACTTGCTCTTGGTCACCGAGTCGTTGACGTTGATGGCGGGGCACTTGAGGGTGCCGGCGGTCTCCATGCGCTGCAGGGCGTGTACGCCGGTCGTGGTCTCCTCCGACAGGCCGCGGATGGGGTCGTCACCCTCAAAGAATTGGGGGTACTTCTCGTGCACCACCTGGGTCAGGTCGCCGCCGTCGTCGAGCAGCATGTTCGGCGCTTTGCCGCCCTCGAAGGCCTCGAGCTGGCGGTCGATGCACCAGTAGTACTCCTCCTCGGTCTCGCCTTTCCAGGCAAAGACCGGCACGCCGGTGGCGGCGATGGCGGCGGCGGCGTGGTCCTGGGTCGAGTAGATGTTGCAGCTGGTCCAGGTGATCTCGGCCCCCAGCTCGCGCAGGGTCTCGATCAGCACGGCGGTCTGGATCGTCATGTGCAGGCAGCCGGCGATGCGCGCACCCTTGAGGGGCTTTTGGGCGCCGAACTCCTCGCGCAGGGCCATCAGCCCGGGCATCTCCGTCTCGGCGATCGCGATCTCTTTGCGGCCCCAGTCGGCCAGGTCCATGTTGGCTACCTTGAAGTTGTCAGCCATCGGTCATCTCCATCAATTCGGGGGTTGGGTGCGTTGGGTGGGTTGAAACTCGTAAAATCGGCGGCAGAGCCCTGGGCAGAAGCCATGGGAACTCAGGCGCGCCGGGCGGTCAGCAGGCACCAGCTGAGGTGCCGATCGGGGCCGGCACTGTGAAAGGATCGGGGAATATCCTGAAGCCTCGGCGCGGTCAGCCCCCCCTCGCTACAGAAACGACGCAGCTCATCACGGCTGAAGCCCAGCCAGAGGTCGGCCTGGTCCTTTCGCATGCCCTCGTCGTCGTGGGCCAGGTAGTCCAGGACAGTCACCGTACCGCCCGGACGGGCCAGGGCGGCGAGCCGGGCCACCGCGAGGGCGGGGCGGGGCGCGTGGTGCAACAAGCGCGAGGCGAAGACGGCGTCGGCCTGACCCACCGGCAGCACGCCGGGGTCGACGGCGTCGTCGAGCAGGTCCGCCACCTCAAACTGAACGTTCGCGTAGCCGCGAGCCTCCAGGCGCGCGCGGGCGTGGTCGAGCTGGGCTGGCTCACGGTCGATGGCCACCACGCGCTCGAAGAGGGGAGCGAGCACTTCGAGCAAGGAACCGTCGCCGGTGCCGACATCGATGGCAAGCCGATGCTCAACGAGCAGCGGAGCAACAGCGGCGAGGTAAGCCGGCAGCTCGGCAGGAAAGGCGAGTGACTCTTGTGGGTCACGGGGCCGCGCGAAGAACTCACGCGAAGGTGCATCGCGTCGTTCGATGAGCGGAGCGATCTTTGATAACACTCCGTTGCTTTCACATAACTGTCGGCCAAGTGCGAGCGCATCCGCGATGACAGGATCGCAGGCGGCGCCGTCGGCCAGGCGCACGAGCACGCGAGTACCCTGGCGGCGCTCGGCCAGCACACCGAGCTTGCGCAGGGGCGCGACCTGGCGCGAGAGATTCGGCTGGGACTCTTCCATCAACTCGGCCAACTCCCCGATTGCGAGTTCCTCTTCGGCGGCCAGCACAAGCAGCTGAAGGCGCGTCCGGTCTGCTAGAACTTTGAATAATTCCAGCCTGTTATCTATGTCCGGGCCGATGCCCATACACTTGTTTTATGCGAAGTTACGCATGTACGCAAGTATCATATTAACTGCAAGCCGTGTCGGCCTATGACTCATTTGTCATACCGGGCGAAGACGAGCAGGGGTGGTGTTCGAGCCTCTTCCGTGTACCCTCTGACGACCCACCCCCGTTCGGCGGGGCCACGTGCGGCTTAGCGCAATGTACCGAACTTACTTCATTCGAGCCACCTCAACGTCGACACTTGTTGTCCTCGCGACGGCTGGTTTTTCACATGCTCAACAGTTAAGTCCAGCGCAACGCGACGACAGCTCCGCAGCCGAGGTCGTGGCGGTTGCCGAACCCAAGCGCGACGCGGACGCAAGCGAGGGCGAGCAAGCCGAAGACGACAGTGCCAGTGCGAGCGAGGACGCAGCGGCCGACGACCGCGACGAAGACGTGGAGTTGCTGCACAGCGCCATCCGCGCCCGCATCACCGTCAGCGTCAATCAGAAGACCGGCGACTCGATCCCGGCGGCCCACTGCCGGTACGCGCGCGAGGGATGCGAGCGGCGATTGGGCGAGTTCGCCCACTACCTGGTGAAGGCCGGACGCGAGCGGGGGGTGGACCCGTGGGTGATGGCCGCCATGGCGTTCCGGGAGAGCGGCTTCAACCCCTTCGCCCTCGGCTCGCTGGGCGAGATGGGCATCCTGCAGATCAACCCGGGGCGCAAGGACGCCCGCAGCGTGCGCTTCATCCAGGACGACTGGTACCGCAAACGCTGCCGGCGGCAGCCGGGCGCCTGCCAGCTGGAAATCGTGCGACATGCAGCGGCTGTGCTCGCGCGATCGCTCGAGCGCTGCAGCGGCGACATGGTCGAAGCCCTGGGCGCGTACAATACCGGGCGTTGTGGGGGCAACAACCGCTACGCAAAGCGCATCCTCAACGACCGCCTCGAGCTGCGCCGCACCGTAGGCCTCGATCCCCCGAATCTTGCCGGAAAAGGCTCGAAGCCCCAGGCCCCAGCGCCATCCTCCTGAGCAAAGCCGCAGGCCGCGACCAACTGAAGCCTCGCCCACTGGCCTGAACGCTGGCCTGAAAGCGTCCTGGCAGCTTCCGCAACGCTGGCCTGAAAGCGTCCTGGCAGCTTCCGCAACGCTGGCCTGAAAGCGACCTGGCAGCTTCCGCAGCCCACCGCTCAAACCTCCCCGCCCACCGCTCAAACCGCCCTGGCAGCTTCCACCAGCCGTAACCGGCGCCCCGGTGGTGGAGTCGTGCTAGATAGCCCGCCATGAGACTCGAGCCCTATTTGGAGCAGTTGGCTGCCAAGGCCATCGCTGACAGCCTCGGCGAGGCGGCTCCGGCCCTGTTGCGGCCGGCCGACCCGGCCCACGGTGACTACCAGATCAATGGCGCCCTGCCGCTGGCCAAACGCCTGGGGAAAAACCCCCGTGAGCTGGCGGCGCCGCTGGCCGAGGCCTTGGCCGCTGCACCTTGTATCGAGGCCGCCGAGGTCGCAGGCCCGGGCTTCGTGAACCTGCGTTTATCCCCCATCTGGATCGCCCGCGAGCTGAACGCAATCGCAGTTGATCGCGAGCGCGACGGCGTGCCCGCCGTGGACCAGCCCAAAAAGACGGTGGTGGATTACTCGGCGCCGAATGTCGCCAAGCCCATGCATGTGGGCCACATCCGCAGCACCGTCATCGGTGCCGCCCTGTGCCGTGTGTTGCGCTACGTGGGCCATGAGGTGATCGCCGACAACCACATCGGCGACTGGGGCACCCAATTCGGCAAGGTCCTGATCGGCGTGCGGCGCTTCGGTGACCCCGAAGCCCTCGAGGCCCGTCCCATCGACGAACTGGAGCGCTGCTACAAGCTGGCTCACGCCCTGAGCGAAAAGGATCCGGCCGTGGCCGACGAGGCCCGCGCCGAGCTGGCCAAGCTGCAGCAGGGCGACCCCGAAAACCTGGCCATGTGGCGCAAGCTGGTAGCGACCACCCGCGCCGAACTCGACCGCATCTATGACCGCCTCGACGTCGAGTTCGACATGTGGCGCGGCGAGAGCGCCTACGAGCCGATGCTGCCGGCGGTGGTGGAGCGGCTGCTGGCCGAGGGTATCGCCCGCGAGGACGAGGGCGCCGTCTGCGTCTTCTTCGACGACCACCCCAAGCTCAAGAAGAGCAAGACGCCCTTCATCGTGCGCAAGCGCGACGGTGCCTTCCTCTATTCCACGACCGACATCGCCACGGTGCTGTGGCGCCGCGACGAGCTGGGCGCCGAGCGCGCCCTCTACGTGGTCGACAAGCGCCAGGCCCTGCACTTCGAGCAGCTCTTCGCCACCGTCGAGCGCCTGGGCGTGGCCATGGAACTGCAGCACGTGAGCTTCGGCACCATCCTGGGCGCCAACGGAAAACCTCTGAAGACCCGGGAAGGTGACCTGATCCGGCTATCGGATCTGCTCGATGAGGCCCAGCAGCGAGCCGGCGCCCTGATGCAGGCCGAACTCGAAGTCCGCGAGGAAGACCTGGAAGAACTCGCCCCCATCGTGGGCATCGGCGCCATCAAGTACGCCGACCTCAGCCAGAACCGCAACAGCGACTACCGCTTCGACTGGGACAAGCTGATCTCCTTCAAGGGCAACGCCAGCCCCTACCTGCAGTACGCCCACGCCCGCATCGCCTCGATCTTCCGCAAGGGGGAGGTCGACCCGGACGCGCTCGACCCCAACTCCAAGCTGGAGCTGACCGAAGCCGCCGAGCTGGCCCTGGCCAAACACCTGATGCGCTTCGCCGACGCCGTGCATCAGGCCGCCGAGTCCGCCCTTCCCCACCTGATCGCCGACCACCTCTATGCCCTGGCCCGCGCCTTCAGCGTATTCTTCGAGAGCTGCCCTGTGCTGCGTTCAGAGGGCACGACCCGGAGCAGTCGGCTGCTCTTGTGCTGGTTGACCGCGCGGCAGCTGCGCCGCGGACTCGGACTTCTGGGCATCGAAGCACCTGAGCGGATGTAGGCAGCCATGCGACTTCACGGCCGGATCGAGCGCCACCAGCACGCAAGCCGCCTGCTCCAGGGAAATCCCCTGGGCGACCCCGACGGGCGCGAGCTGCTGATCTACCTGCCCCCGGATTACTCCCTGAACTCGCGCTATCCGGTGGTGATGCTGCTGGGCGGTTACGGCAGCAGCGGGCAAAATTTCGCCAATTACAGCTTTTTCGAGCCCAATACCGTGCAGCGCTTCGACCGCCTGGTCGCGAGCGGTCGCAGCAAGCCGGCCATTTTGGTGATGCCGGACGCCATGACCCGCTGGGGCGGCAGCCAATTCATCGACTCGGAGGCCACCGGTCGTTACCAGAGCTACCTGGCCGACGAGGTCGTGCCCTTCGTGGATGCACACTACCGCAGTGCCCCGGTGCGCGAAGCCCGCGCCATCGTCGGGCGCAGCAGCGGCGGCTTCGGCGCCCTGCGCATGGGCCTGGACCGGCCCGAGGTCTTCGGCGCCCTGGGCAGCCATGCCGGCGACAGCGCCTTTGAGATCAGCATTTTGCCCGAGCTGCGCGAAGCCGCCATCGGCTTCGACCGGGCCGGCGGCCTCGCGCCCTTCATCGAGAACTTCACGGAAGAGCCGAGCTCCGTGCCCTTCACCGCCCTGATGATCCTGGCCTACTCGACCGCCTATACCCCCGACCTCGAAGTGCCGCTGCCCCACTGCCAGCTCCCCTTCGAAATCAGCACCGGCGAGCTGCGGCCCGACGTCTGGCGTCGTTTCCTGGAGCACGACCCCCTCGAGCGCCTCCGGCGCGAGCCCCAGGCCCTGTGCGACCACCGTTGCATCTTCCTCGACGCCGGCGATCGCGACGAACATGGCCTGCACTTCGGCACACGCATGATGGGCGCTCTATTAAAGGAGCGCGGCGCGAAGCTGGTGATGGAAGAGTTCCCCGGCGGCCATCGCGGCACCGGCCATCGCTACGAGCGCTCGCTGCCGATCCTGGTCGACGCCTGCCAGGCCGCCCTCTGACCGGCGACGCGTCCGCATTGAGGGCAGCACGGCGGCCGGCGCCTTCGGCCGAGCAACGCCGATTGCCCGCCGCAGAAAACGTCCTGGCCGCTTTCTCTCGCTTTCTCCCAGCCATCCGCCACTGCCGAGCCCGGCCGAAGTGGCGCCCCTCCCTGCGGTGACCTATGCTTAAGCGCAACGGGCGCGGGCATCCGATGGCGCGCGGGCTCGATACTCCACGAGCGATCCGTGAGCACCAAGGCCGCCGCAGCGACAAAGCCCCCCAAAAGCCGGGGCCCCACAGCAAGTCTGGCAGCCGCCGTCATCGATGGCTCCTCGGAGACCGACCTGGCCGGCTACGCAGCCGATCTGACGAGCGACAACAAGAGCGCGGCCACCCGTGCCGCCCGCATTTTCGAGGAGGTGGTGGCCCAGGCGCCGACCCTGGCTGCCCCGCATATCGCAAAGCTCGTCGCCCTACTTTCGTCCGACGCCAATCCGCGCGCCGTCCAGGCCGCCGCCCAGTGCCTGCCCAAGGTCGCCGCCGTCGCCCCGGCCAAGGTGGCCCGCCATATCGACCGCATGCGCCAGGGCTACGAGCGCTGCGGCAATAGCGGACGCGAGGGCGTGGTGCTGACGCTGGCCGCCCTTTGCGATGCCTCGGTCGCCTACCAGAAGCGTGTGGTCGATGTCTTCGAGCGCGCCCTTGCGGAAGCCGAACCCAAGCTGCTCGTCAGCTGGAGCGAAGCGGTCTTGCCCGTGCTCAAGGGCGAGCCCTACGCCACAGCGCGCGCGGTGGTCGAACAGCGCATGCCCGATCTGCCTCGCCCCCAGGCCCAGAAGCTGGCCGACTTCCTCGGCGTGCGTCTGCGCCTGGCCCGCGGCTGACGCCCCATCTTCACCCCATCTTCAGCCGCATCTTCATCCCCCAAAGCGCAGCAGGCTCGGCTCGAAGTCGGCCGGCGCCCGGTAGCCGAGTAGCTGCAGCACGGTGGCCGCCACGTTCGACAGGCTCGGCTGCTGCACGGTCGGGTCCAGCGACAGCCGCCCGAGACCGGCGCCGTGGAAGTAGCAGGGCACGGGATTGAGGGTATGGCTGGTCTTGGCCCGCGGCCGCTCGCGGGCGTCGCGGCGGATCGAGCCGTCCGAGGCCAGCTCGAACATCTGGTCGGCGTTGCCGTGGTCGGCGGTGACGATGATGGCGCCGCCGAGCTCGTCGATCACCGGCAGGATGCGCGCCAGGCAGAGGTCCACGGTCTGCACCGCCAGGATCGCGGCGTCGAGCTTGCCGGTGTGGCCCACCATGTCGCCGTTGGCGAAGTTCAGGCGAGCGTGGCGCGCCCGCCCGGCCCGCAGCTCGGCGATCAGCCCGTCGCTGATCTCGGCGGCCTTCATCCAGGGACGCTGCTCGAAGGGCAGCCGGTCGCTGGGGATCTCGATGTAGGTCTCCAGCTTGTCGTCAAAATAGCCGCTGCGGTTGCCGTTCCAAAAATAGGTCACATGGCCGAATTTTTGGGTCTCGCTGATGGCCAGCTGGCCTATGCGATTCCGACACAGGTACTCGCCCAGCGTGCGGTCGATGCGCGGCGGCGTCACCAGGTAGCGAAGCGGGATCCTGGCGTCGGCGTCGTACTCCATCATGCCGGCGTAGAGCACGTCGGGCCGCGGCCCGCGCTCGAAGTGGCCGAAGTCCTCGTCGTCAAAGGCCTGGCTGATCTCGATGGCCCGGTCGCCGCGGAAGTTGAAGCAGATGACGCCGGCGCCGTCCTCGATGGGCCCCACCGGCGCGCCGTCGGCGTCGACCACGACGAAGGGCGGTAGATCCTGGTCGATGATGCCCGGCTGCTCGCTACGGAAGGTCTCGACCGCCTCGCGGGCGCTGGCAAACCCCCGACCCTGACCCCGAACGTGGGTGCAGTAGCCGCGCTCCACCATCGACCAGTCGGCCTGGTAGCGATCCATGGTGGTGGTCATACGACCGCCACCGCTGGCGATGCGGTAGTCGCGCCCGTCGCTGCTCGACAGCTCCGCGAGCACGGCCTCCAGCTGCTCGAGGTATTCGAGGGCACTGGTCTCGGCCACGTCGCGCCCGTCGAGCAGCACGTGCACGCGGACCCGCGACAGTCCCTCGGAGGCCGCCCGGCGCAGGAGCGCGATCAGGTGCTCAATGTGGCTGTGGACATTGCCGTCGGAGAGCAGTCCCAGGAGATGCAGCGGCGTTTTGTTGTTGCCGCAGCGGGCCATCAGCTCGCGCCAGACCTCGCCCTCGAAGAGCGTGCCTTCGCGCAGCGCGCGGTCGACCAGCACCGCGCCCTGCTCGAAGGTGCGGCCTGCGCCCAGGGCGTTGTGTCCCACTTCGCTGTTGCCCATGTCACCGTCGCTGGGCATGCCCACGGCGCGCCCATGGGCCGCGAGCTGGGTGACCAGGGGCGCGGCGGCAAGCCGATCGAGCACGGGGGTGTGGGCGCGAAAGACCGCGTCGCCCTCGCCACGGTCGCCCAGACCGACGCCGTCCATGATGCAGACCACCACCGGACCGGCCACGCCGGCAAAGTCCTCGTCACGCTCGAGCTTCCAGTCGACCATGGGCGCCGCTGCTCTACCCCGCGGACACGCCCCGTTCAAGCCGCCCGTTCAAGTGTGGGTGAAACATGCCTCGGCATCGGCGTTTTGCTACATTGCCGCCGGCTTCGACCCCGGGGAGTCCATGCTCGAGACCCTGCGCACGATCGCCAAGCGAGTGAAGTCCGAAGCCGGCTACTACCGGCTGCTGCTCGGCCACCCCGACACCCCGCGCAGCGCCAAGCTGATGCTGGGCGCGGCCCTGGCCTATGCGCTGTCACCGGTGGACCTGATCCCCGACTTCATCCCGGTGCTCGGGCAGCTCGACGATCTGATCGTGGTGCCGACCCTGATCCTGCTGGCCCTGTACCTGATCCCCGAGCAGGCCAAGGACGATAGCAGACGGGCCCTCGCCGAGAGCCCACCCACGGCCCTGACCCCCGAGAGCCAGGGCTGAGCCATGTCCTGGGAGGCCTGGAGCACCCTGGCGTTGGTGGCACTGATGGTCGCGGCCATGATGCGCAACCTGGCCGCACCCGACATGGTGCTGTTGGCGGGGCTGAGCCTGCTGCTCGGCCTCGGCATCCTGACCCCGGCCGAGGCCTTCAGCGGTTTCTCCAATACCGGGATGCTGACGGTGGCCGTGCTCTTCGTGGTCGCCGCCGGGGTCCAGGAAACCGGCGGGCTCGACATGCTGATGCGCCGCGCCCTGGCCCAGCCGCGCTCGGTGGCCGCCGCCCAGCTGCGGCTGATGCTGCCGATCTCGCTGGCCTCCGCCTTTTTAAACAACACGCCCCTGGTGGCGATGATGGTGCCCATCGTCCAGGACTGGTCGCGGCGCACCGGCATCAGCCCCTCGCGCCTGTTCATCCCCCTGAGCTACGCGGCCATCGTGGGCGGCTCCTGCACGCTCATCGGCACCGCCACCAACCTGGTGGTGCTGGGCCTGGCCAATGAGAGTCTGCCCGAGCTGTCGGTGGGCATCTTCGACATCGCCGCCCTGGGCTTGCCGGTGGCGCTGGCCACCATGGTCTACGTGCTGATCGCGTCGCCCTGGCTGTTGCCCGACCGCGGTGGCGGCCGCTCCATGCTCGACAATCCGCGCGAGTACACCGTGGCCATGAGCGTGGCCGCGGGCGCGCCGGTGGTCGGCCAGACCATCGAACAGGCCGGCCTGCGACAGCTGCCAGGACTTTTTCTGATCGAGATCGAGCGCGCCGACGGCGAGCTGCGGCCGGCGCCCGGCCCCAAGGTGCGCCTGCACGCCGATGACCGGCTGCTCTTCGCCGGCGTGATCGACTCGGTGGTGGACCTGCGAAAGATCCGCGGCCTCAGCCCGGCCGAGGACGGCGACGACGATGCCCCGCTGGCAGCGCCGCGCCCCACCCGACGCCTGGTGGAGGCGGTGGTCGCCGCCAACTCGGCCCTGACGCGCCAGAACATTCGCGAGGCCCGCTTCCGCACCCGCTACGGCGCGGCGGTGATCGCGGTGCACCGTCAGGGCGAACGCATCCGCTCAAAAATTGGCGACATCGTGCCCCAGGCCGGAGACACGTTGCTGCTCGAGACCGCGCCGTCGTTCATCGAGAGCTTTCGCAACAATCCCACCTTCGCCCTCGTCAGCGAGGTGGAGGGCAGCCGCCCGGTCAACCACGAGCGGGCCGGGCTGTCGTTTCTGCTGCTGACAGCCATGGTCATCAGCAATGCCCTGGGGCTCTTGCCGCTGCTGACGGCGGCCATGCTGACGGCCTTCGCCATGATCGTCGGCGGCTGCCTGAGCGCCAGCCAGGCGCGCAAGGCGGTGGACCTGCCGGTGCTGATCACGATCGCGGCCGCCTTTGGCATCGGCACCGCCCTGGACAAGACCGGTGTGGCGGCGGCCATCGCCCTGGGCCTGGCGCCGACCCACGCCTACTTCGGTTCGCTGGGGCTGATGACGGCCATCTACATCGCCACGGTGGTGCTGGGCGCGGTGGCCACCTCCAAGGCCGCGGTGGTGTTGATGTTTCCGATCACGCTGGCGGCCACGCGCGAGCTGGGGCTGCCCTTCGAGCCCTTCATGTACACGCTGATGCTGGCGGCGGCCGCCAGCTTCACCACGCCCATCGGCTACCAGACCAACCTGATGGTCTACGGGCCGGGCCGCTACCGCTTCATCGACTTCACGCGCTTCGGACTGCCGCTGCAGCTGATCGCCGGTGCGGTGACGGTGGGCTTCGCCAAGTTGCTGTGGCTGTGAACGGTCCGCGCGTCAGCTTCTTGGTCGTCAACCACAACGGTCGCGACGTGTTGGGCGCCTGTCTTGCGTCGATTCGCGGGCAGCGCGGCGTGAGCTTCGAGCTTCTGCTGGTCGACAACGGTTCGAGCGACGGCTCTTTGCAGCAGGTCACACCGCGGAACAACGAGCGCATCCTTCGCCTGGGCGAAAACCTGGGCTTTGCCGAGGGCAATAACCGCGCCTTCGCCGAAGCCCGCGGCGAGTTCGTGGCACTGGTCAACAACGACGCAACGCTGGCGCCCGACTGGGCGTGGCATCTGGTCGAGGCCCTGCTCACCCATCCCGAAGCCGGGGCCGCCGCCGGGCGCACGCTGCAACACGACGACCCTGAACGTCTCGACAGCGCTGGCTTCGAGTTCTTCAGCTGCGTTTCGTGCACGAGCTACCAGGGGCTTGCCGCAGAGCACTTCCGCCATCGAGCGCATCGCCCCTTCGGCGCTGCGGCCTCGGCGGCCCTCTACCGGCGCTCGGCCATCGAGGCCTCGGGGCTCTTTCACCCGGAGTTTTTCTGCTTCTACGAAGACACCGACCTGGCCCTGCGCCTTTTGCTGCACGGCTTCGACACCGTCTATGTGGACGCAGCGGTCGCCTGGCATCGGGGTTCCCATACGGCCAAGCGCCACAGCCCCTTCCACACCTATCACCTGCGCAGAAACTCCGAGTTCGTATACTGGATCAACATGCAGGGCCGGCTGGCGCTTTTGCACCTGCCCTACCATCTGGTGCACGAGTGGCTTTCCACCGCCAGTGCCGCCACCCGGGGACAGCTGCCCGAAGCCCTGCGGGCCAAGCGCGATGCCCTGCGCGCCCTGCCCTGGATCGTGCACCAGCGCCACGAACTGAGGCGGAAACTCGAGCGCGCCGGCCCCCTGTCGGCAGCCCAGGCACGGCTGTCGGCGAAGATGACGCGCGGCTTTCCCTACCGCACTCACGCACGGCAGGCGGCCCGCAGCGCGTGGGCGCGGTTGTTCGGTCGCAACGCCGATTGAGGACGAAGCCTACTCGCCCTCGGCGGCCGCGGCGGCGGCCTGCTGCAGGGCGGCCTCGGTCTTGGACTCGGCAGCCTGGGCGGCGATTTCCTCTTTGCTGAGCTTGGGCTTTTCGGACCAGGGCTGCTCGAAGGCCAGCACGGGCGGGGCAGCACCGTCGGGGAAGGCGGCGCCGATCAGGGATACGACGCGTACGCTCATGGTGGGAAGCTCGGCGGAGACCACGGCGCCACAGGCCTTCTTGCCGCACAGCGGGGCGATGGTGTCGCTGACCGGCGAGGGCGTGGCCAGGGCTTCGCGCGCCCGGAACTGGAACAGCGCTTCGGTGGCGGGCGGCCCCTCGAGCAGCTCCTTCTCCAGGTCGGTCTGCGACAGCCGCCCCTGCAGGAATGCCTCTTTCTTGGCGGCGAGCTCGGCCTTGCGCTTCTTCTCTTCGTCGGAGAGTTCTTCATTTTGGATGCCGACGCGGAAGAAGTTCACGTTGACGCCCTGGCCCGCGGCCTGCAGCACGATCTTGAGGTTTCCACCCTTGGCGACGTTGCTCTGGACGTAGGCACAGCTGCCGGTCTGGGCGCCGCGGCAGGCCTGGTAGATGGGGTCCCAGGCGGTGGCGAACTCGTCCCAGGTGCGCGGCTGCACGCCGGAGATTTTGACCTCGCCGAAGGTGCGCGGGGTCATGCTGAAGTTCTTGACCGTCAGCCAACCGGCCTCGGTGCTGCCGCCGCCGGGCTTGCGCACCTTGAAGGCCACGTCGCGCATGCCCGCGGCCTTGGCGGTCTCGAGCGTCAGCGCCAGGGTCTCGTAGGGAATCGAGGCGTGCACGGCCAGGGCGAGCACCGACTTGGAGGGGCTCGCAAGCGCGCTCTTGAGCTTGCCGATCACGTTGTCCTGGCGCTCGGCGGCCGGAACCTTGCCCGATTCCAGCGGCATCAGCCCTGCGTCGTCGACGCGAATGCCCGCCGGCGACAGGTCCACGCTGCGGTGACCGCTGGGCGCCCCGTCGGAAGCGCGGGCCGAAACCGGCAGTTCGAGCACGCCGAGGGCAGGAATGTCGAGCCCGGCGGCTTCGCCCCCTCCTTCCTCGGCTTTCTCCTCGCCACCACAGGCTGCGAGCGCGACAGAAGCGGCGACCGCGAGCCAGCGGCTGGCGGCGGCGGACCGTGAACGGATGGAGGGGTTGAGGGGCGAGGGGGTCAGCATGGGCGGGAGCATAGCGAGGGCTGGCCTGCCGTGTAAATCGCGCTCCTTTCGCGGCGATCGAAGCCCGTTTGGGGGCGACAGCGGCCTGTAGTACACAGGCCCGATGCCCCGCTTTCCCGAGCACTCGCCCGACGCCGACAGCCTCTCGGACCGGGTCTTTGGGGCGGCCGCGCCGAGCGCCGGACGGCCACCCGAACCGGTCTACCGCCTGAACGTGGGCGACACCTATCTGCAGCCGCTGCCCGCAGCCCGCGCCGAGGCCCAGCTCGCCGCCGAGCATCCGCAACTCCACGGCTACTCGCCGGTGCAGGGCGAGCCGGTGTTGCTGGATGCCATCGCCAAAAAGATCGAACGCAGGAGCGGCATCCGCATCGAGCGGCCGCAGCTGCAGGTGATGTCGGGCGCGACCTCGGGCCTGGGCGTGGTGGTGACGGCGCTTTTGTCCCCCGGCGACGAGGTGATCGTACCGTCGCCCTTTTGGCCCTTGATACGCGGCATCGTGCGCTTCCATGGCGCGCTGCCGGTGCAGGTGCCGATCTTCCATCGCCTGCACGAGCCGGGCTTCGATCCGATCGCGGCACTGGAAGCCGCCATCACGCCGCGCACGGCGGCCATCTACGTCAATTGTCCCAACAATCCCACGGGCCAGATCCTGAGCGACGCCCAGCTACAGGCCATCGGCGAGCTGGCCGAGCGCCATCAGCTGTGGGTGCTGTGCGACGAGGTCTACGAGGATCTGTGGCTCGGAGAGCAAGCGCCGCCCCCGAGTTTTAGTCATGCGGCCCTGCGCGAGCGGGCGGTGGCCACCCACAGCGTCTCGAAGGCCTACGGCCTGGCCGGCGCGCGCGTGGGCTACAGCCACGGACCGGAGGCGGCGATGGAGCCGATCCGCAACGTACAGACCTTCTTCACCTATTGCGCGGCGCGACCGATGCAGCTGGGCGCGGCACGGGCGCTGAGCGAAGGTGACTCCTGGTTGGACGACGCGCGCGCCCGCTACCGCAAGGCCGCCGCCAGCGTGGCCGAGGGTCTGGGGCTGCCGATGCCCGAAGGCGGCAGCTTCTGCTTCTTCGACGCGCGCCCCCACGTGGGCAAGGACGTGGCGGCCGGCGGCGCGGCCGCGGAGTTTTTGGCGCGGGCGGCGGCGGTGGGCGTGATGCTCACGCCGGGCCTCTCCTCCGGTGAAGACTTCGGCGACTGGGTGCGGCTGTGTTTCACCTGCATCCCCCAGCCCGAGCTGGAGGCCGCCATCGATCGGCTGCAGCCGCTGATGCGCGGGGGCGACAGGTGACGCGCGGGCGGCTCTACGGGCTGTCGACGCTGCTGTTGCTGGCGACCGCGCCCTGGCCCTTCAGCGCCGGCCACGTCGAAGCTGGCAGCGCCATGCCGATGCCGCCGTGGGCTCTCTACAGCCTGGGCATGACCCTGCTCTACGCGGTGAGCATGGCGTATTTTCTGAAGCGCTACTGGTCGCTGTCAGCCGACGGGGAGACCGAAGCGATGCCAACATCCGACGGGCGCGACTGAGGCCATGGAGCAACGGGCGGCCCTCCTGGACTCCGGCGGCTACGGAGTCGTCGCGCTCTACTTCGTGCTGCTCTTCGGCGTCGGCATCGCGGGGCGTCTGGCTCGGCGCGAGGACTCACTTGCCGACTTCTATCTCGGCGGTCGAGCCCTGGGGCCGCTGGTGCTCTTTCTGACCCTCTACGCCACCCAGTACAGCGGCCTGACCCTGGTCGGCTTCGCCGGCAACGCCTATCGCCAGGGTTATGCCTTCCTGGTGGCGGTGACCTTCGGCTGCTCGATCATGGGCGGCTACTTGATGATCGCACCGCGACTGCACGCCCTGTCCAAAACCCACGGTTTCGTGACACCGGGGGACTTTCTGCAGCAGCGCTACGGCGATCGCACACTGACCCTGTGCGCGACGGCGATCTTCGTCTTCGCGCTGGCCTCCTACATTCTCTCGAATCTCAAGGCCATCGGCTTCGTCGTCAGCGCGGCCACCGGCGGGCGCGTGGGCTTCACCGAGGGCATCGTGCTGCTGGCCTTCTTGATGGTGCTCTATGAAACACTGGGTGGAATGCGCGCGGTGGCCTGGACCGATGTGATCCAGGGCAGCATTCTGCTGGTCAGCTGCATCCTGATCTTCGCGGCCGTGCTGCATCACCACGGCGGCCTCGCCCAGCACGCGGCGCTGCTTGCCGAGCAGGCGCCCCAGAAGTGGCAGGCGCCGGACCTGCGGGGCAAGCTCGGCTGGAGCAGCACGCTGCTCTTGGTCAGCTTCGGCGTCTCCATCTACCCCCACGCGGTCCAGCGTATCTACGCCGCCCGCGACGCGCTGGCCCTGAGGCGTTCGCTTTCGCTGATGCTGCTAATGCCCTTTGTCACCACCCTGCTGATGATCCTACTGGGTATCCTGGGCGCGGCGCGCTTTCCGGGACTGTCCAGGGGCGAGAGCGAACAGATCGTGCTGCACGTGCTGCTCGACCTGGTGACGGCACGCCCGGAGTTTTCGCTCTTGGTGGTGGTGCTGGTTTGCGCGACCGTGGCGGCGATCATGTCGACGGTGGACTCGGCGCTGTTGTCGATCGCATCGCTCGTCACCCAGGACCTCTACGCCCTGCTACGGCCGGACGCGGGCCAAAAGCAACTGACGGCATTCGGCAAGCGCTTTTCGTGGGCGCTGATGGCTTTGCTGGTGTACCTGGCGGTCGCCCTGCCGCAGACGCTGTGGCGCCTGACCGAGGTCAAGCTCGAGGTGCTATGCCAGGCGGCACCGGCCGTTTTTCTCGGCCTGCATCGGCCCGAGGTGCCGGCGCGGGCGGTGCTGCTGGGCATGGGTGCGGGGCTCGGCTTGACGCTCGTGCTTCTGCTCGGAGACCTCTTGGGGCTGCCGGTGGTGGCCAAGCCCCTGGGCGTGCACGCGGGCGTCTGGGGCGTTGCGCTCAACGGGGCGCTCACGCTTGCGCTGTCGCGCGGCGCTAGCCGACTTTTGCAAAGAGCCGCTTGATGACTCCAAAGCGTTCGACGGGGCGCGGCTTGGGATCCTCGCCGCGCGCCAGGGCGGCCGCTTTTTCGAGTTCAGCGCGGGCGCTCGTGGACATACCGGCAGCCATATAGACGTGGCCCAGGGTGCGGTGAGCTTCGAAGCTCAGGGGCGACAGCTGGACGGCGCGGCGGCCGTGGTCGACGGCCTGGCGCAAATCACCGCCGGCCTCGAGTAGCGCCGAGGCCGCGCGCCGGTGGCTCTCGGCGTCGTCGGGACGACCGGCGCAGACGCGCCCCCAGGAAATGGCCGCCTTTGCCCATTTTTGGTAGCGCTCTTCGTAGAGAGCCTGCTGCTCGTAGTAGTCGGAAAGGGCGGCACATAGACGGCGGTCGAGTTCCTCGGCGCAGCGCTCGAGTTCTTCACTGCCGTGGTCCATGGCGCGCAGGAGAGCAAGACGCCGAACCGCCTCCAGATGGTCTCCCTGCCGATGGGCGTGCGCGGCCTCCTCGAAGCAGCGCTCGGGAAGCGAGCCTGTGGCTGCCGAGGCAGCGCCCGGTTGCGAGCGGCGCTCGATGCCCGAGCCCCGACCCCGCGGCGTCCTTGCGGCCCTGGGAACTGCGGCTCTTGCAGTGGTGCTGGCCGCATCGACCGCGGGCAACTCCGCCAGGCGGGCCTGCCGACGCAGGTAGGCGTCGTACTCGGCGCGCAAGTCGGCGCGGCTGAGCACGCCATAGGCCTCGTTGAGGCGACCGAATACGCGCTCGAGTTTGCCGCGCAGCTCACCCAGGGGTTGGTCATGGTAGGCGTCGGGATGAAGCGACCGGGCGAGCTTCATGTAGGAGCCGCGGATGGCCTCGGCACTGGCGCTCTTGGAGACTTCCAAGACCTGATAGTGGTCGGCGCTGGCCATGGCCGCGTAGCGCGCGTCGATGGCGGCGCGCAGACGCCTGTTGACCTGCGTGCCGGAGGCCGGCCTTTTGCGCACCTGGCTTGCTTCGCGGGCCGGCATTGCAGCGGTCGCCGGCTCCGGAGACCGGAGCGGGGATGGGGGCCGCAGGGATGCCGCGACGCGCTCGATCAGGCCGCGCCGCTGAAGCTCGGCGAGCATGGCCTCGACGACGTCGAGTTCCAGCGCGAGTGCCTCGGCCAGCTCGTCGGGGCGCTGCCGCCCATCGATGGCGCACAACAGGTAGTTGTAGACCGAGTCCAAGTCGTCGGGGGTCTCGATGCCCGAGCGCCGGCACGGAATGCAGGCCCTGGGATCGCGCTGCTTGGCCCAGTCCACCAGCCCCTCGATGGCGGTCCGCGCTCCGGAGTCGATGCGCTCGAATTGAAGACCGACACCTGCCACCACACCGCATTCGCGGGCCCGCAGCACCGACATGACGTGCACCACACGGGCGTACACCCAGCTGCTGCTGCCGTCGGGGCTGGGCAGGGCGACCTGCACGTCGGTGAAGATCTCGGGGGGGTCGTCGGTGGCCAGGAAGAGCCCACCGACGCTGATGTCGGTCGCGACAAACTCCTGTAGCTCCGACGCGCCCAGCACTCGCAGGGCCACCCGCAATCGCGCGGGGTACCTGGGAGCCAGTCTGCGGGGTCTGGACATGGATTTACTGCGTCCGACGACACGCGGTCTGCGTGCACACTGGGGATTCGGACGATGTCGGCGTCAACTTGAGGCGGGATATTCGGCGCGAGCGCGGCTCACTGGGCACGAACGAGAAAGAGCAGACCCAGCACCACGAAGAGGGCACCGGCAGCTCGCTCGAGCCACACCGGCGGCACCGCCTGCGTCACCGCCTCGCCGGCGACGACGGCAACCGCTGTGCTCGCGATCAGCGCGGCGCTGGCGCCCAGGAAAACGGAAAGCTTGGAACTCGACGAACCCGCCAGGCCGAAAACTCCGAGTTGTGTCTTGTCGCCCAGCTCGGCGAAGAAGATGGTGACGAAGGTGACGGCCACGGTCTTGAGGTCCATGCTCGAATCATAGGCGGGGCGACCCCCTGCGGCATCTCTCCTCCGCTCTTATTCGGAGCTCGATACTTCGAAGTTCGAAATTGGCCATTTCCAGAAACCTCAGCGCGAGTCTAGGCCCTCGCCGCACGGCGCGCCCCGGCCATGCTAGGCTAGCCTGACTCGATGATCGAGCGACCACGGCACCTGGATCAGCCCTACGCCAGCCAGTTCGCAGACCGCAGCGTAGTCGCGGCCTATCCCACACGGCCGCCCTATCCGGACGAGGTCTTCGACCTCTTGCTGCAGTCGTTGCCTGCCGACGCCCGCGTGCTCGAGCTGGGCTGCGGAAGCGGCGACTTGACAGTCGGCAACTACGTCGAATCGTTCCATTCGCGCAACGGCTTCTCCCGCGAGCGCATGGGAGCCGAGGTGGCCGCGCGCTTCGACGCGGAACTACGCGACTTGGTATCACCGCACGTGCCCGATGGCATCGTTCGTGGAAAGCTGACGGCGACTGTCGTGTGGGGGTGGCCCCGATGAGCGCGACTGCTGGCGACGTGGTCTACGTCGACGTGCGCAAGTGGCCAGCAACGCCGCGCTGGCACTGGCACGCCTTCGCTCTCGGCGAAGACGACCACGGGCGATGGAGCTACGTACCGCAAGGTGCACCGGTCCAGCTCGCGGAGCAGTCGCCCATCACCACCTCCTACCCGCAGGTCATCATGTACCCCTGGGAGGCATTGTACGCGGCACGCTTTCTTCCGGAGCAGGCGGATTTGGCGGTCTACGTCGACGTAATCGCGGCACCGAGCTACGCGCCGCAGCGTGTTCAAGTCGTCGACGTGGATCTGGACGTGGTGCGGCATCACGACGGGCGCTAGCCTCGGCTATCCCGAGGCGGTCGTGGCAGACGCCGAACGCACCGCAGCCGAAGTGCTCGAGCGCATGCGCCGACGTGACGAGCCATTTGGCGTGACGGGCCACGTGTGGCTGGCTCGAGGCGTCGCGAGCGGGTGGTCGGCGCAAGAACTGCCCGCGTTGCCGTAGAAGCGGGAGCGTCTCGTCTCCTGGCGCCAAGACCGCGACCCGTAAGCCTCTGGATGCAGGCGTTCAACGCCGTCAACACCGACCTGCGCTCGCACACCCCTCAGACGACGAGTCGCTTTCGACGCGTTCGCAACGCCGCCCAAACGCTCACCGCCCCACCCGCAGCGCCAGCTTCTCCAGAAACCGCCGCATGTGCGGGTCGCTCTGCCCGAAGGGGATGGCGTCGCGGTGGAACCAGCGCACTGAATGAAACTCGGAGGCGTCGTAACGCAACGCCTGCTCCCGATCGCCACGCAGGGCGTACCACAGGCTGACGTCGGTGTGATGGGCCGTCTTGCCGACGGTTTCCACACTGCTGATCAACAAAGGCTCGGCGAAGAGAAAGTCGTGCTCGATGCCGAGTTCCTCGCGCACTTCGCGGCGCACCGTATCCCGCGGATGCTCTCCCGGCTCGACGTGACCTCCGGTGGGCAGCCAGCGCTCGGCGTTGATGTGGTCGACCAGCAACACATGGTCACCGTCGACGAGCACGAAGTACGAGACCAGGTGCCGCGGTGGCGTGGCGGGCTTCTCAATCCGGCACAGGGACGCGCCGGAGTCGACCCAGCGGAGCACCTGCTCCACGGTCTCTCGCTCCACTTCGTCCAGTGGTGCGATCGACTGCACTTCGGCCCGAATGGCTCGCCGCATCGCCCGTCTCCTCCGCCAGCGCGAAGCTAGCGGAGTCGTCGGGCTTCGCCAAGCGCCACAGGCACCACAGCCCTGCTACGGTCGCGAGCGACGGATGTAGGCCGGGATGTCCAGCGTGGCCTCGTCGTGAATCGCGCTCGCCCCAAAGGGCCTGGGCGCCGGATTCGCGTTGCCCACGGGGATCTGCGCCTGCACCGGCACCTGCGGCGGGCGCCGCTTGGGCTGCGCCAATACGTCGCGCTGCACATGCTGCACGTGCTGGGCCTGGGGCTGCGATGGGACGCCCACGCCGGTGCGCGAGAGCACCTGCTGGGAGGCCTGACGCACACCCACCGGTACGCTATTGGGTACGTGTGTCGCCGATGGCGCGCTGGCCCTCCCCCGCGTCAGCGGTCCGTCCTGGCTGGCGGGCTGCATGTCAAAACCGGTGGCGATGACGGTGACCTTGACCACGTCGCTCATCTCGGGGTCGGTGACCAGGCCGAAGATGATGTTGGCTTCTTCGTGGGCCGCTTCTTGCACCAGCGAGGCCGCGCGGCTGATCTCGCGAATGCCGATGTCGGGGCCGGCGGTGAAGTTGATCAGGATGCCCGTGGCGCCCTCGACCGAGATGTCGTCCAAGAGCGGCGAGTTGATCGCCACCTGGGCGGCTTCGATGGCCCGGTTTTCGCCGCGGCCGTAGCCGGTGCCCATCAGGGCGCGGCCGGTGCAGCTCATGATGGTCTTCACGTCGGCGAAGTCCACGTTGATCATGCCGGTGTGTACGATCAGGTCGCTGATGCCGCGCACGGCCTGCACCAGCACATCGTCGGCGCGGCGGAAGGCGTCCTGCATGGACATGTCTTCGTCGCCCAAGTCGAGCAGCTTCTCGTTGGGGATCGAGATGATGGTGTCGACCGACTCGGCCAGCTCGTCGAGGCCTTCGCTGGCGTTCTTCATGCGACGCCGGCCCTCGAAGAGGAAGGGCTTGGTGACGACGGCGACCGTCAGCGCGCCCTGATCGCGGGCGATCTGGGCGATGATGGGCGCGGCACCGGTGCCCGTGCCGCCGCCCATGCCGGCGGTGACGAAGACCATGTCCGCGCCCGCCACCGACTCGGCGATGCGCTGGACCTCTTCGAGCGCCGCCTTGCGCCCCACCTCGGGCAGCGCCCCGGCACCAAGGCCGCGCGTGAGCGAGGCTCCGAGCGCGATCTTCTCTGCCGCGAGATTCTCGGACAAGGCCTGGGTGTCGGTGTTGGCCGCGATGAACTCGACGCCCTCGAGGCCCGAGTGGATCATCGTATTGATGGCGTTACCTCCACCACCGCCCACACCGACCACCTTGATCTTGGCCTGGAGCTTCGCGTCGTCCGCGAAATCGATCGAAAGTGCCATCGCTTGCCTCGTGTCTTTCCCTTGTTGCGCCGGTCGGAGGACGCCCCCTCACAGCCGGCGCGCATATCCTGTGCTCAGAAAACTTCCCTAAACCAACTGCCGATGCGCGAACCGAAGCCCCGCTGCATGGCCACCGGATGCACCGGCTGCTGCAGACTTGTGCGCTGGTCGCGCGAGGCGCCGTACTTCACCAGACCCACGGCGGTGGCATAGGCCGGGCTTCGGACCACGTCGGCCAGGCCTCCCACACCCACGGGCTCGGCGCGCCGCACGGGCTTGCCGAGGATCTCTTCGGCCAGCTCCGGCATGCCGTCGAGCAGTGTTGAACCACCGGTCAAAACCGCACCGGCATGCAGCATGTCCACATAGCCGGTCTCGCACAGCACGTGATGGACGGCGCTGAAAATTTCTTCCACGCGTGGTTCGATGATGCCCACCAGCACTTCGCGCGGCAGGCTGCGCGGGGCGCGACCGCCCACCGAGGGCACTTCCATCAAGTCCTCGGGGTCGATCATGCGCGGCAAGGCGCAGCCGTATTTGATCTTGATGCGCTCGGCCTCGGCCATGGGCGTGCGCAGGCCGGCGGCCACGTCGCTGGTGAGGTTCAAGCCGCCCACCGGGATCACGCTGGTGTGCACGGCGGCGCGGTTGACGTAGACGATGACGTCGGTGGTACCGCCGCCGATGTCGATCAGCGCCACACCGATCTCTTTTTCGTCTTCGCTGAGCACCGCCTCGGCGCTCGCCAGCGGCTCGAGCACCACCTCGGCCACTTCCAGGTCGCAGCGCTCGGCGCACTTGATGATGTTCTGGATGGCGCTCGAGGCCGCCGTGACCAGGTGCACACGCGCTTCCAGGCGCACGCCGTTCATGCCCACCGGCTTGGTGATGCTGTCCTGGTCGTCGACGATGTACTCCTGGGGCAGCACGTGGATGACCTGGCGGTCGCTCGGAAGCGGAATCGCCTTGCTCTGCTCGAGCACGCGCTGGACGTCGATGTCGCGCACCTCGCGCTCAGTCAGCGCCGCGACGCCTTCCTTGTTGAGGCCGCGCACGTGGCTGCCGGCGATGCCCGCGTAGACGGTGCCGATCTCACAGCCGGCCATGGCCTCGGCCTGCTGAATCGCCGCGCCGATGGCCTCGACGGTGGACTCGATGTTGACGACGACGCCCTTTTTCAGACCCGTCGACGGCACCGAACCTATGCCAATGATGTCGATGCCGTCGTCGACGCGCTCGCCCACGATGGCACAGACTTTCGTCGTACCCAGATCCAGTCCAGCGATCAGTTCGTTGTCCGCCATTGGCCCTCTCGTGCAGCTCTCGGGAACGTCCACTCCGAGGAATACACAGCCGCCCCAGCCGCCCCAAAAAACTTGCAAATTCATGTGGGTGGCCGGTTTACCCGCCCCGCAGACCGCCGCCCCCGCGGCCGTCAACTTAATTCTCAACGCAGGCGCACAGTGACCCGGTCGGGACGCCGTCGATTGTCGAGGAAGACGTAGGCCGGGCGCGCCTTGTCGCGCTTCATTTCATCCAAAATGCCGCGCAGACGTCGCAGTTTTTCACGAAATGGACGCGCACCGAGGCGCACCAGGAGAGCGTCTTCACCCACGTAGAGCGAGAGATGGGCGCTGTCCTCGACGTGAATTTCGGCGATGGGTTCGCGCCGCCACAGGCCCGCATCGCGGTAGTCGTGCAAGAGCGCGACCACGCTGACCAGCAGCGCACGGCGGAATTTCAAGTCGCCCCGAAAACGCTCCGCGTCGACGCCCGTGACCACCGGCAGGTCGATGGGATCGCCCGGCTCCAGGGGCTTGAAGACGCTGCCGTCGTCACCCACCAGGAAGGTCTGCTCGAGCACCAGCAGGGCGACGGCCTCGCGCTCCTCCAACTCGATGCGGAAGTTGCCGGGCAGGCGCCTTTGCACCTTGGCCTCGAGCACCCAGGGATGGGCTTCGAGGGCATTGGCGGCATCCTCGGGGCCGACCTCGAAGGCGTTTTGGCCCAGTGCCAGGCCCGCCGCGCCCAGCACCTCCTCCCGTTCCAGGCGGGAATGGCCGTCGACGACGATCTCGGTGGTGGCGAAGGCCGCCGAAGTGCGCACATGGCGCTCGATCAAGCGCGTGGCAGCCACCGTGCCCGCGTACACCGCCGCCAGCAACAGCACGCGACCACCCCAGAGCGCCGGGCGCTTCAGAAACGCCAGCCGCTTTCCCAGGCGCCCGAGGGCCTCGCGCATCTGCTGGCGCCGATTCGGGCGCTCGGGCGCGGGCTCGCTCGCCGGTTTGCGGCGCCGGTTGACCTTCCTTGCCTTGCGCGTTTCCGTGCTCGCCATCGACCGCCGGCTCGGGCTCGCGCCGGACAGGCCCAGACTCAGCGACGGTCCGGATCCGCTCCCAGCGCTTCCAGCAGCTCCGGCCCGGTCGCCGTGATGCTGCCTGCGCCGAGAGTAATGACGATGTCGCCGGAATGTGACCTTTTCAGCAATTGCGGAATCAGGGCCGCCCGTTCGCCCACGTAGCTGACGTCGCGATGGCCGTGGGCGGCGATGGCCTGGCCGAGGCTTTGCGCATCGGCGCCCTCGATGGGCACCTCGCCAGCACCCGCATGCACGTCGGTCAGAAGCAGCACGTCAGCGCGGTTGAAGCTGCGCGACAGCTCGTCGAAGAGGTTTTGGGTGCGGCTGTAGCGGTGGGGCTGAAACGCCACCACCAGACGGCGACCGCGGTAGGCCTGTTCGGCGGCCTTCAGCGTGGCTTCGATCTCGGCCGGATGGTGACCGTAGTCGTCGACCACGGTGACGCCGGCAGCGCTTCCGAGCACGGTGAAGCGCCGCTGTACGCCGGCGAATTTCGACAGCGCCTCGGCCGAAGTCTCGGGCGCAACGCCGAGCTCGTCGGCCACCGCCACGGTGGCCAGGGCGTTGAGCACGTTATGCACGCCGGGCATGGGCAGACTCAGGCGCCCACGATCCCTGCCGCGGACGCTGAGCCCGAAGCTCGTCTGCAAGCCCTCGGTCTTGACGTCGCGGGCGCAGTAGTCGGCCTGGGTGGCCAGGCCATAGGTGGTCACGCGCTTGTCGATGCGCGGCAGGATGTCTTGCACGTCGGGGTGATCGAGGCAGGCGACGACCAAGCCGTAAAAAGGCACGCGGTTGGCGAAGGCCACGAAGGCGTCCTTGAGGGTGGCGTGGTCGCCGTGGTGATCGAGATGCTCGGGGTCGATGTTGGTGATCACGCTGATCACCGGCGACAGGTGCAGAAACGAACCGTCCGACTCGTCGGCTTCGGCCACCAAGAGCCGGCCCTCACCACGCGCGGCGCCGGAACCCAGGATGTTGAGCTTGCCGCCGATCAGCACCGTGGGATCGAGACCGGCCGCGCGCAGTACGGTGGCCGTCAGCGAGGTGGTCGTGGTCTTGCCGTGGGTGCCGGCGATGGCGATTCCGTCCTGCAGGCGCATCAATTCGGCCAGCATCTCGGCCCGCGGGATCACGGGCACACCCAGGCGCCGTGCCTCGAGCAACTCTGGGTTATCTTTTGCCACGGCAGAGGAGAAGACCACCACGTCGGCGTCCTTCACCTGCTCGGCGCGGTGACCGACCATGATGCGCGCACCCTGGGCCGCGATGCGCCGGGTCCCCTCGCTTTCGCGCAGGTCCGAACCGCTGACCTCGAAGCCGTGGGCCAGCAGCACCTCGGCGATGCCGCCCATGGAAACACCGCCGATGCCGGTGAAGTGAATCGATCGAATCTTACCGCGGAACATGGGGCTCTTCGGAAGGGGAGAGTGCGATGCGCTAGGCGCGGTCCTCGCGCGCGAGGGCCAGGATCGTGCCGCCAGCGGCCGGGTAGACGGGCTCCGGGGCCGCGCCCAGTGAAGCACCGACCGGTCGCAGCCGCAACTCGCGGCGCTTGACCGGCGAGCGCCGGCGCACGACCGGTCGCGCCGGCGCCTGGGCTTCGACCGCGGTGCCGGGGTCAATGCCGTCGGACTCGCCGGGCGCCGGGCTCTCGCCGGTGGGCGCGCTGCCGTCGTGCACACCGAGCCACTCGAAGAGGTCGTCGACGATGGCGGCGGCGGCGTCGGGGCGACCGCGACGGCGGGCGGCGGCGGCCATGGCGCGGCGACGCTCGCTGTCATCGCAGAGGTCGCGCACTTCGCCCGCGAGCCGCTCGACGTTCAAGTCAGCCTCGCGCACCGCCAGGGCCGCACCGGCGCGCTCCAGCGCAAACGCGTTTTGGGCCTGGTGATCTTCTGCGGCGGTGGGCAGCGGGATCAGCACCGCAGGCCGACCCACCGCGCAGAGTTCGGCCAGGGTGGTGGCACCGGCGCGGCCGATTACCAGCGCCGCGTCGATCATGGCGCGCGCCACGTCATCGATGAAGGGCGTGACCTCGGCCTCGACGCCCAGCTCGGCGTAACGCCGGGTGACCGACTCCACCCCAGCCTCGCCGCATTGGTGAACGATGCGCAGGCCGCGGTCGACGACGCCGGCGCGAGCCAGCACCTCGGGAATCTGCTGGTTGAGGGACCGGGCGCCCTGGGAGCCGCCCAGCACCAGCACGTTGCGCGCGCGGGCGTCGACGCCCATGGGGTCGTGACCCGCACGGCGCGCGGCATCGACAAAAGCGCGGCGGATGGGATTGCCCAGCACGCGCGCGCGCTGGGCGCCGAAGGTGGCGATGGTCTCTTCGTAGGTGAGGTAGGCCCGTCCCACGGTCTTGGCCAACCAGCGGTTGGTGAGACCCACGTGGGCGTTTTGTTCGAGCAGCACCGTGGGCACGCGCATGCCGGCAGCCGCCAGCAGCACAGGCCCCGAGACATAGCCGCCCAGACCGATGACCAGGTCGGGCCGAAAGGAGCGCAGCAGCGACAGCGCCGTCAGCGCCGAGGCCGGCAGCGAGACCAGGTTGCGCAAAAGGCCCACCCTGCTCTGCCCCAGCAGCGGTTTGACCTCCAGCGCCACGAAGCGCTCACCGAGGGCGCCGAGCACGCGCTGCTCCAGGCCCCGATCGGTGCCCACGAAGAGCACCTCCAGCTCGGGCTTGCGGCGCCTGAGTTCCTCGACCACCGCGATGCCGGGGAAGAGATGACCTCCGGTTCCGCCACCTGCCACAAGGATCTTCTGGATCATGACACACCTCCGGCCGACGCCACGCGCAGGTTGGACTTGCCGCGCGACGCCCGCATCGCGGACATGGGAGCGCCGCGTCGGGGACGGGAAACGTTGAGCAGGATGCCGATCGCCGCACAGTTGACGAGCAGCGCCGAGCCTCCGTAGCTGATGAAAGGAAGCACCAGGCCCTTGGTCGGCAAAAGCCCCACCGCCACCGCCAGGTTGGTGAAGGCCTGCAAACCCACGAACATGGTCACGCCGACGGCCAGATAGGTCCCGTAGTCGTCGGGCGCCCGGTAGGCGGCGCGCAGGCCGCGCACCACCAGCAAGAGAAAGAAGCCGACCAACCCCAAAAAGCCCATGAAACCCAGCTCCTCGCCGACGATGGCGCTGATGAAGTCGGTGTGGGCCTCCGGCAGGAAGAAGAGCTTTTGGCGGCTGTCGCCCAGGCCGATGCCGGTGACGCCGCCGGAGCCGAAGCTCATCAAGGACTCGGCGATCTGATAACCCGCGGTGTAGCGATGCTCGAAGGGTTCGAGAAAGGCCGTGATGCGGCGCATGCGATATTCGGAGCTGGTGACCAGGTAATAGACAATCGGCAGCGCCAACATGCCCGCGCCCAGCATGTAGCCCAGGCGCGCCCCGGCGGTGAAGAGCAGCACGAAGGTCAGAAGCGCGATCATCACGGCGCTACCGAAGTCGGGCTGCTTCAAGCACAGCACCATCAGAAAACCCGCCATCAGCACGTGCGGCAGAAAGCCCACCGAGAAGCTGCGAATTTGTTCGCGCTTCTTGGACAGCGAGTAGGCCAGCCAGCAGATCATGGCGACCTTGACGATCTCGGCGGGCTGGATGTTGATGGGTCCCAGACGGATCCAGCGCGAAGCCCCGCCGGCGGTTTTGCCGAGACCAAAGGCAGAGAGAAAGAGCAGACCCGTGGCGCCGCCGAGCATCACATAGGTCAGCCCACGCAGACGGTGGTAGTCGAAGCGCGCCAGCAGCACCATGGTGGGCAGCCCCACGGCCGCGAAAATCCCCTGGCGGATCAAGTAGTACTGGCCGGTGTCGTGGCGGCTGTAGGCCAGTACCGCGCTGGCGCTGTAGACCATCACCACGCCAAAAGCGACCAGGGCCACCACGGTGCCCATCAGCACGGCATCGGCCGGTCCCGTGACCTCGGGCCACTTGGCAGCGCGCTCGCCGTCGATGCGCTGCCACAGTTCCGCGAAGCGCTGGCGCAGGGATCGGCGGGGGGCTGCGGGCGCGTCACCGAAGCTGCTACGGCGCGCATTGGTCCGGCGCGGCTTTGGGTTTTTGGCGTCGCCGCGCTCGGGACGTGAAGTGCGCGCGCCGGCCTTGCGGTTTGCGCTGGCCGCTTTGTCACTGCCGGTTCGCCCCAGTCGCTGCGTCAGGCCCATGGCTCGACTCCCCGCGCTAGCTTCGCGACCGCCGCCGCGAAGACCTCGCCACGCTCGGCGAAAGACCGAAACATGTCGAAACTGGAACAGGCGGGCGAAAGCAGCACCACGTCACCGGACCGCGCCATAGCGGCGGCGACACCCACCGCTCGCGGCAAGTCCTCGGCGCGCCGGTGCTCGACGCCGGCGACATCCAGCTCGCGCTCGATCAACTCGGCCGCCTCGCCCAACACCACGACCGAGCCGCCGCAACTCGCAAGCGCCGTGGCCAGCTCGGCATAGCTTCCACCCTTGTGGCGACCGCCGGCGATCAGAATCGGCCGCCCCGAAGGCCGCTGGGCCAGGGCCGCCACCGCGGCCACCGCGGCCCCCACATTGGTCGCCTTGGAGTCGTCGATGTACTCGACCCCCTCCACCACGGCCACCTGTTGCATGCGGTGGGGCAGGCCCCGGAAAGCGCGCAGGGCCGCTTCAATGGCCCCGTGATCGACGCCTGCCGCCCGCGCCAGCAGCACCGCAGCGCAGGCGTTTTCCAGGTTGAGCCGACCGCGCAGGCCGATTGCGTCGGTGGGCACGCGCAGTCCACTCTCGACATCGACCAGGGCCTCGCCCTCGATGCGCACCTCACCGCCGCTGCCACCATAGCAAGCGAGGCGGCCTTGGCCGCGGGCAGCGAGCTCCGCGCAGCGAGCGTCACCAAAGGGCACCACGGCCGTGTCTGTGGGTTGCTGGTTGCGAAAGATCTCGGCCTTGGCCGCCGCGTAGGCGTCGAAGTCCGCGTAGCGGTCGAGGTGATCGTCGCTGAGGTTGAGTAGGGCGGCGCAGTGGGGATGCAGCTTTTCGACGTGTTCCAACTGAAAGCTGCTGAGTTCGACCACAACGTAACCGCCGGCCTCCGCCGCGCGAGTACCGAGAACGCTTGTGAGCGGCTCGCCGAGATTGCCGCCCACGAAGCTCGGCCGTCCCGAGCGCTGGCACATTTCACCCACCAACGTGGTGACCGTACTCTTGGCGTTGGTGCCGGTGATGCCGATCAGGGTGGCGCTGATTTCACGGGCCGCGAGCTCCACCTCGCTCAAGATCGGCACGCCGCGCGCTTGTGCCTCGGCCAGGACCAAAAGTTTTGGCACGCCCGGCGAGACCAGGATGGCGTCGGCGTTTTCGAAGACGCTCGCGGCATGTCCCCCCAGGGCCAGCTCGGCCCCCTTGCCTGCCAGCGCCTGAGCTGCGGCGCTGAGCTTCGCCGCCTCGCGGCTGTCATTGGCCACGACACGGGCGCCCTCGGCGAGCAGATGCTCGGCGGCCGCCACACCGCTAGCGCCGAGACCCACCACCACCACGCGCTTTTGCGACCAGGTCATGGCTACCTCAACTTCAACGTGGCCAGGCTCGCGATGGCGAGCATGATGGAGATGATCCAAAAGCGAACGATGACCTTGGGCTCGGCCCAGCCTTTCTTCTCGAAGTGATGGTGGATCGGAGCCATCAGGAAGATGCGGCGACCGAAGAACTTGAAGGCGATGACCTGACCGATCACGCTCACCGCCTCGATCACGAAAATGCCGCCCAGCAACACCGACAGCAGTTCGTTCTTGGTCAGCAGCGCGATGGTGCCGAGAGTTCCGCCCAGGGCCAGCGCCCCCACATCCCCCATGAAAACCTGGGCCGGGTAGGTGTTGTACCAGAGGAAGCCCACGCCGGCGCCGATCAGGGCACCGCACAGCACCGACAGCTCGCTGGCGCTGCCGATGGAAGGGATGTCGAGGTAGCGGGCCATGTCGAAGCCGAAGAGCGTCAGACCCGCCAGATACGAGAGCACCATGTAGGTGCCCGCGTTGATCATCACCGGACCGATGGCCAGGCCGTCGAGACCGTCGGTGAGGTTGACGGCGTTACTGGTGCCGACGATCACGATGGCGCCGAAGATCACGTAGAGCCAGGGACTGAGCTCCATGGGATGCTTCTCGAAGGCCACGAAGGGCACGGCCAAGCGCTCGCGCAGGGCGATCCAGTCACTCGGAAGGCCGCTGTCGCCGTACCAGAGGTAGACGCAGACGCCGATGGCGATGGGGAACTGCAGCGCCAGCTTGCCCCGGGTCGAAAGCCCACCGGAGCTCTTGCGTTTGATCTTCAGGGCGTCGTCGGTGTAGCCGATGGCGCCGTAAAGCGCGGTCACCACAGTCACCAGCCACACCATGGTGTTGCGCGGATCGGCCCACAGGACGGTGGCGCCGATCAACGCCAGCAGGATCAGCGACCCTCCCATCGTGGGCGTGCCGGCCTTGGAGAAGTGGCTCTCGGGGCCGTCGTCACGCACCACCTGACCGATCTGCTTGGACTGCAGCGTACGGATGAACCACGGGTAGAGCCCGAAGGTCAGCAGCATCGCTGTCATCGTGGCCGACAGCACGCGGAAGGGCACGTAACGCAGCACGTTCAGAAACGACAGCGAGTCGTTTTCGGCCAGCGGATAGAGCAGGTAGTAGATCACGACCCACCCCCACTGAGCGCCTCGACCACCGTTTCCATGGCGAGCGAGCGCGAGCCCTTGATCAGCACCACGTCGCCCGCGCGCAGCTGGGGCCCCAGGGCCGAGACCAGCGCGTCCTTGTGGTCGAAGTGCCGAGCGCGCAGCTCGGAGGCGCAGCCGGCGGCCGCCTGCGCGGCCTCGACGGCCTGGGCCATCTCGGGGCCGTAGCAATAGAGGGCGGCAAAGCCGAGCTGCGCGGCACGGCGCCCTACCCGCCGGTGCTCGACGCCGGATTCGGCGCCCAACTCGCCCATGTCGCCGAGCGCGGCCAGGGCGCGACCGCCGCGCGCGTGTGCCAGTTGACTCGTGGTTTGCATTGAGGCGGCCACCGATGCCGGGTTGGCGTTGTAGCTGTCGTCTAGCAGCAGCGCGCCGCCGGGCAGCTCCTGTGGGCACAGCCGGCCGGGCACCGGCGGCAGAGCGGCCAGTGCGGCGGCAGCGCGCTCGAGCTGGGCATCACCGACCAAAGCTTCGACGATCGCCATGGCGGCGGCGGCGTCGAGCACGGGCCCTGGCCCGAAGAGCGACAGCTCCAGCACAAGCGGCTGCGCGCGACCCGCGATACGCAGCTCGGCGCGCGAACTCGGCTGTGGGGTCAGCGTCTCGGAGGCGATGCGCACGTCCGCAGCCTCGCCGCGACCAAAGGAGCGAAGTTTGGCGGTCACGGCTCCGAGTTCGGCGCCCAACGCAGCGTCATCGGCGTTGTAGAGGGCCACGCCCCCGGCTGGCAACGACGCCAGGAGCGACATCTTCTCGCGTGCCACGTCCTCTAGCGTGCCCAAGCCCTCGGTATGAGCGACCGCAGCGCAGGTGACGGCAGCCACCTGGGGCGCACAGATGCTGGCGAGGGTCGCGATCTCGCCCGCAGCGCTGGTGCCCAGCTCGAGCACGGCGAGCTCGACGCCTTCGTCGATGGCCAGCAGCGACATGGGGACGCCGATGCGGTTGTTGAGATTGCCCTCGGTGCGCGCCACCCGCAGCCCCAGGGCCGACAGCGCCGCAAAGGTCATCTCCTTGGTCGTGGTCTTGCCTGCCGAACCGGTGATGGCGACCACGCGCCCGCCCCAGCGACGCCGATGCTCGGCCGCCAGCGCGCCCAGCGCCTTCAACGTATCGGCGACCACCACGGCCGCCCCGTGCGCCGGCCGCGACGCCGGCTCGTCGATCAGGACCGCGGCGGCGCCCGCCTGCAGCGCCTGGGCCGCGAAGCGGTGACCATCGTGGTGCGCGCCGCGCAGGGCCACGTAGAGATTGCCCGGCGCCACCCTGCGCGAGTCGGTGACCACACCGCAAAGCCCAGCCTCCGCCGCCCCGCCCCGCAGCTCACCGCCGACGATCGCCGCGAGTTCACTCAAAGTGAAACGCACGCTATTTTCCGGGATCGGCGTGGCCATCAGTCCTTGCCTCCCGTCGACTTCTCCCCTCCGCCGACAGCGGCCTCCAGCGCGCGAAGCACGCGCCGCGCCACGACCCGGTCGTCGAAGGGAAACTTCTGCGTGCCGAGGATCTGGTAGTCTTCGTGGCCCTTGCCCGCGATCAGAACCGTGTCGCCCGGCCGCGCCGCCGACAGCGCCAGTTCAATGGCGACGTCCCGGGGCCTGGCCACCAGATAGCCGCGCTCAGCGGCCGCCAACTGCGCGGGCTCGAGCCGCGCAACCCCCGCCCCGTCCATAGCCGCCACCACGGCCTCGCAAATCGCCGCGGGGTCTTCGGTGCGGGGGTTGTCGTCGGTCACGATCGCCAGGTCGGCGCCTTCGATGGCGGCGCGCCCCATCATCGGTCGTTTGCCACGGTCGCGGTCGCCGCCGCAGCCGAAGACGCTGAGCAGGCGCCCCGAGGTCAAAGGCCTGAGCGCAGCCAGCGCGCGCGAAAGGGCGTCGGGTGTGTGGGCATAGTCCACCAGGACCAGGCAGCGCTGGCTCTGGACACGCTCGAGACGCCCCGGGGCGCCGGGCGCTGCCGACAGGCTCTCGAGCACCGCTTCGAGCGATTCACCCAGAGCCAAACCGCAGCCCAGGGCCACCATCAGGTTTTCGACGTTATGGTCGCCGAGCAGGGGACTGCGAAGCTCGCCCTCGCCCAGCGGCGTCGCCACGCGTGCGACGATGCCGTCGGCGCCGGAGCGCAGCTCGAGCACACGCAGCTCGGCCTCGACGTCGGCGCGGCGGCTGACGCGATAAAGGCGCCCCCCCTGCTGCTGCTGCCGGAGGCGCGCGGCCAGCTGGGCGCCGAAGGCGTCGTCCACGTTGATCACGCTGGCCTGGGGCTGTAGGTCGGTGAAGAGGCGGGCCTTGGCGGCACCGTAGGCCTCGAAGTCGCCGTGGTAGTCCAGGTGGTCCTGGGAGAGGTTGGTGAAGGCCGCCACGCGGTAGTGCAGGCCGTCGGCGCGGCGCATCGCCAGGCCGTGGCTCGAAACCTCGAGCACCAGATGGGTGGCGCCGCTGTCCACCGCCCAGCGCGTCAGGCGCATCAAGTCATCGGCCATGGGCGTGGTGTGGGTCGCCGGGCGCACGCCGCCGGGGGCGCGGAAGTTGACCGAGCCGATCACCGCCGGGCGCGCGCCCAGGTGCTGCAGCATGGACTCGATCAAGAACGACGTGGTGGTCTTGCCGTTGGTGCCCGTAATACCGACGACGGCGAGCCCTGTGCTGGGGTCGTCGTAGAGGCGACGCGCAACCGCGGCCAGTGCCGCCAGCACGTCGTCCGCAAGCAGCAGCGGTACCGAACACTCGCGGCGCCGATCGGAGATCACAGCCGCCGCGCCTCGCGCCACCGCGTCGTCGATGAACTGTTCACCGTGTCGCGTGACGCCGGGCAAAGCTGCGAAGAGCTCACCGGGCTCGACCGCGCGCGAATCGAAACGCACGCCACGCACCCGCACATCGGGATCGCCGATCAACTCCTGGGCAAGGCCCTCGTCCAGGATCTGCCCCAGGCTCAGCTCAGTCACCGTCGCCCCCCGCGACCGCCGCCGCCAGCTTCACCTCGACCGCCGCGGCTGGCGCGCCCACATCCGCGTTCGCCGGCCCGACCGGTTCGCCGCGCACGTGATCGGGCGCGGCCAGCAGCACCGAGACGGGCTGTCCCTGGGCGATGGCGGTGTTGGCAGCCGGCTGCTGCGAAACCACCACGCCGCTGCCCTGAAGCCTTAGCTCCACGCCCGCAGCGCGCGCTGCGGCAAAGGCAGCCCGCGCCGTCTGACCCGCCAGATCGGGGACCAGCACTTCACCCTCGGATAGCTCCACCACGACGGGCACCGTCGGCTCCTGAGCATCGTCCTCGGCCTCCGCCTCCGCGACGAGGGCCCCGTCTTGGGCCTTTTCGCGCTTGGGCCTTTTGGCCACCTCGGCCGCCCGCGGCGCGTCGGCCACCACACCCAGATGCCTCAGGCTCGCCTCGGTGATACGTCGAAAGGCCGGCCCGGCCACCTTGCCACCGGCGTGGGCGATCAGGGGCTCGTCGATGACCACGGCCGTGACCACCGCCGGATTGCGCGCCGGCGCGAAGCCCACGAAGTTGGCTGTCCACTTGCCTTCGGCGTAGCCACCGCGGCGGTAGTCGGCTTTCTGGGCGGTGCCGGTCTTGCCCGCCACCAGGTAGCCGTCGATGGCGGCCTCCTCGCCGGTGCCACCCTCACCGGTGACGGCGACGAGCATGTCGGAGACCAGGCGCGCGGCCCACTTGGGAACCACCTGGCGGCGCACCCGGGGCAGCGCTTCTTCGACCACCTGCCCGCGCGCATCGGTAACCCGCTTGACTAAAATCGGCTCCATCAACTTGCCGTTATTGGCGAGTGCACCCATGGCTGCCGCCAGCTGAATCGTGGTGGCGCTCATGCCCTGCCCGAAGGAAATGGTGGCCGCGTCCAGGTCGTACCACTTCTTGTAGTGCCGCAGGATGCCGCTGACCTCGCCCGGCAGCCCCAGGCGCGGTACGCGGCCGAAGCCGAAGTTGCGCAGCGTGCGGTAGAGGCGCCGCTTGCCCATGGCCATGCCGATCTTGGCGGTGCCGATATTGCTCGAGTAGGCGAGGATCTTGCCCGGCGTCAGGCGTTCCCAGTGGTGGGTGTCGTGGATCTTGTCGTCGGCGATGTACATCATGCCGTCTTCGCAATCGATCTCCTCGTCGGGGCGCACGGCGCCTCCGGCCAGGGCGCCAGCCACGGTGAAGGGCTTGATCGTCGAACCCGGCTCGAAGACGTCGGTGACCGCACGGCTGCGGCGATGGGCCACCGGAGCGCTGCCGGGGTCGTTGGGGTTGAAGCTCGGATAGCTGGCCATGGCCAGGATCTCGCCGCTCTGCGGATCGAGCACCACCACCGAGCCGTGACGGGCCTCGAAGGTTTTGACTGTGAGTTCGAGTTCGCGCTCGGCGATGCGCTGGAGGGTGCGGTCGATGGTGAGCGTGACGTCGTCGCCGCGAGCGGCGCGATCGTCGAAGAGCTGCTCGGAGAAAACCACTGCGCCGGAGCTATCGCGGATCGCCGGCACCGGCTCGGAAGACCCACGCAGGCGGTCGTCCAGCATCAGCTCGAGCCCCGCCACGCCCTTGCCATCCACGTTGGCCACACCGATCAACTGCGAGGCAAGGCTACGATTGGGATAGAAACGCCGGCTCTCGGAGGTGAGCTCGATGCCCTGAAGGCGCAGGGAAGCCACCGCCTTGCTCTCGGTGGGCGAGACGCGGCGCTTGATCCAGACGAAGTAGCGCTTCGAGGCCAAGCGCCGCGCGATCACTTCGGCGTCGACGCCGAGCAGCGACGACAGCCGGCCGGCGATGGCGATCGGGTCGAGCCCCGCCTTGTGCAGCTTGCGCGGGTTGGCATAGACGCTATCGACGTTCACGCTCACCGCCAGCTCGGCGCCGTTTCGGTCGACGATGGTGCCGCGCTTGGGCGCCAGCTGCACGTCGCGCAGGTATTGCTCTTCGGCCATCTGCCGCAGCTCAGGGGCGCGCGTGACCTGCAGGTCGTAGCCTCGGCGCAGCACCGTGAAGGCACCGGCGAAGAGCAGGAGCGAAAGCAGTGCAATGCGCATGCGCATGAAGCGGGCGCGGCGCGGATCGAGGTTTCTCATCGCGTGCCCCCCGACAACCGCCGCGAGCGCCGGCTGCGATTCATGTCCACGATCTGCGGCGGCTTGGCCACGTCCATTTGAAAGGCACCGCGCGCCACGGTCTCGACGCGATCGGGCTCGCTGAGCGCCGCGGCCTCCAGCGCCAGAAGCCGCCGCGACTCCACCAGAGCGCGCTGCTGGCGGCGGGCATCGCCCACGTCATAGCCGAGACGCACCGTTTCAAAGCGCAGCGTCAGGTGCACGATCAGGGCCGCCGCCGTCGCCAGCACCGCCGCCGTCCACAGCGCCAAAAAGCGTGCCTTCATGGGCGCCACCTTCCGCCCGCGGGCCCAGCGCTCTGGGCAGCCTGGGCAGCCTGGGCGGCCAGCTCCTCATCCCGCGCCCTCGGTAGCCGGCGGGCCGCACGCAGCTTGGCGCTACGCGCGCGGGGGTTTTCGGCGCACTCGGCCTCGCCGGCCATCTGCGGGCGCTTGGTCAAAGGCGCAAGACGCGGCTCCTCGCGGAAGGCCCACTTCACACGGCGGTCCTCGAGCGAGTGAAAGGAGATGATAGCCGCCACCGCCTCGTCGGACAGCAACTCGGGCAGGGCCGCGAGCAGGGCGTCGAGCTGGTCCAACTCGCGGTTGACCGCGATGCGCAGCCCCTGGAAGCTGCGGGTGGCCGGATCGATGCGGCCACGGCGCGGGCCCAGCACGCGCACGATGGCGCGGCGCAGGTCGGTGGTATCGCTTAGCTCACCGCGATCGCGGGCGCGCAGGATCGAGCGCGCCACGGCGCGGGCCCGCCGCTCCTCACCGTAGTCGTGAAGGATGTCGGCGAGCTCGGCTTCGTCGACGCGCTCGAGCAGCTCCGCCAACGACTCGCCGTGCTCGCTGTCCATGCGCATGTCGAGGGGTCCGGCGGCGGCGAAGGAAAAGCCGCGCTCGGCGGCGTCGAGCTGGGGCGAGCTGACTCCGAGGTCGGCCACCAGACCGTCGACGGTACTGGCGCCGGCCTCGCGCAAGAGCACCGGCAGGTCGGAAAACTCACCGTGAACCACCAGCGCCCGCGCACCATAGGGCTCTAGCCGCGCCCGTGCCGCCTGCACCGCCCGCGGGTCGCGGTCGATGGCCAGGACGCGTCCATCGGGCGCGCTGGCCTCGAGCACGGCCGCCGAATGACCGCCGCCACCGGCCGTGGCGTCGGCGTAAAAACCGCCGGCGTGGGGCGCGATGGCCTCGATGGCCTCCCGGCAGAGCACCGTGATGTGGGCGAAGTCCGTGCTCATAGGCCCAGCTCCGCGAGGCGTTTGGCGATTTCCTGGCGCTTTGCGGCATCGGCCAGGACCTCGGCGCGCAGGCTGTCGAAGGCGGCCTTGTCCCAGAGCTCCACATAGCTGCCCATGCCCACCCATAGCGCCTCGCGCTGTAGGTTGGCGTGCTTGCGCAGGGGCGCCGGGATCAGCAGCCGCCCCATCTTGTCGAGCTCGCACTCGATGGCGCCCGAGACGTAGATGCGGCGCAAGAGGGCCACCGCTTCCTCGAAGGTGGAACGCGCCTGCAGCTCCTCTTCAAAGGCCACCCACTCGGCCAGCGGATAGACGGCCAAGCAGGGCTCGAGGCCGGTCGTCACGATGATGCGACTGTCGCCACGGGCGGACAGAACCTCCCGGAAACGTGACGGCAGCGAGGTGCGCCCCTTACCGTCGATCGCGTGCTCGTAGCGTCCCCGAAACACACTTCAACCCGCACGCCCTGGGCGTGTCATTGAGAGCATTAGGCACTTCTTGGCACTTCTTACCACTTCGACCCGAAGCTACGGGGATCGACAATCCGGTGTCAACTTCTTTTCCGGCGCCCAAGTAGCGGATATTTCAGGGTTTTAGGGGAATCCGGGGGCTACTTGTGGGATCGGGTGATCCCTGGGATGCCAGCGGCGCTTTGCCACCTGGCTCCGCGCGTGCCATTTGGCCCCACGTCCTGTTCAGGGCTGAACAAATTATCGGATACAGATGGAACGGAAGCCCGCCAAAGGCACTTCCACCGCACCCCAATGCCGCCAGGCGCTCGATGTTCATCTTGCGCCCGCCGATCGCCGTCCCTTAAACTTCTCAAGTGATAACGGCGCGTTAGAGGACGTCCGCAGGAGAGCCATGTGCAACTCGACTTCCAAACCCGCGAGCTGACGGTCAAGCTCGTCTATTACGGGCCGGCGCTCAGCGGGAAGACCACCAACCTGCAGGCGATCCACCGGCTCCTCAATCCCGAGGGCCGCGGGCGCCTGATGACCCTGGAGACCCGAGACGACCGCACGCTCTTCTTCGACCTCCTGCCCCTGAGTTTCAGCACCAAGTCTGGCCTGACGGTGCGCATCAAACTTTTCACCGTCCCCGGCCAGGTCATCCACAACTCCACGCGCAAGCTGGTGCTGCAGGGCGCCGACGGCGTGGCCTTCATCGCCGACTCCCAGACCCAGGAGGTGCGCGCCAACCAGGCCTCCTTCAAGGACCTGCGCAAGAACCTGCGGGACAACGGCCTGGACCCGGCTCGCATGCCCCTGGTCATCCAATACAACAAGCGCGACCTGCCCAATATCCGCGGCGAAGAAGAGATCATGCGCATGGCGGCCAAGGGCAAAGAGCCGACCATCCTGGCCACGGCCACCCACGGCACCGGCGTACTCGAGACCTTCATGGCCCTGCTGGAGGTCACCTGGGCCCATCTCGAGCGCGAACACGCGCTCGATGAACGCTTCGGGCTCAGCCACACGGAGGTCGTCGAAGACCTGCGCAAACGATTCGCGAGGGGGACCGAGGCGGCCGGCCCATGAGCGATCCGAATACGGCCGATCTACACCACGGCGAGATTGCGAATCTCGAAGACCTGATCGACCGCGAGTCGTTGCGCGAGGTCTGCCGCTCGTTTTTCGACCTCTTCGGGCTTTCGATTCGCGTCTTTTCGGCCCGCGGCTCGCTCCTGGCCAACGTGCACGAGGAGCGCAGCCTGTGCCGCTACGTCAACAGCCTGGGCGAGGGGCGCATCGCCTGCGCGGCAATCGTGGAAGAAGTGCAGGGCATCGTGCCCGAAGCCACCACCGTCGTGCATCCCTGCTTCTCGGGCGCGGTCTACCATGTGGTCCCGATCATCTACGACGACCGCCGCCTGGGGCGCATCGTCATCGGCCCCTTCATCCCCTCGGACGTGAAGGCGCCACCCGAGGCGATGCTGCAGATCGATCCCAAGGTCGACCCCGGTCGCGCGCGGGCAGCCCTGTTGGAAATGCCGCGCGTGCGGCCGGCCACCGCCGAGCGCATCGCCGCCCACCTGCGCGGCGTGCTCGACCTGATCCTCTTCTCGGGCCATCGCGCGCACCTGACCAGCGCCATGCACCTGGCCACCGTGCGCGAGAACTACCGCGAGCTGGCCGAGCGCAACGCCCGCTTGCAGGAGGCCTACGACAAGCTCAAGGAGCTCGACCGCCTCAAGTCGAATTTCCTGGCCACCGTCAGCCACGAGTTACGCACCCCGCTGACCTCGATCATCGGCTACTCCGAGATGCTGCAGACCGGCATCGCCGGCGACCTCAGCGAGGAGCAGGCCGGCTTCGTGGAGACCATTCGCACCAAGGGCGAGTTGCTCCTGAGCTTGATCACGAGCCTGCTCGACCTCAACAAGCTCGAGCGCGGTCAGCTCAACATCGAACTCGAGATGGTCGATCCGCGCGCGATCCTGGCCGAGGTGCGCGAGACCTACCATCCCGAAGCCGAGCGCAAGGGCATCAGGCTCGAGGTCTACTGCGGCGACGACACCCCCTACATGCAGGCCGATCCCGTGCGCCTGCGCCAGATCCTGATCAACCTGGCCGGCAATGCCATCAAATTCACTCCCAGTGGAGGCCGCGTGGACCTGGAGGCGATGGCCGTCGAGACCAGCTTCCACGACGAAGAGCTCGACGACGGCTTCGGCGCGGCGCTGATGATGGCACCGGAGCCGGCCATCGAGTTCCGCGTGCGCGACAACGGCATCGGCATCGCAGAAGACCAGGCAGAGCGCATCTTCGACGCCTTCTATCAAGTCGACGGCGGCTCGACCCGGGAGTTTGGCGGAGCGGGCCTGGGGCTGTCCATCGCCAAGAATCTGGTGGAGGCCCACCACGGCGCCATCCACATCGAGAGCGAACTCGGGCACGGCACCACTTTTATCGTGACCATCCCGCAGGCCCCACCCGACCCCGACTGAGAGAGCGGCGCGGTGGCGGATGAATTCGAGCGCATCGCCGAGATCCGGCGGCGGCTCAGGGCCGGCCCGGCGCCGCGGCTTCGAGTGGACATCGGCGATGACGCCGCGGTGCTGGAAGCCTTTTCGGGGGCGGTGGTGCTCAGCGTGGACTCCGCCGTCGAGGGCGTGCACTTCGACCTGCGCTGGCTTTCGTTTGCCGACGTGGGCTACCGCGCGTTTGCGGCGGCGCTCAGCGACTTGGCCGCCATGGGGGCCAGGCCACGGGCCGCCCTGGTCGCGTTGATCGCGCCTGCGGACTTCGAGGATGCGGCGCTCTACGCCATCGCCGACGGCATCGCCGAAGCGCAGGAAGCCTTTGGCGCCCAAGTCGCAGGCGGCAACCTGGCGCGGGGCTCGGAGCTTTCGCTCAGCACCACCGTGATCGGGGAGGTCGACGGGGCGGCGCTGACGCGGGCCGGCGCGCGCGTTGGCGAGCGGCTCTACGTCGGCGGGCGCCTGGGGGCGGCGGCGCTGGGTCGCGAACTGTTGGCGGCGGGAAGCGAAGCGACTTCGCCCGAGCGGGCGGCGGCGGTGGCCCACTGGCGCAGGCCGAAGGCGCGGCTCGAGCAGGGTCGGGCGCTGGCGGGCGTGGCCAGCTGCTGCATCGACATCTCCGATGGCCTGCTGCAGGACCTTTCACACCTGGCCGAGGCCTCGGGCCTGGGCTTTGCCGTCGAGCTCGAGGCGCTGCCGCTGGCGGCGGGGCTGGCGCGGGAAGCGGCGGCGCTGGGACTCGATCCGCTGGAGTTGGCCCTTTCCGGCGGCGAGGACTACGAGCTGCTCTTCTGCGGCCCCGAAGGACTGCCTTTCGACTGGGCCAGGCCCATCGGGCGGGTCGAAGTCGAACCAGGGCTGCGGCTTGTGGACGCCGGCGGACGCCTGCGAGCGCCGCCAGCGCGCCGCGGATACCGCCACTTCGCTGCGGATTGAGCGCGGCGACCGGTTGACCCCCTGCGGGTGCGGAGGGAGGCTTCCGGAGCGGCGGTGCCGGTACTAGAGCACCGATCGGTGCAATCTGGGCGCCCTTGGACACATCGCGGCCGAGGTAATTCGTGGATCCCAAATCACTCAAAGAGCTTCTGGAACAGGTTCGCGGCGGCAACATGGACGTGGACGCGGCCATGGGCGCGCTTCGGGACCTGCCATTCAAGGACCTGGGCTACGCCAGCGTCGACCACCATCGGGCCCTTCGGGTCGGTATTCCGGAGGTGATCTTCGGGGCCGGCAAGACGCTCGCGCAACTCGAGGGCATCGTGCGAGAGATCGCCAGCCGCGGACAGAACGTGCTGATCACGCGGCTGGCCGAAGACCACGGCAAGGCGCTGGTCGAGCACTTCGAAAGCCTGAGCTACGACCCGGTCTCGCGCACCGCGCGGCTCGAGCCCGCGAAAGTCGAAGAGCGCGGTCGCGGACCCGTCGCCGTCGTCACCGGGGGCACCAGCGACATCCCGGTGGCCGAGGAAGCGGCGATCACGGCCACCGCCCTCGGCAACGCCGTGCTTCGCCTCTTCGACGTCGGTGTCGCGGGCGTCCACCGCCTGCTGAGCCGGCGCGAGGTGCTCGATGCGGCCAGCGTGGTGATCGTGGTGGCGGGCATGGAAGGGGCACTGGCTTCGGTGGTCGGCGGCCTGGTGGACAAGCCCGTGATCGCGGTGCCCACCTCTGTGGGTTATGGCGCGTCCTTTGGCGGCATCGCAGCGCTCCTGTCGATGCTCAATAGCTGCGCTTCGGGGGTGACCGTGGTCAACATCGACAACGGCTTTGGCGCGGCCTATGCGGCGACGTTGATCAATCGCATGGGCATCGATGACAGCGCTCGGGGGGGGCGATGAGTGGGAAGCACGGACACGGGCACGGACACGGACACGGGCACGGACACGGACACGGGCACGGACACGATCACGGGCACGGACACGGACACGGACACGGACACGATCACGGGCACGATCACGGGCACGATCACGGGCACGATCACGGGCACGGGCACGGGCATCACGGTGCGCCCGAGGACTCGCCAGCGCCAGAGCGTGGCGACTTGCTCGAGCGCGGGGCGGGCGCAGGCAAGCTGCTCTTCCTCGACGCCTTCAGCGGCCTCGCTGGCGACATGTTGGTCTCGGCGCTCTGCGACCTGGGCGTTCCGCGGGCTGTGATCGCCGAGGGCCTCGAGGGCCTTTCACTCGAGGGTTATGCCCTGCGTTACGTGCGCCGCATCCGCAATGGCATCACCGCGGTGGGCCTCGACGTGGAGCTGACCTCGCCTCAACCCTCGCGCAACTACGCCGAGATCCGCGCCATGCTCGAAGCGGCGGCGAGCCTCAGCGACGGAGCGCGCGCCATCGCGCTGCGGGCCTTCGCGGTGCTGGCCGAAGCCGAAGCGCGGGTGCACGACTCGACTCCCGAGCAAGTTCACTTCCACGAAGTGGGCGCAGTGGACTCCATCGTCGACATCACGGGCGCCGCCATCGCCTTGGACTATCTGGGCGCCGAGGTGGTATGCGCGCCCTTGCCCATGGGGCGAGGCATCGTGCGTTCGGAGCACGGGCGCATCCCGTCGCCCGCGCCCGCCACCCTGCTATGCCTGACGGGGGTGCCCACCTACGACGCGGGCATCGACGCCGAGCTGGTCACGCCCACCGGCGCCTGCCTGGTCAAGGCGGTGGCCAGCGGCTTTTCGCGCTGGCCTGCGATGCGTCCACGGCGTGTGGGTTTCGGCGCCGGCACCATGCGGCTTGTGGATCGCCCCAACGTGCTGCGCGCCGTGCTGGGCGAGGCCACCGACACGCTCGAAACGGCCCCTGGCGGGCAGAGTTCCGGCTTCGTAGTGCTCGAAGCCAACGTCGACGACATCAGCGGCGAGCTCGCCGCCATGGCCCTATCGCGCAGCGAAGGGGCCGGCGCCCTCGACGCCTGGTCGACATCCATCGGCATGAAGAAGGGCCGGCCGGCGTTGATGCTCTCGGCCCTGTGCCGGCGGGCCGACGTGGACGCCGTGGCCCGCGCCCTGCTCAGCGAGAGCACCAGCCTCGGCCTTCGGCTGCGCGAGGTGGGCCGGCTCGAGCGCAAGCGGCGCATGACCTCGGTGGAGACGCCCTACGGCGACATCGCGATCAAAGTCGCCGACGGTGACGGCCTGCCCGAAAACGTCAAACCCGAATACGAAGACTGTCGCGCCGCCGCCGAACGCCACGGCGTACCGGTCAAACAAGTCCAGCAGGCGGCCCTATCGGCTTACGCGGCGGTGCGATGAGCGTGGGCGGGGCCCCGATGATCCGGCGCGCCGGTGTGGTCGGCGACGTCCACCACGAGCACGAACACCTGCTCGCTGCCATCGAACTCTTCGGGCGTCTGGGCAGCGACCATCTCCTGTGCGTGGGCGACCTGCCCGACGGCCCAGGCGACGCCGACGACCTGCAGCGCTGCTGTGAGCTACTGCAGCAGCATGGCTTCATCACCGTGGGCGGCAACCACGAACGCTGGCTGCTCGACGACATGATGCGCGACCTGCCCCATGCGATCCTGCGCGAAGAGCTCGACCCCGAAACGCTCCAATACCTGCAACAGCTGCCGTTGACGGTGGAGTTGCAGACCGCGGCCGGCGCCGCCCTGCTCTGCCACGGCCTGGGCGAAGACGACATGTCCAAAGTCGTCCCCCACGACCACGCCGCGGCCCTGGCCAAAAACGAAGCCTTGCAATCGCTGCTCGCCAAGGGCCAACACCGCTTCGTGATCAACGGCCATAGCCATCGCTTCATGGCGCGCGAGATCGAAGGCCTGACCATCCTCAACGCCGGCACCCTCTTGCGCAGCGCCGAGCCCGGCTGCCTGTGGCTCGACTTCGAAGCGCGCATCGCCCAGTGGCACGCCTTTGGCGCCAGCGACGCCTTGGAGCTGGCCTCGGAGCAGCCATTCTGAGCAGGGGCTCGACACGTTCGAAGCTCGCGCTGGGCGTAGTTGCATGCGTCGGGTGCTGCGGCCGAGGGACTGGCCCCCGCGGATCTCGCTGCCGTGGCCGAAACCGCCGGAGAGATCGCAGCGGGCGCGGGTGAAGTCGCAGGGGCCGCTGCCGAGATGGTCCTGGAGTTGGTGGCCGGAATCTTCAGCGGCCTGTGAGCGTTCAATCCCTCGGCTCATGAACGCAACGCACCCCGCTCCGACCAGACCTCCCTGACAGCCATTGGCTCTGCTTTTCGCCTTGCCCCTGGGCAGTGGTGCTGGCGGCCCCGGAGCGGGATAAGCTACACGCGTGCAGACCGCGCCCGACGCCTACCCTTTGCCGAACCTCCCACCGGCGCCCACGTTAGACACCTCCACGGTGCGCGCCGCCGAGCGAGCCGAGGCCTCGGCCTGGACCGGGGGCTACGCCGCACTCATCGCGTCGGGAGCAGCCGGCTCGGTCGGGGCCGAGCTGATCGAAGAGCCGCAGGCGAATTCGATCTTCACTGGCGCGGTGCCGGACTGGTCACTCAATCGGCTGCTGGGCCTCAATGCCGGGGCCAGCGTCGACGAGCCCTGGCTCGAAACCGCGGTCGCTCGCTACGCCGAGCGTGGCCTACCGTGCACGCTGGCCCACAACGAGCGGCTGGACGCAGACAGATGCCTCGGCGCCTGGCTCCGGGCTCGCGCCACGCGCCAGGCACGCCCCTGGTGCAAGATGCTGCGCTCGACCGCGGCGCCGCCTTTGGCTTCGACCGCACTGACGCTGCGACACGCGGGCCCCGAGGACCGCGAGGCCGTGGGCGCGCTGATGCAAGCCGGCTTCGGCCTGCCCGCAGCCATGGCCCGCTGCTTCACGTCGGTCATCGGCCACAAAGACTGGGTCTGGTACCTCGCATGCGCCGCGGGGCAGCCGGCCGCGGTCGGGGCGCTGCACCTGGCCGACGGAGGCGTCGGCTGGATGGGCATGGCCGCCACCGCCCGCGAGCATCGAGGCCAGGGCGCCCAGGGCGCGATCATGGCCGCGCGCATCGCCGAGGCCGGCCGGCGGGGCTGCAGCTGGGTCACCACCGAGACCGGCATTCCCGTGGATGACGCGCCGAGTCCATCGCTCAACAACATGCTTCGTCTGGGCTTCGGCGCGATCTGCGTTCGACGCAACTGGATCGTCGATCCACCCGCGGGCTGATGCCGCAACCGGGCGGTGCCCACGGCCTCGCGGTCCTCGGGGCCCGCGTGTTGCACGGGCGCAATCTCGCCCCGAACGCTCAGCCGCACCACGGATTTGCAGCCCGCCCCGCCCCCGGGGCCCATTGGTTTCGAAGCCGACCTTCGGGAGTTCGGAGAGGTTGCGACACAGCTCGGCCACTGCCACCTTCCGGTTTCGCCGAAAGGCAAAAAAACGTCCTGGAAGCTGCTTCGGCTGCTGCGCGCCACGCCGCCTGGTACCCGCCTGTCCATCGCATGGCCGGAGCCTGCACGCAGCAATCCGGGCCCGCCACACCGATTGTCTACTGGTTCACGGCGCTCGCGCTCGCCCCGGCACCAACCACCCCCGCTCAACCAGGAAGCGCGTGAGCCCAGGGTGCCTGAGCGACAGTGGCTCCAGGTAGTTGCCGATGCGCTCGCGCTGCCAAAAGGCGTCGCTGCCGTCACCCAGGCGGGTGAAGCGGTAACGGTAGAAGGCCGCGCGAATGTAGCGCGGCGGTTTTTGCTCGAAGGGATCGTGGGCGATCAGGCTGCGCGCTCCGGCATCGCCATTCAATAACTTGTAGATGAGATGCAAGAGCCAGGGCTCGCGTGTGTAGTCGCCCAGGGCCGCGAACCACATCTGCCAGTCGAGGCGGTGGTGGTAGGGCGTGATCAGGCAGGGCCGGCGCTCGACGTCGCCGGGCTTGCAATAGAACTCATAGTCAGCCCAATGGGCACTGTCGTCGGGCACTGTTGCGTCGGTGCCCTGCAGCACCACCTCGTTGCGCTCCTTGCCGACGCTTCCGAAGGCGCCGTAGCTATTGACAAGGTGCAGGGGATCGAACGACGTATTCATCGCCTGCCGGCTCGAGAGCATGTTGAAGATGGGGCCGAGGCTGAGCACCGCGACCAGGAGCGCGAGCAGCCCCACGCCGATGCGCCTCGAGCGCGCATCCGACCAGCTCCCCTCGCGCGCCTGGGCCAGGCCGACAAGCCGCCGCGGCAACAGGCGCCCCAGCAGGCCGTCGTCAAAGCAGCTGAGGCACACCACCAGGGTCAACCAGTTCAAAAACGAGAGATTGCCGCTGAAGATCAGCATCCCCTGAAAGCCCAAAAGGAGTGTGCCAGCCAGGTGCCGAAGGCGCCGCGGCCCGAAGACGCCGAAGGGCACGACCAGCTCCACGAAATGGTTTACGAGCGCGCCGGCCTGATGGAACCAAAGCGGCGCCTGGTGCAAGAGCCAGCTCAGGGGATGGGGCACCGGCTGGGTCTCGTAGTGGTGGACCAGACAGGTCAGCTCCACCCAGCAGCCGTCGCCGCGGATCTTGATCAGCCCCGCGCCGAACATCACGCGAAAGACCAGCCAGCGCAGCATCCAGATCACAGGCGTCGGCGGCGCATGGTCCGAAGGCAGCGCGCGCAGGCCGCGCAGCGGGCACAGGAAGATGGCCAGGAAGGTGGCCTCCAGCAGCAGCATCTCCCAGCCGTAGCCCCAAAAGGTCTGCCCCACGTGGCAAAAGGAGAGATAGATCAACCATAGCGCAGCAACCAGCAGCCCATTGCCCACGCCCAGCATCAAGAGGCAGGCCAGGACCAAATCGAGCCAAGCCAGCGCGGCCATCACGGCATCGGAGCAGTCGAACCAAAACAGCGTCGGCCACTCCCAGAAGCCCGTCGTCGCTCCGATGCGCTCCAGATAGCCCGCCGCCGGCATCAAGCCTTCGCTGCCGATCAGCGGCCCCATCTGCGACAGCAGCACGATGGCGGCCACCACATGCACAAAGCCGAGGCCCCTGAGCAGCACGAATCGGGTCAGCCAGTAGCGCGCCGGCACCCGATCGAACCAACCCGTCTGCAGCTGGCGCAGGACCGCGGCGTCGTTCTCGGTCTCGGGCGCGCGCTCGCCGGTCATCGGGGGCGATTATGCGCGGAAGGGAATCGGGAGGCGACCGCGCGCCGGGCCAGAGGTTGTCGCTGCGATGGAATGTGACGCGACGGTATATCCCGAGCAACAGCTACGGTGCGGCGCCGCTCTAGCACTACTGTGTCAGGGTAGCGGCGGCCCTCGCTTGTTCAGGGGATTTGTAGGCTTCGTCGGCCGTCTCGAAAGGGGCCCACCCTGCCCCGGCGCGGCCCCTTTGGCCGCGGGCGGGAACCATCAACTATTAGTCAATCCATCCGTCGAAATCGCCTTGGGCCTTGCGCTCTTGTGCTCGGGGGGCGGCGACGGGGCGCTGCGTCGGGACATCGGTAGCCAGCTGAGCAGTGGCGGCTTGGCTGGCTGGGCGACCACCGGGCTATCGCCACCCGGCCGAGCCGGCGCCGCCGCGGGCAGCATGCTGGCGCGCACCTGGGTCCACAGGTCGAGGATTCCGGCCAGCCGCCGATCGCGCCTGCGCCGCCCACCAGCCGAATCGGCATTGGCCAGCTCCGTGGGTCGCTCACGCCCGGCGACCGATGCCGACGCAAGGTGAGCGGCGGGCGGAATCCGCGCGTCCTTCACTGCCGCCCGCGCTGCGTCGGACGACGAGGCCGCCGGCAGCAAGGCGTTGCGATGTTCCTCTGCGCCACTCCCATCGCCGAGGTCGAACTCCCGGCCGTAGTCGGCTTCCGCCTCGCCGAAGCCCGCGGTCTTGGGGCTCGGCCAGGCGGCGGCGGCCGCCTGAGCCGCAACGCCCGAGGGCGCCTCGAAGACCAGCTGTGGATGGGGATGGCGCCCGCCGCGCCGCGGCGCTCCATCGCCCAGCTCGGCGTCACCGCGTTCCATCCGTGCCGGCAGCTCGCTGACGCGGCGGTAGGCCTGGACCAGGCGCTCCAGAAAGGATGGCCGCGTAGGTTCGGGCTTGGACTCGGGCTGGCGAGATTTTCGGGAACGCGCCGGGCCGGGCACGGAACTGCGGCTGCGGCGCTCGAGCTGGCGCTGCAGGGCGTCGTCGGGAACGCGCCCCGCGAAGGCTACCGCGACCTGCGACGATGGCGCATCGCTCACCGAGGACGGCACCGGATCGGTGGGCGCCTCAAGGCGCTCGGGCCAGGGGAGGCGGTTGGATGGGGGCCGACTCGTGGAGGGGTCGCGGGTCATCACCTGCCAAACCGTGCACGCAGCGTGCCACTGGCCGAAGGCGCCGTTGGGAGGCGACGCGACGCGATTCCGTCCCATTACGTCAACGAAATGACGGCCCAAGCCCCGCCGTCCACGACTCGTCCCGTCAAACAGCTGACACGCGTCATCAAAACTTTGACGAGAGATCGGATACCTGGAACGGCTGGACCTTTCCAACGCCTGCGGCCTTTACAGGCCCAACCCGCCGTGGGCTTCGACCCCCACGGCCCGACCGGCGATCCCGCATTGCGCAACCATGTTGGGATATTTAGCGTTTCAACGTGTTCGCCCGCCCCCGCCTTCGCCGCCCTGCGGCCCTCGCCCTGGGCCTGTGGGCCATGGCCCAGCTCGGCTGCGGCGGGGCCCAACCCCCGGTGAGCCTACCGACGGCCAGGGACTTCGATGCGCGCGAACCGGCCGTCGTCCATGGGGGCTACCGCGCTGAACTCGGGGGTACGCCAGGGCTCCAGCAAACAGGCGCACAGCGCGCTGCGCGTGGCCATCCAGCGAGCCTTTGCCGACAGGCTCCCTTCGCCGGCGGAAGCTCCCCCACGCTGCAGCCCTACGACGTCGCGGGCCGCCCCGGGTTCCGCGCCAGCATCCGCCAGAAGGGCACGCAGGCCGACGCCTTTGGCTTCGTACGTGGCAATCAGGCCAACACCCTCTCCGTATTGCAGACTGGCCCCCAGCTGTCGGAGCAATGGCCCGATGAGGTGTTCAGCGGCCTACAACTGCTCGACTGACGGTCTCGACCTGCGCCGGGGTGGGACTTGAATCGCCGGGCTCGGAGTCGGGCTCAGGCGCGGATTCGCGCTCGGATTCGGTCGGCACAACCACCGGATAGAGCTGCATCCAATTGTCCACCAGGCTCACGATGGCGTCGTAGACCGTGTCCAGCGCGAAGACGTGGCCGCTGGCGAGGCGAATCGGCCACACGCCCGCGATCTCGTTGGAGGGCCGCTCCAGATAGAACGCGCCATAGGCCCACTCGGAGTTGAAGGCATTGAGACCGTCGAGCACCATCTCCTCGCGCTCCGGGGCGACGCTGACCAGGGTCCGCAGCTGCACCACGAGCATGTAGCGTCTGTCCTTGGGCTGGCTGAAGTTCGGCGACATGCGATTGGTGCGCACCAGAACCAGGAAGTCGGGCACGCGCTGCCCGCGGTAGGCCAGCACCACAACCTCCCGCTCGCCCTCCTTCTCCCGCTGCACCACCAGCTCGCGCCGCTCGAGGTGGGTGGCGATCTGGGCCTCCAAGCTATCGCTACCAGCATCCCAGCTCACCATGCCGGCCTGGGGTGCCGGAGCCACCGTGCGCACCGCCGCCGTGCAGCCGCTGAAGACCGCAAGCAGGGCGAGCCAGCGCACGGGCGATCCGCAGACGACCGGGGCCAAGCGCCCACCGCTGCTCCGCACCCATGGCATCTGCCCAGTGTAGCCGGCCTGGGGCGCCGTTCACCACTGCCGCGCGCACAGCCCGAACCGCGGTGGGGCGCGGTTGTCACCGGAAAATGCTCTACTTGGGCACGGCCCCCATCGCCCAAGGCAGGTGGGTCACTGACGGAGGCAAGAATGGAGATTTCGGACAAGGTGGCGCTTGTGACGGGTGGCGCTTCGGGTATCGGCCGCGCCAGTGCCGCGCGGCTGCGGGCCGAGGGCGCGCGCGTCATCATCGCGGACATCGACCGGGCACTCGGCGCCGCCTGCGCCGCGCAGCTGGGCGTACATTTCGAGCCACTGGACGTGAGCGACGCGAGCGCCTGGGACGCGCTGACACGGGCGATCTGCGACGCCCACGGCGGGCTCGACATCGTGCACCTCAACGCCGGCCTGCTCACGCCCCGAAGCGGTCAAAAGGGGGCGATTCTCGGCGGCTTCGACCTCGGCACCATGGGCGACGACGACTACCGAGCCGTCACCTCGGTCAACATCGACGGCGTCGTCTTCGGGGCGCGAGCGGCGGTGCGGGCCATGGCCGGCCGCGGCGGCGCCATCGTGGCCACCGCCTCCGTCGCAGCCCTCCTGCCCTTCGCCAACGACCCCATCTACGCCATGACCAAACATGCGGTGCTCGGGCTGGTGCGTTCGCTGGGCCCTGCCCTCGAGCCCCAGCGCATCACCATCAACGCGATTTGCCCCGCCATCGTTCGAACCGCCATCGCCGAAACGGCTTCCTTTGATACCCTGAAGGAGTTGGGCGTGGGCGTGATGGACCCTTCCCAAATCGCGGAAGCCGTCGTGCAGGCCATCTCCTCGGGCGCGACGGGACAGGCCCTTGTGTGCGTGCCCAACCACGCGCCCCAGATACAAAGCTTTCCCGAAATCGATATCACGGGCGCGAGCTAAAGCGGCGACGATGGAAGAAAAGAAGGAAGGCCATCACCGGTGCCGACCTTTGTCAGCCACCGCGATCGCGAGAAGCACGTTTTCTGCGAACTGACCCGGGCCGCGCATTTTTTTGCACCGGAGCCTCAAGCTCCGCCGCCACCGTTCGTTATTGCTCAAGCCGAAGCTCAACCGTGGCCACCGGGAGAGATGTAATGTCCATGCCCACACTGGCTCTTGAAGACCGAGATGATCTGTTCGCTTTCGCGGAAGAGGACCCCAACGAACCGTCGGCGGTGAGCAAGAAAACGCCGTGGAAGGTGCTCATCGTCGACGACGATCGCGAGGTCCACGCGGTCACCCGCCTGGCACTTCAGGACGTCACTTTTGAAAACCGCCCCCTGTTACTGCTCGGCGCCTACTCTGAAGAAGAGGCGATCGCGATGCTGCAGCGCGAACGCGACATCGCGGTGGTTCTGCTGGACGTGGTGATGGAATCCGATGACAGCGGCCTTCGGCTCGTGCGCTTCATTCGCGAAAAACTCGAAAACGACGCCGTTCGCGTCATTCTGCGTACCGGTCAACCCGGCTGCGCTCCCGAGCGCGGCGTCGTTGCGACCTACGACATCAACGACTACCGGGAGAAGACCGAACTCACGTCATCCAAGCTCTTCACCGCAATCTACTCCGCTCTGCGCGCGTTCCGCGACATTCGTGCTCTCGAGTCCGGCAATCGGGGACTCGAACGTATTGTCGATGCTTCCTTCAACCTGGTTCAGCCCACGGACCTGCAGCACCTCTCAACTGAAATCGCCCGCAACCTCGCCACCCTCCTCGCCGCCGAGCACGACGAGGCTCGCGGTCACGCTTCAGGGGTGACAGTCGTCGACGGCAATGGCGGACTCGAGGTGCTGGGCGGCACCGGACGCTACGCGAGGCTCGCATCCAACCCTCAGAATGGCGGTCTCGAAAGCGAAATCATCGGCCGCCTGACCCACGTTCTTCAGAACGGAACGGAACTCTTCGATGCCAACCGCTATACCGCCGCACTTTCGACTCCCCAAGGGGTTCATGCAGCGGTCCATGTGAGCGACGTGGAGGACATCAACCACTCGGACCGGCGCCTGATTCACCTTTTTGCGCGCAACGCATCGGTGACCTTCGAAAACCTGAAGCTTCGAAGTGAACTCGAGGAAAACCAGCGAGAAATCCTCTACTTTCTTGGAGAGGCGGTCGAAACCCGTTCGCGGGAGACCGGTAACCATGTCAAGCGCGTCGCCGAAATTTCCGCCCTTCTCGCCGCCGGCTATGGCCTCGGAAGTGATCAAGCCGACTGCATTCGCATGGCTTCGCCATTGCACGACTTGGGCAAAATCGGAATCCCGGATGCGATTCTGAACAAACCCGGCCGACACACCGACGCCGAGCGAGAGGTGATGAAGACTCACGCGGGCATCGGCTACGAAATGCTGAAACACTCCAAGCGTCCTGTGCTGCAAGCAGGCGCCGTAATCGCCAACCAGCACCACGAAAAGTGGGATGGAAGTGGGTATCCGAACGGTCTGCACGGCGAAGAAATCCACGTTTTCGGTCGAATCACCGCGCTTGCCGACGTCTTTGACGCCTTGGGAAGCGAGCGCTGCTACAAGAAAGCGTGGCCGATGGAGAAGGTTCTCGAGCTGCTTCGGGAAGAGCGCGGCAAACATTTCGACCCCAACCTGGTTGACCTGTTTTTCGAAAATCTCGGAGGCATTCTGCAAATTTGCGATCAGTTCTCCGACGCGAAGGCGGCCTAGAGCTCCTCGTGGGACTGAAGTTGCCAACCCGCCTCCGATTCGCCCCGTTCAACCTCGCCGGAATATTTTCAGAAACGGGGAGTGTGCGTGCGGCGACGCGCCTTGCTGGCCGGAGACCTCAAAGCGGAATTGATCACCTGAGGACCGCATGATCCCCAGGGCGTCATTGTTTCGAACCCCCGATGATTCACAAAGGCTACGCCCGTGCGGCACGGCGCAGACGGTGACTCTTCCAGGCACTTTTCGGCCACGCGGGGGCAGCGCGATGCGACTTCGCACTGAGCTGCCCGAAATCAGTCCAGACGAGCGGAGGGCAGCCCCCACAGGCCGCGCACCTTTGTTCTTGAACCGCGACTTAGCCACCGCCTCCGATGGCTCGCCGGTCTTTCGTGGCGCGAAAGCACCGCATCACGGCTCGCGAAGAATGCGCCCACCCCTTCCATTTTCCGCCATCACTCATGGTCAATAAACCATACGGAATAGAAAAATGGCTGAAAGCAATATAGAACCCGCCAATCAGGTCGTCGAAGCAAGAACCACGACTGTGGCCCCACTGTACGTCGTCAAGCTCGACGCCGATGACGCCATCGTGGAATGCGACGATGCCCTCACAGCCCTGCTCGCTAGGGAACGGGGCATAGTACCGCTAGGCGGGCCGCTGAGTGCATATGTCGATCCGCCCGAGAGCATCGAACAAGCTCTCGTCGCCGCCCGTTCGCACACTGCCTGCTATCGTGACCTCCTGGTGAATACAACGAGCGGACTACGTGCGTTTCATGCCACAGCAATTGCGACCGAACGGGGCAACGTCACCGTGTGTCTCAGGGAGTCTAGCGGTTCCGACGACACCCAGGGAGTCATGCGACGGCTCGTCAGCTCGATGAACCGTGCGCAAGCGCTGGCTCACGTGGGCAGCTGGGACTGGGACATCGCGGGTCAGTCGCTCTCATGGAGCGACGAAATTTACCGTATATTTGGACTTCGTCCACGACAGTTCGCAGCCACATACGATGCTTTCGTCGACCGCATTCATCCCGACGACAGAGGCACCGTCACCGCTGCGGTGAATGCGGCTCTTGAATCTTCCAAAGCCGAGTACGACATCGAACACCGCGTGGTTCAACCGAATGGCACGATCCGGCTGGTTCGAGAAAAGGGAGCGGTCGTGCGTGACGCAAGTGGGACCCCGGTCCGCATGATCGGTGCCGTCCACGACATCACCGATTTCAAGCGCGTGCAAGAAGAGGTGCTACAGCTAAATCAGGAACTCGAGCAGCGGGTGCGAGAGCGTACCGACGAGTTGGCGAAAACCATCGAGCAGTTACGCGAGACTCTCGACGAGCTGGGTCGAACCCAGGAGTCCTTGATAGAATCGGAGAAGCTTGCCGCGCTAGGATCGCTCGTCGCCGGAGTCGCCCATGAAATCAACACGCCTCTGGGCATCGGCGTGACCGCTGCCTCGAACATGGAAGGCACCTGCATCGCGCTTCGCACGGCCGTGGAGGGCGGGACACTCACCAGATCGGCCCTGACGAAATTCATCGACACGCTGCTTTCCGCTTCGCAAATTACCCTTGCGAACCTCCAGCGCGCGGCATCTCTAGTAACAAAGTTCAAGCAGGTCGCAGCCGATCAGGTCAGCGGACACGAGCGCGACCTCGCCATCGCCGAATATACAGAGTCGGTACTCGGCGCCCTCGCTCCAGAACTTCAGAAGCACCAGGTGGAGGCTCGACTTCACGTCGAGCGAGGCGGCGATGTCTACTGCGACGCCGGCACCATTGCGCAGGTGGTGTCCAACCTCGTCATGAATGCGGCCATCCACGCGTTGCCGAACAGCACAAACTCCACCGTTGACGTCATCGTGGATGGAGACGACGAATTTGCAACACTCACGGTTCGCGACCACGGCTGTGGCATGGATGAGGCGATGCGCAAGCGCGTGTTCGAACCGTTTTTTACGACCAAGCGAAGCAGTGGAGGAACGGGCCTGGGACTCCACATTGTGCACAATCTGGTCACACAAAACCTAGCTGGGACCGTGGACTGCCAAAGCTCTCCAGGAGAGGGTTCCTCGTTCGTGGTTACGTTTCCTCGCAGACCAATCAATTCGCCCGCTCGTGTTGCGAGCTAGTTCTCATCTCGGAGAGGGCACACGCCCTTTCCGCCGTCGCGGCAAAGCCGCGCCCCCTCCACTTTCGCGGGTCGCGCCGCTTCGCTCTGCTCCGGTCGCTGACGTGCAAATTCGAGAAACAGCCATTTCGGCATGGGAACGAGTTCCTGCACGACGCTGGGAGTCAAGCGCAACGTCCTGTTAGTCGCTTCGTTCGGCGCTCAGGGTCAGGTGGCAACGTTTTGCATGCTCCACGCGCGGGCGATCGCCCGTTCTGCGCGGATGAGCGCGGCTCGGATGGGAATCGGCGTCGGAGGTGCCTGTGCGTGGGCGCTGGCGAGAGCCGGCCGCAGCATTCGGTTACCGGCACGGGTAACTGCCAGCGCGGCACGTGGACCGAAGCGGGTCGTTCGGTAGCGGTGGAATTTCGGGATGCGTTCGCTGAGGTCATGGAGCCGAAGGCGGCGTAGGTCGTAGCTCATCTTGCCCTGGGTGGGATGGCCGGGCGACAGTCCCAGCAGTTGCGCAAAGTGCTCGCGCAGGTCCCGGTTGGTGGCTGGTCGGTGGGGCTGTCGATGCCGCAGCTCGGACCGGCGGCGGTATCCTCGATGACAGCCGCATCGTCACTCCCACCAACAGCCACCGCCATCGGCCCCCAGCGTCCTCATCCGGCCCGGCCGCGGGCGCAGGACCGTCATCGCAGCCCGCCGACACAAGCGCGGCGCCCGCCAGGCCGAGCGCTCCCCCCCTTTTCCATCTCCGAGCCGCGCTCACCGACGGAACATGGCCGCCTGCGCCGCCAAACCCAGTGCGCCCGGGCGATAGCCCGCGCCCACACAGGTGCCCCCCGCCACTTTGGCCGACGCCGGCTTTCTGCTAGATCCCCCACATCCGGAACGCACCTTCGAACCCTTCGAGGACCGCGCCCGAAACCCCAAGTCGCCAACCGCCAAAGACGCGCGGCCCACGCGCCGCGGCCCCCGATCTCCGGGCCGATCGAGAGGAGTGGAGATGGATCTGTCATTTAGCGCAGAACAGGAGGCCTTCCGCCAGGAAGTCCGCAGCTTCATCCGCGAGGCCATGCCCCCGGACATCGCCGAGAAAGCCAAGCGCCACGCCCACTTCGAGCCCGAGGAAATCCGCCGCTGGCACGGCATCCTGGCCGAGCGCGGCTGGGCAGCCCCCAACTGGCCCGAGCAGTACGGCGGCGCCGGTCTCGACCCAACCCGCCGCTTCATCCTGGGCGAGGAGCTGGTGATGGCGGGCGCACCCGAGCTCAGCCCCTTCGGGCTGCGCATGGTCGGCCCGCTGATCATCCAATTCGGCAACGACGCCCAGCGCGCGCGCTTTCTGCCCAAGATCCTCAGCGGCGAGGAGTTCTGGTGCCAGGGCTACTCCGAGCCCGGCGCCGGCAGCGACCTGGCCTCACTTCAGCTCAAGGCCGAAGACGACGGTCAGGGCAACTTCATCCTCAACGGCCAGAAGACCTGGACCACCTACGCCGACCGCGCCGACTGGATCTTCGTGCTGGCGCGCACCAACGGCGACACGCCCAAGCGCCAGCAGGGCATCAGCTTCCTCCTGTGCGACATGAAGACGCCCGGCATCCGCGTCGAGCCCTTCCTGACCCTGGGCGGCACGCCGGCCTTCTGCGACACCTACTTCGATGACGTGAAGGTGCCCAAGGAAAACCTGGTGGGGCCGCTGGACGGCGGCTGGGGGATCGCCAAGGCCCTGCTCGGCCACGAGCGCGTCGGCATCGGCGACGTGGGCAGCTCCACCCGCGCCCTGCACAACCTCAAGGCCATCGCGGCCGAAACCGTCAAGGACGGCCACCCGCTCATCGAGGACCCGGCCTTCCGCGCCAGGATCGCCCGCCTGGAGATCCGCATCGAAAGCCTGCGCATGGTGATCTACAAGACGCTGGCCGGCGCCGAGCTCGGCAAGGCCCCCGGGCCCGAATCGTCGATCCTGAAGATCCGCGGCTCGGAGCTGCAGCAGCAGGTCGGCGAGCTGACAATGGAAGTCATGGGCCTCAATTCGCTCAACTGGTTCAACGAGGGCGCGGTACCGGGCAATCAGTACTGGGTCCCCAGCAACTTCAACTACCAGCGCGCGACCACGATCTACGGCGGTAGCAATGAGATCCAGCGCAACGTGATCGCCAAGGGCCTTCTGCAACTTCCCGGCACCTGAGGAATCCCATGGACTTCGAACTCAACAGTGATCAGAAGCTGCTGGTCGACACGGTCAACAACTTCGTCAAGAAAGACTCCCCCCTGTCGCGCGCGCGCAAACAGCGCGACGAGGATCCCGGCTGGTCCAGGGAGGTTTGGGCCCAGATGGGGGAACTCGGCTGGCTCGCCCTGCCCTTTTCCGAAGAAGACGGCGGCATGGGCATGGGTCAACTCGAAGTTTCGCTGGTGCTCGAGCGCCTGGGCACGACGTTGGTACCCGAGCCGCTGATCCCCTCGGTCGTGCTCGCCGGCAGCGCCCTGGCCCGCGCCGGCAGTGCCGCCCAAAAGGCGCGCTACCTGCAGCCGATGATGCAGGGCGAGAGCTGCCTGGCCCTGGCCTACGCCGAGCGCGACTCACGCGACAACGTGGCCTGCGTGGCGACGCGCGCGCGAAAGCAGGGCGGCGGCTATGTCCTCAATGGAGAGAAGGTCTGGGTGCTGGCCGGCGACGCCGCCGACACCCTGATCGTCTCGGCCCGTACCGCGGGCGAACCCGGCGACCGCGAAGGCGTCTCGCTCTTTCTGGTTGACCCGGCCGCAGCGGGCCTCGACAAGAGCGCGCTCAAGACCATGGACGGCCACCGCGCCGCCCACATCAAGCTCGACGGCGTCAAACTCCCAGCTGAAGCACTGCTGGGCGCCGAGGGCGCCGCGGCCGAGGTGCTCGACGAGGCCGTGGACCGGGCCGCCGCGTCGGCCTGTGCCGAAGGCGCTGGCCTACTCGACGCGGCCTTCCAGATGACGCGGGACTACCTCTGTGAGCGCGAGCAGTTCGGCGTCAAAATCGGCAGCTTCCAAGCGCTGCAGCACCGGGCGGTGGACATGTTCATCGAGCTCGAGCTGGCCAAGGCGACGATGCTGCTGGCCGCGCTCAAGGCCGACGCCCCGACCGAGGAGCGCAAGCGCGCGATTTCCATCGCCAAGGCCCAGCTCTCCGAAAGCGGACATTTCATCGTACGGCAGGCGGTGCAGCTGCACGGCGGCATCGGCGTCACCGACGAACATGACGTGGGCCTCTACTTCAAGCGCCAGCACGTACTCAACGTGCTCTTCGGCGACGAGCAATACCATCTGCAGCGCTTCGCCAACTCGGAGGGCTTCGCCCCGGCTGGCCTCTGAAGCCCCGCCGTGACTCCGTCCTCCGAAACTACAGCTGCAAACGAACAAAAGGCCCCGGCCCAGCCGGGCCTGGCGGTGATGTTCAACCCGCGCGCTGGCGGCGGCCGCTCCGATTCGGGCCGCGCCGACCGCCTGCGCCGGATGCTCGGCAGCCGCGGCGTGCTCTTCCCCCTGGAGCGGCGCGAACTGGTCACCGCCATCTGCGAGGGGCTGCGCGACCGCGGCATCGGCACCCTGGCCATCATCGGCGGTGACGGCACACTCTCGATCATCCTCAGCGAGCTTGCGCGCGTCTACGGCGAGCGTCCGCTGCCGCGCATCGCGCTTTTGCGCGGCGGTTCCATGAACACCATCGCCAATGCCGTCGGCGTACGCCGGGCACCGCCCGAGCGTCTGCTGCAGCGACTGCTAAGCGAGCTGCCGACGCTGCCCACCGCCATGCGCAACACACTGCGCGTGCACGACCGGATTGGCTTCCTATTCGGCGGCGCCGTGCTGGCGAGCTTCCTCGAAGCACTCTACTCCGGCGACGGCGAGCAGCGCGGCCGCCTGGCGGCGCTGTCGCTTCTGGCCCGCGGCTCGGTCCAGGCATTCACCGGCGGCGCCGTCATCGAGCAGCTGCAGCGCCCCCTCGAGGCCACCCTCAGCATCGACGGTGAGGTCCATCCCACCCGGCGCTACCTCGCGCTTCTGGCCGGCACCGTCGAACAGGTGGGCCTGGGTTTTCGACCGCTACCCCAAGCCAACGCCGACGCCCAACACTTCCAGTTGCTGGCTTTTCACGGTTCGGCCGCCATGCTCGCCCGCCAGCTACCGCGCATTCGTCGGGGGCTCGCCATCGGCGACGGCCTGGGCTTCGCGCCCGCCGCGCGCAGCCTCGAAATCGACACCGCGGGCGCCGAGTTCACCTATATGCTCGACGGGGAGTTGCACCGCACCACCGGTCCTCTAATGGTCGCACTGGGTCCACGCATCGAACTTTTGCTGCCCTAGATGTGCTCGGCGGGAGTCATGATCCGCTCTCGGGACCGCTACGGCGCCAGCTGCGGCGTCCGGTCCCCTTGAAATACACGGAGTATTCCGGCGCAGGCCGTTGCCTCCATGCCGGAAGCCCTCGCCCGCTACAAGGGCCTCTGGCAGCACCGCGAGCGCATCGCCCAGCTGATCGGCAGCGGCGCCAGCCCCGTTTGAGCCCGGCGCGCGAGCTAGGGCGAGCTAGCCCCGTCACCCCCCTTGACTTCTTCCATCCCCAATATAGACAATGAATATATTCGACGTCTACATTGGAGGTGCAGTCGTGATGAGCAGATGGGTCTACAGCTTGGCACTCGCCGGGATTTTCGCTTTGGGCTGCAATTCCACCGACGGCGGCGGGATGTCCGAGCCTCCCAGCGACGACGGGAGTGCGGCGAATACCAGCGGCGCGACGGAAGGCTCGGCCGGCGCTGCCGCACCGACGACGGGCACGATGGCGGAGATGGGCATCGAAGACACGACGCTGATCCCGATGGCGGCCGAGGGCGCTGCGCTCTCGACGCGCGGCCAGTGCGACATCCCGGACACGGGATTTCCAGGTGACGACGCCTGCCTTTTGCCCCCGCCCGAAGGCCTCGGCATGCAGATCCACATTGGACCCAGTGACTACGCCGATGGGGAGCAAATGAACATCTTCAGCTTCGCGCCCGGCAGCGAGTCCTCCGAGTGCATCAGCTTCGTGACACCGAATACCGAAGACATCTACTACCAGCAGTGGGAGCTGAGCGGGCGCCCGGGCACCCACCACATCATCAACTCCATGTACACCACTCCCAACAGCGACGGCGGAACGACCTTCGTCGCCTGCCGCGACCCCGGAACGGGCACCAGCCCCGCCCTGCTCGACAATCTACCGGGCGCTTCCAAGCCCTGGATGCAGCTGGGCACGGTCGCCCCCGAGAACGAAAGCCTCGGTCGCGCCATTCCCGCCCAGACCGCAGCCCAGGCCGACATGCATTATTTCAACTTCACCGACACCCCAGTGTTGCGCGAATTCTGGCTCAACATCTGGTTCAAGAAGAAGGAAGAAGTCACCGAAGAGGCCAGCATGATCCGGGGCATGGGCGGCATCGCCTGGACCTTCCTTCCAATTCAGCCGGGCACCGACCAAGTCTACACCTACTCCTGCCCCATCAACGCGCCCGGGCGCATCATCGGCTTGCTCGGCCACTACCACGCCCACGGCGTTCGTTTCAGCGCCTGGCTCAACCGCGGCAAAGACACCGAGCAGAAAGTTTTCGAGATGTACGACTACCTCGAGCCGGTGGAGTTCCAGTACGATAGCATCACTGATAACCCAGAGTTTTCAGAGGGCTTGGCGGGCGCCACAAGTGGCATCCTCGATGTGCAAGCGGGCGACACCCTCGACTGGGAATGCCACATCATCAACGACTCGACTTCCCCCCTGCGCTACACCAACGAAGTCCAGACCGGCGAAATGTGTAACCTCTGGGGCGCCGCCGTCGGCCCCACGATCAGCTGCGTCCAGTAACGGTTGTGGTCGGTCACGGCGGGTCCCACTTGGGTCGGGGCCCGCCGTCTTTTTTTGCGTCGCGCTTCACAATCCCGCCGGCACCCGCGCGGGCTGTCTCCACGTGCCAAATCCGCTAAACTCCGCTGCTCGAGGCCCCGACTGGCACGAGATCGGCGTGACCGAAGCGAAGAAAAGCGAATCCAGCTCGCGGCCCTACCACCACGGCAACCTGCGCGAGGCACTGCTTTCGGCCGCGGTGGAGGCAATCGGAGAGCACGGCGTCGCCGGACTCAAACTCCGCGATTTGGCCCGCCGCGTAGGTGTATCCCACGGCGCCCCGGCCAACCACTTCCGCGACCGCAACGCGCTACTCGTCGCGATCGCCATCGAGGGCTACGAAAAGCTCGCCCAAGCCCAGCGCAACGCCATCGAGCGGCCGCACCCTTCGCCTATGGCCGCCCTCAACGCCGTCGGCGTCGCCTACGTGGAATTCGCGGTCCAAAACCCCGCCCACTTCGAGGTCATGTTCCGGCGCGAACTGCAGGGCGACCCCGAGCTGATGCAGGCCGCCGCGCGCTGTTTTCAGCTCTCGATCGGCGCCGTCGGCGGCGTCCGCCCCACCGGCCGCGCCCCCAGCGAAAACGAGTTCCTGGCCACTCTGGGTTCGTGGGCACTGGTGCACGGTCTGGCGACCTTGCACGCCCAGGGCCTCTTGCCCAGCGTCGTCTGCAACGACCTGCCGCGGCTCACGCAGGCGACGCTCGAGGCCATGGTGCGTATCGTCGGGGGTGAGGGTGATGCGCAATGAGGAGCGGGGCCACCTCGCAGGCGGCCGTTACCCTTGTCGCGCAGGATCGCCATGCGCTGAAAGTCGACGGCGCCACGATCTCCCCTACGCGCGCACAACCCATCGGAACTGCTACCCCGCCACAGAGATCTTGACCGGTTGGAACGCCCAAGCCGAAAATGCCAAGCCATTCCGCGCCACTCAGAATCCCCAAATGGGAACACAGAATGCCGGGCCCGTGTTACGGGTGCGCTTGTGTGGATTTCTGCGCACTGGACCCCCAATCACTGGGTGGGCTACATAGGGGACGACTGGGCGCCCCCGGCAGCAGCCGTAGCGCCGGCGGACGGAGTTGTTGGGATGAAACGCGCACTTCTGATGAACCTCTTCGCGCTCTACGCGGCGGGCTGCGGCTCGATCGCGCACGACGCGCTCGACGAGTACGAAAGCTGCCAGCCGGGCACCGAGACCGGTGAGACCTGCAGCTGCAAGGACGGCAGCGAAGGCGTGGAGATCTGTGCCGAGGGAGCCGGCCTGCTGGTCTGTGACTGCAGCGGACTGATCTACCCGGACCGGCTCGCCAGCGGCAGCAGCGGCGACAGCGGCACCGCCAACAGCGGCGACGAGCCGGGCGGCGGCGACCAGTCCGGCGGCAGCGGCGACGGGTCCGGCGGCGACGAATCCGGCAGCGGCGGGGCAACGGCCGGCGGCCAAAATAGCCCCTGCAGCACCGACGACGACTGCGAGGCGGGCCTGGGCTGCTACTCCGGCGGCTACTGCTCGGCCCTGTGCACCAGCGACGACGACTGCGCGGGCCTGACCGGCGGCGACCACAGCTGCAGCACCGGCAGCGGGGTTTGCCGCGTGGCCGACTGCGTCGACGACGGCGACTGCCCTGACGAACTGGCCTGCAGCGGAGCCGGCACCGGCACCGCCCGTTGCAATTTGCCTGCCGACGAGGGCAATGCGTTCGACCCGACGACCATCTTCGGCGGCGCTGGCGGCGGCAACGGCACGACGACGAGCGGCGGCGGGGCCCAAAACGACCCCTGCACAACCAACGAAGAATGCGGCGCGGGCCTGGTTTGTTACACCTTCGGCGGCCACTGCTCGGCGAGCTGCGCAAGCGACGCCGACTGCGCATCCATCCCCGGTGCGAGCTTCACCTGCTACACCGACTTCGGCGACCCGGTCTGCCGCGTCGAGTGCACCCTCGACTTCCAGTGCCCCGATGGCCTGAGTTGCGTGGACACCGGCTTCGGCACCCGCTGCGGCTACAACTAAGGGCTCGCGAAACATTAACTTCCCCCTTTGGTGCGTGACGGCGGAGTGCGGTCGGGACGGCGCCCGGAGGAGAATCCGCAGTCGTACCCGAGGTACATCGAGGAATTCTTCGAGGACGCACGGCCCGAGCGTGCCCGCCGGTGCGTGCCAAAGGGGGAAGTTATTGTTTCGCGAGCCCTAAGCGAGCCCGCTGCGCGCCCTGCGGTCGGCCCCCGCCACCACCGCAAGGCGCGCTCGCTGCTGGCCTCTCACAACGCCCGCTGCTTCATCCCGACACGCCCATCAGCAGCCAGCTCGCCCGGCAGCTCCACGCCCCTGGCCAGTTGCTCGATGGCGTCGTGCAGCTCGGCGCGCTCGGCTCGCAGCTCGGCGAGCACCGCCCGATAGCGAGCCTGGGTCAGGCGCACGCGCAGGGCGCGCCAGCTCTCGCGCGAAAGCTCCCCGTAGCGCAACGCCACGAGCCCCCCGACGATGCCAAAGACCAGCGCGACCACCGCCGACAGCAGGGGCGCGCTGGGCCAGCCGGTAGAGCGCGCGTGCAGATGCAGCTGACCGAAAGCGTTCAGGCCGGCCACCGCAGCCCAGTGCAACGGATAGAACACCAGCCTGCCCAGCAGCTTGATGGTGGCCACATCCTTGTGGGCGCTGGCCGCAAGCCTCGAAATCGGCTTCAGCGAAAGGTAGGGCAAGGCGTTGAACAGATAGCCGAGCAACAAGAGCGGCGGCAGTAGCAGGTAGGTCAACAGAAGCTGCAATACGGCGATCGCAAAGAGCCCCAGCGCGCGTGTGGACGGCGCACGAAGCCGATCGCGAGGCTGTAGGCGAGCGTCGTCGTGGGCGGCTCCACCCCCTCACCTCGCGACACGCTGCATCACGCCCGGCAGGCTGCGCAGGGCACCGCGCGTGGCCCCCTCCACCGCCTGACGCTGGGCGTCGGGTCCGCGCTTGCCGGGCACGGTGGCCTTACCGCGCACGCTGGCGCGCATGTCGCGTCCGGGATAGCTCTGCAGCATCGCCTCGACCACGGCCCGGGTGCCGCCGGCGCCGTCATCCTCGACGCTGACGACGTTCAGATCGATGTGGAAGCCGTGCCGCCCCTTCTTGCTCAGCACGCCGCGGGCCGCCGCCGCCGATTCGCTGTCGGGCGCCAGCCGCACCCCCGGCATGAAGCGCACCGAGCCCTTGGCCACGCTGCGCGCGCGCCCCAGCACCGCCGAGCCCAGGCCCGCAACGTTGCTGTGGGGTGCGCCCACGTGCACGTAGTAGGTGAAGTCGCCACCGTCGCCAGCAGCGGGCTCGTCGGCGGCGGGTTTGGGCGGCCCCTTGGGCGGCCCCTTGGGCGGCCCCTTGGGCGGCGTCAGGCGCGCGATGGCCGCCCTGGCCGCCTTGCGCACTGGCGCGTCTGGATCGTCCTTCTGGAGGCGCTCGAGCTTGGGCAGGGCCCGCTTGTGCCGGCCGGTGCCGAGCGATCGAGCCGCCGCCGCGCGCACCGCCGGATGGCTGTCTTCGAGGGCAGCGATCAGCGCATCGGCGGCCGCAGCCGTGCGCACGCGACCCAGGGCGAGCGCGGCGCGACTGCGCACCCGAAAGTTATCCCCGCTGCGCAGGTTCTGCACCAGGAGCACCGTGGATGCCGACCCACCGGCGGCTGACGAACTCGCCGCCTGCGCAGCCGCCGCAGCCGTCGAAGCCGCGCCCGCGTCGCGTTCGGTGGGCGCGGCGACCCCGGACACCGCTGGCGGCGACGGCGCCTCGGGCTGCGCGCTTGGCCCGGTCGCCGCCATCGGCTGCGGCGCCTCGTCCCGCTCCCCACAGCCCGAAAACGCACACACCCCAGCCGCGAATGCAGCGACGCCAACGAACCGGCTGAAAGGGCGAGCCCCCGGGGCCATGGCGCGATCTTATCCCGGATTGCCGAGCCGCGGTGCCGCGATCTGCCCCCGCCTTTGACCGCCCGGTGTGCGCTGAAGTAGGGTCCGGCCCCTCTCGCGAGGACCGGAGTAAAGCCATGAAGAATCTTTTCTCGATCGAAGGCAAGGTGGCGCTCGTCACCGGCGGCAGCCGCGGCATCGGTGAGATGATCGCGCGGGGCTACGTGATGAACGGAGCCAAGACCTACATCTCGTCGCGCAAGGCCGAAGCCTGCCAGCAGCTGGCGGCGGAGCTGTCCGAGCACGGCACCTGCATCGCCCTGCCCGCCGACCTGGCGAGCACCGAAGGCCGCGAGACGCTGGTGGCCGCCCTGCGCGAGCGCGAGGAAAAGCTGCACGTGCTGGTCAACAACGCCGGCGCCAACTGGGCCGAGCCGATCGCCCAATATCCCGAGGGCGGCTGGGACAAGGTGCAGTCGCTGAACCTCAAGGCCCCCTTCTTCCTAACGCGCGACCTGTTGCCGCAGCTGCAGGCGGCGGGCAGCACGGCCGATCCGGCGCGCGTGATCAACATCGCCTCCATCGACGGCCTGCACGTGCCCGGCCTCGAGACCTACGCCTATTCCTCGAGCAAAGCCGGCCTTCTGCACCTGACGCGCGTGCTGGCGCGGCGCCTGGCCGCCGACCACATCAACGTCAACGCGGTCGCCCCCGGCCCCTTCGAGAGCAAGATGATGGCCGAGACCCTGCGTACCTTCGGCGACGCCATCCGCGAGAGCTGCCCCCTGGGCCGCATCGGCGAGCCCGAAGACATGGCCGGCGTCGCGATCTACCTGGCCTCGCGCGCCAGCGCCTACGTCACCGGCGCCTACATCCCGGTGGATGGCGGCATCGCGACCACGGTCTGAGCCCCGAGTCCCGACCTACGGCGCACCGCACCTGGGCTCAGCGCAGGCCGTCGACTTCACGACGCTGCTTGAGCTTGCCGTGGCTGTCGAAGCGGTAGGTCAGCATGTCGCGCGGCCGGCCGCGATCCCGGAGCGCAGCGATGACCTCCTGCTGGGCGGCCACGCGCGCCTCGTGCCAGACGGTGGGGTCGCTGTGGTCGAAGTCGATGCCCTTGCCCGAGCAGCGCTCCAGCCAGTGCATGGTCTCGTGCACCACCAGAAGCCGCCGGTGCAGCTCGGGCTGCAGCTCGCTGATCACCAACAGCGGCACGCGCCGGTCGTCGACCATCCAGAAAGGAAACGCCTGCTCGTACTGCTCGGTGTTGCAGGCGTAGAGTCGGCCCCCGGCGTGCAGGGGCTTGCGTCCGCACAGCTCGGTGAACTCGGCCGGGCGGCTGACCACGACGCGGATGCGGTCGTACTGCTGGCGGCACTCGTGGGTCCACGGCAGGCCCGCCTCGGCCCAGGCATCGATGGCCGCGCGGATCGCCAGCTGCTCTTCGTCGATGGGCAGCTCCGCCGAGGGCGGCAGGCTGGCGCTGCATCCCGCAAGCCACAGCGCACCCAGGCCGACCAGGCCGGTGGCAAGGATCGCTGTGATGGCTCGTGGGTGAAACATGGTCGCGTGCTAGGGCAGGCCCCGACCCGCAACACGACGACGCATCACCGCCCGGACGTACACCGGCGGTGCGCAGCTACAGTGTTCCCGATCGACGCACTCCGATCGGACACGGGTTTATGGAGCACAACGGCTACCCTGAAATTATGAACCCAAATGGTACTGGGTGCCAGTGCCTCAACCCTTTCTAACGGCCGCTCGCGACAAACCCTGAGCCCGAGGTCCCGATCGGGATCGGGATCGGGATCGGGATAAAGTTGACCGTTTGGCGCGTCCGAGCGCTCGACTTTCCGTGCCGGCGGCCAACTTGACGGCCACCGGGCGGGGCTCTATGAGCTGAGGCCAGCGCCGGTGTGTGCCATGCTTGGCCGCACCCCCGACTCCGCAGGCATAGCCATGAGCGAATCAGCCACCACGCAAACGATCCAGCAGCTCATCGACGAAAACCGCGTCGTGCTCTTCATGAAGGGCACGCGACACTTCCCCCAGTGCGGTTTCTCCGCCACGGTCGCCCAGATCCTCGACGACCTGCTACCGGAATACCACACGGTCAACGTGCTCAAGGATCCGGAGATCCGCGAGGGCATCAAGGACTTCTCCAACTGGCCGACGATTCCCCAGCTCTACGTCGACGGGAATTTCGTGGGCGGCTGCGACATCGTGCGCGAGATGTACGTCGCCGGAGAGCTGCACGCGCTGATGGGTGTGAAGAATGAGGCCAAAGTGCCAACCATCACACTCACCGAGGCAGCGCAAAAGGCCATCTCCGAAGCCACCGCCGAGGAAGAAGGCAGCCTGCGACTGACGGTTAGCCCCCGCTTCGAATACGAGCTATCGGTCGATGAGGAGCGCGACGCCGACCTGGTCATCGACGCCGGAGGCATCCAGGTGCTGGTCGACCGCATGAGCGCCAAGCGCGCCGACGGCGTCTGCATCGATTTCTCGGAGGCCGGCGGCGGCTTCCGTATCGACAATCCCAACGAGCCGCCCAAGGTGCGCGAGCTGCGCCCGGCGGAACTCAAGAAATTGCTCGACGGCGAAGATGCACCGACGCTGGTCGATGTGCGTCCGGCCGAAGAGCGGGCCCTGGCCGCCATCGCCGGAGCGCTGCCCCTCGACGACGCGGCCGAGACCCTCGCCGCGCTCGATCGGGACAAGCCAATCGCCTTCTACTGCCACCACGGCATGCGCAGCCGCGCCGCGGCCGAGCGCTTCCTGGCCGACGGTTTCCGCAAGGTCTACAACCTGGGCGGCGGCATCGAGGCATGGTCGCGGGACGTCGACCCAGACGTACCGCGCTACTGACCAGAACTGACCAGAATGGCGGGACGTCCCGGTTGACGTCCCGCGCTACCGATCAGTTCGCCAAGCAGTAAGCGGCCTGTGCATCGGCAGCGACGCAGGCGCCGCCCTTGCAGAACAGGCTCTCGCACTCATTCGGCGTCGAGCAGGCCTGGCCCACCGGCCGTCGCGGCGTGCAGGTGGCGTTGGTGGTGACTGCGAAAGTCGGGTTTGGGCAGTACAGCCCGTCGACGCAGTTGAGATCGCTGAAGCACTTGGTGCCAGCTTGCCCGCGCGGCTCACAGCTCCAGCTCGTCAGCCTCGGAAGGCAAGCCTGGCTCTGGATGTCGGTGCAGGAAGCCAACGCCGCGGCCGCAGCAGGCTCGGAGGGCAGCCCCAGCGGGCCACCGTCCGGTTCGCAATTGCCGCCGGCCTCGATAGTGCCAGTGAACATACCCATCAGGCCGCTGGCCGAGCCTCCAAAGGCCGCGATGCCCGGATCGCACTCGCTGGCCATGCGCTCGAGTTCGGTGAAGGCCACCGAGGCGGCACCGGCGTCGAAACCGGTGACGGGGCTGGCGGTCACAGAGTCGAGGAAGAGTTCATTGACACAGCCGTCGGCCATCACCGTCTCGCAGGTGGCGCGGTCACGGCCGGGGTTATCGCAGCAATAGGCCTCGCCGGCACACTGGATCTGGGCCAGGCGCGCGCACACCTGCCCGGCCTGGACGTTATTGCGGACCGGGTCGGTGCCCGGGTCAAAGACGCGCTCGACCAGCGCCTGCATGTCGCTCGTCGTATCGCCGGGCAGCATCGCGCCAGTACCGGCCGCACCATCGCTGATGGCGGCTTCCATGGTGCCGGTCGCGCCCGAGCCCGCCGCTGTCGCGGTTGGCGCTCCCGCGCCGGATGAATTATCGCCGGTCGGCATCAACACCGGCTTTGGATTCGCCGTGCGATCACCGCCGCCGTCACCGCCTGCGCAACCGGCGGCAAGCACACCAACAACCGAAACTACTTTCATCACACGGAACACCCACCGCATGCGCAACTCCTCTACGCGCTCTGCCGGAACCACGGCCAACGCAAACTGACACTTCGCTCACTGTGCATACAACACACACAGTTTTCAAGGTGAAGCAGCCGATTGACCCGAATCGGCGTCAAATGCCGGCACCCTGGCCACTTTCGTGGCCGCCTTCCGATAAGGTTAGGGGGCTGGCGTGTGCGCTACTGTATAGAGCGCTTCACGATGCGGTGTCGAACTGCCCCGCTGCGGCCAGGGCTTGCAACACTTGGTCGACCGCGCGCTCCAGGCGCATCTGGTTGAGGTCGACGCGGACCGCGGGCTCCTCTGGGGCCTCGAAGCCCTCGAAGTCGCTGTCGGGGCGCCGCTCGCGGCATAGCTCCAGGTCGGTATCGACGAAGACCTCGATGAAGCGGTCCTGGCCGAGACGCTCACGCACCCGGTCGCGGTCGCTGCGAAGCTTGCTCGGAAACGCGCAGATGGTGATCAACCCGGCGTTGGCACAGGCCCGAGCCGCCGAGATCATCGAGTCCAGGTTTTCCCGGAAGGGATCGATGACGTGGGCGGTGCGGCCCTGGTCGAAGAGCCGGCGTTCGAGGGCGTAGGCCAGGGCCCAGCGCCCCGAGCCGGGAAGACCGGTCAGCCACACGGTCGCGCCGCTCTGGCCCATGCGCTCGCGCCGTTCGCGCGGGCTGACCTGGGTCTTGGGGGCGATGGCCGAGCCGGCGCGCACCTCGCGCAGCGCCTGCTCCAGATCCTGCACGCCGTCACTCTTGCCGATCATGCCGGCGGCGACGGTGGCATTGCTCAAGGAGTCGATGAGAACGAAGGCGCCGGTCGCGCGATTGTCGCGGTAGGCGTCGAAGTACAGGGCGCGATGGCAGGTCAGGCGCACGCGCGCGATATCGTTGAGGTGGACCGACTCGGCCGGCACTTCCTGCAGCGTTTCCAGGTCGATGCGAGCCTCGACGGAATCGACCTGCACGCGCACCGCCTGGGTGGTGTGCTTGATGATGTAGGTCTTTTCGGGGTCGAGCGGACGCTCATGCATCCACACCACATGCGCATCGACACGACGGGCCACCTGCGGGCGGTTGTCCGGGTGGATCAACATGTCGCCACGGCTGACATCCACTTCGTCTTCGAGCCTAAGCGTCACGCTCATGGGCGCGAAGGCTTCTTCGATCTCGCCCTCATAGACGTCGATGGCCTTGACCTTCGAGGTCTTGCCGCTGGGCAAGACCATGATCGGATCGCCCTTTTTTACGACGCCGCTGGCGATCTGCGCCGAAAAGCCCCGATAGTTCAGATTGGGTCGCAGCACGGTCTGAACCGGATAGCGAAAATCGACCAAGTTCTCATCGTCGGCGATGGGCACCCGCTCGAGGTAGGCCAGCACCGTGGGGCCGTCGTACCAAGGCGTGTTGGGGCTGGGGCTGACCACGTTGTCACCGCCCAGGGCACTGATCGGGAGGTAGCTCACGTCCTTGAAGGTGAGCGAGCTGGCGAAGCGGCTGAAGTCGGCGCAGATGTCGCGGTAGACGCCCTCGTCGAAGTCCTTCAGATCCATCTTGTTGACCGCCACGCACAGGTGCGGAATGCCGAGCAGCGAGGCGATGTAGGCGTGGCGGCGCGACTGCTCGAGCACGCCCAGACGCGCGTCCACCAGGATCACGGCGACGTCGGCCGTCGATGCGCCGGTGACCATGTTGCGCGTGTACTGCACGTGGCCGGGCGTGTCGGCGATGATGAACTTGCGCTTCTCGGTGGTGAAGTAGCGGTAGGCGACATCGATGGTGATGCCCTGCTCGCGCTCGGCCTTGAGGCCGTCGGTGAAAAGCGAGAAATCGACCTCGGCGCCTTCCATGGTGGTGGCGCGCTTCACAGCTTCCAGTTGATCCTCGTAGACGCCCTGCACGTCGTGCAGAAGCCGCCCGATCAAGGTCGACTTGCCATCGTCGACCGAACCCACGGCGACGAAGCGCAACAGCTCCTTGTGCTCGTGGGCGACGAGGTAGGCGCCGATGTCGCGTTCGATCAATTCCCGGTCGGCGTCCATTAGAAATAACCCTCGCGCTTCTTGGTCTCCATCGAGCCGTCCTCGTCGAAGTCGATCAGGCGTCCCTGGCGCTCGGAGTGGCGCGCCAAGAGCATCTCGCGGATCACGTCGGGTAGCGTGGCGGCCCCGCTCTCGACGGCGCCGGTCAGCGGATAGCAGCCCAGGGTGCGAAAGCGCACCACGCGCTGCTCGGGCTCTTCGCCGGGCTCGAGGCGCATGCGCTCATCATCGACCATCACCAGCGTACCTGAGCGCTCCACCACAGGGCGCTCGGCCGCGAGATAGAGGGGTACGATGGGGATATTTTCCAGGTAGATGTACTGCCAGACGTCGAGCTCGGTCCAGTTGGACATGGGGAAGATGCGCATCGACTCGCCCGGATTGACGCGACCGTTGTAGAGATTCCACAGCTCGGGGCGCTGGTTTTTGGGATCCCACTGCTGGTAGCGGTCGCGGGCGGAGTAGAAACGCTCCTTGGCGCGGCTCTTTTCCTCGTCGCGGCGGGCGCCGCCGAAGGCCGCGTCGAAGCCGTACATGCCGAGGGCCTGCTTCAAGGCCTCGGTCTTCATCACGTCGGTGTACTTCTTGCTGCCGTGATCGAAGGGGTTGATGCCCTCCTCGGCGCCGGCGCGGTTGGTGTGCACGATCAGGTCCAGATCGTTTTCCGCACAGAAGCGATCGCGGAACTCGATCATCTCCCGGAATTTCCAGGTGGTGTCGATGTGCATTAGGGGAAAGGGCACCTTGGCGGGCGCGAAGGCCTTGAGGGCCAGCCGCACCAGCACCGAGGAGTCCTTGCCGATGGAATAGAGCATCACCGGCTTCTCGAATTCGGAGGCCACCTCACGGATGACGTGGATGCTTTCGGCTTCGAGCTCGCGCAGATGGGTTAGGCGGCGTGAATCGCTTTGCATGGGTCTCGCTGAGCTGGGCCGACGGCTGGCGCCGGCGCGCTGGCGGTCTACCCCCTGGGGCGGAGCTTTTCAACTCGACGCCGGTGGGACTTCCGAAAGCAGCGACAGCAACGCCGGATGCAGCCCGGGATTGGCGACCGCCAGGTGCCCGATGCTGAGGTCCACGGGTCCGCCCTGCAGATTGGTGACGAGCGCCCCGGCGCCCAGGGCGATGGCGGCGCCGGCGGCCGTATCCCAGGGGCTGAGCAAGCGCTCCCAGTAGCCGTCGAAGGTGCCGTCTGCGGTCAGACACAGGTCCAGGGCCGCCGAACCGCAGCGGCGAATGCCGCGCACCCGGGGCAGGGCATGGACGAAGCTCGGCAGATTGTCCAGCTGCCGGTCGTGGCGGCCGCGCGGATGGAAACCGGTGGCCAATAGGGCAGCGCCCAGTTCCGAGGTGGCGCTGACGCGACAAGGCCGGCCATCGCGCTCGGCGAAGTGCCCGGCCACGCCGCGCCATTGGGCGCCCAGGGCCGGCGCCACCACGGCGCCCAGCAGCGGGCGCCCGGCGTCCATCAGACCGATGCTGACGCAGAAGAAGGGGTGGCCATGGACGAAGTTGGTGGTGCCGTCGATGGGGTCGCAGTACCAGGTGGGGCCCGCAGGGATGCCGCCCTCTTCCTCGCCGACGATGGCGATCTGCGGCGTGCGCTCGGAAAGGCGGGCCCGGATCAGGCGCTCGCTGGCGAGGTCGTGGGCGGTGACCAGGTCCGCCTGGCCTTTTTCATCGGCGACCACGTCGCCGCGAAAGGCGGCAAACACCTGTGCGGCGGCCTCGCGCGCCACCTCGAGCGCGATCGCGCTCAGCTCCGTCAGTTGCCCACGGTCCATTGCCGGCCCGGTGTAGCCGAGCCAGGGGCCCGGTCAAGCCTCGATGTCGGGCAGGCCGGGCAGGCGCAGGCGCTGGCGCAGCTCCAGGCCCAGCACGCAGCCGCCGCCGGCCGGGTAGCGGGAGCGGATGCGGGCGGGCAGCCGCTGGCCATTGCCGTGGACCTCCACGTCGAGGTCGATGGAGAGCTGGTCGAGATGCTCGAGGTCGCTGGTCAGAAGCGCCATGCCCAAACCGTGCTCGGAGACGTTGTAGATGGTGCCGTCGATGGAACCGTGGCCGAAGTCGAGCTTGACGTCGGTCTTCTGCGGCGGCGGCCTTCGCGGGCTCTTGCGCGCATCGGTGGACCCTGGGGCGGAAGGACGCGGGCCCAGCTGCTGCTCGTAGGCGTGGCGGCGGCGCAGGGAAACATTCCAGCGTTCGCCGGCGGGGCGATCGAGGTCGATCGTCACCAGCAGCTGCTCGTCGGTCATGTCGGCGATGCGCTCCACCACCGTCTCGGCGCTCAACTCGTGGCTAAAACGGTTGGAGAGGCGCCGCTGGAGTTCCTCGAAGCGCACGCGCAGGGGCGAGACCTGGCCGCCGGGCTGCAGCAGGGCGTAGCGAGCTGCCTCACCGTGTTCGAAGACGGTCTCGAGCAGCACCTCCTCGATGGGGACGAAGAGCCGATTCATGGTTGGCAGAAAAAGATAGCAGCCGAGTGCCGGTGACGGCAGGGGTCCGGCACGAATCGGTGGTGGGATGTGCGCGCGGCGGGGACATGCTCGCCTCGCCGCGCGCCCGGGCTCACGCAGGTGCTACTGCGGCGGGATCAGCAGGCAGCAGCCCAGGGAGCAGTAGTAGCCGGAGGGGCAATCGGCCTGGTTGATGCAGACCTGGGCGCCACCGTCGCACTGCACTGGGGTGCCGCCCGTGCCGCCCGTGCCGCCCGTGCCGCCCGTGCCGCCCGTGCCTCCGGTGCCGCCCGTGCCGCCCGTGCCTCCGGTGCCCCCAGTACCGCCGGTGCCAGTGTCCGGCGGCGCGGTGAAGCAGCTGTCGGGCAAATCGCTGACGGTGCGCCCGGGACACAGCTCGCACTCGCCGCATTCATTGATGCACTGGGTGCTCGTCTGAACGCACTCGGTGCAGGCGGAGAGGTCCGAGGCGTCGCAGTCGACGCTGATCAACACCATGTGGGTCGCGCCGGCGTCGTCCTGGATCTCGCAGCAGCCGAAGCAGTCGCAGCCGTTGGGCGTGCGGGCACTGCAGAACTCGACGCACATGGTCGATACCTGACAGCTGGGGTCCTCGGGCGGTAGCGTGCCGGTGAGGCAGTCGGTGTGGTAGCGGCAGTCATCGTCGCCAGCGCCCGAGTTGCCGTCGAAGAAGCAGTCCTGCCACTTGGGGTCCATGTTGTCGCCACTGATGCCGGTGGCAAAACTACCCTCGTCGTCGTCACTGGGGCCGGTGCACTCGATATCGAAGCCGTCGGCGGTGCCGTCGCCGTCGTTGTCGATGCCGTCGGCACACTGGCAGGCGCGGGTGCCGTTGTCGCAGAGCAGTAGCTCGTCGGGGATCACGAAGTCGCCGCCGGTGACGCCGTTGGGGTCGAGCGGGGTCGACTCGGGGGTGGTGGCGCCGCCGTCGGTGGTGGTGGTGCCGGTGCCTCCGGTCCCGGTGCCGTCGCTGGCCGTGCCGCCACCACCGGTGCCCGAACCGCCGGTCCCGGTGCCGTCGCTGGCCGCACCGCCGGAGCCCGAACCGGAGCCCGAACCGGCGCCCGAACCGCCACTGCCGCCGCCACCCTCGCTGGTGGCCCCATCGGGCCCGGCATCGCCTCCGGAGTTCCCGTCGTTGTCATCACTGCAGCCCAGCAGGCCGAGCAGCAAACACAGTGTCCAAACCAGCGTGATTCTCATCGCTCGACTGTCCTCTTTCCTAGTCCCCGGGTCCTCGGCGCTTGCCTGGAGCATAGCCGATCGGGCGTGGTGGTGCAGATTTACAGGCTCAGCGTTTCGGCGGCGCGTCGCGCCAGCTGGTCTGCGGCCCGATGGCGACCGCCGCGCGGCTTGTGAGCAGAGGTGCACGGGTGTCGGTGGCGGCCGGGGGCCCTGCGGTTGCAAAAAAGATCCGCCCGACCCACCCGAAAATTGCTGCCAGGGAGGTCTATGCCGCGCCGAGAATCGCTGCCAGGGACGTTTACAGCAGCCGGTTTTCCCGGGGCTTTGCGTAAATCCAGCCATGGGGCGGGGGGAGTTGACTGCAATTGCCAGCTGCGCCCGGCGTCGCTTTCCGATATGCACATACATGTCGGTCAACGGGTTGAGTATGGCAAACACGAAACGCAGCCACAGCGCGAGACGGCGGAGCCCCACGGGGCCCAGCCGACGCGTCCGGCCCGCGCCGTCGGATTTTCCTTCCATACGTCCCTCTGCACCCTAGTGCGATCCCGGTGCCCGCTCCGTCGTCCCCTATCCAGCGGAGCGGGCCCGGATCTCACGTTTGCTCCGGCGGTTGAAGCCTGTCGCTGAGCGGGTATCTTCCGCCCCGCGAAGCGAGATCAGGAGGACGGTTCTTGGCGAGCAAAGAGTCCCGTGGATTATTGGCGGCCTCGCTGGCCCTGGCGGCCTTCGCTGCCATGCTGATCTGGGTGATGGCGGGCCCCTCGGGCTCCGACCGCGGCGCCGATGAAGCCCCCGAGCAGCAGGCGCAGGAGCCGCAGGAGCCTCCTGCTGCCGCCGCCGCCGCTCCTCCACAAAAGCCGGCGCCGCAGGCCAAGCCCGCCACCGCCAAGCCCGCAGCCGCCGAGCCCGGCGAGCAGGCCCACGAGGACCTCTTCGCCGGCAACATGCCCGATTTCATGGCCAAGGCCCACCTGCGCGTGCTCGACGACAAGAAGCTCGACGTGGGAATGCAGAAGCAGCTCTACCAGTTCGGCCAGGAGCACAAGGACGACGCCCGCCCCCAACTTCTGCTGGCCTGGGACTCCATGAACCGCGACTGGGACGGCATCGCCGTGCGCATGTACCGCATCGCCTACCGGGCCGACCCCAGGGCCAAGGACGATCCCTCCATGCTGCGCGACCTGCTGTCGGTGGCCCGCCGCTACGACAAGGTCGAGTACCGCGAGACCAGCGACATCGTGGAGGAGGCCTACGGAGCCGAGGCCATCCCGCGCATCGACCAGGAGATCGCCCAGCTGCAGGCCCAGGGTGATCAGGCCGGGATCACGCGGCTGCAAAAGCTGCGGGATCGGCTCGCCGGGCAATCGCAGTAGCCAGCGGACGGGGCGCTTGGCTACCCTCCGCCCCGGAGGAACCATGATGCCGAGCCAACCGCCCCCCCACTGTCGCCCCCTAACCCGCACCATCGCCACCCTGGCGCTCCTGTGGGCCGCACTGCCCAGCGGCTGCAGCCCCGAGGCAGCGCCCGCAGACGCACCGACCGAGCCCCCGGCCGCCGCAGCACCTGACGAAGCCCCGCCCGCTGACGCCCCGCCCGCTGACGCCCCGCCCGCTGACGCCCCGCCCGCTGACGCCCCCCTTGCCACCGTGACCGCCCCCGAAGGTGCCAGCGTGCGCTTCGTGGCGCCGGCCGATGGGGCCGTCGTCAAGGGTCCGGCGGTGGACGGCAAAGTCGAGGTCGCGGTGCAGATGGGCGCCGAGGGCATCGCCGTCAAGGCCGCCGGTCCGGTGGAAGCCGGCAGCGGCCACCACCACATCCTGGTCGACGTCGAGGGCGTGGCCGCGGGCCAGGTGGTGCCCAAGAGCGACCAGCACCTGCACTTTGGCCAGGGCCAGACCGAGGCCAAGCTGGCCCTCGCCCCCGGCCCCCACACCCTGAGGCTGCAGTTCGCCGATGGCATCCACCGCTCCTACGGCCCGGCCCTGGGGACCCAGATCGCCATCACGGTTGAAGCCGAAGGGGCTGCGCCCACGCCCCCGGTCGAAAAGTAGCGCCGGCCATGGACGCCGCCAGCGCAGGCATCGTCGGCGCCGGCCGCCTGGGCAGCACGCTGGCCCTGGCCCTGGCCGAGCGCGGCGGCCTGCGGCTGCGGGCCGTCAGCACCGGCGACCGGGAAACGGCGCGAAGCCTGACACGCGAGCTGCCAGGCCTCGAGCTGTACTCACCGGAAGAGCTGGTGCGGCGCTGCCGCTGGGTCTTCCTCACGGCCCCCGACGACCGGCTCGCCGAACTCGCGGCGGCGCTGCCTTTTGGCCCCGATCAGCGCGTCATCCACTGCAGCGGCGCCCTGGGCCTCGACGTCCTGTCGGCCGCCCGCGCCGCCGGGGCCGAGGTGGGCTGCCTGCACCCGCTGCAGACCTTTCCAAACCGCTGCGGCGAACCCGAGCGCTTCGACACCATCAGCTGCGGCGTGGAGGCCCCCGAACCCCTGGGACGGGAGCTGACGCAGCTGGCCGAACGCCTCGGCGCCCGCGTACTGCGCCTGGAGGGCGTCGACCGCAGCGCCTACCACGCCGCCGCCGTGCTCGCGAGCAACTACGTGGTGGCCCTGCACGCCGCCGCCGCCGAAGCCTTCGAGCTGGCGGGCCTACCCGGCGAGCAAGCCCGCCAGGCGATGGCACCCCTGACGCGCGCGGCCGCCGCCGCCATCGAGGCCCAGCCCCTGCCCCTGGCCCTGACCGGCCCCATCGCCCGCGGCGACAGCCAGACGGTGGCGCGCCAGCTTTCGGCCCTGGCCGAGCGACCCCAGCTGCGCGAACTCTACCGCCGACTGGGCCGGGCGCTGCTTTCGCTGCCGCTGCCACACGACGAAACCACGCGCGCAACACTCGCGGCCGTTCTGCGCGGCGCGCCCCGATGATATGGTCCGCGCCCCATGGCTCGCAGGGCACACGAAAAACTCGAAGCGCTGGCCGACCAGCTCGAACGCGACGGCGCCGACCCGCTGCGCATCGAAGTGGTGCGACGCGCCCAACGCTTCAAGCGCTCCTGGGTGGAGCTGGCCCAGGGCTTGATGCAGCTCAGGGAGGGGCGGAAGTTCGAGGCCTGGGGCTATGGCGACCTACACGACTACTGCGCCCAGGAGCTGGCGATCAAAGCCGCCACGGTGGACAAGTTGCTGCTGAGCCTGTCGACGGTGCAGCGCCACGCCCCCGAAGTGCTGCAGCGCGACGGCGTCTCCCGGGCGATCCCCAGCGTCGACGCCGTCGACTACTTCGCGCGCGCCCTGGGCCAAGACTCCGAGGACGGCGTCGAAGGCGGCGACGGCGGTGAGCGCCGCCTGCAGGTCTCCGGCGACCTGATCGACGAGCTGCGCAGCGCCGTCTTCGACGAGGGCCAGGAGCTGCGCCAGCTGCGCCAGAACTTCAACCCCCTGCTCTACCCCAAGCCCGAAGGCGCCGAGCGCCGAGAACTCTTGCGCAAGGCCCGCAGCGCCGCCCGCCGCTTCGCCGAGCTGACCGGGCAGGTCGAGGGCCTGAGCGAGGCACGCGTGGCGCGCGTCGAGGCCGTGGTGGAAGCCGTGATCAAAGACCTCGACCAGATGCTGGAAGAATCCCAGCCGAGCCCATCGGACGAAAAGCGCAGCCGACGCGGACGTGAGGCAGCCAAGGCGCCCGCCTGAGGCCTCGCGCTCAGCCCTCGGGCGGCGACGAGGTGTCGTAGTGCTGCCTGCCGTTTCCGTCGCTGCCCGATGCCGCGTAGGTCACGCGGGTGTTGGCCGCCACCGACTGCGTGATCCAGGTGTTGGCGCCGATGACCGCGCCGCGACCGATCACCGTATCGCCGCCCAAAATCGTGGCGCCGGCGTAAATGGTGACGTCGTCCTCGATCGTGGGGTGGCGCTTGAGTTCGCGGATCACCTCGCCGGCTGCGTCGCGGGCCACCGATAGCGCCCCCAGGGTCACGCCCTGGTAGAGCTTGACGTTGTCGCCGATGACGGTGGTCTCGCCAATCACCACGCCGGTGCCGTGATCGATGAAGAAGCTGCGCCCGATGTGGGCACCGGGGTGGATCTCGATGCCGGTGCGCCCATGGGAATGCTCGGCCATGATGCGCGGCACCATCGGCACCTGGAGCTTGTAGAATTCATGGGCCAGGCGATAGACCGTGATCGCCTGCACGCCGGGGTAGCTAAAGATCACTTCCTCGATGCTCTTGGCCGCCGGATCCCCCGAAAACGCGGCCTGCACGTCGAGGGTGAGCTGCTCGCGCAGGCGCGGGATCTGGGTGAAGACATCCATCACCGCCCGCTCACTCCAGTCGAGTTCATCGTGGCCCGGTGCCCCGCCGCCGCGACGCTCGTAGACCACCGCGCGCGCGATCTGCTCGATCAGGATCTCGGCGGCCCGGTAGAGATGCTCGCCCACGTGCTGGCGCAGGTTGATGGGGCTGAGCACGCGGGTCGAGAAGAAACCCATGTAGATCACGTGAACCAGCTCGCCCAGGGCCTCGACCACCTTGCGCGTATTGGGCAGCGCGGTGCTCTCGAGGCTGTCGATGGGGCGACCGAGCTGATAGCTGGCAGTCACCGCGTCGGCGATCTGCTCCAAGTGCTGCTGGGCCCGGTGGCTGGTCTTCATGACGGCGTCGCCGCCGTGGAAGGCGGGTAGCTCCTCTTCAAGCGTACGCCACAGCTGGGAAATGTCCGCTTTTTTATCGGTGCTCAACATGGTCGCCTGCCATCGGTCGCTCGAGCCGACCCGGCGTTTCGACGAGAGCTTCGATTTGCGCCGACTTCAGCGGGCCATGTACCCTACGCGCGCGCGCCGGCCAGTCACCGATCGCGCCGAAATTCGAGGCAATCATGGCAGACCAGGTGCAGGCTTCCCACATTCTCCTGATGTACGCGGGTTCGGCCCGTTCCGACGCGACCCGCTCGAAGGCGGAAGCCGAGCAACAGATCACAACGCTCAAGGCCGAACTCGATGGCGGCGCCGACTTCGCCGCGCTGGCCCGCCAGCACTCCGACTGCCCCTCGGGCAAACAGGGAGGCGACCTGGGCAACTTCGGCCGCGGCCAGATGGTCGCCGCCTTCGAGCAGGCGGCTTTCGGCCTGGCCGTGGGCGGTATGAGCGACGTGGTCGAGACCGATTTCGGCTACCACATCATTTTGCGCACGGGCTGAGGGCTCCCGCACGGGCTGAGGGCTCCGGAGCCCTGGATTCGGGTCCGGCGCCCGCGCCGGGCTCAGTCGGCTTCGGGGTCTTCTGCTTCGGCGGCGTCGGCGCCTTCGTTCGCCTCGTCCGTGTCGCTTGCGTCGTCCGCGTCGGCGTCTTCACCACCAGCCGAGTCGTCGACCGGGTCGGCTTGCTTGGGCGCGTTGGCCGTGGGTGCGTCGGCATCGCCCTCGACCCAGCTGCACTGGGGCTCGTCGTAGGAGACCAGGCCGCCGGGATCGGGACAGGTGTAGGTCCGAAGCACGCCACAACCGCTGATCTTGTACTGGTCGGGCCCCTCGGCGACGTACCAGAGTTCGCGCTTGACGATCTTGACCTCGGGGCAGTTGAGTTCGCTGGCGAATTGGGCGCGGAGCACCGTTCGCAGCTCGCCGTAGGCACAGCCCCCGAGGCTGAACACAAGGGCGAGAGACGCCGACGCGAGCGAGAGGGAGGCCTGGTATCGGGGCGACATGGCGCGGACTATGCCAAATGGCCGTGGGCCTGACAACGCGGCTTCAGGCAGCCCTGCGCAGGCCCTCGAGCCAGCCCACGACGCGCTCGGTGGCCTCCACGACCGCCCCGCAGTGGCGGCGTAGGAAAGCCTCGTCCAGGGCTCCATCCTGGCCCGCTGCGGCCTCGAGCGCCGCTTCGCCGTCGAAGTCGACGTAGGCCAGCCGCGCGGTCAGCTCCGTCGGCGGACGGCCGAAGACCGCACCCGGCAGGATCGCAACCCCGGTGTCCTCCAGCAGGCGCTCGCAGAGGCTGAGGCTGTCGGCGATGCCCACGGCACCGAGATTACCGATGGCGGGGGAAAAATCGGGAAAGAGGTAGAAGCCTCCCTGGGGTCGGGCACATTCCAGGCCCGCGGCCACGAGCCGCCCGTGCACCCAGCCGCCGAGCGCGCCGAGAATGCGCCGGCTGCTCCGCAGGTAACTCTCGGTCTCGGGGTCCTCTTGGAAGGCAGCCACTGCCGCATACTGAACTGGAGCGCAGGTCGAGGTAAAAGTCTCGCTGGCGATCGCCGCCATGGCGTCGAGCAACCAGCGCATCCCTGGTGGAAAGAGGAAGGTGCCCAACCGCCATCCCCCGGCGCCGCACCACTTGCTCAGACCCGAGCTGATGATGGTGCCCTCCGGATACAGGCTGGCGATGGAGAAGTGGTCGCCCCCGTGGTGCAGCTCGCCGTAGATCTCGTCGGACAGCAGCACCACCCGGTAGCGCTGGGATACCTCCGCCAGCGCGCGGAGCTCGTGGCGACTGTAGCTGCCACCGGTGGGGTTGTCGGGGGTGTTGAGGATCACGATGCGGGGCCGGGCCGGATCCTCCTGGCATAGCTGCTCCAGGCGGCCGGCCGTCAGCCGCCAGGCCTGCTCGGGTTGGGTGTCGATCAGGCGCACCTGGCGGCCGATGACCCGGGCCTGGGGCGCGTAGCTCACCCAGGCCGGCGTCGGAATCACCAGGTCGCCGTAGTAGACCAGCTGCAAGAGGAACATCAGCTCCTTACTGCCAGGGCCCACCAGCACATCCTCGGCGCCGCGAGCCACCCCGTCGCGGCGTTCATGGTAGGCCGCGACCGCCTGGCGCAGCGCCGGCAGGCCGCGCACCGGCAGGTAGTCCTTTTGGTGGGCGTGGTCGCGCAGGGCCTGGACCACCCGCGGCGGCACCGGAAAGGGCGACTGCCCCAGGCCCAGCTTGAAGACGCGGCGGCCGGCGGCGCGCAGGGCATCGCAGCGCTCGTTGATGGCCACGGTCGCCGAAGCGCCCATGCCGCGCACGTTCAAGTTCAGATGGACGTCCGGAGCTCGCACCGCTTGCCACTGAAGTGTAGCGCATCGGCGCGCGCCCAGCCGCTCCTCGAGCGACTGCCGGCAGGCGCGACGCGACGCCAACCGTAGCCGCGCCGCGCGCGCTCTAGACTGAAGTTTCCCCTTTGGTGCCTGGCGGCGGAACGCGATCGGGACGGCGCCCGGAGAACAATCCGCAGGCGTACCAGGGGTACATCGAGGATTTCTTCGAGGACGCACGGCCCGAGCGTGACCGCCTGAGCGGGCCCGCCCGAGCCTGCCGAAGGGCGAACTTGGTCTGAATCAATCCTCGTCGCTCTCGGCGGCCGCAGTGCTGATGCTCAGCTGCACCCGCGCGGCCGACTCGCCGTTGGCTTCGACCCGATCTTCCTCGACACCCGACTCCACCAGGCGCTGCTTGATGGCGATGGCACGCGGCAGGGCCAGCTCGTCGCCGCCGTTGGCCCGGATCGTCAGCTTGCTGATCTCGGGGCTGCGCAGCAGCATGTCGGCGATCTCCGCCAGTGCCGAAGCGGCCTCGGCGGGTAGCTCGATGGAGTCGCCGCTGAAGCGCAGGGCCTTGACCACCAGCTGATCGCCGACCTTGCGCACACCCGAGGTGGCCGGCTTGGCCGCCAACGCCAGGCTCAGCCGCGCGGTCTGACGGGTTTCGATGGTCAGCGAGCGGACCTGGATCAAATGCGCGTCCGAGACGATGCGCGCGCGGTAGACGCCCGCGGGCAGCCCTTCGCGCTTGACCTCGCCGGAGCCATCGCTGGTCAGGGTCTCGTTTGAGGGCCCGGTCAGAACCACCTGGACGTTGGCCACAGCCGCGCCCAGGGCGTCGACGAGGCGCAGGCTGAGGTCGCCCTGCTCGGGCAGCGCCGTCATCGTGCAGTCGACGCTCGCCTCGCCACCCTCGACGGGGATGGTGGCGCTGCAGCTGCCGTCGCTGTAGTCGGGATGCGAGAGCTGCAGCTCGATCACACCCGGGTCCAGCTCGTAGGTGGTAAAGGCGCCGGAAGCGTCGGTCGCCAGCGGGGTCAGCTCGGTTCCCACGATACGCACCACGGCTCCGCCAACCGGCTCGCCGCTGGTGGCGTTGGTCACCTTGCCAGCGATGCGGCCCTTCACCGGCGGCGGTGGAGGCGGAGGCGGCGGCTCGATGCGCACGATCTTCGGCTCTGGGGGCCGGCCGTCGTAATCATAACCAAGAGTGAGCAAGAGCTGGTAGGGCACCGTGGGCTCCAGCTCACGTACGAAGGTATCGCTGCCGTTGAGCGCGAAGTCCACGCCGAAGGCCACCGAGATGCCGCGCACCGGGGGGGCCACGCGCAGCCCCAGGGTCAGGTTCATCGGCGCGGCGTCAAAGCCAGCCTCGTTGAGACAGGTGTCGTCGGCGCCCGAAGCGGTGCTGCCTGCGGTGTCGTCGGTGGAGAAGAAGGGGCAGTCATAGGCCTGACGGTTGGAGGGCAACGCCATGCGCCACTCCAGCATCGGATGCAAGTAGAAGTCCGTAACCGGCGCAAACGGCAGCTCCACGCCCAGACCGAGGGTGAGGCGGTCGACGCGGTTGATGCCCAGGCCCAGGCGATCGACGCGCGTGGCCAGGTGCCGCACCTCGTCTTGCTTGTCCAGGGGCGCACCCAGGCGGTCGTAGCGGTCGGCCTCCAGCTCTTCCAGGGCGCCAGCGCTGTTGTCGAAGAGGTAATCCAGGTTGAAACGCGCGATCAGCGGCACCGGCGAAGGCAGCTCCTGCAGGTCCAGGGCCACGCCCGCGCGCAGGCCGATGCTGGTGCTGTCGAGGGGGGTCTCGCGGGTGCCGAGATCGTTGGCGAACATCAGCCGAAGACCACCGCCGACGCGCAGTATGGGAGCGACCTGGAAACCGACTTTGCCGCCCAGGAAGAGGTGCCCCATGCTGTGCAGGGTCAGGGGCCTGGGCTCATCGGCCACCATGGCACGATTGGTCAGGCCGCCGTAGACCTCCAACATCTCGATGGCGGTCCAGCTGAAGGTTAGCCACTGCTGGTCGAGTTCGACTTCGTCATTTTTGTACAGGAAGGAGCTGCCGGTGAAGGTGGACAGCCCCAGCTGCACGCGCACGGCGCCGGCCGCCGCAGCGCCGCCGGGATCGTCGACGAAGAGGCCGCCGCTGCTGCCGCCCAGACCACTGTAGGTGCGCTGCTTGACCAAGGCGCCTTCGCGCGACTCGGCTTCCCCCGCTGCGTAAGCGGCTCCGGCTTCAGCTGCGGATTCAGTAGCGGGTTCGGCTGCGGGTTCAGTAGCGGCATCGGTCGAGGCTTGCGCCTCGCCGGCGGTGGATAGCGAGATTGAAGCATCCGCACTGGCCGAAGCGTCTTGGCCGTCTTGGCCGTCTTGGCCGTCTTGGGCCGAAAGCGGTGCGGTGATGCCCAGCACGACCAGCGCTGCGACTGGGCAGAGGAGCTTTTGTCGGTAGACCATCGGTACGTCCTTTCCGCATCCTGCGCGTCGAAACGGGCCCCCCTTCGCGGTGGAACGGACCCTTCAACGGCGGCGCGCGCGTCCTGAAAGTGCGCCCCGTGTCGCACTTTCCGTAGCGAATATCAATAAGGATGGCGCCGCGCCAGGAGCGCTTGTGAAGCCGGCTTCACGCCTTGGGTTCGTCGCCGCCTTCAGCCGCATCCAGGCCGCGCAACATTCTGCGTGCCTCGGTGGCGATGGCGCCCTGGCGCCGCCGCACGTAGTCGGGTTGCGACTCGAAGTCGGCGATCGCGCGCTCCAGGCTGCGCCGGGCACCGTCGGGACGGTCGTCGCGCAGCTGGTAGCGGGCGAGCGTGAGCATGTGCTCGAGGCGCAGGCTGTTACGCACCACCGCCTCGAGCAACTCCAGCCCCTCCTCGGGACGCCCGTCGCAAAAGAGCGCCTCGACCAGCGCCAGCGCCGCGCCGTAATCGTGGTAGCTCAGACTCCGGTCGACGATCTCGGCGAGCGCCTCGACGGCCTCGGCGTGGCGCTCCTGCTCGAGTAGGCAGATGCCACGCCCGAAGAGCGCCTCGCGGTCACCGGCGTGGGACACCAGGCACGAGTCGAAGACCTCCTGGGCGCGCGCGTATTGCTCGGCGTCGAGCAGGGCCCAGGCCAGCCGCGCGCGATTGTGGAAGCTGGGCGACAGCTCGACCGCGCGCTCGAGCTCGCCCAGGTCGGGCTTGGGATCCTGGCCCGGGGGCGGCCCCGGACGCACGTTGTAATCGCGGGCCTTGACCGCGAAGAAGTAGATGAAGTCACCGGCGGGAAACGCCAGCACCAGGTACCACAGGGGCGAGACCCGACGCCTGAGGGCGTCGATGAACATCCAGATCTTGAAGGCGATGGCCAGGTAGCCGAGGATCACCACCTGTGGAGGGTAGGGGTCGCACGCGGCACGTGCAAGGCGCAGGTCTCAAAGCTTGCCGCGGAGGGCACGGCGCGCCTCGCGCGTGCGGCCCTCGCGGGCGTAGATAGCCGATAGGGTGCGAAAGTCCTTCATGGCAGGCGCCGGACTGCTCGTGAGCGCGGCCTTCAAGCGCGCAGCCCGATCGAAGCCCTCGGGACGCCAGCGCCGTGTGATGAAGGCGCGGGCGCGCAGCACCTCGGGCCCATCGTCGGCCGCTCCGCCCGGCCGACGCAGCAGCGGCAACGCCAGGGTCGTGGCCAAAAGCAGCGCCGCGACCGACAACAACAGACGCTCGCGGCGCCGCTGCACCGTGCGCAGACACAAAGCCAGCGCTGCCAGCGCGCACACAAGCAGCGGCGCCATCGAAGCGGTGCCGTAGACGCCCAGCAGGTTGCCGGCGTTGGGGGGGGCGTAGTCGTGGGCGATCAGGACGCCCATCAGCTGGGGCAGCGGCCGCACGATCTCCGGCGGCAGGTGTGGGTAATAGGCCGAGGGCAGCCCCGAGGCGGCGATGCCGGTGGCGGTGGCGCCCAGGGCCAGGACCACGGTGGGCGCCTCGATGCGCTCGGCCATGCGCTCGAGACCGAGCAGCGCCGCCCAGGCCATGAAGGGCACCATCACGGCCAGGTAGCGGGGCCCCACAGTCCACCCGCCGCGCCAGTTATTCATCGACGCGATCGCCAAGACCGTTAGAACGCCCAGCGACAGCACGCACAGGGCCTCGGGGCGCTGCTGGCGATCGCGAAGCGCGATCCACAGCCCCAGGCCGGCGAGCGCCAACAGGGGCGTCAGCGGCAGCAGGCCCGCCCCCGGATCGATGAGCAGCCCGAAAAACGCCTTGGCGCTGGGCCCCACGGCGCCAAAGAAGCCCTCGTGGTGGGCCTCGCGCAGGGCGTCGTTTTCCACCATCAGATGACCAGGCGTGAACGGACTGCCGAAGGCCCGCCACTGGAAGTGCATCACCAGCGCCGTCGGTATTGCGCCACCGGCGGCGAACGCGCCCAGGCTGCGCGCGCGCTCGGCACTGTCGGTCGCGGTGCGAAAAATCACGGCGGCTCCGTACACCGCAAGCACCAGGCTGCATAAAAGCCCCGGGTACTCGAAAAGCGTCACGGCGGCGGTGAAGAGGCCGGCCCAGAAGCAACGACGGGGCCGGGGGGGACTTTCAGCCTCACGCGCATCGTAGAGCAGCGTGAAGGCGGAAAACGCCACCGCCGCGCTCAACGTGTGGCTCACGAAGAGCATGGCGTAGCCGTAGAGCAGCGAACCGAGGGCGACGGAAAAGAAGGTCGTGTCGCGTAGCGCCGGATGGTAGCCGCGGCGCGATAACCATTGGTGAAACAAGAAGAGCCACACAAGGCTCGGCAGAATGCTGGCGCTCAGCCGGCAGACCCACAGCGCCTCACTGCGATCGAAGTCGCGGCCCAGCCAGGCGCAAGCGCTGCGATAGAGGGCATAGCCGGGAACGCCTAGCAAGCTGGTGCCGGGCGCCTTGACGCTGTAGACGCGCCCCTCGTGCACGGCCGCGTCGTTGACCCATCCCCAGCGATCGCGTTGGGCATCGATGGCGTAGCTGCCGTCCTCGACGATCGCCGCCGTCATGTAAAAGCGGACGTTCTCGTTGGGGTTGTTGAGGGTCGACTGGTAGGGGAAGACGTAGAGATAGGCAAAGGCGCACAGGGCCAACGCCAGCGCGCTGTGGCGACGCCCGTGGGCGGCGGCGATGGGGTCGGGCGTCGTCATCGACCCCGAGGGGTAGCCCAAAAGCGGGGCGGCCGCACTTTTTGCCGCCACCCGGGCGCCCTTACGCCGCCGGGCGCCTTGTGCTTCCATCGCGCCGTGCCGACGACTCCGCGCCGCAAAACCTGGGCCTCGCCAGCCCGCCGGCGGTTGCTGCTGGCAGCGTTGCCGACGTGCGCCTTGGCGCTGCTGTGGGCGGGCGCCGCGGAGGGCCAACAGGCGCCTGCGCCCCAGGACCAGGACCAGGACCAGGACCAGAGGGACGGTTCGGCCAAGCTCGGTAGCTTGCTATCGCCCCGGACCGAGTCACCGCCCTCGCCCACGCCCGAGATCGACGCCATCGAGCTTCGCCTGCGGCAGCTGCAGGGGCGCCGGGATGCCGCGCACGCTCGCCAGGCCCTCGAAGCAGCCGCCGCCGCGCTGGCGAGCGCCCGCAAACGGCGCGCGGCGAGTCAGCCGGAGGCCACCGAGCGCGCCAAGCAGCGTGCCTGGGCCGCGCTGACCTGGGCCTCGCGTCTGCTGGCGCGGGCGCAGACCGCCGAGGAACTGGCCGCCACCCTGAGACGCGCAGAGGCGGCCGAACGGCAGGCGGCGCGGGCGCAAAAGGAGCTGATGGCGGCCCAGCGCGAGCTGGACGAAGCGCGCGGGCGACAGCCATGAACGCGACGGTCCTGCGACTTTTGCTGGCCGTGTTCGCGGCGGGCTGCGGCTCGACCGCGAGCCAGGTCACCCGCCGCCCGGCCGATCCGCTGTCGAGCCCCGACGCACAGCGCGCCGCCGAGCTGGCCCCCGACCTGCTGGCGCGCGCCGAGCGGGCCTTTCGACAGGCCGACGGCGAAGACGATGCCGGGGCACGGCGCGACCAACGGCAGCGCGGTCGCATGTTGCTGGCCGCCGCGATCGCCGAGGCCGAGCGCATCGAGCTCGATCGCAGGCGCGCCGAGGCCGAGGCGCGCATCGCGCGGGCCGACGCAGGGCGGGCCGCCGCCGAGCACGAGCGCATGCGTCTTCAGCGGGCCCTGGAGATCGAGCGCACGGGACAACGCCAGCAGGCCCTACAGGCCGCGGCGCTGCGACCGCCGACTGCAGGAGCGGCCCAGGACGCCAAAGGGCTCGCCGCCTCGCTGCGCACGCGGGCGCGGCTGATGCTCGCCGCCGCGCGCGCCATGGGTGCTCCGGAGCGGGCGCTTGCGGCCGCCGAGCGGGCGCTTGCGGCCGCCGAGCGCGGCGACCGCGGACGCTCGGCACTGCGGCTGGCCCACGACGCCCTGACCCGGGCGGGGGCAGCCCTCGGTGCGGCACGGGCCCTGGGCGGCGAGACCCCCACGGCCGAGGAAATCGCGGCCCTGCGGCAAGCTGCAAGCCTGCGCGGCCTGGAGCTGCGGCACACGGCGCGCGGCACGACCATCGCGCTGCCGGGCGCTTTCGCCGAAGCCAGCGCGCGCCTGAGCAAGGCCGGACGCGCCATGCTGGAAGCGGTCTCGGAGCTGCTGCTGGCCCATCCCCACGGCGCCGTGCTGATCGAGCCGGCGCACACGCCCGCTGGGGATGACCGAAAGGCGCAGCTCTTCGCCGCGCGCAGCGCCGCACTGCGCAAGTCGCTGTCGCGGCATCTGCCCGCCGATCGCGTGCGCACAGCAGCCGACGGCGAGGCTGGCGGCGAGCCCTCACTGCTCTTGCCGGCCTACCTGCAGCAGCAGACCCGCTGACCTCCGGCACTGCGATGCTCCGGTCGCATTGCCGCGGTGGCAGCGCTCGGGGTACAAAGTGCGGCGATGGATGAATCGCTCGACCGTGTCACGACGACCCTCGACCGCCTCGCCGACATCGGCTTTCTCTGGCACGAGGGCCTGCTCAACCGCGGGGGGCCGCACCGCCGACTCAAGGGCTTCCACTACCCTATCTCGATCGGCGAGGACGAATGCCGGGTCTTCGGCAAGCTGATCGAAGCGCTAAAACCCGAGCACTGCTACATCGTGGGCAACGCCTTCGGCTTCTCCTCGGCCTACATCGCCGACGTGATGAAGCGCCACGGCGGCCAGAGCGTGGTCACGCTCGACAACCAGAGCGAGGGCGCCGGCCAGGTGGCGGCAAAGATCGCCGACCAGCTCACCCAAGAGCTGGGGCTGGCGGAGATCTTGCGCAACAAAAAGGGCTCCTCGCCCCAGGACATTCCCAGCACCACCGAGCGCGAGCACTACGACCTGATCTTCATCGATGGCCTGCACCGCCATCCCCAGGTCACCCACGACCTCGAAGCGCTCTTGCCCTACTGCGGTCCCAAGACCATCGTGGTCTTCCACGACAGCTGGATCATCGGCGTGCCCGAGGCCGTCGACCGCGCCAAGCAGGAAGGCTTCCGCTGTCTGTGGGTGCCCACTTCGTGCGAGATGATCTTCGCCACCCGCGATCCCGAGCTGTGGCAGCGGCTATGCAATATCTTCCCCGACGGCATCGAAGACCGCGGCAAGCGCAACTACCTCTACGGCTGGACGCTCTATGCCCGCGAAACCGTCACCTACCACCTCAAGCGCATGCTCGGACGTGAGTAGGGGCCTGGGCGCGTGAACGAGCTGGTCCGCACCTTCCACAGCGACGTCCACGGCGAGCAGCAGGAGCAGATCCCCTGCCCGCTGTGCGGCGCCAGCGACGGCGAGACGGTGCTGGTGGCGCGCGATTTGATCTTCGCGCGGCCGGGTGGCTACAGCCTGTTGCGCTGCAAGGGCTGCTCCATGCAGTACGTCAACCCACGGCCAACCGGCGCGGCCCTGGGCGCCCACTACCCCGACGACTATTTCGGCTACAGCCTGCACGAAGACGCCCCCCGCTTCATGCAGCCCTTCTTGCGCGCCATGGCGCGCGGCATCTCCCTGCGCCGCCTGGGCTACCTGGAAGAGGTCGCCGGACCCATCGGCGCGGGCGCCGAGCTGCTCGACGTGGGCTGCGGAGTCAACCGCCTGCTCGAGTGCATCAAAGAAGAGCGCGGCGTGGTGGGCCAGGGGCTCGACTTCAAGCCCGAGATCGTCGAGTACGTGCGCAGCCGGCTGCAGATGCCCATCGAGCAGGGGGAGCTGGCCAGCGCGGGCTTCGCCGAGGGGCGCTTCGACACCATCTTCATGATGGAATACCTGGAGCACGAACTCGACCCGCGCGCGGTCTTGAACGAGGCCCGACGCGTGATCAAGACCGGCGGCCATCTGGCCCTGGAGTTGCCGCACATCGACTCCTTTGCGGGCCGCTTCTTCGGCCGCTTCTGGTGGAACCTGGACATCCCGCGGCACCTGATGTTCTTCACCCCCGAGACGCTGCGCCAAATGCTCGACCAGTGCGGCTTCGAGCTGCTCTCGGTCAAGCCCTTCACACTGCCGCTCTACATCGGCATGAGCATGGTTCAGGCCCTGGGCCTGCGGCACTGGCGCAAGCACCAGGCGCTCTACCCCGTGCTCGGCGCCCTGCTGTCGGCCCCCACCCTGCCGTTTCAGTTTCTGCTGCCCGAGTTCATCTTCGTCGTGGCACGCGCCAAGTAGCGAGACGGACGGATGACCACCGCCAAGCCCCGGCGCGTCTTGCTCGGCTTGCTACTCATCGCGGCCGGCGCAGCAGTCGCACTCCTGTCGCTGCAACCGGACGGGCCGGCGGCCGCCCCCGGCGGCGGGCGAGCGACTGCCGGCACAACCGGGCCGGCGGCGCCCCACGCCCGCCCCAACGTGGTGTTAATCAGCATCGACACCTGCCGCGCCGATCACCTGGGCTGCTACGGCTTCGACCGCCCCACCAGCCCCAACATCGACGCCCTGGCGGCCCAGGCCGTGCGCTTCGAGCGCGCCATCTCGACCGCCCCGACCACCTTGCCGGCCCACGCCTCGATGATGACGGGCCTTTTGCCGATAGCCCACGGCAGCCGTGCCAACGGCCAGACCCTGGCAGCCGACTACGACACCCTGGCCGAACGGTTGGCAGCTGCCGGCTACGAGACCGCTGCCTTCGTCAGCGCCTTCGTCCTGCAGCGGCAGTTCGGCCTGGCCCAGGGCTTTGCGACCTACGACGACGTGACCCATCGCGCCGGCGCCCGCGACTACATGGACCAGCGCGACTGCGCCGCCACCAGCGAGCACGCGCTCGGGTGGCTGCGGCAGGAACGCGAACGCCCCTTCTTTCTCTTCGTGCACTTCTTCGATCCCCACGGCGACTACCAGCCGCCCGAGCCCTTCCGCACGCGCTTGGCGGGCAACCCCTACGCTGGTGAGATCGCCTTTGCCGATCACTGCGTAGGACGCCTGCTAGCCAGCCTGCGCGAGCTCGGGCACTACGACGACACCCTGCTGATCCTGACGGCCGACCACGGCGAGGGCCGTGGCGATCACGGCGAGGGCACCCACTCCTACTTCGTCTACCAGAGCACCGTGCACGTGCCCCTGATCATCAAGCCACCGGGACCCGCGCGCCCGACCGTGATCGGTCAGACCGTAAGCCTGGTCGACATCTTTCCCACAGTGCTGGGCACCACGGGCCTTTCGGACAGCGCCCGGACGCAGGGCCAGGACCTGTCTGCCTGGCTCTCGGGCAAGCCCCCGCAGGCTCCGCGCCCGGCGGCCATCGCCGAATGCCTGGAGCCGACCGGCTTCGGCTGCACCCCGCTCTTCAGCCTCGTCCTCGGCAGCGAAAAGCTGATCCACGGCGCCCACCCCGAACTCTACGACCTGGCCGAAGATCCCCACGAGAGCCACAACCTCGCCGCCGAAAGACCACGGCGGGTGGCGGAGCTGAAGCAGCGACTGAGCGCTGCCCTGCAGGGCGCCCCGAGGCAACAGGCGGGCGAAGCGCTGCAGGCCGAAACCATCGCTCGGCTGCGCGCGCTCGGCTACACCGGTGCCAATCCGCGCGCAGCCGCGGACCCCGAGGATCCGCTCTCGAACTCGCCCGAGCGGTGCGATCCCAGGGACTTCTTTCCGCTGATGCGACGGCACGTGATGCTCCACGGCCAGAGCGAACTGCTGCTGCGCGAGGGCCTGAAGGGGGCCACCGCCCGCACCGAGGCCGAGCGCCTGTTGGAGGAGGCCTCCACGCTGGTCGCCGAGCGCCCGGACGTCAGCCTCTTCCACGAGGACCGGGCCGCCCTGCTGCAGCTGCTGGGGCGCGACCTGGAAGCCGGCCGCGCGCTGGGGAGCGCCTGGGCGGCGGCACCCGGCGCCGCGACGGTGCGCACGAAGCTCGTGGCGCTGGCCTCGAAGATGCTCAGGGCCGCCAATGCCGCCGGCGCCGCCGAAGCGCTGCGACCACTCGTGGAGGTGGCGCCCGAAGCCGCCGACGCCAGGGAGCGCGCCTCGCTTTACGGCCTCTACGGCACCGCGCTTGCGGCCGCCGGTCGCTGGAAGGCGGCGGCTTCGGCGCTCGAAACGCTGCTCGGGCTCCAGCCCCAACAGGCGCGGGGCTGGCTCCTCTTGGCCGAAGCCCGCCTGGAGCTCGCCGACCGCGAGGCCGCGGGAGCCGCCCTGCAGCGTGCGCGCGAACTCGGCGCCACGGGCGATGCCCAGCTCGGCGCCCGCGTGGCGGTCCTCGAAGCGCGCCTCGCGCAATAGGAAAGAAGCGCGCCTTGCGCGACGAAGCGCCTCAGCCCCGATCAGCCCCGGTCGCCACGTCGCTCTGCACCAAGCCGTCGGCCATCGTGATCACGCGGTCACCGGCGGCGGCCACCGCCGGATCGTGGGTCACCAGCAGGATCGTGCGCTTGCCGTCGGCCAGCTCCTTGAGCAGCTCCAGAATCGACTTGCCGGTCTTGGAGTCGAGGTTGCCGGTGGGCTCGTCGGCCAGCAGCAACGGCGGGTCCATGATCAGGGCCCGCGCGATCGCCACCCGTTGCATCTCGCCGCCGGACAGCTCGTCGGGGCGGTGCTCGGCCCGGGCCGACAGCCCCATGCGCTCGAGCAGCCCAAGGGCCCGCGCGCGCGCTTCACGGCCGCCACGGCCGGCCAGCTCCAGCGGCAACATGGCGTTTTCCAGGGCGCTGAGCATGGGCAGCAGATGGAAAAACTGAAAGACAAAGCCGATACGATCGCGGCGAAAGCGCGTCAGGGCGTTGTCGTCGAGGGCGTAGAGGTCCACGTCGCCGACCCGCACGCGCCCCTCGGTGGGGCGGTCGAGGGTGCCGACCATGTTCAGCAGGGTGCTCTTGCCCGAACCGCTGGCCCCGACGATGGCCACGAAGCTGCCGGCGGCGATCTCGAGGTTCACGCCCTTGACGGCTTCCACCGCCGAGGCGCCCTGGCCGTAGGTGCGCCGGACCGACTCGATGCGAATGGTCGCGTCGGTCATTGAGGCTGCGGCTGCGGCCGCCGTCACGACGCCTCCCGTGCTGCGGCCTGCACCCCGGGCGATGCGGGCTTCTGGAAGATCACCTGGATGTCGGTGTGGCGATCGAAGAAGTAGCCGAAGAAGGCGTAGAAGAGCGTCATCGGGCTCCACAGCTTCCAGCTGTCGATGCGGATGTCTTCGGCCACCAGGTCGAAGACGTCGTCATGGCAGCGCACGTAGTGCAGGACGAAACGCGGGTTCATGGTCGGCACGAGCGTGTTGTTGTACATGGTCCGGTACTGGCGCACGACCCGCCAGCCGAGCTTTTCACCGGCGGCGATGAGCGCCGGCATCGCCAGGATGTGGCGATGGTAGGGCAGGTGCAGGGCGTGGACAAAGTCCTCGGGCTTTTGCAGATCCAGGGCATCGGCGTCGGGGGTGCCGATGCTGATCAGCCCCCCCGGGCGCAACAGCGAATCGAAGAGCTTCAACTCGGTGTGAGGATCTGCGACGTGTTCGATGAGATCCTGGGTGACGATGAAGTCGTAGCTCCTGCCAAGCACCTGGGGGTCGTCATAACCCTCGGCGAAGCGGTCATAGCCCGACACGTGCTCCTGGCCCTGCTCGCGCAAAAACGAAAGCAATAGCCCCTTGCCGCAGCCATAGTCGAGCAGCTCGTGCTCGGGCCCTAACCCCGCCTCGCGCAGGCGCCCCAGCATGGCGCCGTAGACCACGCGCAGCTTCCAGTCGAGCTCGGCGTCGAAGACCGGGTAGCCGCCGTAGTAGTGCTCGAGGTCCACCGCGTCGCGGGCGTGGATCGAGCGGCACTGGGCGCAGCGCCAGACGGCGAAGCGCTCGTCGCGGAAACGCCGCACGTTGCAGCGCACCATGGCCTCTTCGGCATCCTCGGCCCGCGCTGCGCCGCAGACCACACATCGCTCGCCCTCGGCGGACATGGCTTTCGCTCAGGCTTTGACGGCCGAGAAGATCACGTAGTCGGTGAGCCCACCCTGCTTGGCCCAGACTTCGACGCCCAGGCAGCTCTGCACGTCGGCCTCGCTGATCTCCACGCGCGCGTCGTGCATCGCCACGCCGGCATTTCGCTGCTCGGCGTAGCGGTGCATGCCAGGGAATACGTGGTGGCGAATCGACTCGACTTCGACGTCCTTGAAGCCGTGTTGCTCGAGCCTGCGAACGTATTCGTCGCGGTCGTAGATGTTGACCTGGGGCACGCCCCAGCGACGCCAACCCAGCCAGTTGATGAGCCCCGAGGGGTGCTCGCCCAGGTAGGGCACGCAGTCGGCCGTGGCCAGGCGGCCACCGGGCTTGAGGATGCGCCGGGCCTCGTCGAAGAAATCCTCACGGGTGTCGAAGTGGAAGGCGCTCTCCAGGGCCACCACCTTGTCGACCGATGCGTCGTCGAGCGGAATCTCGGTGGCCGAGGCCAAGCGCAGGTCGATGCGGTCTGCGAGACCGCGAGCCTCGACGCGCTTCTTCGCCACCTCCACGTGCAGGCTGGTGACGTTGACGCCGATGATCTTGGCCACGTCGAACTCGCCGACCCACAAGAGGTCCTGCTCGCCGAAACCGAAGCCGGCGTCGAGCACCACGTCGCCCGGTCCCAGGCGCGCGGCCTGGGCCAGCTTGCGCGCCAGCGCCGCACCCGCCTCGGGATAGGTGCGCGCCTGTTCCCAGTAGCCGAGGTTCAGCCACAGCGGCTTTTCGGCCAACTCGAAGCCCTGATCCTGCGCCTCCAGCACGTCGTCGCCGAGAAACTCGTAGTAATTCTCGGGGTTCGAGCGCGCCAGCAAGACCAGCTCGCGCAATAGCGCGCCGGGGCTCCGGAACAATCCCACACCCACCTGGGAGAGTTGTTTGATGTCGTCGAGCACGGCCACGACGCAAAGGAGTACTACGTTTTACGCGGCCGGTCACGATGGGACGCCACAAGGACGCCGCCAAAGAAGGCGTCCCGGGGCTGTCTACATGCGCTCGAGGGCCGCCGGTGTGAACATGCTGTCGCTGAGATCGTCGCGGCGCTGCATGGACTCGATGTGCAACTCGGTGGCGGTGCCGGTCTCGCTCTGCATGCGCGCCTCCACCACCACCGGCTTGCCCTCCAGTTGCTTGACCTTGCGCGCGTAGAGGGTCTTGACCAGCTTGCCCGAGCGGTCGTGAAAGCGGGTGCGGATGGCCACGAAGTCGCTCTTGCGAATCCAGGTCACCAGCTTGCCGTAACGCGAGCCAGCCCCCTCGGCGATCGTGGTCTCGAGCACAAAGGTGGGGACTGAACCCACCTTGTCGTCCGGCAGGCGACGCTGGCGGGTGTGTTTGGGATCGATGCGCTGCATGTCGGCGTAGCTGAAGTCGCTGCCCATGAAGCTGCCCTCACGCTCGCGCCCCACCACGCGGCGGGTGCGCTTGAGACCCGAGAGGTAGATGTACTGCTCGGAGCTGGAGCTGCCCGTCTCGCGCATCAGAAAGGCGGTCCCCGCCAGCTCCTGGGGAGCCAGGAAACGCACCAGCGTCTGCAACAGTCCCTGGTGTCGGCGGGCCACGACCTCCATGGAGCGCTCCCGACGCTTGCCGTCTTTTCCGACCAAAACCATGCGCAGCCGCGTGTTGGCGCCCTCCCATGCGAAGGAATCTGCACGCAAGGTGCGGCGCGCCAGCTCATCGGCGGAGGGTCCGTCTTCGGCGCGCACGGCGGGCGGCGCGACGAGCCATGAAGAACTCAAGAGCGCGAAGGCCGCGCCGAGAATTGGGACACAACGAATGAAGGAAATGCGGTGGGACATGGCGGGTGAAGGGACGCTTCGTCGAGAAAAATGATTCACTCGTGCGCAACAGCTATGGGCACAACGAGTTGACACGCTACCATGACGGTTGGTAGCAGTGGCGACAGGGAACGTAGGAAAGACTGGTGCAGTGGTGACGTCGGCTCCTTCCGATTGGCCCGGCGACGGCCCGATCGACCTGCAGACCCACGACCTACCTCACGCCTCGTCGACGACCGAATGGTGGTACCAAAACGGTCATGTCGTCGCGGATGGGCGTCGGTTCTCATTTTTCGCGGCGTTTTTCAGGCAGGTCAAGGGCTACGACCCGGAGACTCGCGATCCTCTCTACGCCCACTCTCTGACGTGGGCGCTGATGGACGCAGACAGCGGCACGAATTATTTCGTGCCGCGTGTGGATGAGACCGCCCCCCAGGAGGGTCTCAAACGCATTCGACGCGGCCTCGGCGGCAAGGATCACAAGCTCAACCGGGCGCTATGTGAGATCCTGGAGCGCGGAAACGTGCCCTACCCCGACCGTCTATTCGAGGGTCGGGTCTTCGTGCACCAGCGCAAGCTCGACCTGCAATACGGTCCCGATCGCTTTCGCAAGCTCGAAGACGGGCGCTATCTGCTGCAGCTGCAGGATCGGCGTCAGGGGGTGGGGCTCGAGCTGACCTTCGAGTTGCTGAAGAAGCCGGTGCGCCACGGCGACGACGGCGTCGTGCGCGGCTCCGACGACGAGGCGATGTTTTACTACTTCGTGCCGCGCTGCCGGCTCGAGGGCAGCGTCACCGTGCGCGGCGTCACCCACGCGATCAGCGAAGGCCAGGGCTGGTACGACCACGAATTTGGGCGTGGCGAAGGCGAAGAAGAAGTCGATGACGCGGCCGAGGCGGCCCTCGACGAGGCCACGCGCAAGAGCCGTCAGGCTGAGCGTCGGGCCAAGCACGAAAAGCGCCAGGTGGCCTGGGACTGGCTGAGTGTGCAGCTCGACGACGGCAGCGAGCTATGCGTCTACGATGAGCTCTACCCCAACGTGCCGGCCGTGGCCGGTCGCTGGGCCATCGTGATCGCCCCCGACGGCGAGCGCCGCGTCTTCAAAGACATCCGCTTCGAAGTCAGGCGCATGTGGCGCAGCACCCAGACTTTCTTCGAGTATCCGGTGGGCTGGAGCGTCGCCGTGCCCGAGGCCGGCATCGAGCTGCAGGTCGAGGCTGCGTTCGATGACCAGGAGTTCATCACCCTGATCTCCAAACCCTCCTTCTGGGAGGGGCGCATCGAGGCCCAGGGCAGCGTCGGCGGCAGGGCCGTGACGGGCGTGGGTATCGTGGAGCGCAGTGGCTACGCGCCCTACGAGGACCTCGAGGGCTTCTTCGAAGAGGTCGGCAAGGTGGTGCGCGAGTCGGTGGAGCGCGTGCTGCCGATGAAGCCCGACTACGCCCAGGCGCAGCTGCTGATCGCCTCGCGCGAGCGCGAACAGTACATGCGCGGGGTGGACGTCGACCAGTACGCTCGCACCCATCTGCATCCGATCCGCGAAATCGTCGACCGCGGCGGCAAGGGCTGGCGCTCCTACGCCGCCATCACCTGCTGCGACATCGTGGGTGGAAACTCACGGCAGTTCGTCAGATGGATCGCGCTACCCGAGCTGATGCATGTGGGCTCGCTGATCGTCGACGACGTCCAGGATAAATCCGTGACGCGCCGCGGCGGCAAGACCGCCCATCTCATCTACGGCGAACCCCAGGCCATCAACTCCGGTACCGCGGCCTATTTCATCGGCATCCACCTGCTCAACTCGGAGCTGGTCTCGGACGCCGATCAGATCCGCATCTACGAACTGTACTTCGAGGCCCTGCGCGCCGGCCATGCCGGCCAGGCCATCGACATCGACGGCTTCGAATACATGATGGACGAGGTGGTGGAGAGTGGCGACGCCTCCACGCTCGAGGATCGCGTGCTGGCGGTGCACCGCCTCAAAACCGCAGCACCGGCCGGATGCCTGGCGCGCATGGGAGCCATCGCAGGCGGCGGCAACGAGGCTCAGATCGAGGGCCTGGGGCAGTTCTTCGAGGACCTGGGGCTCGCGTTTCAGATCATCGACGACGTGCTGAACCTGCGCGGCTTCAAGGGCGACCTCAAGGCCAAGGCCGAAGACGTGATGCAGGGCAAGGTGACGCTGCCGGTGGTCAAGGCACTGGGCACGTTGCCCAAGGACGATCGCGCCTGGCTGTGGAAGACCCTGAGCAGCAAGCCGCAGGATCCGGCGGTCGTGGCCCAGGTGGTCGACAAGCTGGAGAGCTGCAATAGCATCGAGGCCTGCGCGCAGCAGGCCCGGGGCCTGGTTGAAGAAGGCTGGGGCAAACTGGAACCGTTGGTCGAAGACTCGCTTGCAAAAATGCTGCTACGCGCCTTCGGCTGGTACGTCCTGGAGCGCCACTATTGAGCTTGCAGTCACGCGTCACCGTCGTCCGCCCCTACCACAGCCGAATCCGCGACAAGGTCTTCAGGCGCCTGGAGCAGGCCGGCCTGGACATGGACCAAGCCACCATCATCGCCTCGGAGTCGAGCGACGATGAGGTGCTGCGGGCGCTGGGCGACGAGCGGCCGCAGCCCGACGTGCTGCTGATCCCCTTCAACGCCGTTCGCGCCCGCGATGGCGACACGAGCCACGGCCTGGAGCTGGCCCTGCGTATTGACCACGAGCTACCGCAGCTGACCGCTCCCATCCTGATGCCCCTGTCGACCACGGCCTCGGCGGCCGCCGAGCTGATCTTTGCCGCTGGAATCGACGGCACGCCACTGCCGGAAGAACTCAAGCGGCGCATCCTGCTGCTGCGCGAGGACGAACTCCACGGTTTGGCGCTGGTGACGTCGATCCGGCAGCACGTGTCGGGCGAGCGGTAGCCGCTGCTCGACAGCCCGCGGGCTTCAAGGCCGGCGGAAGATCGCCATCACATCGCTCTCGGGCGCCCAGGCCGAGCCGAAGAACGCGTGGGCCAGGGTGGCGGGGGTGAAAAGCTTCCAGCTGCTCGCCTTGATCGGCTCGATCACCAGGTCGCAGTTGTTGTCGAAGCAGCGGAAGTAGTGGTTGACGAAGGCGCTGTTGACGAAGGGCACGCGCGTGTTGGCATACATCGTCGGGTAGTACTTCAGAAGCTCCCAGCCGAAATCCGCGCCCAGCGCCTGCAGCGCTGTTTTGCTCAAGATATGGCGGTGATAGGGCTGGTGCAGGGTGTGGACGCGCGGCTCGGGATTCTGCAGATCGATGGCTTCGGCGTTGGGCGTGCCGATCACGACGATGCCGCCGGGCTTGGCGAGGCCGTGCAGCGTCTCGACCAGCTCGAGCGGCTCGGGCACGTGCTCGATCACGTCCTGGGTCATCACGCAATCGTACTGCCGCTGCATCACGGCCGCGTCGGCGAAACCCTCGGAGTATTCGTCGTAGCCGGCCAGGTCCTGATAGCCCCGGGACTCCAGAAAGCTCAGAAAGTGACCGCTACCACAGCCGTAATCGATGACCGCCTGCTGCTCGTCCAGGCCCGCTTGGCGCAGGCGCGACAGCAGGTTGTCGTACATGGCGCGCATCATCCAATCCACGTCGGTCGCGCCCAGATGGTGGAAGGGGTAGTCGGCGTAGTAGTGGGCCAGGTCCACCTCGTCGCAGGCGTGGATGCTCTTGCAGTGGGGGCAGCGCCAGAGCTCGAAGATCTCGCTCTGGAACTTGCGGACGTTGGAACGCACGCGACCGCGCTCGGGCTCGCCCGGGCATGGCTGTCGGCAGATGTTGCAGCGCATCACTGTGGGAGGGCGACTCCGCACGAAGCCGCCGGGCGCAAGCATAGGCGGGCTGGGCGAGCGTTGCCAGATCGCCCCGGTGTTGCAGACGTGCTACCCAGGTGGCTGTCGTGACGCTGCCACAATGCCGACAGACTGTGAGCGCGCAACCGTGAACGCCGCGCTGACGCTTGCGCAGCGGCCCCAGGCGCTCCTGCTCGACGCCGGGGACACGCTCTGCTTTCTGGACCCCGAGGCGGTGTCGGCAGCCCTGGCCGAGGCGGGCGAAGCGGTTTCGGCCGTAGCCATCGGGGCGGCGCTGCACTGCGCCAAGCGCAGCTACCAACAGCGCCTTTTGCAGGGCGACAGCCACCAGAGCGGCTGGGATGCGCTGATGGTGAAGCTGCTGCAGCTGTCGGGCCTGGAGCCCGCACGCGTCGAGGCGCTGCTACCCCACCTGCGACGGGCGCACTTGGACTTCTACTTCTGGCGCAAGGTCCCCGAAAGCGTGCCGCTGGCGCTGGAGCGGGCACGCGCCGCAGGCGTGCGCCTGGGGGTCATCTCCAACTCCGAAGGACGCCTCGAGCAGCTATTCCAACGCGTCGGACTGTCGTCCTACTTCGAGCTCGTGATCGACTCGGCACTCGAAGGCGTGCGCAAGCCCGACCCGGCGATCTTCGAACGCGCGCTCGAGCGCATGGGCGTCACCGCCGAACGCAGCGTCTATGCCGGTGACATCCCCGCGGTCGACGTGCTCGGCGCCCGGGCGGTTGGCATGCACGGCGCCCTGATCGACGCCGCCGGGGATTTCGCCCACGACCGGCGCTGGCCCCGCTACGCCTCGGTCGCTGACCTGGTCGATGCCCTGCTGGCGCTGCCCGCGGGCTGAGCTGCGCACCCGGACTCAACCCTCCCAGTGCTCGACATGGACGCTGGGATCGGGGCGTACGATGGGCGGGGGATCTGCCGCGGGCGTGCCGGCGTAGATAAAAGCGACGATCGACTCGTTTTCGCCGAGCCCGAGGCGCCGGTGTAGGGCGCGGTCGTAGGCCGCCGGACCCGTGCGCCAAATGCCACCAAAACCGCGCGCCTGCAGCACCAACAAGATGCTCTGGGCCGCAGCCCCCGCCGACAGCAACTGCTCGACCCCAGGAACCTTGGGGTGATGGCGGGTGCAAGCCGAAACCACGATGATCAGGGGCGCGCGCAGGCTCTTTTGCGCCGCCTTCTGCAGTTCCTCCTCACTGCTCTCGGGGGCCCGGCTCGCGAGCGAATCACGCAGGGCCTGACCCAGACTGCGGCGCGCCTCGCCCGCGATCAGCTGAAATTTCCAGGGCCTGAGGTTGGCGTGGTCGGGGGCGCGAACCGCGGCGGCAAAGCACAGACGCAGCGTCTCCTCATCGGGGGCCGGATCCTGAAGCTTTCCCTGGGAGCTGCGGTTGATCAAAAGCTCGATGGCGTCCATATGAAGAGCGAGTTTGCCGCGCCTGTGGTCGTACGCAAGCCTCTACCGCAACCCCACACCTGCCCAGGCCGCGCACACCCCTGTAAGCTGTAGGCGCCCTCTCCCATACACTTTCAGTTATCTACGTGGCAATTGCAGAGTTGTCCCCCGCCGTTTCAATTATGCTAAGATCGCCTCGTGCATTCGGCCGTCCAAACGGGACTATCTCGAATTCACCAGCCAAGGTTCGTTTCGTGAACGGGGAATCGCAGCTTCGTCATGACCGCCGTGCCAGCTAGCCCAAGTACCGGCTCCGGCCATCTCAGGCCCGGTCACCGGCTCGGTCGCTACGAGATCCTTTCGAAACTCGCAGCCGGCGGCATGGCCGTGGTCTATGTGGCGCGCGCGCACGGCGTCGGCGGCTTCGAACGCCTGGTGGCCTTGAAGGTGCTGCACGCAAACCTCGCCTACGAGGACGAGTTCATCAAAATGTTCCTCGACGAGGCTCGCCTGGCGGCGCGCATTCGCCATCCGAACGTGGTTCCCACCACCGACATCAGCGACACCATCGAGACCGGCTTCTACCTGGTGATGGACTACATCGAGGGCGACCACCTGGGTGCCATGCTTTCAGGAGCCTACAAGGCGGGCGAGCGGCTGCCTGTGCCGGTGGCCCTGCGCATCGTGGTCGACACCCTCAATGGTTTGGGCGCCGCCCACGACCTACGCGACGAACACGGCCAGCACCTCAAGCTCGTCCACCGCGACGTCTCGCCACACAACGTCATGGTTGGTCGCGACGGGGTCGCGCGACTGACCGACTTCGGCGTCGCCAAGGCCGAAGATCGTCTGACCCACACCCGCGACGGCCAGGTCAAAGGTAAGCTCGCCTACATGCCGCCGGAGCAGGCTTCGACCGGCAAGGGCGACTCGCGCGGCGACCTCTTCTCGGCGGGCACAATTCTATGGGAGGCGTTGACGGGCCGGCGCCTCTTCCGCGGTGAGACCACGGCGTCGACGCTACACAAATTGCTGCACGACGAGATTCCCGCGCCCTCCTCGGTGGTGCCCGAGTTGGCGCCGCTGGACGCAGTCGTGCTCAAGGCGCTCGAACGGGATCCCGACAGGCGTTATGCCACGGCTGAAGAGTTCGTGATGGCCGTCGAGGAGGCAGCCTCCCAGGTCGGCGGCCTGGCATCGTTGCGGGCGGTCAGCCGAGCTGTTGAGAAGTTCGCCTCGGCCAAACTGGAGCGCGACCGCAAAACGATCAACAGCGCCAAGGCCATGCTAGCGCGCCAGGCCGAGGGCACCGGACCATTCGAGCTGGACTCTGTTTCTGAACCCTCGATGCCCTCGGAGCTTTCACTGTCGGCATCGTCGCGGAGTTTTTCCAAGCTCAGCGGGGTCTACTCCAGCGCAACGTCGGCTGGCATGGGCGTCCGTGCCTCCCAGCCCGGATTGGCCCCGGTGGTGGCGCCACCGCCGGCCCTGGGTGCGCTCGACCCATCCTATGCGGCCCAGCGCAAGGCCGCCCAGCGCAAATCGGCGCGACGACTGCCACTGGTGATTACCGGCATCCTCGGTGTCGTGGTTCTGGGTCTGCTCGGGTACTTGATGGTCGCCGACGCTCCTGGGCTCACAGTTGAATCGATGGCTCCTTCGAGTCAACCGGCAGCGCCGCAGCAGGCCGAAAAGGAGACCGTCACCGAGTCGGTTTCCGCCGAGCCGAAGGCTTTACTGAAAGAGCCAGCCGAACTCGAAGCCGAAGACCTCGCCGCACCGGAACCCGAAACGCAGTCGGCCGCCAAGGTCGAGCCGATGCCAGCCCCGGCAAAGCCCACCTCCGCGGCTGGCAAGAAGGAACGTACGGCCCGCAGGCCCGCTGCGCGCAGGGAGACGGGCACGGCTGCCAAGTCTGAATCAAGGAAAGCGACCGGACAGCCGAAGGAAACCGAGGCAACCGCCAGCGAGCCGCCAGCAGCGCCTGCGCCGAAAAACAAGTCGCTCGACGCGCTGCTGCGGAATCCCTACCAGCGATAAGGCGCCGGGCACGTCCCAATTTCGGGATATCACGGCCACGATCCCCCACCTCTGCGCTGAAGGCCTGCCCACAGGCGCGGCCGGAGCACTGCGGGCCATCTCACCAGAATCAGGCCGATCGCGCCCCGCCCACCGACCTCACGACCGCAATCCGCGCTTGGCGCTCGCGCCCGCCCTGGGACCGCGATATAGACGGCAGCCCGATGGCCCTCCCTGCGCGCAGCAACGAGCAGATCCTTCGCTTGATCGCACAGCAGCAGGTCAGCCTGCAGCTCAGCACGCTCGAGCTGGGCTTCCTGGTGGCGCTGCATCTGCAGACCCAGGGCCGTGGTCTGACGTCGTTCAATGAGGCCCAGCTCGAGGACACCTTCATCGAGGCGAGCCTTCTGCTCATGCCGGAGGCCGATCAACGCAAGCGGCGCGCGACCCACGCGATCAAGCGGCTGCGCGAGCAGCGCCTGTTGGCGCGCGTCGATGGTCAAGGGGTCACCCGCGCGGGCGAGTTCACGCTGTCGCGCCTGGCGCTCGGCATCGTGGAGTTCTACCTGGAGGATGGTGTGCTCACGCGCGAAAGCCTGCTGCTGCTGACCAGCAGCCTGCGCGGCGCGCTCGAGCAGGTACGCGACGCGGCGCGCGACTCGCCCGATGCAGAGCGCTGGCAGACGGCCGTGGTCGGACCGCTGCGGGTCACCATCGCCGAGCTAGTGGATGGCATCGAACGTCGCCAGCGCGGGCTCGATCTGCAGCAAGAGGATTTTCGTTCGGAGATTCGACGCCTGCTCGAAGAGGATTGGTTCGCAGCGCTGACGCGCTGCCAGGCGCTGCTCGATGCCACCAGCGCAACCCTGCAGGAACTCAACCACGTGCTACTGCGCGATTCGACCCACTTGCTCGCATTGCTTCAGGACATCGAAGAGCACGCGATCGCCGCAGGGCAACCAGAGGCCGAGGCCGCCGCACGGCGTCTGATGGATCAGGTCGATCGCATCGCGGCCTGGGGTGCGGCGCGCCAGCGCGCTTTCTCCGACTACTTTCAGTATGTGCATCGCTACCTGCGCGATGTGGTGCGCCTCGACCCTTCGCGCGCGCTCACGCAGCGCTTGCGCGACCAACTGGCGGGTCGAGGCGCGCGCTTTGCTTTGACCCACTCCGCTGCAGGACCTCTGCAAATGCTGCGGACCGTGGTCAGCGTGCCCGACAAGCCAAAGGTGGTGCGACCGCGGGCACCGCGCGAGAAACCACTGGCGCCCGATGAGGGCGAAGATCGCGAGGCGATCCTGACCGAACGGGTTCAAGGGGCGCTCGAGCAAGGGGCACGGGCCCTGTCGAGTGTCACGGCGCTGGTGACCGAGGCGCTGCCCGCTCCCGAGCGCTTTGTCGAGGCCGGTCGCGTGGCGCACAAGGCCGCGCAGCTGGCACGCGCACAGAGCGAGATCGATCGGGCGTGGGTGGCGGCGGGCGACGGGCTGGTAATCGAGGAGTGGTCGCTCGATCCGGGAGATAGCAGTGAATAAATCGGGCTACGCATTGCTACAAGACGTGATCATGGACCCGGCCTTCCCGGACCTGGACGTCGCACTGCGCCGGGGGCGACACGTCGATCGCGACGACACCGACTGGTACGCGCTGCTCCTCGATGCCCAAGAGCTGCTCGAGGAATTCTATCGGCGCTACGGCTGCGAGTTAATTCACAAGACCGACGGCTACTTTTACCTACTGCCCACGGGGGACAAGGTTTCGCGCAAACAGCTCGGCGGCACCGACATGCTCGTCGGGCAAGCGCTGGCATTGCTGTACCTCGATCCGTCCACCATCGAGCGCGGCGGGGCCGTGACCCACGAGGAGCTGGTGGCACAGCTGTCGACCGTGCTCGGCACCGACACGCTGGTCGCCGCTTTCAATCCGAGCAAACGCAAACGCTTCGACGAACGGATCGCGCAGCGCAATGTCCGTCAGCGCGTGGCAGAAGCGGTGCGCCGGCTCGCGAGCATGGGCTTTGTGGATCTGCCCGAGGCGGACCGCGTGCGTTTGCGCTCGTCGCTGATGCGCTTTGCAGAGCCCGTGCGCGGCCTGTCCGAGCCCGCCGAGGCGCTGGCAAAGTTGGTGGCGCAGGGCGAAGTGGCGCTGGCCCCGCTGGAGAAGGAAGAAGGCGACGACATAGGTCTCGATGCGCCCGATGCGCCCGATGATTCGGCGCCTGCGGAGCCCGACATCGAAGCGCCGGAAGAAGAGGCAGACGAAGCCGAGGAGCCGGCATGAGCCGGACGCGCGTCGCCGCGCTCGTGCTCGTCAACTGGAAGGGCGTCTTCTACGAGCGCTATCTGCTCGACCGCCACGTGACCGCACTCGAGGGCGGAAACGGCGCCGGCAAGACCACCGTGATGATCGCCGCCTATGTGGTGCTCTTGCCGGACATGACGCGGCTGCGCTTCACCAACCTGGGTGAGAGCGGCGCAACCGGGGGCGATCGCGGCATCTGGGGGCGCCTGGGCGAGCCCGGCCGCCCATCCTACGCGGCGCTCGACCTGGACCTCGACGGTGAGCGCGTCGTGCTCGGCGTATGCCTTGCGCGCACCACCGAACCCACGGTCGTGCCGACCGCCTTCGCGATCACGGGCTTGTCGCCGGAAACACGCCTGTCGGAGCTGCTGCTGGTGCGCAGGGAGGACGGCGACCACGTACCCGAACTCGCGGAGATCAAGACCGCAGTTGCCGCCGCCAATGGCTCCATTCAGATCTTCCGTACCACCAAGGACTACTTCGCGATGCTCTTCGAGCGGGGCATCACGCCGCTGCGCCTCACACGCGAAGAAGAGCGCAACAAGTGGAACGACCTCTTGCGCACGAGCATGACGGGCGGAATTTCGCGCGCGCTCGGAACGGAGCTACGCAGCTTTCTATTGCGGGAAGAAACAGGCCTATCCGATACCCTCTCGCGCATGCGCGACAATCTGGAGTCGTGCAGGCGTACGCGCTCCGAGGTCTTCGAGTCGCGACAGCTCGAACGCGAGATCAGCGCGATCTACGAGGCTGGACTGGCGATGTTCTCGGCCGCGCTTCACGCCACGCGACTTGCGAGCGTGGAAGCCCAGGCGCGGGTGCGCGACGCCGCGGGCGCGCTCGAGCGGGCGCAGCATGAGCAGGCGGCGCGAACCGAAGAGGCCGCGCAGCTCGCTCAAAGGGAGTCTGCGGCCGGCCAGGCGCTCGAGCAGGCCCGCGCGCAGCTGGCGCAGCTCGAGGTGCACGCGCAGCGCCGCGCCAGAGCCGCCGAGCTTGCCGAACGCCTGGCCAAACTGGACACAGCGAGCACCGCGCTCGATCAGCAGCTGGCGGCCGCGACATCGGCCCAGCTCGAGCGCGCGCAGGCGCGCGACGCAGCCAAGCAGGCGCGCGCCCGGGCGCTCGAGGCCTATGATCGCGCCAGCCGCGGGCTCGCCGATCTGCAGCAAGGCGTCGCCGAGCTGGCGCGCCGGGCCCACGCCCATGCCGAGCTGCAGCGGTGCATCACGGAGGCGCGCGAGCTGCTCGATAGGCCCCAGTTGGCACTCGATGAGGTAGCAGCGGCGCTCGAGCAGCTGACGCAGACGCACGCGGAACTCGAGACCGAGCGGGCGAGCCTGATGCGGCAGGGGCGTGACCTCGAGGCGCGGCGGCAGGAATACGCGAGCGCGCTCGCAGCGCTCGACGTGCTCGAGCATTGTGACCTGCTCACCGCCGATCGTAGAAAGGACACGCCGCCTTCCCACGATCGGCATGGACTGGCGCGGGCGCACCTGGCGCGCCTTTCGGAGCTGGAGGCCGACAGCGCGCGGCTCGAGCAGCTCGAAGAGGAACAGCGCGGCGCACAGCGGCTCGCGACGCGTCAGCGCGCTGCCCGCGAGCTCTTGGCCTCGCTCGGGTTGGAACTCGAGGCAGCCGAGGATCCCAACCTGGTGGCCGACCTGTTGTCGGAGGTGGAGCGGCAGCAGCAAGCCCTGGAGTCCCTGCTGCATCCAGCGCCCGAGACACTGCTCGCACAGCAGCAGCTCGACGGACTGCGCGAGCGATACGTCGCCCTCGAACAACGGGGCGCATGCTTTCACTTGGCGGCCAAGGCCGCCGAGCGCCTTGCGCAGACGGGACTCGATGTCTCGCGCGACTCGCGGTCGGCGCTGCTCGCCCTGCGCGACCGTCTAATGGCAGAGCACATGCAACTGGCCGGACGCCGTGACGCACTCGAATCGGAGCGCGAGGCGCTACAGGCGCAGGCGGCCGAGTTGGGCCGCGGCGGGGCGGTCTATGACGCGGAGTTATTGCGCGTGCGCGACGAACTGGGCGCCGAGTTGCTCGCTGCGCGCTTCGAGGACCTGGATGCAGCAGATGCGGCCTGGGTGGAAGCGCGGCTCGGTCCGTGGGTCGACGCGCTTGTCGTCGATGACATGGACGCGACCGCAAGCGCTCTGACAAGGCTACCGCATACGCTGGGCGACGTGTACTTGGTCTCCGCCTCGCAGAGCCTCGACCTGCAACCGCCCGACACGACGGGCAAAGAACCGCTGGCAACGCTCGAAGCCTACGGCATCCGCCTTTCCAAACTTCCCAGCCCTCCTCGCCTCGGACGGCGTGCACGCGAAGCGCGGCTGCGCGAACTGCGTGGGGCGATTTCGACGCATACCGCGATGCTCGAAGAACTCGCCGCACAGACCCGGCAGAACGCCGAGCTGCGGCGCGATGCGGACGTGCTGTGGACGCACGCGGAGGAATGGCTGGGCGGCGATCCGAGCGCGCAGCAAGCGAGCCTCCAAGCGCAGATCGCCACCGGGGAACAGCAGGCGCGCGCGCGACAGGCCGAGCAGCAGGCGGCACGCACGCAGCTGCTGGCACTGCGCAGCCGCGCCGAAACGCTACGACGGCTGCTGCCCGAGGCCCAGCTACTGGCGCCACCGGATCAGGCGGAGCGGGCGCAGGAACTGGCCGCAAAGCTCGCACGGCTCAAGCGCGCGCGTGGCGACTTGACGCGACTGTCGACAGCTCGCACCACGGTCTCGGCATTGCTCGATGTGCTGCGCAACCCGCCCCCGGACGATGCCGCGGTGGCGCGGCACGCTGCCCGAGTCGAGCAGCTCGGCGCAGAACTCGACCGCAGCTTCCGCGCGCGCACCGCGCTCGAGGGCGCAGCCGCCTTGGGCCACGCGGCCAACTTCGACGACGCCCGTGCAGCGCTCGATGCCCAGGCCGAGCTCTCGCCTGCCCTGGAGCAACAGCAGCGGAGCGCCCGCGCGCAGCTACAGACGGCAGACGAAGCGGAAGGATTGACGCTCGGCGCCTGGGAGGCGGCCACGTCCGTGCTACAAACGGCGCAAGCGGCCCGGGCAAACCTGCAGGCGCAGCAGGAACATGCCAGGGCGGAGCTGGCCGCGCTCGATGCCGAGGACGACGGCAAAAGGAGCGACCTCGATCATCAGCTCGCAGCGACACAGGCAGAGCTGCAGCGACTCGCCGAGGCCGCGCGGACCAGCGTCGCCGAACGCGCGCTGGCACAGGAGCGACGCGCCCGGGCCGAAGGCGCCACCTCGGGCGCAAGCAATCACCACAGCGCATGCGCTTCGGACGCGCTGCCCCTCGAGCGACAGTGGGCTCAACTGCGCGAAGCGGCCGAAGGCGCCGGCGTTTTGCACAGCGCGCTGGCATTGACTCCCGGTGACGGACTGAGCAGCCTGCAGCTGCGGGCCGAGGCCGCCAGCAAGCGCGAGCTGCTCCACGATCGGGTGACGCGTACTCGCGGCGCCGACGAGCTGCCCGACCTGCTGGACCACACGACCGGCCACCTCGAGTGTTGGCTAGCGGTGCGCGCTTTTCTGGGCCGACGCGTACCCGCGCAAATCGCGGAGGTGGCCGATCCGTTGATCGCGCTCGAGCGCCTGCGCGATCACCTCGACCTACTGGAGACCAGGCTCAACCGGCAGGAAGGCGAGCTGCGCGGAAGCTCGGAAGACGTCGCGCGCGGCATCGACGTGCAGTTGCGGCGCGCCCTCGGACAAGTGCGGAGGCTGAACCAGCAGCTCGAGGGCATCCAGTTCGGCAGCATCCACGGAATGCGCATCGAAATCCGCCGGATCGAGCGCATGGAGCAAATCCTGCGAGCGCTGCGCGAGGGCCACGCGCAAGAGCTGCTGTTCTCTTCGAGCCTGCCCATCGAGGACGCGCTCGAGGAAATCTTCAAGCGCTATGGTGGCGGCGGCAAAAGTGGAGGGCAGCGCCTGCTCGACTACCGCGAGTACGTGGAGCTCGCCATCGAGATCCGCCGGCAGGGCGCAGACAACTGGGAGCCGGCCAACCCGACCCGGCTCTCGACCGGCGAGGCCATCGGCGTGGGCGCTGCGCTGATGATGGTGGTGCTGACGGAATGGGAGCGCGACGCGAACCTGCTCGGACCGCGCGACAAGCTCGGAAGCCTACGCTTGCTATTTCTGGACGAAGCCAACCGACTGTCGCGGGACAACCTGGGCGTGTTGTTCGATCTCTGCCATGCCCTCGATCTGCAGCTGATCGTGGCGGCTCCAGAGGTGGCGCGCGCCGACGGCAACACGACCTACCGCCTGGTGCGCCACACCACCGCCGAAGGCCGAGAAGAAGTGATCGTGAGCGGACGTCGCGCCGTTCCGCCCTCGTAGGGCGGCTTCCCCTCGGACGCTTTCCGCCCCGTCTCGCTTGCACTGCGGGGTCAAACGTAGGATTGCTAGCGGCAATGCAGCACGCCGCGTTGGCCATCTTGCTGTCGCTGTGGTCGGCCGAAACGGCCTGTGCCATGCCCAATTCCGAGTCGGGGATCGCCTGGCCCGTGCAGGGCGAGCTTCACCTCTCGGTCCTCAGTGACCTGGCCGATCGGTCCGCACTGGCCGGCAGCTTCGGCTACGCCGCGCGATTTGGTCCACGCTGGGCAAATTGGGGCATATTCGCCCACGTCGAGCACGATCTTTGGCTAGCCACGGAGTTCGAATCCGATGTCGTAGCGGGCGCCGTCAACCTGGCCATCGGCGGCGAGCACCTCTACTACGGTCGAGGTGTTCGCACCAGCCTCGCGCTGGGTGCCTCAATCCTGGCCTACGATGCCGCACTGGACAAGGCCGGTAACGTGGGCCTATTCGTGGACTTCAGGCCGGTGGGGCTGCGATTTCCGCTCACCCATGCTCTGAGCTTGGGCCTGGATCCGCTCACGCTAACCATTGTGGCGCCTGTCTTGACCGGAGTTGCGCTCGTGCAAGTGGAGTACCGGACGGCAGTCTACCTCGAGGTCTCGCTGTGATCGGGCACCCGTTCGGGGGTCTCCTGGTGATGGCAGTCGCCCTCTCACCCGCATCCGCATTGGCCTATTCCACCGCCAGTGCGTTCCGCGAGGGCTGCCACGAGACGATCGTGTCGGGCGCGCTGCTGAAGCACGATGCCTGGCCCGCTGGAACACCCGAGCTGCCGGAGGGACAACGGGTGCGCGACCTGGCCGAGTATCTACTGGACACCTACGGCATCGATGGCCGCTCGCTGGACGATACCCGGCGCTTCGTCTGGATGAGCCTGATCGTCGGCGTGCGCGACCCCGACGGCGAGGGCTACTCGGTGGCCGACCTCGAGCACGCCCGGGCCCACCGCCTCGACCCGAGAGACGAGACCCAGCACGCCCACGCCCTGCGGGCCAGCGTAGACGACGGCCCCGAAGGGGATGCCAATGCCCTCGAGGGTGTGCGGCAGGCACTGCGCGCCGAGCTGCAAGCAGTCGCTCGCGCCTACGCGCACGCGCCGCGGGAGCAGAACGAGTCCGTATTCATCTATCTGGACTTTTACGGACGCGTCTCGATTCCGGTGTGGGGTCCGGCCTTCCGGCTGGGCCGCGCGCTGCACGTCCTGCAGGATAGCTTTTCGCACTGCATTCGCTCAGACGAGTACGAGTTGCGACGCGTAGTGGCGGTACTCAACCTCGTCGACCCCACCTTCGGTGACTACGATGAAACGCGCGACGGCCTGCCCCATTCGCGTTCGCTGGACGACTGCAGCCAGAGCGAGGAACTGCAGCGAGCTGCCATGGCCGCCACGGTCGATCTACTGAGCCTCTCGGCAGCGCTGCGGCGGGGTCAAGCCTCGGAGGAAATCTCGTCGTTTTTCGGTCGATGGCTTCAGCTTCAGCCAAGCTGCAGCCGGACCAATGGCTTCTGCGGCAACGAACGCTGGGTCGAGCTTGCGACCCAGGACACCGCCGCCAACCCGGTGAGCTGCCAGCTGACGCTCGCCGGGCGAAGAAGGCCCCCTAACGGGCTGTGGGGATGGCTCCTTCTCGCCGCGGCCATGGCGCGGGCGCCAAAATTCAGAGCACGGCGTCGCACTTGGCCGCGAGAATGAAATCACTCTCGGTCAAACCATTGATCTTGTGCGTCCAGATCTCGATGCGCACGCGGCCCCAGGCCAGGTGCAAGTCCGGATGGTGGCCGCTTTTTTCGGCCACGTCGCCGACGCGGTTGACGAAGGCCAGCGCGCTCGCGAAGTCCGGGAATGCGTAGCTCTTTTCCAGGTGGTGTCCATCGACCACGCGCCATTCCGAAAGCTGCTTGAGCAGCGGGGCCCGCTCTTCTTCGGTCAAGGGCGGCACACCGCCGCGGCAGGGCACGCACTCGCGGTCCGCCAGCGCACAGAGGGATTCGTCGGCATCCATGACCGAGAGATACTACGGCTGGCGTCCGCTGTGTAGTATCTGACCCAGAAGCGTCTTGGGACGCCAGATTTCCTTGCGCAGCGCCCAGCGTTCGTGATCACGCCAGCGTCCGCCCACCTTCAGGTAGCGCTGCGAAAAGCCCTCGAGCTCGAAGCCCAGCTTTTGCACCAGCGCCCTGGAAGCGGCATTGCCGGGCTGAATATTGGCCTCCAGGCGGTGCAGGCCGTAGTGCCCAAAGGCCATGGAGATCGCCTGCGCCAGAGCCCGCGTCATCATGCCCCGCCCCGCAAAGGGCTCGAAGGCGTAGTAGCCCAGATAGGCACTACAAAAACCGCCGCGCACCATCTCGCTCACGTTGACCACCGCCGCCAGCTGTCCGCCCTGCACCCGCGCGACCAAGGCCACGAAGCGATCATCGGCCGTGCGTTCCAGATAGCCTCGAAACGCCTTCGAGGTGGCGGGCGGATGGACCCAGGGCCGGTGCAAACGCCGACTCCGGCGCACGGCCGCGAGAAACTCCGCCTCGTCATCGGGAGCGACCTGGCTCAGCCGCACCCGGTCCACCCCCCTGGGCTCACTTGCACGTCCCATCGCCACCTCATCACGCGAGACCGCGTCATCACTTGAGCTGGGCCACGTCCTTCAGGATCTCATCGGCATGGACACCGGGATCCACGTCAGCGTAAACCTTGGCCACCCGTCCATCGCGACCGATCAGGAAACTCACCCGCGAGGTCATGCCCAAGAAGGTCCCGACGCCGAACGCCCGCGACCAGACGTGCTCCGGATCGGCGATCAGCGAAAAGGGCAGCCCATGCTCCTGGCTAAACTCGCGATGGGCGGCCGCGTCGTCGGCCGAAACCCCGATCACGCGCACCCCGGCGCGCTCGTAGCGCGTCCAGGCGTCGCGAAAAGCGCATGCCTCCTCCGTGCAGCCGGGGGTTCCGTCCTTGGGGTAGAAGTAGACCACCACCGGCTGCCCCTGAAGGCCACGAAGCGCCACGGGCCGACCCTGCTGGTCGGCCGCGCTCAGCTCCGGCACTTCACTGCCCTTGGGCAAAAGCCCTTCACCACCGTCGGGCCGCTGCACCGCCCCGCAGCCCAACGCCGAAATGGCCAGCACGATCGAAGCGACTCGCATGGCTACCATGGTAGCCAATGCTGCGACCTGTAACCGGAAAATGTTGTCAGCAGACGCTTTTTCGCTCGAGCTTCATGCCGATCGGCCGATTGAAGGAGCGTCGTGATCGGCAAGGCCAGCTCCATCGCTCTTTCGGGCCTCCAGGTCGCCAGCGCGCGCCAGGCTCGCTCGGCCCACAACGTCGCCAACGTTCACACCGAAGGCTTCCAGGCCCAACGCGAGGTTGCCACCGAGGCCACACCACCGCCCGGCGTGCGCTCGCAAGCGACCCCGACGGTGCATCGCGCGCCCGTGGGCTACGCCGCCGGGCGCGAGATCATCGGCTCCAACACCGACCTCTCGACCGAGACCGTCGAACGCATCAGCGCCCTGCACGCCTTCAAGGCCAACCTCGCCGTGGTCCGCAGCGAGGACGAAATGCAACAGGCACTGCTGGGCATCAAGGCCTGAGCAAGGCACCGATTCGGCAACCGAGGATCGCGACGGACAGCGGGCCACGGGCGACGGGCCACGGGCAGCCCCGCTCGGGGTCTCGGACAGAGCTGTCCCCCCTTCGACCAGCGCGACAATCGGCGACCGAGCGACGGCTGCACCGCCGGCGCAGTCGAGCTACCCTAGGCATCTGTGTCTGCGGTTCTGGACAAAACTCGGCGAGCAATCGGCGAGTTTTGTCCAGAACCGCAGACACAGATGACTAGAAGACCAGCACCCATGCAAACCGACGAAGGCAAAACCATCGACACCTCGACCGCGGCCTCGCTGCTGGAGCGGGCCCGCAGCGGCGACGACGATGCGCTCGAAGACCTTTTGCGCACGGTGCGGCCCCAGCTCTATCGCTTCGGCATGAAGATGTGCCGCGACCCCGAAGACGCCGAAGAAGTCCTGCAGGACACCATGTTGACCCTGGCGCGCAGCTTCCGCGACTTCCGCGGCGCCTCATCGCTGTCCACCTGGCTTTACACGGTCACCCGCAGCTTCTGCATCAAACGCAGGCGCAAGAGCAAGTTCGCCCCTAGCCACGAAGAGCCTTTCGAAGAACTCGACGAAGGCGACAGCGGCCTGCACTCGGGCCGCCCTGACCCCCACAGCGAAGTCGAGTCACGCGAACTCTGGCGCCAGGTGCAGGACGCCATCAGCCGCCTGGAACCGGAAAAGCGCGAGGTGCTGCTCCTGCGCGACGTGGAAGGCCTGAGCGCCAAGGAAGTCGCCGAAGTGGTCGACATCAGCGTGGCGGCGGTCAAGAGCCGCCTGCACCGTGCGCGCGCAGAGCTACGGGCCCTGCTCGCCCCCAACGCCACCCCAACGCCCAGCGCCTGCCCCGACATTCGCGAAACGTTCTCGCGCTACCTGGAGGGCGAGCTCTCCGACGACCTGTGCACCACCATGCAGTCCCACGTCGCAGGCTGCGCCCACTGCGCCGCCGAATGCGACGGCCTCAAGGCCGCCCTCAACGTCTGCACAACCATGCCCTGCGACGGGCCCTCGGCCAGCTGCCAAAACCGCATCGACGAAGCTGTGCGCAAGGTGCTCGCGACGCTCGACCAAGATTAGCAACCGGCCAAGAGCGCCACCACCGGACCCGAGCCCCATGAGCGACATCACCATCGAACGCCGCGAGCGCGTCACCCTGGTCCGCTTCGACCGCGGAGACGGCGTCAACGGCCTTTCGCACGCCCTGATCAAGGAGCTGACCGACGTCGCGCGCAGCTTCGAGCGGGTGTTCGTCGTCAACGCGCTACACCACTTCGACGACGGCGCAGCTTTCGTGACGGAGGCCTACCGGGTCCTACGGCCCGGTGGCGAGTTGATGATCTTCGGACTCGGACTCGGACCCGGCCAGCGACGCGAAGACTGGTACGTCTACGAGTACTTCGAGCGCACGCTGGAGCTGGACCGCGCGCGCTACCCGGCTCCCGCGACGATCTGCGCATGGATGGGCGCGGCCGGCTTCGACGACTGCGCTTCGCGGGTCGGCCACCGCATCGACCAGACCGCCATGGCCCAGGCCTATCTGAACAGCGGTGCGCTCACGCGTGAGTCGACCTCCCAGCTCACGTTGCTGTCACCGGAGGAGTTCGAAGCCGGTTTGCAGCGCCTGCGCGACGCCATCAGTGCAGCCAAAAACCGCGGTGAGAGCCTGCAGCTACGCGCCGACCTGAAGATCTACGCCACCTCCGGTCGCCGCAGGTAGCCGAGTTGGCGCTGAGCCGATGGTCGTAGTCCTGATCGATCATGAAGGGGCAGCCGTACCGGTATCACCACGGGCGATGCGGAGCGCTTCGAACCCTTCCCGAAACTGATAGCCTCGCCGTGTGACGGCCCCAGTCGAGTTGCTCGCGGTGTGGGAGAGGTTCGTGGGCATTCCCTGCGAGACCCTGACCAAGGGCTGGTGGTTGCTGCAGTGCTGTGGGTCCTTGGCCCCTATGCGCCGCCAAGCTCGAACGCTTCCGGCCGGCGCAAGTGGTGCGGCGTCGCCCGCTCAAAGGCGCGCGCGACGCGCAGGGCCTTGGCTTCGTCGAAGGGCTTGGCGTACACCATCAGCCCCATCGGTAGCCCCGCGCTGTTGAAGCCGCAGGGGACCGAGACCGCGCAGCTACTCCACGCAGCGGTTGTCCAGCCGCCCCAGCCCTTCGATCTCGCTCTCGATACGGTCGCCGGCCGCGAGGTAGCGCCGCCGATCGCGCACCGAGCCGACGCCGCTGGGCGTGCCGGTGAAGATCAAATCGCCAGGCCACAGCTCGCAGTAACGCGACAGATAGGCCACCAGCTGCGAGACGCCAAAGATCATGTCCGAGGTGCGACCGTCCTGCATCGACTCCCCGTTGATGGCACAGGTCAGGCGCAGGTCGTTCGGATCCTCGAGCGCGTCGAGCGTGGTCACGGCGGGACCGATGGGTCCGAAGGCCGCCGAAGACTTGCCCAGGGAGAATTGCGGCGGATTGTCGCCAAACTGTCGCCGTCGGTCGGAGATGTCCTGACCCACGGTGAATCCCGCCACGTGCTCGAGCGCTCGCTCTTCGACAATGCCGCGACCGCCCCGGCCGATGACCACCACCAGCTCCACCTCCCAGTCCACGCGATTGCCGGTCAGCGGGATGTCGGTGTGGGGGCCGGCGATGCAGCTGGGGAACTTGGTGAAGATCATGGGCTCGGCCGGGATCGCGATGCCGGCTTCTTCGGCGTGGTCCCGGTAGTTCAGCCCCACGCCGAAGATCTGCCGCGGCGCAGGCACGGGTGGTCCCAGACGCTCGGGCGCGACGACGGGATCCTCCGGCGTCGACCGCTGCTGCTGGGCCCAGTCGCAAAAGGCGGCCCAGTTTTGCAGCGCATCCATGGGGTCGGTGCCGTGGGCTCCTGCCGAGCGCTTTTGCACGTCCACACAGCGACCGTCGATCAACAGCTGGGCGCGTCCTTCGAGGTTGACGAGACGGGTTGGCATCGGTGCAGGGTACCACGGCGGCCACGGCGAGCTATGCTGCGGGCGTGGTCCGCCCGCGCTCCAACGTGATCGGCTTCGACGACGCGCCCTTCGCCCGCAGCCACCGCGGTGATGTGATGCTGGTGGGCACCATTTGCTCGCGCACGCGCCTGGACGGCGTGGTTTCGGGGCGCGTGCGGCGCGACGGCAAAAACGCCACCTCCCGCATCGCCGAGCTGGTCGAGAATTCCCAGTTCGTCGGGCACTTGCAGGCGCTGCTCTTGCAGGGCATCGCCGTGGCCGGCTTCAACGTGGTCGACGTACACGCCCTACACGCGCGCCTGGGACTGCCGGTGCTGGTGGTGGCGCGCAAGCCGCCGGACCTGCCCGCCATGCGCCGGGCCCTCGTGTCCCGGGTGCCCGGCGGCGAGCGCAAGTGGAAGCTGGTGCAGGCCGCCGGTCCCATGGAGCCCTTGCGCGGCATCCTGGTGCAGCGCATCGGCCTGTCGCGCGCCGAAGCCGACGCCCTGCTGCGCGCCACCACCCTGCACGGCAAGCTGCCGGAGGCGATTCGCCTGGCCCACCTGATCGCCGCGGGCGTCACCGAAGGCACAAGCCGCGGCCGCGCCTGAAGATTGCCCCGCGCACGTCAGCCGGCGGACGCCATCGAAGTGCAACTGCACTTCGACTGGTAGCAGCGCGGGGCTACTCGAACCAGTAGTCGATGTGCTTGAGATAACGCTCGGCGCGGCGGCGGGCGACCTTGTTGCTCAAGCGCATGGCGTCGCCCTGGTCGGGCGCGTCGATGACCTCGTGCAGGAGCTTCACGAAGAGCTCTCGGTCCTGGGCGGTGATCGCGTAGGTGCGGGCGAAATTGACGTGGTGTAGGTGGCTCTTGCCCTCGCTCAGCTCGATGGCGCGCTCGAAAAGGCGCTTGGAGCGCGCCCAGTCGCCGCCGCCCTCCTCCGGGTAGGAGCCGTCGATGCCCGCCAGCAGCGCCATGGCGCCGGCGCTTTCGTAGCTCGCATTGAGCATGCTGGCGTAGCGGGCGACCACGCGCACCGCCGGGATCTCCATCAGGTCGGTCATGTCCGGAGAGCTGGTGACGGTCGATCCGAGGGTCAGGGCGCACCAGAAGATCAGCTCCACGTCGTCTTCGGGATCCGGGTAGTGCTTCTTCAGGTACGCCATCAGCTCGCCCGGGTCGCCCTCGAGCGCCGCGTCGATGCCCGCGTCCCGCTCACGCATGATGGACAGGACAAGGTTATTGGCGCGCTTGTACATGATGTGCGCCCGGTGCTGGTGGCGGTCGGCCTGCTCGTAGTCGTACTTCACCAGCGCCTGCTCGGATTGGTCCATCACCCAGCCGAAGGCGTAGATCTCGTAGGCCTTGGCCAGCGTCAGCCGGATCTGCTCATTTTCAGGGCTGACGGTGAACATGGCCTCGAACTGAAGGATGGTGTTGGCCCCGGCCTGGCCGGCGGTCTCGTAGTCGAAGTAGCCACGGGGCGCGGCGTCACCCAGGAAGCCGGCGACGGTGTCGACGGCGATTTCGCTGACGCTGCATGCCGAGAGTGCAACGCCGAGCAGGGCCGCAAGCAAAGCGCGTCGTCCAAAGCCCATGTTCAAGTCACCTATGCGATCGGAGTCCGACCGGACTTTCGCTTCCAAATTGGGTACCAAGGGCCGGTGGGAGTCAAGCCACTTCGAACCGCCAGGGTCAAGCGCCAAGGGCTTCGACTTCATCGCGAGATCTCGTGCACGGTCGCCCCGGGGCACGCCTCGCGCGCGATGTCGCACAAATGACGGTGGTGGGTCAGGTAGATGACCTGCCCGCGGCCGGCCATCTCGCCCAACAGCTCGAAGGCGCGGGCGGCGCGCTGGTCGTCGAAGGTCTCCATGATGTCGTCGCAGATGAAGACCGCCGGCTCGGTGTGGGCCGAAAGCTCGCGATGTCCGGCCACGCGCAGCGCCAGGTAGAGCTGGAAGCGGGTGCCCTTGGACATCTCGGTCGACAGCCGTGTGCGGCCCGAGCCGGTCACGCCGATCAGCACCTCGCTGCCGCGCTCGGCCCGACTGCGCAAGCCCTGGTAGGCCCCCGCCGTGATGCGACGAAAGCACTCCGAGGCGTGCTCCATCATGGAACTGCGATGTTGCTCCCGGTAGAGCGCAAGCGCCGCCTGGGCCGCCTCCACGCCCAGCCGCAGTCGCAGGTAGCCGAGGGCCCCCTGCTCCAGGCTCAGCAGCAGCGTCCTGCGTTGCCCCTCGATGCGCAGCACTGCGTCGTCGCCGCCCACGGCGTCCAGCGCCTGTGCCGCCTGCTCGCGCGCCGCAAACAATTCCCGCGTGCGCTGGTCCAGTAGCTCGACCCGCGGCGATAGCTCCTTTCGCTCAGCCTCCAGCGCCTGGCGGTCGAGGCCCTCGAGCATGGAATGCGATTGCTCCAGCGTGTCGCAGGCGAGCCCCTCGAGCAGCGCCGCTTGCACCTCTGCGACCGCCCGCTCCAATTCGCGCCGGCGCGCGAGCTGCTCAAGCCGCTCAGCGACGGCGGTCAGGTCCTCGACCCCGAAGTGCGTGAGCATCTGCTGCCCACGCCGCTGCTGCACGGCCAGGGCCTCGTCGAGTTCGCGCGCGCGCTCGAGGGCCTGCGCCCGCTTGTCGGCGATGCGGGCGCGCTCCGTTTCGTCCCGGCGCGCCTCGACGAGTTCGGCACGCAGGGCGCTGTCGAGCTCGGCAGCCTGCGCCTCGACGAAATCACGACCGAGCGCGCACGAGAGGGCCGCCACCTCCGCGACAAAGCCCTGGCGGTCCTGCTCCATGGCCTCGACCTGACGACGCGTTTTGCGCTGGTCCTGCAGCTGCACCTCCAGCTGCTGCAACAGCTCCAGCATGGAGTTCACCACAGCCGGCTCGGGCGTGACCCCGCTAGCACCGATCCAGCTGCCCGCGAGCACGGCCTCCCAATCGCGGCGCCACTTCGCCTGCCGCTGGCGGGCGCGCTCCACGTCCTGGCTGCGTTCTTCGAGTTCGGCCGCAAGCTCGCGCACCCGCTTGCGCGCGCTCGTTTGCCCTTCTGCCGCATCGAGTTCGACGCGCGCACGGTCGAGCAGCGCCTCGAGCCCGGCGCCGACGTCGGCCTCGACGCCGGATTCGCCCAGGGCCGAACGCAGGCGCTGCTCGGCGTGGGCGCGCGCATCGCCCAGACCCTCGAGTTCGCGCTCGATACCGCGCAGTCGCTCGCCGCATTCCAGCGCCTCCACGCGACGCCGGGTCCAGGCCTCGAAGTCCGACAGGGGCAGCGTCAGGGGCAGGCCCGTGGCGCCCGGCGCCGCCGTGGCTTCGAGCGCCGCCCGCAGCTCGGCTTCGAGGGCTTGGTGGCCCGTTTCCGTCAGCTGCTGCGCCTCGCGCAGGGCCTCTCGCTCGACCTCGGCCTCGGCGAGCTGGCGCGCGGCCTCGCCCAGCTCCGCCCACTCCTTCGCCCGCAAAAGGCGCGCATCGGCGAGCCGGTCATCGCTGCGCAGCGCGCGTTCGAAGGCATCGGCGCTTTCCCCGTCGAGGGCGCTGCGGTGGGCGACCCACGCCCGCTCGCGGGCGGCGCGGCTCTCGGCGGCGGTGGCCTCGTCGACCACGCCCGAGGTTTGCGTGAGGGCGGCGATGCGCGCCCGCAACCGCTCGCACCGGCTTGCGCACTCCGCGAGGGCTTCTTTGCGATCGCCGCGCTCGAGTTCAGTGCGGCGTTGACGAAAGCGCTGGAAGTGCTCGGCCTGGGGCACCGAGAGTCCGAGCAGGGCCGATGGCTCACCACGCCAGGGGGCGAGCCCCGCCATGGCGACTTCGAGCTGCGTGAGGCGCCGTCGCCGCTCGTCCTGCAAGCGCCCGTGCTCGGCCGCCAGGTCCAGCTTGCGCAACTGCTCACTGACCAAAAGCAGCTGCTCGATGCCGCGCCGTCGCTCGAGGCCCAGGGCCTCCTCGGGCAGCTCGCGGCGCGCGGCGTCCAGCTTGCGCCGTGCCTTGAGCTCTTCGTCCTCGGCCCGGCCGAGCGCCCCTTGTACACCCGACAGCTCGGAACTGAGCGCTCGAATGCGGCCCGCGGTGGCAGCGTCGAGCAGCAGCTCCGCCGCGTCTTCGCCGGGCTCGCGTCCCAGTTGCTTGAGCAGCTGATCGAGGCCCCCCTGGATGCCGCGCAGCTCCTGCTGGCGCCGGGGCAGGTCGCGGCGCGCTCCATTGAAGCGGTCGCGAAGCTCCTCGAGCCCGTCGATCGCCTCCGCCCGCTGCAAAAGCCCGGCGTCGGCCTGGAGCCGCTCGAGTTCGGCGTCGTACTCGGCGAGCTGGCGGGCCACTTCGTCGCGCTTGCTCTGCAGCACAGGGCCTTCGCGCCGCAGCTCGGCCAGCGCCGCGTCCCACTCCGGCGGCGCCTGGCGCAGCGCTGCGAGCCCAGAGACTTCGGCCTCGAGGGCCTCGAGCTTCGCGCGCAGCGGAAGACCCGCGAGCAAGCGTTCGACATGCTCGCGCCGCAGCTCGGCCTCCTTGCGCTCTGCAAGCGCCGCATCGAAGAGCTGCTGGGCGCGGTCGCGCTCCTGCACCAATTTCGCGTAACTGCTCGCCTTGACGTCCAGTTGTTTGCGCTCTTCTTCGAGCCTGGTGAGCTCGGCCTTGTACCGTGCCAGCTCGCTGCCCTGGGCGCGCGGCTTGAAAAACGCGTCGGCCTGCTCGCGCAGCTGCGCGAGCTGCGAACCAAGACCCGAAAGGCCCGCGGTGGCCGAAAAGAGCAGCTGCCCCACATCCCCCCGACTGGCCAGGATGCTCTCGCCGCCGGCCTCGAGAATCTCCTCGTCCAGCGAGTACATCGCCCGGTAGGCGTCGCGGTCGACTCCCGCCAGTGCCGCCTTCAAAAAGCCCTCGGAGACCGCTTCACCGTCGGGGCCGAGCAGGCTGCTGCGATCTTTTTTGATGCGGACCAGCTCGTGCACGCAGCCGTCGATCTCGAGTGCGGCGCCGATTTGCATGCTCGCGTAGGGGTGGAGAAAGTTGTAGCGCGTCTTGCGCTCGATGCCGAAGAGCAGGTCGAGGAAGGCCGACTGGGCGGTGGTCTTGCCCGCCTCGTTGGGGCCGTAGATCACGTGCAGGTCGGGCTGGCCCTGCGCCACCTCACCGAAGTCGATGCGGCGATCGGTGAAAGTCCCGTAGCGGGTGAGATCGAGCCGCCTTAGACGCATCGGCCCTAGCCCTCCTCGAGGCGCCGGGCTTCGAGGCGTGCCAGCACTTCCTGGCTGCCCTCGCGAATCAGGGAATCGATCTGCGCCTCGTGGGCCGCTTCGTCCTGGCTCAGGAACTTGCGGCCCTCGGCCGGGAGGTTCGTGCGCAGCTGCTGGACGATGGCGCGCGCTTCGTCACGGAAGGCCTCCGACGTCAAAAGCCGCGCCTCGATCAGGGCGCCCAGCTGCAGCAGCGGATTGGCCCCCACCGGGCGCTCGCCCTGGCTCGGCGCGCTGAGCGCAAGCTCCAGGGTCTCGATCCAGCAAGCGCCGATGTCGGCAGCCAAAAGCCGCGCCTCTTCGAGCAGGCGGTCGGCGTCGGCGCGCAGGCGAAAACCGAGCGCGCTCTCGCCGGAGAGCTGCAGGCGCGCGATCAGGTGCTCGGACGTGGCGGCCTCGCGGGCGCGCTCCAGGGCGCGGCGGATCGCGACCAGCACCGCCTCGTAGTCGTCGAGGCCCGCGAGTTCGACCTGCACGCGTTCGAATTGGGCCACGCTGGTGCCACGCGCCTCGAGCGTCACGCGGCCGTCCTCGGCGATGCTGGCGAGGGTGACCGATTTTTCGCCGTCCTCGTTGATGTCGCGCCCCTGGGGCATGCCCGGCATCACCACCGCCGGCGCCTCGCTGTGCACGGCGCGGCGGTGCACGTGACCCAGCGCCCAGTAGTCGAAGCCGTGTTCGAGCAGCTCCGATAGCTTGCACGGGGCGTAGTCGTCGTGGCCGTCGGCACCGGCCAGGCTCGTATGTAAAAGCCCCACGTTGAGAGCGCCCGGGACCTTCGCCTTGAACTTCGGCAGCAGGCTCTCGGGCGCGTGCGGCTCGCGAAAGCTGATGCCGTGGATGCGCACCTCGAGACCGCTCTTGGTCTTCAGCTCGAAGGCCCCGCCGCGGCCGCTGAAGACGCGCACGCGCTCGGGCAGGGAAAGCTCGCGGGTGACGCGCGAGGCCGCGTCGTGGTTGCCGCGGGCGATGAAGACCTCGATGCCCGCGCGGTCGAGGCGCCGAAGCTGCTCGGCCAGGAAGACCGCTGTTTTCATCGAGGTCTGATCGCCGTCGTAGAGATCGCCCACGATAAACAGGGCATCGACGGCCTCGTCCAGGCACAGCTCGACCGTGCGCTCGAAGGCCGTGCGGGTGGCCGAAGCGACCAGATCGGCAAGCCTCTCGTCGCGCAGGGCCAGCGACCGGAGCGGCGAGTCGAGGTGAACGTCGGCGGTGTGGACGAAGCGAAAGCTCATGCCCCGGAACGCGGCCCGATTGCCCGGGGGCTCGCGCGCGGAGTGTAGAGGAGCGCCTCGACCGCCGCCAGCTCAGCGTTCCGCATGGACCCGAAGCACCCCGCACCGGCAGGCGGCCCGGACCCGATGCCTATCCGGCGATGGCGCACGGCACGCTGCCCGGCGGGACCAGGGATGCGCGCGACAGCAGCAACTCGACTCCGGCGGAAAGCACGGGCAGCGCGTCCTCGTAGGGTGCATGGCCGAAACCGGTGGTCGCGTTCAGATCGATCAGCTGCCAGCTGTCGCTGGCGATGAAGTCTAGGCCGCCGAAGACCAGACCGTGATCGGCCAGCACCTTGCGGCACAGGGCCGAGACATGGCTGGGTACGGCCACCGGCTGACGCGTGTCTTCCTCGTAGCCGAGAAAGCGCTCGCACTCGACGTGGCCATAGCACTTGACCACGGTGCCGGCGACGCGCCGCTGCACCACGAGATCCAGGCCGGCGAAGGGATCGACCAGGCTGCCGCTGCTGCCGGCGCGGCGCTTGAAGACGTATTGCTCTGCCAGCTCCGCCGGCTCGAAGGTCTCGGGCGTTGCGATGCCCTGGGCACGGCAATAGGCGTGGAGCTGGGCCTTGTCGCGGCAGCGGTGACGCTGGCGCTCGGCGGGATAGACGACATGCTGGGTCTCGAGCTCGAGCGTCGGCAGCTCGGAGCTGCGGACCAGCACCAATGCGCCGCGCGAGGCGGGCAGCGGATCGCGGCCGTGGACGACCGTGCACAGACGCAACCAGCGCCGCCGGGCCACCCGCTCCACCACCCGCTCCAGCACCGAGGCCGGCTTGGGCCGCTTGCACAGCACCACCAGGGTTTCGATGGCGGGATCGAAGCGCACCCAGGGGGGCGGATTCGCAGTGACAATGCGCTCGGCCATGCGGGACTTCGAGCATAGCCTTGCTGCAAATGACATTCAATATCGACCGCAGCACCGCCTGGAAACGTCCCTGGCAGCATTTCGCGGCCTTTCGCGGACCGCCTGGAAACGTCCCTGGCTGGAAACGTCCCTGGCAGCATTTCGCGGACGGCGCAGGTGCGCCGGCACTGGGCCGGAGGGGGTCGCTCTCTCACCCTCCCGGGCGCCCCCCCCCATGCGACTGTGGCGAGTGAACTGGCGCGCGGCGGTCCCTTCGGCTCGCGGATGGCGGCGCGCTGTGGGAACCGCAAGCCAGTGCGTCCCTGTCGCCCCGTTGCCCGCGCGCCGCAGATCGCTGTCGAGCCGCGGCTCGTGTTTTCGCGTAGGCTCCGCCCTGGAGGCCAGCCGTGAGCGAATCCCTCGATCCCCGACACAACCACGTGACGTTCCATCTGCGGACGGCCGGCAAGCTGCACACGTTGCAAGGAATCGGTCCCGCACGCGCGCAGGATTGCGTCACCGCCATCTGGCAGGTGTTGGCCCGGGACTCCGGCGCCCAGGCCCGTGAGGTGTACGAGATCTACAGCGAGTGGGAGCCGGCGGACGAGGACATGGCCTTTCTAGACCGTACGTTTCCGCAGGAGGCGCAGCTCGGCTACACCTTCAAACGGCCATCGGACGACGGCTGGGAACAGGCCTACGCCGCAGCGGCCAAGGTCATCGAAGCCTCCGATGCCGACGGGCGCCGACGGTGAGTGACGAGGAATCCCCCGTGCACGTGCCCTACCAGCGCCTGGCGCCGGCCACCCTGCGGACGCTCGCCGAGGACTTTTGCACCCGCGACGGCACCGACTATGCGGAGCAGGAATGGTCCCTCGACCAAAAGGTCGCCCTGCTGATGCGGCAACTCGAGGGCGGCGCCGCCCACATCCTGTTCGAAGCCCACAGCCAGAGCCTGCGCATCGTCACCGAGGATTCGCTACCGGACTGACGCCCGGAGGCGAGGATCGGCACGGGCACGGGCGTGCCCACGGACGCAGCCGCGATTGCGCCCAAAACATCCCCGCCCAAAACATCCCTGGCAGCATTTCCAGGGCTCCGCGGGCTGCCAAAAAACCGCTCGTTTTCGCTGCCAGAGAGCCCGCGGCTCTGCTATGAGCTTGCCCATGGCAGGCATCGACGAATCCATCGCGTTCATCCCCGTCCAGCTGGCGATCCTCACCATCTCCGACAGCCGCAGCGAGGCCGAGGACCGCTCGGGCGCCATTCTCGTGGAGCGTGCCCAGGCCGCCGGACATCAGGTGGTGGCCCGCGCCATCATCCGCGACGACCGCCCCGCCATCGAGGCCAAGCTGCGCGAGCTGATCGCCGACCCGGCCGTCGACGCCGTGATCACCACCGGCGGCACCGGCGTCACCGGCCGCGATGTCACGCCCGAGGCCCTGCGCGCGGTCTGCGACAAGGAGATCGAGGGCTTCGGCGAGCTGTTCCGCTGGTTGAGCTTCAAGCACATCGGCGTCTCCACCATCCAGAGCCGCGCCACCGCCGGCGTGGCCGACGGCACCTACATCTTCTCCCTGCCCGGCTCCACCGGCGCCTGCAAAGACGGCTGGGACGAGATCCTCGTCCACCAGCTCGACAGCCGCTACCGGCCCTGCAACTTCGTCGAACTCATGCCGCGTCTCAAGGAAACGTGAGCCTGGCGGTCTTCGAAGGCGTCTGCCTGGGCTACGGCAAGAAGACGATCCTGGACGAGCTCGACCTGCGCATCGGCGCAGACGATCGCATCGGCCTGATCGGCCCCAACGGCTCGGGCAAGACCTCGCTTCTGCGCATCCTGGCGGGCGAACAGGCGCCGGACGCCGGACGCGTGCGCACGCGCGGCGGGCTGCGCCTGGGCTACCTGCCCCAGGACATCACGCTGGCCACCGACGAGCCACTCTTGTCCTTCGTGGTGGGCAGCGTCCAGGGTCGGGCCGAGCTCGACGCCCAGATCGCCGACGCCGAGGCCGAACTGGCCGCCCTGGAAAAACCCGTCGATGGCGGCCAGGCCGACCCCGAGCGGCTGATGGAGGTGGCCGAGCAGCTCAGCGACTTGCACGAGCGCGCCACCCACTTCGAGATGCACTACACCGAGCACGAGGCCCGGCGCATCCTGGCGGGCCTCGGCTTTGCGAGCAGCGACGGCGAGCGCCCGCTGTCGGAACTCAGCGGCGGCTGGAAGATGCGCGCGGTGCTCGCCTCCCTGCTCTTCCAGATGCCCGATCTGCTGCTGCTCGACGAGCCCACCAACCACCTGGACCTGCCGTCGGTGACCTGGCTTTCCGACTTCCTCAAGTCCTACAGCCGCGCCTTCATCCTGATCTGCCATGACCGGGAGTTTCTGAACGAGCAGATCGCCCGCGTAATCAGCTTCGAGGTCGAGGGTGTGCGCCAGTACCCGGGCGACTACGAGCAGTACCTGCGCCAGCGGGCCGAGGAAGAGGTCATCCTCGAGAACAAGGCCAAGAACATCGCCCGCGAGCGCGAGCAGGCCGAGCGTTTCATCAATCGCTTCCGCGCCCAGGCCAACAAGGCCAAAGCCGTCCAAAGCCGCGTCAAGCAGCTGGCCAAGATGGAGGAGGTCGAGACCTACCAGAAGCGCAAGGTGATGCGCTTCCGCTTCCCGCCCGCCCCCCGCTGCGGCGCCGACGTGATCAGGCTCGACGGCCTGGGCAAGCGCTATGGCGACACCGAGGTGCTCTCGGGCGTCGATCTCTCGGTGCGCCGCGGTGATCGCATCGGCATCATCGGCGTCAACGGCGCCGGCAAGACCACACTGCTGCGCATGATCGCCGGCGAGATCGAAGCGAGCGAAGGCCAGGTCGTGCTCGGCCACAACGTCCAGGCCGGCTACTACGCCCAGCACCACGCCGAGACCCTGCATCCCGACGACACCATCTTCGCCACCATCGCCCGCGAGGATCCCGAGTCATCCATCACCCGCGTGCGCACCATCCTGGGCGCCTTTCTCTTCAGCAACGATGACGCCGACAAGCTCGTGGGCGTGCTCTCCGGTGGCGAGCGCGCGCGCGTGGCCCTGGCGCGGCTGCTGATCAACCCGGGCAATCTCCTGATGATGGACGAGCCCACCAACCACCTGGACTTGGCTTCCAGTGAAGCGCTGGCCGAGTCGCTCGGAAGCTACGACGGCACACTGCTCTTTGTCAGCCACAACCGCAGCTTCGTGCGCCGCCTGGCCAATAAGATCTGGAACGTCGAAAATGGCTGCGTGGAGACCTATCCGGGCACCCTCGACGAGTACATGGACTCCTGCCGCCTGCGCCAGGCCCAGGAGACCGACCCGAGCGCCGCTGCAACGACCTCGTCCCCCTCGCCCGACCCAGGCCAAGAGGCCGACGCCGACGCCACACCCGCCAAGAAAGCCCGCGGCAACCGCGCCGAGGAAAAGGCGCGTAAGCGCCGCGAGGCCGAAGCCCGCAACCGCCACAAGGAAAAGCGAAAGCTCGAGCGCGATGTCGCCCGCCTGGAGGCCGAGATCGAAGCCCTGGAGGCGTTGCAAAAGCAGCGCGGCAGCGACCTGGCCGACCCGGAGGTCTACGCCGACGCCGGCCGCAGCAAGCCCCTGCTAGAAGCCTACGAGGCGGGCCAGGACGCGCTGCAGGCGCTCCAGGAGAGCTGGGAAAAGGCCCTGCTCGAACTCGAAGCGCTCCCAGACGAAGACGCCTGAGGACGCTCAGAGCGCGATCTGCACCTGCACCCGCAGCCTGTCGTCCAGGTCGCTGCGCTTGGCCTCTACCCCTTCGGCGCGCAGAAAGTGCGTGTAGTCGGCCATCACCTTGAGCCAGTTGCGCGCCAGGTAATAGCTCAGCGAGACCCCGACTTCATTGACGTCGGCCAACGCCACCGAGTCGCTGTAGTCCAAGATGCCGTAGCGGAAGGCCGGCTCCAGCGGCACCGACTCGAAGAGGTAGTTCAGCGAAATCAGGTAACCCTTGCCCTCGCGCCCCACATCGAAGCCATCGACCTGCGGCAGGTTGCCGTCCACCGCCCGCAGGTGAAAGGCGCCGTGTACGCCGAAGCCGAGGTATTTGAACTGGGCGTCGATCGTCAACTGATGGTTATTGAAGTCGATCTCCGAGTCGAGATCGCCACCGCCAAAAGCGCTGGTCAAAAAGCGCCGCGCGTAGGGGCTGGTGGCGTCGGCCTGCACCAGCGCATAGGCCACGCCGATTCCAAAACGCGGTTCGGGGGTGCGCTCGAAGTCGGTCTCGACGCCGTCGTTGAAAAGCCCCAGCGGCAGCACATCGAAGCGCACCATGTAGAGCAAACCCATATCGCCGGCACCGATGGTGCGGGCCCCGGAGCCAGGCCCTTCGCCCGCGCTGACGCCGGCCGAGTAACGGAACATGTCGAGCCCGCCCAGGTCGTTGGAGAACAGCAGGATGCCGATGTCGCGGTCGAGCTGGAATTCCTGGTCCACACCGGGGCGCTCGCCGAAGGTGCGCGCACTCTCAGGAATGATGCGCTGGCGGCTGAAGGGCAGGATGTATTGCCCCAGCCTCACCGACAGGTCGCGCATGTGCGTGAAGTCGAGGAAGAAGTCGAGCAGCGGCGTCTGCCCCACCACATCGGTGGCGGTAGCCTGGTCGGCGGAGGCGTCATCGGCGTCGACCACATCCACCTGGCGGCGGCGGCTCTCATCGGGGGCGAGCGCCAGCTGCAGACCATAGCGATTGTGCTCGCCGAAGACGTGACCGCGCATCCAGATGCGCGCCCGCTGCACGGTCATGGACTGCCGCGTCTGGGGTTCGACCTCCCGGCTCGAGAGCGTGTAGCGGAACTGGGCCCAGCCGCCGAGCGCCAATTCGTGGTGGCCGTCGCCGGAGGTCATGGCGAAGCCGCGTCCGGGCACGTGGCGCAGGCTGCCTTCGGGCTCCTCTTCCGCGGCCTGCTCCGCCACCGTGGCAGCAGCGGGGGCGACCGGCTCGGGGGCCGGCTCTGCCACCGGCGCCCCGGCAGCGGGCGCGTCGGCTTCTGCAGCCGGTAGCGCGGGCGCCGGAGTTTGTTGCGGGGCTGGCGCAGGCGCCTCGGCAGCCGCCGGCTCGGCCGCGGGCTGCGCGGGAGCTGGCGCCTCGGGCGCTGCGGCTGGCGCCTGGGGAGTCGCAGCCGGAGCGGTCGGAAAGCCCTTCTCGATCGGCGGTAGCGCCGGCCCCGCGGGAGCCGGCTCCTGGCCGAGGGCCGGCAACGCCACGCCGACGGTCACAGCGAAGGTTGCACACAACGGCCGGGCCCCGCGCCAAAAACGGACGCGATCGAAGAGCAGCGCGCGATTCATGCGCGCGTTCATAGCGAACAACGCCCGCAAAGACTACCGAGCCCTGCCGGCCCCCGCCCTCTGCCCCCCCCCCAAAGACCGCGCGGGCACCTCGCACCCGCCGACTTCGCCTTCACAGCCGCCGCCGCTGACGCCAAAATAGCAAAGGACACCCCGCCGTCCG
>JAOUOP010000063.1 GCA_029880325.1 Myxococcales bacterium | reverse complement strand
GCACATCGTCGTCGGGGATGATGGCGGGGTGGTGCAGGGGGGCGTTGCTGTCGGGGATGACGGCCGGGTGGTGCATGGGAGGGGCGTTGCTGTCGGGAATGACGGCGGGATGGCGCGCGATGGGCCGCGGGGCCGCTGGGCCGGGCACGACGACGGCGGCCATCATGCCCGAGGCGCTGCGCGGGCGTTGCTTGCGGTGCATCATCTGGGCCGCCTGGGGGTCGACCCGCTCCAGGATGTCGATGCGCGATGGGTCCAGGTTCAGCACTGTCTTGGCCATCGCCACCGCCCGCGCGATGAAGCCCTGGGCCGCGTAGAGGTCCACGGCGGTGGCGTAGGCGTCGATCGCTTTGGCCCGGCGCCGCGCCTTGCGGTAGAGGTCGCCGCGTTTGTGGGGCCAGCGCGGGGAGCTGGGGTCGGCCTCCATGAGCTCACCCAGGATGGCCAGGGCGTCTTCGCCCTTGCGCTTGGCGATGGCCGTGTCGAGCTTCTTGCGCAGCTTGCGGATGGTCTTTTCGTCGGCCATTGGAGGTTGGGGGGGGGGCTGGGTGGATGAGGCGGCGTCGGCCACGGCGGGGGCGCCGGCACCGCCCATCATCCCGCGTGAAACGGCGGCGGTGGTGTGGGGGTGATCGCGATCGTAACCCACGACGGCCGTGAACGTGAATCGCGCGGCGTCGTCAGGGCTTTGACGACAAGCGACTACGGGCGGAGGGACGCGGCGACCTTGCGGGCGCCGAGCAGGCCGAGCCGCGGCTGCAGCACGACCGCGATCGGCAGTGTGCGCAGCAGGGGCTCCATGCGGCCCTTGGCGAAAAGCGCCTGGCAGAAAAGGTCGGCCTGGCGGCCGTGGAGCAGCTTCGGGGCGATGCCGCCCGCGATGTAGAGGCCCGCCGTGGGCAAGCAGCGCAGGGCCACATTGCCCGCCTCGGCGCCGTAGGCGCGCAGGAAAAACTCGAGCGCGGCGGCGCACGCCGGATCTGACGCCACGCCGGGCGCCGGCTCCAGCACCCCGTGCTCGGCGACCTGGCGCGGACCGTCCCCCGCGGCTATCCGCGCCCGTAGGGCGGGGTCGCTGGGCGCGCGTCCGGTCTCGCAGAAGAAGTCGTAGACGGCGAGCAGACCGGGGCCCGAGACCACGCGTTCGACCGAGATGTGGGCTCCGTGCCGGGCCTGCAGGAACTCCAGCAGCGCGCAGCCCAGTCGGTCCTGGGGCGCGAAGTCGGCATGACCGCCTTCGGCGGCCAGCACCTGGAGGCCCGCGTCCGGCCGTGGCAAAGCCAGCGCCTGGCCGAGGCCCGTGCCCGCGCCGACCAGTGCGATGGCACCGTCGGCTCGAGGCTGACCCCGATTGAGCACGCGCAGCTCACTCGCATTCAGCTCGCTCAGGCCCTCGACGTTGGCGGCGAAGTCGTTCCGCAGGGCCACAGGGGCTCCGAGAGCGGCGCCCAGTTCGCGCTCGTCGAGGGCCTGCCAGCTCAGATTCGTGAGTGTGGCCCGGCCATCGCCCACGGGCCCGGCCACGGCGAAGCCGGCCGCGTCGATGGCGGCATCGTCGCCGCGGAAGCTCTGCAGCAGCGGCAATAGCCCGCCGAAGTCGGCGCTGGCGAAGCGCGCGCGCCGCAGCTCGCGAAAACCGTCTTCGGGCGCGCCTTCGTAGAGCGCCAGTTCGCTCTTGGTGCCGCCGATGTCGCCCGCCAGGATTCGCATCGCGGCGGCAGTATACGGCCACGTTCTGGACTTGACTCTGCTATCAAGCGCCCATGCGCGCGTTGGGTGTGGACCCGGGCGCCCGTCGCGTCGGGTTGGCCCTTTCGGACGAGGACCGGATCCTGGCCTCGCCGCACTCGACCCTCGAGGTCGGCGGCCTCGAGGACGCCGTGCAGCGCGTGGTGGCGGCGGCGGCCGAGCTCGAGGCCGGCACCTTGGTGGTGGGCTTGCCGCTGCGCCTCGATGGGTCCGAGGGGCAGTCGGCGTTTCGGGTTCGGCGTTTTGCGGCTGCCGTGGCTGAGCGGAGCGGACTCGAGGTGGTGCTGTGGGACGAGCGTCTCAGCAGTGCCGCGGCCGAGCGTGCGCTGCGGGAGGGCGGGGTTTCCGGGCGGCGCCGACGCGGGCTGACCGACCGGGTCGCCGCGGCGCTGCTGCTGCAGAGCTACCTCGACGCCCAGCGGGATGCCCGTGAGCGATGAGCCGTCGCCCGCGCCGGGCGAGGCCGAGCCGCCGGTGCCGGCTGCAGCGGCGTCGGGGCGGCGCCGGCGTCTGTGGATGGCGCCGCTGACAATCGTCGCCGCGCTGGTGGCCGCCGCGTTGCTCGGTGCCGGTTGGTTGCTGATGGCCTACGCCGCGCAGCCGGGCCCCGGCAGGGGGCGTGTGGTGGAGCTACAGATCGCCGAGGGCGAGGGTCTGGCCGCCATCGCTGCCCGACTGGCCGAGGCCGGAGCCCTGGAGGCGCCGCGATCGTTCGAAGTGCTGGGCCGTCTGCGCGGCGCCGAGCCCCGCCTGCGCCGCGGGGCCGTGCTGGTGCGCGACTCCATGACGCCCGGCGAGCTGCTGGCGCGCGTGGCCGCGGGACTGGGTTCGGTGGAGCTGCGGTTGACCATTCCGGAGGGCCAGACGCGCCACGAGCTGGCGCGCCGGCTCGCGCGCTGGGGCATCTGCACGGAGGCGGAGTTCCTGCGCGCCAGCGCCGCGCCGGAGCTGCTGGCCGAGCTGGGCATCGACGGACCCAGCGCCGAGGGTTGGCTGTTTCCGGATACCTACCGGGTGCGCGACGACAGCGGTGCCGAGCGCTTGCTCAGGCGCCTGGTGGAAAACGCCCGGCGCCGCTTCGAGCCGCTCAAGCAGCACCATGCGGCGGCCCTGGCAGAGCTTTCGGAGCAGCTGGACATGGACTTCCAGCAGGTGCTGGCGCTGGCCTCCATCGTCGAGCGCGAGGCGGTCTTGGCTCGGGAGCAGCCCGTGATCGCGGGGGTTTTTCTCAACCGCCTGCGCTCCCCGGACTTCCGACCCAAGCGTCTGCAGGCCGATCCCACGGTGGCCTACGGCTGCCTGGAAGCCGGCGCGCTGCCCTCCTGCCGCGGTTTCGATGGCCGCCGCATCACCCGCCAGATGCTCGATGACGCCCAAAACCCCTACAACACCTATCGCATTGATGGCCTGCCCCCGGGACCCATCGGCAATCCGGGCCTGGGTGCCATCGAGGCGGTGCTGGACCCGGCCCGCCACGATTACCTCTACTTCGTGGCACGTGGGGACTCGAGCCATGTGTTCAGCGCTACCCTGGAAGCCCACCTCGAGGCGGTGGCCCGCTATCGGCAGCGCGCATCGCGATAGGCGGCGGGCCGATCGCCGCGCGGGAAGCGCCAACTTCCCGCTTTCGAGCTATGGTGCGGCCGTGGGCGACCCCGGTTCGAGAAATATCCGCTGGCAGCCGAGCCTGGTCAGCCGGCGCGAGCGGGCCGAGCTGCTCGGCCACGGCGGAGTGGTGCTGTGGTTCACGGGTCTTTCGGGCTCGGGCAAGAGCACCGTGGCCCACGCCGTCGAGCAAAAGCTATTGGGGTGTGGCGTGGCGGCCTACGTGCTCGACGGCGACAACATTCGCCACGGCCTGTGTAGCGACCTGGGCTTTTCGAGCGAGGATCGCGGGGAAAATATCCGTCGCGTCGGCGAGGTGGCCCGGCTCTTCGTCGACAGCGGGTTGGTGGTCCTGTGCGCCTTCGTCTCGCCCTACCGGGCCGATCGACGGCGCCTGCGCGATCTGCTAGGCGCCGGCGACTTCCTCGAGATCTTCGTCAACGCCTCGGTCGAGGCCTGCCGCGCCCGCGACCCCAAGGGGCTCTACGCGCGGGCGGCCAGTGGCGAGATCGGCAACCTCACCGGCGTGGGGTCCCCGTATGAGGCTCCCGAAGCGCCGGAATTGGTGTTAGACACGGAGCGCCAAAGCTTGGACGAGGCCGTCGCTTCCGTTATCGAACTCCTCCAGCAGCGAGGAACGATCGCAGAGGACGGGGGCTCTGGCTCCGAGTCTGGAGAGCCGAACGGCCGCGGGTGAGCGGGCCCTGGGCTCAGGTAGTAGGCATGAAAGAGGACGACACCGAGGACACGCAGCTAAGCCGGCCGGCTCGCAAGCGCAATCCCGAAGAGAGCCGCCGGCGCATTCTCGATGCCGCCGAGCGCGCCTTTTCGCTACGCGGCTTCGCCGGGGCGCGGCTGCGCGACATCGCCCAGGAAGCCGGCGTGCACCACGCCCTGGTGCACCACTACTACGGCGACAAGCGCGGACTGTTTGAAGAAGTGGTCAATCGCGGCCTGTCGCGGGTCTCGGCCGCGGGCCTCGAGGCCCTGGCGGACCCCAGCGACTTCGAGAAGACCGTGCGCGGCTTCATCGGCATGCTCTTCGACTTCTGCTCCAATAACCGCAGCCTGCTGCGCATCATCGAGGGCGCTTTCCGCGACAGCGACTCGGTGGCCCACGAAGTCGCCGAGCGCAGCCTGTCCACGCTCGCCGGCCCGCTGCTCAACGCCCTGCGCGGGCGCATGGCCCAGGGGCAGCAGATGGGTGCCATTCGCACCGACTTGCCGGTCGAGTCGCTGATCCTGCTGGGCTTCGGCACCGTCATCTATCGCTTCGTGACGGCCGACAACATGCTGGTGGCGATGGGCGTGCTCGAGGACGGTCCCGACGCGGTGCCGGATCTGGACCGCGAGCGGGAACATGCGGTGCAGTACATCCTGGCGGCGATGGCGCCGCGCTGACGGCGTGTCGGCGCTCGGGTGGCCCTGACTTGTAGTGAAATTTTGCGGCGGTGCCTAACCGCGTGGCCAGGTGCGTCGCAGCCGCACTTGGTGTGGGTGAGGCTCACAAAGGCGCCGATGCGAGGCTGCGTCTGACCCCGGTCAGGTCGATCGCAGCTGGCGAGGGGTGAGGCTTCCGTGCTGTAATTTGGCGCGCGCCGACGTTTGGGTTCGCAGCCGGCGTTCCGGCCTGGGGCGTCTACGACGGCGGCGACTGCAATGGGAGACGGGAGTCTTTCGGTGCTATTGCGCAACACGGCTTTGCTTTTCGCAGTGTTTTGCCATCTCCTTTGGTGCGCGAGGGGTGTCGCCCAGCCGACGGTGGCCCACGCCAGCGAAGTCCAGACCCGCGCGGCCCGCGACGACTACCACGCCGGCGTGCAGGCTTTTGAACGCGGGGACTTCGCCTCGGCCCTCGAGCTCTTCGAGCGCTCGGACGCGGCCGTGACCAGCCCCAACACGCGTCTGATGATTGGGCGCTCGTTGCTCGGCCTCGGCCAACACGCCGCGGCCTACATGGCCTTCGCGCAAGTCGTGCGCCAGGCGCAGGCCTGGGGCAACCAGCGCTATCACGCAGCGGCCCAGTCTGCGCGCAATGAATTGGAAAGCCTGGGGCCCATGTTGGCCATGCTCGAGGTGCACATCGCCGATCCGGGGGGTCAAGCCCTGCTGGAAGTCGGCGGCATGGCGATCCCACGCCAGGCATGGAACGAGGCCATTCCTGCCGATCCGGGTGTCATCGAGGTTGTACTGGTCGCGGGCGAACGCAGGCAGCGGCGGAGCCTGGAACTGGCGGCAGGAGTCGCTGCGGTGCTGAAACTAGAAGTCAAGTCGACGTTGGATGCTTCCGAGCCGAGCGCCGAGGCCGGAGCCTCGGTCACCCGCGAGCCCGCGGTCGAGCTGTTCTCCCAGGACGCGCCGTCGCGGCCACTTCGCACGGCGGCCTACGTCGCAGGTGGCGTGGGCATCGCGGCCCTCGGTGCCTTCGGGGTGCTCGGCGCGCTGACCGCCCAGAAATATGACCAGCTCGAAGAGGCGTGTCCGGGGCGCATCGACTGCGACCCGGCGCTTCGCTCGGAGGTGCGGCAAGGCCAGCAGCTACGTCTGGCGGCCAATGGGACTCTGATCGGGGCCGTGGTCTCGCTGGCCACGGCGGCGGTCTTCTTCATGCTCGACGATGACCCTGAAGCCGTCGAGCGCGCGTTTACCGCGTCACAACTACGAGGCAGCTTCTGATGGCGCGCGGCGCATGGCTGGCAGGACTCGGCCTGGCCCTGGCCGGCTGCTTCCAGGACTTCGAAGGTTTTGCCTTTCGCGAGGATGCCGAGGCCGACCGGGTCGACGCGGCGTCGCTCGAGGAACCCGGTGAAGCCGCGGTCGCGAGCGATTCGCCGATGGACGCTGCCATGGCCGAGGCCCCGAACGTGGAGGACGCCTCGGCGCCCATTGCACCTGCGAGCGACGCTGCGGCCGCCAGTGATGCGGCGATGACGCCAGCTGATGGGGGGACGACGACGACGACGGATGCAGGCGCCCCCGACGCCGATACGGGCCTGCTACCACCGGCTACACCCGCGCAGGTCGAGGCCTGCGGTTCATCGCTGAGCGCGCTCACCCCGGCGCTGGCGGCCGACTGCCTGGATTGTGGATGTGGGGAGTGCGCCCTGGCGGTGCTCGACTGCGTCGACTCGGGCGACAGCGAGGCGAGCGCTGCCTGCGGGGCTGTGCTGCGGTGCGCCCTCGAGCAGGGCTGCCAGGACTGGGACTGCTACTGCACGAGCCCGCCCTGCGGCGCTCCGGGCAGCGACGGCGACGGGCCGTGCGTGGCGGAGATCAACGCTGCGGTCGGAGGAGCTGGCGGGCGCATGATGGTCGATGCGGTGCGCGCCTCGGGCGACCCTCGGCTGCCGCTTAACCGCGCTGCCCGGGCCATCGAGTGCACCCTGGGGCTGCATCCGCGCGCAGTGGGCGGTCCGGTCGATGGACTGTGTGAAGGGGCTTGTGCGCCATAGGCGGTGCGAAGGCCGGTCTCGCGTGCGTTGGCGGCGGATGGCTTCGTCGCGGGTTGGATCGGGTGCTGCTCGGGCGACATGATGCTAGGTTTTCTTTGTATGAAACGTAGCCAGATGTTGGTCATCGCTTCACTCATCAGGCTGCGCCCGGGGATTGCGAAGCTGGCTATCGGTTGCGCTGGTGCAACGACAATCAAAGCGACTGCACGGGAGACGCTGCTGCCGGCATCGCGCCATGCTCCGCGTTCGCGAGCACCTGCGGTGAACCCGCAGCGCCCGGAGATGTGGGCACTGCCGTGGACGACGCCTCGGTGAGTCAGGCCGAGCGAGCGGCAGCGTCGAGCGGCGTATCGGCTCTCGGCGACGACGCTGGAACCGGAACCGCGTCGATGAACAGCGCGCGGGGCTGCGGCTGTCGTATCGCCTCACGTCGGCCTTCGCGGGCCGATGGCCTCGTATGGCTGGCCTTGGGCCTGGTTGCTTGGCGGTTCGGCCGCCGCAATCGAACGCGGCAACCCGAATTTTGCTTCGAGTTATCGGGTGGTTAATACGCCGCGGTTCGATCGGTGTCAGGGGGCGCCAACTCTTGATGAAATCTGGCGTGGCGCTGCGCGAATACTCCATGTGTTTGAAGGCGGCGCAACGCAGCTGGACGGGATGGATCGAAGTCGAGTTGGTAACTTTATTTCGACCAGGGCCGTAGGGTTGTGTTTGTCGCGCGTCCTCAGCAGCTGTCGCGCAGTTTCATCGTGTGCGCGCTGGCGCAGCAGAACGGCGACCAGTTGGAAGTGTGCGTTCAGCAGTCCGGGCTCAGCGGCAGTGGCCACCGTGAGAATGCCCCCAAAGCGATCCGCCGCGTATTCAGCGCCGCAAGCGCTCCAAGACGCGCGCCCATGCCGGTCGGGCTGCCAGTCGCGTGAGATAGGCGTCGAGGTTTTCAAAGCGGGCGCGGGGGAAGCCGTCGCCCACCACGAGCATGGTCGCGTAGGCGCAATCGGCGAGCGAGAAGCTGCCGCAGAGGTAGTCGCGGTCCGCGAGGGCGCTATCGAGGACGCCGAGATGTCGCATCGCTTCGTCGACGTCGCCGTAGACCAGGGGTAGGCCGATGCGGATGACGTTGAAGTCGATCCACTGATCCATGCGGGCGCGCAACTGCAAATCTTTGGGAACGAGGCCGGCGCTCGACGCCGTGCGGCCGATGTGCCGCAGGATGGCGTTGCCCTCGAAGAGTTCGAATGCGCCGTCGACGAGGCGAGGGCCCGGCTGCCGGTAGGTCTGCTCGAAGTGCCCGTCTTGCTGCACCTGCAGCTCCACATCGATGCTGGCTTCTTCGATTGCGAATAGAACGCGCGGGGTCGCCACGCAGCGGGCGGTGGTTTCGAGGCGTGGGGTCATGGCGTCGGCAGTGTACGACAGACTGCCGGCGGTTGTGCGTGGCAGTTGCCTTGGGGCCCGCGCAGCCGGAAGTCATACGCTTGGCACGCACCGGCGGGCACGCTCGGGCCGTGCGTCCTCGAAGAAATCCTCGATGTTCCTCGGGTACGACTGCGGATTCTCCTCCGGGCGCCGTCCCGACCGCACTCCGCCGTCACGCACCAAAGGGGGAAGTTGTTCTTTCGCGGCGGCTCCTTAGCGCCGCCGCAGGCCTTCGACGCTCGGCGTCAGCAGGATGGCGCCGTCTGTGATTTCGCAGCGCTCGAGGCGGATGGCTTCGATGAAGGTGCGCTGCAGGCGTCGGGACATGGCCCAGCGCACTTCGGGCACCGTGCGCAGGTCCAGGAAGAGGCGGCCGCTGCCGGTCTCGGAGACGAAGGCGCTGTGGCCGCCCGCGGGTGCTGCGGCCAGGACCGGTCCCCAGAGGCGTTTGGCGATTTCGCCGCCGATGGCGGCCACGGCGTCGCGGGCGGCGCTCTTGGCCGAAGCTTCCGCGGGATCGATGCGAAAGGAAATTTCCTTGGCGCCGCCCGGCGCAAACTGCACGCCCGCGCCGAAGAGGCTGAACTGCAGGTGATGTTCGCGGTCGAGGCGCAGGTCGACGCGCAGGCGGTCGCGGTCGCCGGCGACGGTCGCCGCTTCGATGCCGCCGGCGCGCGTGACCGCGATGGTGAGGGTGGCGGCGTCGATGGTGGTCGCGCCGAGGCCCCCGGCCTGCAGCAGCTTGGAGAGCGTCTCGCTGGCGCGCGGGCCCAGCACCGAGTCCCGGGCCGAGCGCGCCGTGCTGCGCAGCACGCTCCGCAGCACGTCGAACTTGCTCATGGTGTCGCCGGCGCTGCGGCGCCGGTGGGCTCGGGCTCGACGACGGTGGCACTTTCGTGTCCAGTCCGCCCCTTGCCGAGCTCGGCGCCTAGCTCGAGTAGGCGCAGGGGCGAGATCAGGCCGTCGCTTGCGTGCAAGCCGAGCTCGCTGCGCACGATCGGGATCGACATGCCGGGCGCGTCGAGTAGCGCCTCGAGTGCTTCAGTGGCCTTGGCGCTGCCGCCTGGGGTGATGGCGATGCGCAGCTCGAGCGCCATCAGGTCGCCGTCGATGCCGGCATGCATCAGCGCCTGCCGGCCGCTGCCCACGTGCGCTTCCAACAAATAGCGTCCCACGTCGATGCGCTTGTGCTGGCGTCCCATCACGCGCGTGACTTCGAGAGGTTGCGCTTGGCGTGCGGCGATGGCTGCCGCCACGGCGCCTTCACTGCCGTCGCCGAAGCGCTCGGTGAGCGCGCGCGGCAGGCCGGCGACGTAGACCGCTTCGTCGATCACGCGGCTGAGCTTGGCGTCGCCCGGGCGCAGGGCCACGGCGGCCTCGAAGTCGATGCCGGCGATTGAACCCTCGGTCAACTGCGCCGGCAGGTTTTGCAAGTCGAGTCGCGCACCCTCGGCCAGCTGTACGTCCACGAACTCCGCAATGCTTGCGACGCCGAGTGAGAGCGCCGGGCCGAAGGTCATGACGGGCTTGGGGTGGAAGCCCAGGGAGTAGTAGAGCGGCAGCTCCAGGCGCCGAAACAGCCGCGGCAACAGGCGCACTAGATCCAGGTGGGAGCCGAAGGCTGCGCGCCCGACCTTGTGGAAGTGCAGGCGGATGCGCTCGGGCTTGCCCTGGTCGGGACGCGGCGGTGGGCGTTTGCGTCCCGAGCTGGAAGCGGGGCGTTCGGGCGCCGCGGGCGCCGGCCGCGGGCGCAGGGCCTCGAGCGAGATGAGGTGGTCGGCCCTGCGTTCGGCCATGCCCTGCATGTCGCAGGCGACGCCGCAGTGGTAGCAAACCAGCTTGCGTTGGTCGGCCTGGTGGCTCTCCAGGTCGGCGTGGTGCACGAAGGCGCCCACGGCTTTGCCGCAGGGCGGGCTCAGGCGGTCGCGCAAGGCCTTGCGGTATTCCTTGGCCAGGAAACCCTCGGCCAAGCCCACGTCCAGGTGCTGCCAGGGTAGGGCGGCGCTGACGGGGATGGTGCCCAGGGCGCGCTCGGTCTCGATGCCGGCGTCCGCGAAGGCCTGATTCCACAGCTCCACGTCGAGGCGCTCCTGCCAGGAGTCGAAGCGGGCGCCGCGCCGGTAGGCCAGCTCGATGGCGTCGGCGACGCGGGCATCGCCGCGGGCCAGCACGCCCTCGATCCAGGAGCCGCTGGCGTCGTGCAGGCGCAGGGTGATGCCGGCCTTGCGCGCGGCTTCCTGCAGCAGCGCCTGTTTGCGCGTCACTTCCGCGTAGCTGTCCATGGCGCACCACTGGAAGGGCGTGTGGGGCTTGGGCACGAAGGTGCTGACGCTGACGGTCACGCGCGCGGAGCGTCCGGCGATGCGCTTGCCGATGGCCTGGGCGCGGGCGCCGGTCTGGATGATCGCCAGCACGTCCTCGTCTTCTTCGGTGGGCAGGCCGATCATGAAGTAGAGCTTCATGCGCAGCCAGCCGCGCGAGAAGATGCGGCGCGCGGTCTCCATCAGCTGCTCTTCGGTGACGTTCTTGTTGATCACGTCGCGCATGCGCTGGCTGCCGGCTTCGGGCGCGAAGGTCAGGCCCTGGTTGCCGGCGTCGCGCAGCTCGTCGAGCACGTCTTCGTCGAGGCCGTAGGCGCGCAGCGAGGAGACCGACAGGCGCGCGCGCCGGGGCTTGAGCTTTTTGTTGACGGCGTGGATCAGCGGCGAGATGGCGCTGTAGTCGGCGGTGGAGAGACTGGTGAGCGAAGCGCCGTCGTAGCCGCCGCGGCGCACGGCGTCCTCGACCACGTCGAGCACTTCGCCGGGGCTGCGCTCGCGCACCGGGCGGTAGATCATGCCCGCCTGGCAGAAACGGCAGCCCTCGGTGCAGCCGCGGGCGAGTTCGACCGAGACGCGGTCGAAGACGGTCTCGGTGTTGGCGATGGGCGAGTCTTTGGGGAAGGGATATTGCGAGAGGTCGGCGACGAAGGACCGCTTCACCGGCAGTGGAGCCTCGCCATCGATGGGTGCGCTGACCACCAGGGCGCCACCTTCGGCGTCGAGGCTGCGCTCGTAGAGGCGTGGCACGTAGATGCCGCCGAGCTTGCTGAGCTCGCGCAGGCGTTCGAGACGTGAGAGGCCCGCCTTTTGCGTGCGCTTCCAGCAGCGCATCACCTCGGCGGTGCGCCCCTCGCCGTCGCCGACCAGGAAGGCGTCGAAAAACGGCGCCATCGGTTCGCAGTGGGTCGCGCTGGGGCCGCCGCCGATGACCAGGGGGGCGTCTTCAGCGCGCTCTTCGCTGCGCAGGGAAAGCCCGCCGAGCTCGAGCATCTGCAGCACGTTGGTGTAGGTCAGCTCGAACTGCAGCGACAGCCCCACCACGTCGAAGTCGCGCAGGGCGTGGCCGCTTTCGAGCGAACGCAGCGGCTCGCCGCGCTCGCGCAGCAGGGCCTCCATGTCGAGCCAGGGCGCGTAGGCGCGCTCGGCCAGAAGCCCTGACTGGCGGTTGATCTCCGAGTAGAGGATCTTGTAGCCGAGGTGGCTCATGCCCACCTCGTAGACGTCCGGAAAAGCCAGGCAGATGCTGCACTCGGCGCGCTCGAAGCGCGCGTCGTCGACTTCGAGCGCGCCGTGCTCTCCGCCCACGTAGCGGGAGGGCTTTTCGACCCGGGGCAGCAGTTCGTTGTAGGGGTGTAGGCGCGGTCGACTCATGGGCTTTTCCAGATCCTCGAGAAGAACAGACAAGCCTACGGCGACGACCGCGCCGGGGCGACCTCAATCGGCGAAATAGTAGATGGCCGTGATGCCACCGCTGAAGATGTCCCAGGGCGAACCCTGGACCGAGGTGCCGATGTGCATCCCGCTCTGCTCGATCTTTTCCGCGCCGCCCTGGGGCTCGGCCGAACGGCTCTCCATGCGCAGGCTCAGACCCACGGTGCCCTGTAGGGCGAGCTGCGGGATGTCGATGAAGCCGAAGTGGATCTCGGCGCCCACGCGGCCGCCGACTTCGAGCAGGAAGCCCGAGACGTCCACCGTCGTGTTCATGGGCGCTTCCACGGAGCCGCTGGTCAGGCCCAGGTTCAGCTCGGGTACCGCCTGGAAGACGAAGTGGCCGCTGTGGGCGAGCACCAGCGGCAAGCCACCGTGCAGGGCTACTCCGAGCGTCGAGGACTTGACCCGGGGGACCGGAGTGACGGCTCCGGTGCTCGTGTCGGAGTGTTCCAGGTCGTTGCTGGCGATGGCCAGGCCGAGCGCCGCTTCGATGCCGAAGGCCTCGTCCAGCCAGTAGCGCACGCCGATGGTGGGCGCCGACACGGTAGCCAGGGCTCGGTCCACGAGCAGGCCTTCATCGTTGGCCCCAAAGACAGGGCTGCAGCCCGTGAAGGTGGAGCAGCCCATCACGGGGAGCTGCCGCACGCCAAAGAAACCAACGCCGAGGGCACCGACCACGGACTTGTGATCGCTGCCACCCGGGGCGCCACCCAGCTCCGGTCCCACAGGAGCGGCCGGCGGTGGCGTCCAGGACGTCTGCGGCTGGGCCATGGGCTGGGGTTGCGGTTGCGGTTGCGGTTGCGGCTGCGGTTGGGCCTGGGCGCCCATGCCGAAACCGGCGGAGCCCGAGGCGCCCACTTCGCCGAGTTCGGGATTGTCCTGGGCGAGGCCCGGGGCCGTCATCAGCAAAAGGCAGAAGGTCGACAATGTAAAAATGGAAGTTCGGAATACGTTGCGCATCAATGCCTCCAAATGAAGGAATCCAACACCACCCGGCCGGACATGAAACGGCGCCGCGCCGGGGAGAGGGCGCCGTCTGCGCGATGCCGTCACTATCACAGCTTGGGGAACCGGCGTAGCGCCCATTCCCCCGAAATTTTTGGTGGAAGGCTGCCCATGGCTGCCAGTTTTCGGGTGTCGAGAAACGCGGTGCGCACCAAACTGCTCGGACGAGCAGGTGAGACAAGCCCTTGACCGCCAGCACCTCTAGCCCCTAAATACGGGGCACCAGAGGTTTCAAAATAATTTGAAACCTGGCGTATCGAGCACTCCGAGCAGCGCTTCAGTAGCCCTCACCATGCCCGATCTTCCCACCCGTGATGCGACCGCCGCACAGGCGCAGCTCGTGCCCGACCTGGGCCGGCGCCGATCCGCCGGAGTCCATGCAGGCGACACAGGAGCCGATGGGGGCGTCGGCGAGCAGCACGCGCTGGCGGTGCAGCGCATGTTCGACCGCATTTCGCCCACCTACGATCTCCTCAATCGCTGGCTGTCGGCGGGTACCGATCGGCGCTGGCGCCGGCGCGCCCTGGAGCTGTTGGCCGAAGATCTTCCGGAAGGTCCCCTGCTCGACAGCTGCGCTGGCACGCTCGACCTGGCGGCGGCCATGCTGCAGCGCTTCGGCGAGCGCCAGGTGGTGGCCGCCGACTTCGCCCGCGAGATGCTGCTGGCCGGCCGCGGCAAGCTGGGTGGCCGCGGTCAGCTGGCCGTGGCCGACGCCATGGCGCTGCCCTTCGCCAGCGGAAGCTTTGCGGGCATGACCTGCGGTTTCGGCATGCGAAACCTGGCGCGGCCCGAACGCGGCATCGCGGAATGCCATCGCGTGCTAAAAGCGGGCGGGCGCCTGGTGGTGCTGGAGTTCTTTCGCCCCACCGCCATTCCGTCGCGCCTCTTTCATGCCCTCTACGGGCGCGTGGTGCTGCCGCTGCTGGGCGGTCTGGTTTCCGGTGATGGTGAGGCCTACGGCTATTTGAGCCGCTCCATGCGCGGCTTCATGACGCGCGGCGAGTTCGCGCGGGCCCTCGAGCAGGCTGGCTTCCGCGAGGTCGGCAGCTGTGACCTCACTTTCGGCATCGCCTCGCTCGTCTGGGGGCGCAAATGAGCCCGCGGCCGCGCGTCGGCGAGGTCAAGCGGCTGGTGTTGGGCATCAGCGGGGCCTCCGGCGCGCCCTACGCCCGGCGCTTGATCGAGGTGCTCGGCGCGGATGTCTTTGACTCCGTGTTATCGGGGCCGCGGCCCGAGCTGTCGCTGGTGTTGTCGCGCAGCGCCGAGGAGGTCTGGGCCCACGAATGCGAGGGCTCGCCGCGCGATCTGGGCTTTCCCGTCTTCGACGGCCGCGATTACGGCGCGCCCTTCGCGAGCGGATCGTCGGCCGCCGACGCCATGGTGGTCGTGCCGGCGTCCATGTCGACGGTGGCGCGCATCGCCCACGGCATCAGCGACGATCTGCTGACGCGGGCGGCGGACGTAATGCTCAAGGAGCGAAAGCCGCTGATCGTGGTGCCGCGCGAGGCGCCCTATTCGAGTCAACACCTGGACAACATGCTCAGCCTCAGCCGCGCCGGCGCCCTGATCTTGCCGGCGTCGCCGTCGTTCTACGCGCGCCCTTCGACGCTTTCGCAGCTGGTCGACACGGTCGTGGCCCGCATCCTCGACCACCTCGGTTTTCCCAACACGCTCGTCACCCGCTGGGGTGATGCCGCCGCCGAGGAAGTAGCCTAAATCCCATCGCGTGTCCGGAGCCATGCCCATGAACGCCATCGACGCCATCGAAGAAAAGATCGAAGCTTCCGAGCGGCTCGACTTCGAAGACGGCTGCGCTCTCTTTCTCGAGGGCGACCTGCTGCGCCTGGGGCAGCTCGCCAACCGCGTGCGCGAGCGGCGGCACGGCGATCGCACCTTCTTCAACGTCAACATGCGTTTCGAGGCGACCAATGTCTGCGAGGCGAGCTGTCGTTTTTGCGCGTTTTCGAAGCTCGAGGAGGGCTCGCCCGGCGCCCACACCACGACCATGGAGCAGGCCGTCGAGGCGTTGGTCTCGCATCCCGATCCGCGTCTGACCGAGCTGCACATGGTCAACGGCCTGCATCCGGGACTGCCCTTCGAGTGGTATGAGGAACTTTTGCGCAGCTTCAAGCGCGCCCGTCCCGAGGTGCACCTCAAGTGCTTCACGGCCGTGGAGATCCACTACTTCGCCCAGAAGTTTTCCATGGGCTACGTGGAGGTCCTCGAGCGTCTGCGCGCTGCCGGCCTGGGGTCGCTGCCCGGTGGCGGCGCCGAGATCTTGCACCCGGATGTGCGGCGTCGCATTTCGTCGGACAAGGCCGATGGCGATGAATACCTGGCGGTCCACGGTGCTGCCCACGGCATCGGCATGAAGACCAACTGCACCATGCTCTACGGTCATATCGAGACCTTCGAGCATCGGGTCGATCACCTCCTGCGCCTGCGCGAGCAGCAGGATCGCAGCGGCGGCTTCCAGTGTTTCATTCCGCTGGCCTTCCACAACGACAATAACGCCCTGCAGAAGCTGCCCGAGCCCACGGCGGTCGACGATCTGCGCACCATCGCGGTCAGCCGACTGCTTCTGGACAATATCGACCACATCAAGGCCTATTGGGTGTCGATGGGGCTCGACACGGCCCAGGTAGCCCTGCGCTTCGGCGCCGACGACCTGGACGGCACCATCGTCAAGGAGAGCATCTACCACTCGGCCGGTAGCACAGTGCCCATGGGCATGACCCGCGAGGGGCTGATTCGACTGATCCGCGAGGCCGGCCGCATCCCCGTCGAGCGTGACACCGAGTACGGCATCGTCGAAGAACTGCCGGCGGCCGAGCGCCCGGAGGCGGCCATGCGAGTGCGCGAGCGCAGGGCCGAGGCGAGAAGGCTTTCGGTACTGTCGTCGCTGTCCACGGAGGGTGCACGATGAACGAAGTATCGACTTCGCACGCGGCTCGTACGAGGCGGAGGGACCCTCTGCGCCTGGTGGGCGTGAGCTTTCTCAACGCGCAGCCGCTTTTGCATGGGCTGCTGTCGGGACTCGCCGACGAGCGCATGCGCCTGACCCTGGCCCCGCCGTCGGAGCTCAACCGACAGCTATTCGAGGACGAGGCCGATGCGGGCCTCTGTCCGGTGGCGGCTCTGGCAAACCATGGGGGACTCGAGCTGGTCTCGGACTGTGGCATCGGCTGCGATGGAGCCGTGCGCTCGGTGAAGATCGTGGGCCACGTGCCCCTCGAGGAGATGGACGAGTTGCTGCTCGATGCCGCCAGCCGCACCTCGGTGGTGCTGGCGCGCCTGATCGCCCGCGAGCGCTGTGGCGACCGTGAGCCGCGCTACAGCGTCATGTCGGCCGAGGAGATCGCGCAGCAGGTGGGCGGTCGCGTGGGGGGCCTGCTGATCGGTGACATCGCCCTCGAGCTCGAGGGACGCTTTCCCTATGAGTTGGATCTGGGAGCAGCCTGGAAGGAGCTGACCGGGCTGCCCTTCGTCTTCGCAGTTTGGGTCGCGCGCCCCGATGTGCTCGACGAGCGCGACGTTTTGAAGCTTCACGGCTCGCTCGAGGCCGGCCTCAAGAATCGCGCCGCCATCGCCCGCGCCTGGGCGCGCGGACACGGGGGCGACAGCCGCGTCTATCAAGACTACCTCGAGCATTCGATTCGCTACTTGCTCGACGAACGGGCGCTCTGTGGGCTCCGGGAGTTCTTCCGCCGCGCCACCGAGGCCGGCCTGATGCCGCCCACCGTGCTTCGCTTCGTGGGGCAGGCGCAGGCGTCGAGGGATGGTGCAAGGAGCGCCCGTCGCCCGTCGCTCGACGCACTGCTGCAAGAGGCCGCCCAGGGAGCGCGGCTGTCGTTCCGTGCTGCCCACGTCCTGGGCAGCGAGGTGGCTCTGGAGGAGTTGAGCCTGGCGGCCGACATGCGAAAGCGGGCCCTGCACGGCGATGCCACGGTCACCTATCTGGTCGATCGCTCGATCGCCTACACCAATGTCTGCGGGGCCCGGTGCCCGATGTGCAGCTTCTACCGAGAGCAAGGCGATGCCGAGGGCTTCGTGCTCACGCGGGCCCAGCTCGGTGCCGCCATCGAGGAGACGCTCGCCAGCGGCGGCTCTCGCATCTCCCTCGAGGGAGGTCTCAACCCCAAGTTGCATCTCGAATGGTACGAGGACACCTTCCGCTGGATCAAGCGCCACTACCCGGTCGCCCTGCACGCGCTCAGCCCCGACGAGGTTTGGCACCTGGCGAGCATCGAAGAGCTGTCGGTAGAACGCGTGCTCGGGCGTCTGCAGAGCGCGGGTCTGGATGCGCTGCACGGCACTGGGGCCGAGGTGCTGACCGACCGCGTCCGACGCGTGATCGCGCCGGCCAAGTGCAAGAGCGCCCAGTGGCTGCAGGTGATCCGCGGCGCCCATCGGCTGGGTATGCGTTCGACGGCCACCATGATGTTCGGCACCGTCGACACCCTTGAAGATCGTCTGATCCATCTACTGAAGATCCGCGACGTGCAGGATGAGAGCGGTGGCTTTACGAGCTTCGCAGCCTGGCCCTACCGGCCGCCCGAGACAGGGCCGCGGCGCTTGCCGGGGGTGCAACGCATGGCGCTCAGTGAGTGCCTGCGCACGCAAGCCCTGTGCCGACTGGTACTCGACAACATCGCGCGTATCGAGGCTCCCTGGCTCGAGCAGGGGGAGGAGCTGAGCCAGTTGGCTCTCAGTTGTGGCGCAGACGATCTCGGCAGCTCCGGCCTGGTCGCCCGGGCGCCGGGCGCTGCCTCGAGCCGCGGCGCTGACGAAGCGACAGGGCTCGAGCCGGCACTGGAGCGCGCGGCCCGCGAGCGGGGCTTCCGCGCCGTGCCGCGCGATGTCGCCGCAGGTCCATCGTCGGCGGGGAGTGCAGGGCGATGAAGTCCGGCATCGGGGCCGAGGCTCTGGGGCTCTTGGCAGCGTTCTGCGCGCCGCTTCCGCTTCCCCCAAGCCCCTATCGGGAGGCCGCATGAGTCTGACGCGCACGCTTGGTCACTACGGCTCGCTGGTGAAGATCAGCCACACCGTCTTCGCGCTTCCATTTGCGCTATCGGCGGTGGTTCTGGCATCGGCCTTTGCGCCGTTGACGGCGCGCAAGGTGATGCTGATCGTGGTCTGCATCGCCGCCGCGCGCACCGCGGCCATGGCCTTCAACCGCCTGGTCGACCGCGACATCGACGCCAAGAACCCACGCACGGAGATTCGCGAGCTGCCCCAGGGCGTGCTCAGCGCGGGCTCGGTGCGGCTGCTCGTTTTGGCGTCCAGTGCGGTGTTCCTGGGCGCTGCCGCCCTGCTCGGCGAGCTGCCGCTGATGCTCTCGCCGATCGCGCTGGGCTTGGCTCTGGGTTATTCCTATACCAAGCGCTTCACGTCCCTGTGTCATGTCGTCCTGGGTGCAGCGGTGGCGCTGGCGCCCGGTGGCGCCTGGATCGCCATGGGGGCTGAAGTCACGCTTGCCCCCTGGCTGTTGGTGGGCGGCGTCGCCTGCTGGGTCGGCGGCTTCGACGTGCTCTACTCGCTGCAGGATCAGGGCTTCGACCAGGGCGAGCGCCTGCATTCGATTCCCGTGACCTTCGGCGTGGTCGGCTCCCTGTGGATCAGTGCCCTCATGCATGTGATCACGGTGGGCTGTTTGCTCGCAGTGGGCGTTCTCTTGGAGCGTGGCGCCGCCTATTTCGTCGGCGTGGCGCTGGTGGGCTTGCTGCTCGCCTACGAGCACGTGATCGTCAAGCCGAGCGACCTCAGCCGCATCGACAAGGCGTTTTTCGACATCAACGGCTACGTCAGCGTGGCGTTTTTCGGCTGCGTCTTGCTGGACCAGGTCCTCAGCTGAGACGGGCGTCTTGGAGCTGACCGACCTCGAGCGCGCGGTGGCCGCTGCCGGTGACGCACGCGCCCGCAAGCTGGCGAGCCATGGGCCCCAGGTGCTGCGCGACGCCGGCATCGTACACACGGCGCCCGAGCTGGCACGCGTGCTGGCGCGTCTGGCCGAAGACGCCCTGCGTCAGCACCTGGGCCTGGAGCCAGGGCTTTGCAGCCCGGGGCTGCAGATCATCGACCCGGCCTGCGGCCCGGGAGCCTTTCTGGCCGCCGTTCATGCCCAGGCTAGGTCCAGGCGCCAAGGCGCGGGCGTGGACTCGCGTGTCGTTGGACTTGATCGGGACGCCGATGCGGTGGCGCGTGCTCGGGAGCTATTGAGTCGGAGTTTCGAGGGCGATGCCTGGCCGCTGTCGCTGTCTGCCACCGACAGCCTCGCGGGCGACGACCCCGCGGGATTCGTCGACGCCGCCGCTCCGGTTTTGGTGCTGGGCAACCCGCCCTGGGTCAGTCGCGCCCAGCCGCGCCCGGCCCCCGCGCTCGACGCTCTGCTTGCGGACTTTCGCGTCGACGCCGAGGGCAAGCCCCTGGGCGAACGCAAGCTCGGCGTGCTGGCCGACGCCTACGTGCGTTTCATGCGCCTGGGCCTGGAGCTTCTGTGCCGTTCACGCCAGGGAGGTGTCCTGGCCTTTGTCACCAACGGTTCGTACCTGGACGGCCCGGTTCACCGCGGCATGCGTGCCATGTTGTTGCGCAGCCTCGACCAAATTTGGATCGTCGACCTCGGCGGCAGTGCTCTGCTCGGTCGCGAAGGTGGCCGTGACGAAAACGTCTTCGGCGTGCGTCCCTCGGTGGCTATCCTGATCGGTATGCGCACGAAGGAGGCTGCGGATGGGGCAAGGGGCAGCGCCGGGAGCTTGCACTACGTTCGCTTGCGTGGCCGCCGTGATGACAAGCTCTCGGCACTCGCAGATTTGCGGTTGAGCGACTTCGCCCGGTTGTCACCACAGCCCCCACTGGCGGTATTCGCGCCCGTCGCCAAGGCGCAGCCGGGCTACGCGAGCTGGCCGAGCCTGGCCGAGGTCTGCCCCTTTCACGCCGAGGGGGTGCAGAGCAATCGCGATGCGGTCGCGATCGACAAAGACCCCGTGCGTTTGCTCGAGCGTGTCACCGCGTTCGTCGAAAGGAGACCCCACCAGGAGTTGGAACGGGCGGAGCGGGCCCTCGGCCACTACGATCCCGAGCGCGCCCGCCGTGCGCTGGCGGAAGTGCTGGAGCTCGACCCACAAGGCCGCGAGGGCCGCATCCTGCGCCCCATCGCCTACCGCCCCTTCGACACGCGCTATTTCGTGCCGGTGGCGCCCTTCTGCCATCGCCCGCGCCCGCGGCTGCTCAGGGCCATCGACCAGTCGTCGTTTGCGCTGCTGACCGTGCGCAAGGACCGGGGTGAACGGGCCTGGTGTCACTTTGCGGCCGTGCGCGAGGTCGCCGACAGCTCCTATCTCTCGGCGCGTTCGTCATGCCGCACGCGGATCTTTCCGAGCAAGAGGCCCGACGGGCAAGACAATGTGGAGCAGGCCTACCTGGCCGAGCTCGAACGTCGTGTGGGCAGTGCCGAACTCGGACCCCTCGGCGCCGAACACGTGCTGCACTACGCGCTTGCCGTGCTTGCTTGTTCGGACTACCGCGAGCGCCACGGTGGGCAGCTCATGCAGGACTACCCACGCCTGCCCTGGCCGGCGAGCCCGGAGGAGTTTCTGCGCAAGCTCTCGCTCGGCCGGCGCCTGGTGGTGGCCTTCTGCGACTCGCCGCCGTCGGAGGTCTTGGTGCGGGGCCTGTTGCAGGTCGGCCACCATCGTCTCGAGGCCTCGGGCCAGGGCGAGGCGGGCCGCCGTGCTGCCGCGGTGCTGGCGGTGCTTCAAGGCTAGTCACCTGTGTCGGTAGTTTGGCCCAAAACTACGACACCTACCCATCCTTCGTCATCCGCATTGCGGCTGACCCCGCTGCGAGCCCGTCGGCCCATCCCGAATATGGCGACAAAGCCCAAGATCCGGTTGCTTCAGCCAGCGCCTTTGGGCCTCGAGAGATGCGCTTGGTAAGGAGCCGCAACAATCACGTCATCCCGTGTGAGCCACGCGCAACTTCGCAGCAAGTTCCCTTCGCAGCCCGCCCGATCGTTCAAACGATCAGCCACAAAAGGATCAGCACGAGCAGGCCCGCGGCGCCGCCCAGTGTCATCATGCCGGTGCGGGCCGCGTCGTGGTCGTAGGCGTCGATGGCGGCGCGGGTGTGGGCCTGTTGTCGCAGGGCTTGCTCCAGGGCCTGCAGCGATTCGCGTTGCTTCTCAACCGATTGTTTGGTCGCGATGCGGCGTTTGAGGGCTTGTAGGGCCAGGTCGAGCAGGGCCGTTTCATGTTCGCCTTCGGCCGTCGCCATTTCGGCTTCGTACTGCCTTCGGCGCTCGAGCTGGTCTTCCAGCAGCTGTTCCTTCTTTGCCTGCAGCTGACGAAGATGGGCGAGCTTTTCGTCGAGGGCGGCCTGGGCTTTGGCCAGGGCGTCGCCCGCTGACCTGGCTTTGGCCTCGGCTTCGGCCAGCTCGGTCTCCCGCTGCTGACGCTGGTCTTCCAACTCCGCCTGGCGTCCGGCATTGGGCTCGGTGGCGCTGGCCAGGGCGCGGATCTCGATCTCGACGCGCTTGAGGGCGGCCATGGCCCGGTCCCTGTCGCGATTGCGCTTGGCGGCTCGGCGCTCGGCTTTTTCGTGCTTCTCCGCAAAGGGCGCCGCCGCTTCTTCCGCTGCGGCGACGGCGTCGCCAGCGGCCTCGTATTCGGCGGCGTCGGTCTCTTCGGCCAGCTCCTGCACGTCGGCGCGGTCGGCCGAGGTCTCTTCGGCGGCGCGCACCCTGGCGATTTCACCCGAGAGATCGGAGGCGGCCTCGCCGGAAAGTTCGTGTACGCAGCGGGCTCCGATGTCGGCGACGGCACGTCGTGCCGTGGCGATGCATTCCGCGAGGGCCGCGCTTTGTTTTTCATCCTGCTCGCGCAGGGTCCGCTTGCGCGAAAACACCCGCACCGCGTAGGGCGCTGCCAGCAATGGGCTGTTGGGGCTCTCGCCGTAGGCTGCGAGCTTTTCGACCTGGTCGAAGTCCAGCTCCGGTGCCCCGTCGGCGTCGTCTTCGCGTCCGGCGGCGACCTTGCATAGCCACATCAGGCGCTTGTGCTCGATCGCATATTTCGTCTGTGGTGCAGCTTCCCAGGCGGCAGCCGCCACCGCGTGACCGTTGCCGCTGCCGGCGTCGGCCAGATCGCCGTCGTCGAGGTCGGGCAGGTCGTCGCCCAGATCATCGCCCAGATCGGGGGGCGCAAGTGCGCAGTGCCCGTCGTGCATGAGCATACAGTGTGGGCAAGGTGTTGCTGTGCTCATTGAGGCTCGCAACCTGGCACCGTCGTCTCGTGGAAGTTCGGCCGGCGCCGTCTGATCCCAGTACTTCGGGCATTGTATCCCGGATCGCTCCAGAAGTGTGTGCTCAAGCCGGCTACTGCGCGGCCGCCGGCAACCCGCTGCAGCTCTCCACCGCGGCAGCGCTCTGCTCCCGCGCGAGCGCGAGTTCGGCCTTGTAGTCGAAGTCGTCGGGCACGGCGCCGAGCGCGGCACCCGGTTCACCCGGCAGTTTGGAGATGGCGTCGCGGGCGGCCTTCGCCTGTTCAGCCTGCTTGGCGATGCTCCCGTTGCGATCATCGGCGTCCGCCATTTGCTCGCGCAGCTCGCTGCACTTGGGGTAGTTGGCGCAGGCCGATTGCTTGGTGGCGTTGAAGGTGCGCCACCAGGCGCCGCTATTGGGTTCGTTCAGGGCGTTGGCTTTCTCACGGGCGTCGGCGTCGAGCTTGGACTGCCATTCGGCTTCGAGCTTGGTGCGCGCGGCGCGGGACATGGCGATGGCTTCCTGGCGCTGGCCCTCGAGTTTGGCCAGGTAGGCCTCCCAGGCGGCGTGGGCCGCAGCCTTGCCCTTGCTGCAGCGCTCTTCGTGGGAATCGCAGGCCGACAGCCATTGCATGCAGCTGAGGACCACAAGCACGGCGCATGGGAAGCGGATGCGGGGCATTGCCCAATTGTGCACGTCCTGCACGCCGCAAAAAACCCAGGTCTTGCTTGGGGGGGGGCGCGGCCGGTGCGCGATGTCCTCAAGCCGCAATTTTCATGAATTGGCGCGCATTTCCGCCATGCGCAGCTCGCGCTGGGCCTCGAGGTGCTTGGGGTCAACCATGAGCACTTTCTTGAAATAGCGTGCTGCCCGCACGTGGTCCTTGGCACGCGCGCAGATCATGCCCTTGATGAAGAGCGCCTGGGGTTGCTGGGGATCGAGGTCGAGCGCCGTCTGCACGGCATCGACCACCTTACGCGGCAGTCCGCTTTGGCCCTCGTGGCGTGCGAAGAGAATGCGCGCACGCCAGGCGTGGGCGTGGGCGTCGTTGGAATTGTCGGCCAGGAGGCGGTCGGCGATGGCCAGCGCTTCGTCGTGACGGCCGCGACGCAGCAACTCGGCCGCCCGATCCAGGGGCGCGTCGTCTTGCGCCTTGCCCTGGGTTCCGATGCGCGGAGCAGGCGGTTGTCTCAATGGGTCCGCCGCCGCAGGCATCGTCTGGGAGCTGCCCGGGCGCATCGAGGCCAGGCGCTGCCATGCCGGTAGCGAGGCTGCGGCGACTTCGTTGACGTCCGAGAAGCTCGGGTGAAGGTGCTGCCTCCGCGTCGCGCCTGTGGAAGAAGCTGGTGCCTGGGAAGGCCGCGCCGCGGGCGGGCTCGAATGCGGCCCGCCGGGGCTTGTGGCCTGTCCCGGAAGTGAGCCGCTGGGCGAACGCTTGGGTGGTGGCGAGGAGCGTCGCTGTTCGGCGTGTTTTGCGCGATCGAAGGGGGCGACCATGTGGGTGACGATGAGTGCGTAGAGTACGCGCTTGGTGCGCTCGACTGGCAGCGGTGAAAGCTCGACCAGCTCCTCCGGCGTCGAGGGTTCGGCCCGCAGCAGCTCCACCACAACCGCATCGCCCGCCTGCAGCTGCAGCCGCTCGATCGGTCGGCCCGGCTGGATGCGCAGGGCGCTACCCCGGTAGCGTTCCACCACGCCTTCGACGATGTCGTCGCGCGCGTGGTCGGCTAGCGAGGCCGACAGCACGGCGTAGGGATCGATGTTGCCGTACAGCACCGCGTCGTCTTCGCCCAGCAGATCGGCTTCGTAGAATGCGAAGCGCCCTTTGCGCGCACCGCAAAGAGGCAGCAGCGCTTCGATGAAGTTGGCCCCCCTGGGCGGGTCGAAGCGGCCGGCGATGGGGCGGCCTTCCATCACTGCGACGCGCGCCTCCTGGCCCCCGTCGGTGTGCAGCAACAGTGTCCCGTCGCCGCCCTTGCGGTGCAGGTAGAGAAGCAGGTGGGCGAAGGGGGTTTGCTCCAGCTCTCCGCTGGCGACCGCCTCGGCCTCGGAAGATTCCGCTCCCATGCCGTTCTATCGTTGCCCGATTGCGGTGCTCGCGCAATTGTCGGATGCGGCGATTTTATTGGCGATCACGGTTCGGGCGCACGCTCCCCAAACAATTCCAGGACCGCCGGCTTCTGGACCTTGCCGAGCGCGTTGCGTGGGAAATCTTCGACACATTCGAGCAGCGTGGGAACCTTGTAGTGCGCCAGGCGTTCTTTGGCCCAGGCACGCAGCGGCTCGAGGGCGAGTTCGAAGCCGTCGTTGACGATGATCGCGGCCGCCACCCGCTGGCCCCATTGCGCGTCGGCCACGCCCACCACTGCCACGTCAGATACCGCGGGATGCTCGCGCAGGGCGGCTTCGATCTCGAGGGCCGAAACCTTGTAGCCACCGGTCTTGATGATATCGACCGACTCCCTGCCGAGAATGCGATAGCTGTCCCCATCGAGCTGTGCGACGTCTCCCGTCTCGAAGAAGCCGTCTTCCGTGAATGACGCCCGCGTCGCTTCGGGCTTCCCGAAGTAGCCGGCAAATACGTTGGGGCCGCGCACCTGCAGGCGACCGCGGGTGCCGGCCTCTACCACCGCGCCGTTGTCGTCGACGATGCGCACCTCGACGCCCGGAAAGGGCTGGCCCACGTGTCCCGGGCGGCGTGGACCGTCGAGGGGGTTGCCCAGGGCCATGCCGAGTTCGGTCATGCCGTAGCGCTCGAGCAGCGTGTGCCCGCTGATCTCGCGCCAGCGCTCCAGGGTGCGCACGGGCAAGGCCGCCGATCCAGACACCATCAAGCGCAAGCGCTTGCAACCCGCGGTCATGGCCGCGCGTTCGGTCTCGGGGGATCGGTCGTAGGCATCGATCAACTTCGCGTACATGGTTGGCACCGCCATCATCAGCGTCAGCGGCTCCTGGCTTGCGATGCGCTGCCACACGCGCTGGGCGTCGAAGCGGGGGAGAAACTCGCAGGTGGCGCCGCTGTAGAGCGCGCTGCATAGCAGGTTGAGGATTCCATGCAGGTGATGCAGCGGCAGGGCGTGCAGGATGCGGTCGGAGCAACTCCAGCCCCATGCTTCCACGACCGAGCGGATTTGGGCGTCCAGGATGCCGTGGGTGCTAACGGCCCCCTTGGGCTTGCCGGTGGTGCCGCTGGTGTAGACCAGCATGGCGTTCCGATCGCAGCCGACCCCGGGCAGTTCCGAAGGTGCGCCTCCGGATGTGGCCAGCTCTTCGGTTGAGAGCAGGCGCGCGCGATGGGTTTGAGAAAGGCGCGTTATCACGTCCTGGAAGCTCGGATGGGCGACCAGAATCTCGGCCTGCGAGTCGGAGATGACGTGGGCCAGCTCGGGTTCCGGATGCATCGTGCACAGCGGCACCGCCACGCCGCCAGCGCGCCAGATGCCCCACTGGACCACCACATGGTCGATGCCGGGGGGCGTGAGGAAGGCGACGCGGCGTCCTTGCAGGTCTTTGGCGCCCGCGAGCAGCACTCCGGCGGCAGCTGCGCTCTGATCGAGCAACTCGCCGTATGTCAGCTGGCCTGCGTCGTCGATCAACGCCAGGTTGTCGGGGTGGTCGTGGGCTCGGGCGATGATTGGGGGCGTGTCTCGGGGCATGGCAGAGCCGGGGAGGGTGGATCCGCCGCGCGTCCTTGTAAAGACCGCGTCACGCGCCCTCCCAAAGAGGGCCTCACGTGCAGGATGCTGAACTCAGGGCTCGAAGACGCTCAGCTCGCCCGAGGCCGATACGGTGTACAACTCAGAGCTAATCGCCGCGCGCGTCTGGGCCGCCTGCTCCGAGACCCGCGCCATCAGGGCCTGCGCCCGCTCGCAGGGTGCGGCCAGCAGCATGTCCCGGTGGGGCACGCCCGCGATGAAGGGCGTGCCCAGCTCGTCGCAGAGCACATCATGCAGGCCGGGCAGGAGCAGGCGCGCCGAGTCGAGGCCGTCGCCGGAGCGCGCCATCACGCAATGCTCGGCGCTGCCTGCGGCGCCGATGGCGTAGAAGCGGGCTTCTTCGCTTCGCTTTGCCAGGTTCGCCACCGCGCGCTCCAGAACCTCTTCGGAGGCGATGCCCCAACCCTGCACCTCGCTCGCGCGTACAAAGCGTGCACGCCCCGGATAGCGCAGCACCGTCGCGGCGTGCAGCCGGCCGGCGACCGGCACGCTGAAGAGCCCCCCGAAATCGCCCACGGCGTCTCGCTCGCCCACCAGGCGGGGCAGCAGCCGCTCGGCCACGTCCTCGAAGCGCAGCTGGTCGGGCTCCGACAGGCCCGGAAGAGCGCCTAGCAGGCGGCCGACGCCGCGTGCGACCACGCTCCTGTCGGCGTCTTCGGTGGCGCGCACCAACTCGCCCAAATCCAGCTGGAAACTGCGTCCGCCAGCGGCGACCGACAGGCGCGTATCGAATTGCTCGAAGCGCTCGAGGGCACCGAAGCGCAGCTCGAGCTGGCTTCGCGCTTCCAGCACGACACGTGCGATGGGACCGCGACCGGCCGCTTCGTCCTCGGCGCGCCGAATCTCGTCGCGTAGGGTGCGGCTGGGATTGTCGGAGTCGAGCAGGCGTTCGACGCTGGCGAAGGGGTTGAATTGGCCGTAGCGACCGAGGGCCAGGCGATGGTCGTCATGGCTGCTGACGTGGCGGGCGTCTTCGAGTTCGTCGAGCAGGATCATCGCGAAGTAGCTGCCGGCGCGCTCGATGAAGTCGCGGTCGGACTCCTGCGCGTCGACGCGAAAGCTCCCGGCCATGGCTGTCGCGCCCACGTCTCCCCGGCGACCGCTGCTCGCCCGGTAGGCGCTGACGGCTTCGCACAGGCGCATCAGCCCTTCGACACCGCGCGGGGGATCAGATTCGACACCCTCCTGAGCGATCCAGTGGCTGGCCGCTCGTTCGAGCGGGCCGGAACGTAACCGAAGTTGGTCCATCCAGCGTGCCACTCGCGGTCGAGCCTACGCACGGCGATCGCCGTGTGCAATGCCCATCGCGTCATCGCGTGTCGATTGGTCGCAGACGGTGGTTTTGATCGCACATGGTGCGATCCTCACTCGTGTGAACTTGACGCAGAGTTCACGCGCTCATTCGAGCAGGTCGGGCTCTTCGCGCACGATCATCGAGTACAGCGGCTGGAAGTTGAGCCAACCGGCTCCCTCGGAGCCGACCTGGCCGTGGGTTCGCGCGGCGTCTTCCTCGCCGATCAGCTTGGGCGTACCCGCCGCTTCGGCCAGCAGCTGGGTCTGGCAGCAGCGGTCCATGCTGATGAACCAAAAGGCAGCGGATTCCACACTGGTGCCCACGGTGAGAAGCCCGTGATTGCGCAGGATCACGGCCTTGTGCTTGCCCAGGGCCTGACCGATGCGCTCGCCCTCCTTGGTGTCGAGCACGACCCCCGTGTAGTCGTCGAAGAGCCCGTGGTCGCCGTGGAAGGCACAGGCGTCCTGGGTCAGCGGGTCGAGCTTTTTGCCGAGGGTCGAGAAGCTGCGGCCGTACATGGAGTGGCTGTGGGCAGCGGCGATCACGTCGGGGCGCGCGGCGTGTACCTGTGAGTGAATGGCGAAGGCGGCGCGATTGACGCGGGCGCGCCCCTTGACCACCTCGCCGCTCTCGTCGACCAGGATCAAGTCTGAGACGCGGATATGTCCGAAGTACATGCCGAAGGGATTGACCCAGAAGCGCGTCGGATGCTCCGGGTCGCGCGCCGTGATGTGTCCGGCGACGCCCTCGTCAAAGCCAAAGCGCGCGAAGAGGCGAAAGGCGGCGGCCAGGCGCTGTTTGCGGTGGACGCGTTCGGCCTGGGCCGAGCGCGGGCTGCGGCTGCGTTGGGGGGACTCGAAGGGCTTGTTCATGGGGACTCCGGGGGCAAAGCGGCCGCGACGGTCGTGGGCGCGGCATCGAAGACCGCGCAGAAACACTCGATGGCGACTTCTTCCACCGCCTCCAGCGCGAGCGAGCGGCCGGTCTCCTGGGCGATCGAGGTGACGCGTTTGTCGGAAATGCCGCAGGGCACGATCAGGTTGAAGGCGTCGAGGGCCGTCGTGACGTTGAGGGCGAAGCCATGCATGGTGATCCAGCGGCTGATGCGCACGCCGACGGCGCCGATTTTGCGGTCCATCACCCAGGTCCCGTTGAGGCCCTCGATGCGGCCGGCTTCGATGCCGTAGCGGGCGACGATGTCGATCATCACCTGCTCGAGTTTGTTCACGTACTTGCGCACGTCGCGGCGGTCGGGGTTCAGGTTCAGGATCGGATAGGCCACCAGCTGTCCGGGGCCGTGGTAGGTGACGTCGCCGCCGCGCCCGGTCTCGAAGAGTTCGATGTTCTGGGCCTCCAGGCCGGCCCGGCTGAGCAGGACATGCTCGGGGCGGGCGCCGCGTCCGAGGGTAATCACCGGATCGTGCTCGAGTAGCAAGAGCGTGTCGTCGATGGCGTCGCCAGCGCGCTCCTCGAGCAGCGCCTGCTGGAGCGACAGGGCGCGGGCGTAGGGCACACGGCCGAGGCGACGAACCGAGAGCGGCCGGGTCATTTGTTGATGATGTGGATCGCCTCTTTGAGGGCGTGCCGGAAGCTCTCGTCCATGGCCTCGCTCAGGGTCGGGTGGCTGTGGATGGTGAGCGAAACGTCCTGCGCGTAGGCGCACATCTCGATGGCCAGCGTGCTCTCGGCGATCAATTCGCTGGCCTCGGGGCCCACCACGCCCACGCCCAGCACCTGATCGTTTTCGGCGTCGACGATGGTTTTGACGAAACCGTCGGTCTCGGCCATGGCCATGGCTCGGCCCGAGGCGGCGAAGGGGAATTTGCCTATCTTGATGGCGATGCCTTCCTCCTTGGCCTGGCTTTCCGAGAGCCCCACGGTCGCGATTTCAGGGTCGGTGAAGATGGCCGACGGCATGGCGCGGAAGTCGCACGCGCTCTTGTGTCCGGCCACCACCTCGGCGGCGACCTCGCCCTGCTTCATGGCTCGATGGGCCAGGTAGGGCATGCCGGTGACGTCGCCGATGGCGTAGACGCCGGGCACGTTGGTCTTGAGCATGTCGTCGACCACGATATGGCCGCGTGCGTCGGTCGCCACGCCGGTGTCGGCCAGGCCCAGCTCCGCCGAGTTGGGGCGGAAACCCACGGCGACCAGCACCTTGTCGCAGTCGATGCTGCGTTCCTGGCCGCCTTGTTCGACGGTCACCACGGCGCGCCCGCCCTGCACCTGGCAGGATTTAGCGCGCGCCTCGAGTAGGATCTCACCGCCGGCCTTCTTGAACTTGCGCTCGACGACCTTGACCAAATCCGGATCCACACCGGACAAGAGCCGCGGCAGCATTTCGACCACGACCACCTTGGTGCCCAGCTTCTGGTAGACCATGCCGAGTTCCATGCCGATGACGCCGCCGCCGATCAGCACCAGCGTCTCGGGCGCGCGCTGCAGGCTTACGGCCTCGCGCGCGGTGATCACGACCTCGGAGTCGATGTCGAAGCCCGGAATCTGAAGCGGCGTGGCACCGGTGGCGATGATGATGCCCTTGCGTGCCACGTAGGACTCGCTCTTGCCGTCGGCGCTGGTAACCAGCACCGTATGCGCACCGGTCAGACGCGCGCTGCCCTCCACGATGGCGCCACCGCTGCTCTTGACCAGATTGGCCACGCCCGAGGTCAACTTCTTGACGATCCCGTCCTTCCAGCCCTGTAGCTTCGGAACGTCGATGCGGAGGCCCTGGACTTCGATGCCCATGGCCTGCGCGTGCGAGATGCGGTCGACCAGGCCTGTCGCCGAAATCAGGGCCTTGGAGGGGATGCAGCCCCAGTTGAGGCAGACGCCACCCATGGACTCCCGCTCGACGACCAGGGTGTCGAGGCCGAGCTGGCCGGCGCGGATCGCTGCCACGTAGCCGCCGGGCCCGCCGCCTATCACGATCAGATCGTAACTCTTGTCTCGCATTGGAGCCTTCCTGAGGGTTCGAACCACGCGGCGTCGCGGGCACGTCCGCCCCGGCATCTTAGGCTTTGGCCTGGTAGCGTCAACCACGCTTGCGGTGCCCTTGTTTTGCACGCCGGCGCGGACAAGGCGGGGGGATTTGGCGTATCGTGCGCCGTGTTTTGCCCGTCGTTACAGCGGCTTTGGCCGGCCGCATGCATCTCCCTTGTGGCCACTGCCTGCGCCGCGGGGCAGCCCAAGCGCTCGCCCACCGAGACGGTGAGTACGTTCATCGAGGTGATGGATCGCAGCGCCGCCGACCAGAACGCCCTGCGTGAGGCCTTCGAGCTGCTCGACCGTGAAGCTCGGCAGGGCCTCGAGGCGCGTGCCCACCGTGCCACCACGCTCGCATCGCGACCCTTCGAGCCCCACGAGATGTTGGCCCAGGGGCGTTTCCGACTGCGCTTTGCGCCGCGTCGGGTCGGCGGCATGCGCCAGCGCATCGAGGGGCATCATGCGGTGGTCGAGGCGGTGGGCACGGGTGACGCCGAGCGGGCCGAGATCCCGTTGGTGCTCGAGGAGGGCCGCTGGCGCATCAAGCTGCGGCTACCGCCGATGCACGGCGGCGCCCAGGACATCGACAGCGAGCCCGCAAACGCGATCGAAACGACCGAAGCTACTGACCGATGACTGGGGACTGCCCCGAGAAGAAGCCCTCGAGGAAGCGCTCGCTGTCGGTGCGGCCCTGCTGGCCCTTCTGGGTGGCCACGAAATGACCGTCGGTTTGGGAGCCGGGATCGTATTGGTGCAGGCCGATGGTGCGCGCTTGGCTTCCGATCATGTCGGTGTTGCTGGCCGGCGCCGGTGCGGAGGTCAAGCCGATATCCTGTAGTACCGGCCCCACGTGGCGCAGCCGCGCAGCCTGGGCGTAGGCCTCCATCGTCGCTTCGGTGGAAAAGGTGTCGCCCAGGCCGTAGGTCATCAGAAGGTGCTGGCCGTCGGGCACCAGGGGACTCGGATCGCGGCGCACATGGCGGGCGAAATTGATCGGGTCAGCCCGGTCGAAGACCATCTGCATCAGGGCCAGGGCGGGGTTGTAGTTGCCGCCGACCAGTTCCTGGGAGCTGTTGGCATCGAGCAACAGGAAGGGCAGGGCGGAAGCGACGTCGACGGGACTGGTTTTGGTCAATAGCGACGTGGCCAGGTGCGCGCCGTTGCCGGAGAGCACCACCGCGCCGACCTCCGGCGCGCGCGAGATCATCAGCGATGCGTGGGTGGCCCCCTGGGAGTGTCCCATCACCGCGATGCGCGCGGCGTCGAAGGGGATGGCGTTGCCCGTGGGTGAGTCGGCAGCGCTGATGCCACCGGCCGCTGCGAAGCGAGCGACCGCCAGAAGATCCCCGGCGCCCTGCAGCGCGTTGTCGCGGGCGGCGCGCGGGTTGAAGAAATTGAAGAAGAGGTTGTCGGGGGCTTCGTCGGAGTTGCCGCGGCGCTCGCCGTGCATCGGAAGATCGATGGCGATCACCACCGTCGGCTCGCTGGCCGTGGCCGCCGCCTGGGCGTAGCCGTCATCGCCGAACTGACCGGTGAAGCTGCCACCGGTGCCGTGGCCGTAAATCAGCACGGGGTAGCCGTCGGCCGGCGGCGGCGTGCTGGGCACGCTCAGGGCCATGCAGACCTGGCGGTGGACCTGAACCACGGGCATGCCGGAGCCGTCGAATTCAAAGCCACCGCCGTCATTGGGCTGTGCGTAGGGCAGGGTGCCAGCCTGGTACATCGGTAGTCGAATGCGGCCATGTAGCTCTTGAAAATCTCCGCTGGCTGCTTGGCAGGCGCCGCGGCCCTGGGCGTCTTCACAGGGCGAGGCGGTATTGGCGCTGGCGCAGCGCGTCAATTCAGAGACGCCGGGCGTTGCGGCCGACTCCACGTGGGCGCGCATTCCGTCGACCGCCTGCGCTACGCTCTGGGTCGTGAAGACGGCCACGTTGAGAATGGTGTCGGGGTCGGCGCCGGTGTCTGTGATCCAGTCGCGCAGGGGCTCGTAGGCGTTCCAGGCGGCCTTCAGCGGTGCTTGGCTGGGTGCGGCGCTGGCAAGCACGGCGTCCAGGTCGCGGCCACGTTCAAAGCTCGGTGCCCCGGATGCCGGCCGCACGCTCGTGCGCACGATGGCCGCGTAGGTCGTATCGGGCCGTAGCGGCGAGCCGACCGGCCTCCGCATGGCCAGCCAGTGGGGGCAGATGTAGTTGCTCAGGTTACCGCTCGTGGTCTTCCACAGCAGGCTGGCGTCGGCGTTGTAGTCAGGCGATCCGGGCGTGATGTCGATCAGGCTCAGACTGCTGCCGTTGACGCTATCGAAATCGTAGGGGTGGGAGAAGCGGAAGAAGACCACCGGATTGGTGCTGAAGCCGTCGAGGTCTTCCTCGGCCACTTGGATGTAGCGGTCGAGCGCGGGCAGGCTGGCGTTGCTCGGGGGGGCCGGGTGGCCACTGAGATCGGGGCGCCCACCCTGCAGCCGCACGTCGTTGGGAAAGGGCAGGCGATAGAACTCGCTCACTTCCCCGTCGGGAACTTCGAAGTAGCTTTCGCGGGTTGCCGCCGAAGTGGGTTCTTCGCAGGCGACGCCCTCCCAGAAGAGCGGTAGCACGGGTCGCTCCTGGGGGGTGGCGGGGGGATTGATGCAGCGTTTGTCGTCGGCCGAGAGGGCTTCGCACAGCAGGCCGGCCAGACAGTCAGAGGTGGCGTCGCAATTCATGCCCTCCTCGCGGCTGCCGCCCTGGGTGCAAACGCCGGCGCCTTCGGTGATCGCGCTCAGGCTCAAGACCCCGGTGGCGCTGAGATCGGCGGCTTCGCAGACCAGGCCGTGGCGGCAGCCGCCGGTGCTCTGGCAGCCGGTGCCGGCCTCGGCCACGCCGGCCACCTGGCACAGGCGCTTGTTGCCGCAGTAGTCCTCGCTGCCGCACTCGGCGGTCAAGCGGCAAGCCTCGCCGCGCCCGGTCTCGCCGTTGGGCTGGCAGCTCATCTCGACGCAGAAGAGCCCCGCTTTGCAGTGGCCGTCGCGTTCGCAGGCCCCACCCACCCCCTTGGCGAAGATGCCGGCACCCAGGCAGTCCCGGTCGGCTTCGTCGCAGGTCGTCTCGAAGATGGTGCAGCCGCCGAGGCCGGCGACCCACATCGAGAGGGTCAGCAGGATGGCGGCCGAAATCCCGTGCTCGGCGGACCGATTCATAGGCGGCGGGTTCCTCATGTGCAGGCTAGGCTCGGCGGCCGCGGGCGGTGCCCAAGAGCGTCCGGCGCGGGCTCGAAGGATAGCACGACTCGATCGGGCCGATGCCAGATGGCTCCAGTCACCTCACCGAGCCGGCAGCGCGCGGAAAAGCTGCGCCGGATCGCGGCGTTGTCCGCCTTCGAGCCATTCGAAGTGCAGGTGGGGCTGGGCGTTCGAGGTCGTGGCTCGCAGCATCCCAATCCACTGGCCGCGCCGCGTGCGCTCGCCGCTCGTGACGGCGGGCACCAGCTCGCCCGCGTAGACGGTGGCCCAACCCGAGCGGTGCTGCAGGATCACGACCGTGCCGTAGGCGTCGGGTCCGGGGCCGGCGTAGGCCACCTGCCCGTCGGCGGCGGCGCGTACGGGCGTGTCGGCTGCGCCCCGGAAGTCGACGGCACGGTGGCTGCTCTGGTTGAAGGGGCGTGACAGCGAGCCGCCCTTCAGCGGCCACAGCAGGTCGCTGAAGCTTTCGCCCAGGGACGCGTCGTCCCGATGCCCGCTCGGTGCGTGCAGCCAGGCGTTCGCGCTCGCGCGGTCGAGCGTGAGCGGCCCCGGGGGAGCTGGCGGTGGCGCTGGCGCTGGCGTGGCTTCGGGCTTGAATTTCCGCGGCGTGTCGACCGGCTCTGGCGCCTCGGCCATCTCGGGCTCGCTTACCTTCGGCTCCAACTCGACCAGCGGACCTTCGAGCTCGCTCGATCGATAGCCGGCCATGCGCGGGCCGGGGTCGCGCAGGCGGCCGCCTTCGCGCAGCTCGAAGTGCAGATGCGGTCCGCGCGCGATGCCGGTGCTGCCGACCAGGGCGATGCGCTCGCCGCGCTGCACGCGCCAGCCGGGCTGAACGGTGTTGCGCCCGTTATGGGCGTAGAGTGTGACGGCCCCGCCCGGGTGCAGGATCACGACGGCATTGCCCAGGCCGCGCAGGCTGTTGTCGCTGTAAACGACCAACCCGTCGGCCGCCGCGCGCACCGCGCGTCCGGCGGGCGCGCCGATGTCGATTCCGTTATGTCTGAGGCTCTTGCGCAGCTTGCGCGTATAGCCGAAGCCCCGGCCCCAACGGCCGCCCACCACCGGCCACAGGTACTGCTGCGGCCGGGCGCCCGGCACTTCCTCGCGCAAGGCCTGTGGGATCTGCCCCCGCAAAATCGCCCGCGTCGCTTCGAGCCCACCGATGCCCAGGCGCTCTGCGCGCTCGAGGCTTCGCCCGCGACGCCGCGGGACCCGGCGCGGTCCATTGTCGAAGCGCGAGTAGTCCCAGTGCTTGCGTTTGCGTCTGTCGTCGGTCGTTGCAACGGCCGTGGATTTCGCTTGCTCGCCGTCGGATGCTTGCGTCGCGCTTTGCTCGTCGTCCCGCGACGAAGCGAGACCATCGGGCGCGGCTCGTACGCCCGCCGCGGCCAGCAGGCAAAGCACCAGCGTCAATCCGCGCGGCCCCACGGGCGACGACGCCGAAGTCCGCCGCCGATCGATCCGATCGTTGCTTGCGCCCATGCAATTCAGGCACCACGGCCGGCCGCCCGGGTCAACTTTTCCGCCGCGGGCCCAAGTCGAGCCAGGGGGGGTGCGGGCAGCGGTCGCAACGTTTCTGGCCTTGCCAAGCGGGATGGCGAAGCCTCAGACTTTTGGGCGCATCCATGACCGAACGTCGCCGCCGTGTCGCTACCGCTCTGGCAAGGCCCCTGGCATCGCCCGCTGGTGGCACCGGGCGCCGCGTTTTGCGTTCCCTGGCCGACCGCGCCGTGGCGCTCAGCAGCGAGCTTTCGGGCGAAGATCTGGACGAAAAGATCTGCCGCGCGCTGATGCTGTCGAAGAACGAAGCCGGGGTGGATCCCTTCGGCGCCGACCTGGACACGGTGCGGCTGTCGGGGGCCCTGCTCGTGCACTTGCATCGCTATTGGTTTCGCACCGAGGTGCACGGTATCGACCAGGTGCCGGCGGGCCGGGTCGTGCTCGCCTCCAACCATGCCGGCCAGATCCCGCTCGACGGCGTCGTGATCGCCATGTCCATGATGCTCGACAAGAAGGAGCCGCGTTTCGTGCGCAGCATGGTCGAGCGCTTCGTCAGCACGTTGCCCTTCGCTTCGATCTGGTTTCCGCGCGTGGGACAGGTGCTGGGAACGCCGGACAATGCCCGTCGCCTGCTGGAGGCCGACGAGGCGCTCTTGGTTTTTCCGGAGGGCGTCAAGGGCATCAGCAAGACCTTCGATTCCCGCTACAAGCTCGCTCCATTTGGTCAGGGCTTCATGCGTCTGGCCCTGGAGACCAAGGCGCCGGTGGTACCGGTGGCGGTGATCGGATCCGAGGAGCAGTATCCGTCGGTGGCCGACTTGAAGGGCGTTGCGAACCTGCTCGGCATGCCCTCTCTGCCGATCATCCCCCAGCTCTTCGCGGGCTTTTTGATGCCGCTGCCGACCAAGTACCGGCTCTATTTCGGCGAACCGATCTACTTCAGCGGTGATCCGGACGATGACGACTCCGTGATCGACGAAAAGGTTTGGGTGGTGCAAGCCACGGTGCAGAGCTTGCTCAACCGCGGGCTCAAGGAGCGCCGCGCCATCTTCTGGTAGCCTCCCGGCGTGGCCCAACCGCTCTCGCTTCTCCGTCGCCCGTTGCCGCGGGCCGCAGCGTTCGCCGCCGCAGCCCTGGGGTGGGCAGCGCTTGGGTGCGCTTCGACGCTGCCATCGGCCGACGAGCCAGGCAGCGACGGTGCCGCCGAACAGGGCCTGCACGGAAGCCGCTGGAGCTGGGTCGAAGCCAGCTGCAGCGATGGGAGGCTGCGGCTCGAGCGCGAGGGCTTCGAGCGCGAGCTGAACATCGAGGTCGAGTCCGACGCCTTCCTGCTCACCCAGGAAACGCGCCTCGATGCCCGCGGCTGCTTCAGAACCTCGGTCGTCCGCGCCCGTATGACACCCGAGACGGGGCTCTTTCGTTTCGAGCGCGAGGCCGACGTGCGTGTGCAGGGCGGGGAGTCGTGCGGTCCCGAGGAAGCCGAGGTGGCCGACGGGGCGCTCAGGCTCAGCGGTCGTACCCTGGAGATGGTGATCTTTCGCTCGCCTTTCTGTCGTGGCTTCGATGTACGCATGGTCTATCGCCGGGCCGCGACCGAAGTCCTGGCACCGCGTCAGCTCGTGGGCCGCTATTTGGCCCACTTCAACCGGCGCGACCCCGAGCGCCTTGCCGGGCTCTTCGCCCCCGAGGGCTCGCTCGAGGAGCCCTTCACTCCGACCGAGGATGGCAGCTACCTGCGCCACGAGGGGCGCTCTGAGGTGCGTGGCTTTTACGCGTCGGCTTTCGCGACGGTGCCGTGGCTGGGCATGCGGCTGCAGGAGCTGCGGGTCGCGCCGGAGGGGCGTGAGGTCAGCGTGGTCTGGGAATACATGGACGGGCGGCTGGCCGAACCCATCATCGGTCGCAACCTGATGCTGCTGGTGGCAGGCGAGATCTACGAGGCGCGTATCCAGATGGTCACTGCCGGAGTGCTTGCAGCGCCGGGCTCGGCCGACGATGATCCGCCCACGCCATCCGATCAGCCGGGCGACTAACAAGACCGTGGACGACGAAGGCAGCGAATCGAAACCCCCAATGGCCGGCGGTCGGCGTCGGCGTGTCTCGGTGCGCGCACCGGCGGCCGGCGGCGAACCCGCCAGCGCCCCGCCCGAAGCGGCTGCGCCATCGACGCCGGTGGTCGTCGAGGACACCGAGTCGCAGGCCAACACGCTTTCGCGCCCGCCCTCCGCCGTCGTGGCGGCGCCCGAGTCCGAAGCCGAGCAGGAAGGCGCCGTCGTCATCACCGGCATCTGCGGGCGCATCGGGCGACTGCTCGCCCGCACGCTGCATCGCAAGGGGCCCGTAATCGGCATCGACCGCCGCAAGTTCGAGGATCGCCCGGAGGACATCGTCCACCATCAGCTCGATCTGCGCCGGCGCAAGACCCGCGACATCTTCCGCTCTGGTGGCATCCGGGCCGTGGTGCACCTGGGGGTGATGCACGACCTGCGCGAGACCGATCGGGCTCACCACGAGTGGAACGTGGTGGGGCTGCAGAAGCTGCTCGAGTACGTGACCCAGTACGGCATCGGCAAGCTGGTGGTGCTGTCGTCGGCATCCCTCTACGGCCCGAGCCCCGACAACGCGCAGTTCTTGACCGAAGAGGCGCCGCTGCTCGGGGCCCAGGAGTTCTCCCAGATCCGCGACCTGGTGGAGGTCGACATGGTCGCCCAGAGCTTCTTCTGGAAGAACCCCGAGGTCGAGACGGTGATCCTGCGCCCCTGCCACATCCTGGGCCGTGTGAAGAACGCCCCCAGCAACTACTGCCGCATGGATCGACCGATCACGGTGATGGGCTTTGACCCGATGATGCAGGTGATCCACGAACGCGACGTGGTGGAGGCCATCGATCTGTCCTTGCAGAAGGGCGTGCGCGGCATCTTCAACCTTCGCGGCCCCGGCGAGCTACCGCTGTCGCGTATGCTCGAACTGCTCGGCAAGCGCCCGCGCGCGGTGCCTGGACCGGTCGCCCGTGGCGTCATCGGGCGCATGTGGTCCTACCGCGCCTCGAGCTATCCGACACCGGAACTCGACCACCTGCGCTACATCTGCATGGTTGACGACAGCCGCGCACGCCGCGAACTCGGCTTTACGCCCAGCTACAACATGCGCCAAACGCTCGAGGCGGTTTTCTCGGAACGCTGAGCGCCGGCTACAAGGGAGTTACTCGGGCGCGCCTTCGAAGTAGCGCATGGGATCGCGCAGCCGACCGCGCTCGCGGTATTCGTAGTGCAGGTGCGAGCCACGGGCGATGCCCGTGTGGCCGACCTCGCCCACGATTTGCCCACGCTCGATGCGCTGGCCCGGGAAAACGTAGATGGAGCGGCAGTGGGCGTAGAACGCCACCGATCCGTCGCCGTGGATCGTGATCAGCAGGTTGCCGTAGCCGCGCACCCCGTTGTCACTGTAGGCGACGACGCCGCTCTTGCTGGCCCGGAGCAGGGTGCCGTCCGGGGCGCCGATGTCGACCCCCTTGTGGCGCCGGGCGCGCTTGGCACCGCGGGTCACGCGACCGAAGCCGCGCCAGAGCTTGCCGCCGGCCACCGGCCACAGCAGGCTCTCCTCGCGTCCGGGGCCGGCCGCTTCCACCCATTCGGGTTTCGGCGGGGAGATCAGCAGGCTGCCGGCGGCCTTGCGCGTGCCCAGCCCCAGCTTTTCGGCCAGCTCGGCTGCCGCGCCGTGGGGCTCCGGTACGCGCCGGGGGCCCTGGCAGAAGCCGCGATGGCGGCCCTTGCGGATGCACTCGCGGCCCTTCGAGGGAAGCCAGCGGTTCGGCATCACCACTTCCAGGGCCCGGGTGCTTTTCACATGGCTGCTGCCGGCCACGTAAGGGGTCGAGCGGCCGTCGCCCAGCATCGGATTGGGGCTCAGCAGCACGGCGGCCAGCGCGAGCGGTAGACCGCGCACGAGCCACATTCCCCTGCGACCTTGGCCGACCCCTGTGACCGTCGATGATTTGAACTCGATGCCCATCACAGCCGCATCCCCAGGGGGGCTCGCTGACTTTCGGCCATCGCTGGCGTCGGGTCAAGTCCGGCTCCTGGGACGTGTGCGTTGGGCAAAGTCCTGCCGAAGTCGTGACCTGCGCCGAGATCTGCGATACTGAGCTGCTTTCGGGGTTCCGCCGTGCCCGTAACAACCCTCGTTTCCGTTGCTTTTGCCGTCGGTGTGGCGGCCGCCCTTGCGGGCGCCACCGAGCTCAGGCTCAGTCCGCGGCATGCCATGTTGAGCTCGAGCTTCCGGGCATTCGCCCTCTATTTGATGCTCGTGCTGCTCCCGATTTCCGTCTATTTCTACATTTTTCACGGTGATTGGTTCCTGCTCTACGCCGTCGACGTGAGCGACATTCCCTCCGCGGTGGCCCTGCTGGGCTTCGTCTGCGAGGGGCTGGTGGGCGTGGCGGGCTTCGCGCTGGCGGCGGTACTGGTTCGGACCCAACGCCACCAGGTCACCTATGCGCTATTGGGGGTGGCGGCGTTCGGAGCTGCGGTCGCCCTGGTGATCTGGCCCGAGAGGCTGGCCATGGTCGGTTCCTACGCCCAGTACCGCGGCGACTTCGGCCTGCGTCGCTATGGCGGGGCGTTGATGCGCGGTGGCGCTGCCATGGGGCTGATCCTGGTGTGCGCCACGACGTACTTGATCACGAGGATTTGGTTTGCCCGGCGCCGGGCCTGAGCCGACCCGACTGGCATGAAGTCTGGAATGGGGCCCAAGTCGCCTGGTCGAGGCATGGAGACGCAGTGGTTCAGGGGCCGGACCCGACCGGCGTGGACGTTCGTGGGGGTGGCCGTGTTGCTATGGTTGCCCCTGCTGCTCGGCTCTGGCGGGTGCGGGCCCGCGCTCTACACGGCCGCCGAGGCCGATGCCGCCGCGGCTCTGGAGCGCGCCGAAGAGGCCGATGGAGCCCGACTGGCGCCCTACGATCTGCACTACGCCGCGGCCCATCTCGAAAAGGCGCGGGAAGAAGCCGCCGAGGCCCACTACGAGGACGCGCTGCGCTTCGCCAGGCAGGCCAAGCAGTCCGCCGATGAGGCCCTGGCGCGCTCGACGCGCAACCGGGGGTTGGGGCGCTAAATGAGCTGTTGTTGGCGATCGCTGCTGCTGGGCTTACTGCTCGGCTGTGCCAGCACCAGCCCGCCGTCTGCAGAGCGCTTTGCAGGCGTGGAGGCGCGTCTGCACGGCCTGGCCAGCCCGGTCGCCGAGGCCTGTGCGCCGCGCGAACTCGCCCTGGCGCGCGCCAACCTCGAGTTCGCACGCGCCGAAGTACGACAGGGGGATCCCAGGCGTGCCCGCGAGCACCTCTCGACCGCCGAACTCAACGCCCGCGCGGCCCAAAAGCTGCTCGAGCAGAGCAACTGCCAGAGCACGACGGTGCTTCCTCCGTCGCCCCGTCCGACCACCGCCCAGGGGCCCGACCGCGACCATGACGGTCTACCCGATCGGCGAGATGGCTGTCCCGATGCGCCCGAAGACCTCGACGGCTATCGCGATACCGACGGTTGCCCGGACGTCGACGACGACGCTGACGGCGTGCCCGATACCCAGGACCGCTGTCCCGATCAGCTGGAAGACCGCGATGGCTTCCAGGACGATGACGGTTGCCCGGACTTCGACAACGACGGCGATGGGGTGCTCGACAGCGCCGACCGCTGCCCGCTGTTGCCCGGCACGGCGATCACCCAGGGATGCGCCCGACTCGACTACCGCGTGCTCGAGGTCAAGCCGCGGGAGCTGAGGCTGCGCCAGCCGATCGAGTTCGAAGTCGACAGTCCCGCCATTAGTTCAGTGTCGCATCCGTTGTTGGAGACCATCGCGCTGGCGCTCCAGGAGCATCCCGAGATCACCGTCGAAATCCAGGTGCATACCGATAGCTCCGGCTCGGCCGTGCGCAACCTGCAGTTGTCCCAATCTCGGGCCGAGTCTGTGCAGGAAGCGATACAGGCGTATGGGATAGATCCGTCACGCTTGACGGCGCGGGGTTATGGTGAGACACGGCCCATTGAGTCGAACCGCACTTCCCAGGGTCGCTCCGTGAATCGGCGCGTTGAGTTCATCCGCACGGACGGCGCTTCGACGGCCGTGCAAGGGCCTTGAGGCTGCTTTCCCGGTCTCTCCTGCGAGGTGGTGGTGACGCTCTCCGGTTTCGGAGCGTGCTTGGATTATTAGGTTGTCGATGCCGTGGCGCGGGAGCTGGTGATGGTTGACGAGAGGCGACTGCGGGGAGTTTTTTCAGTGGGTGATGTCGAGGCCGATGGGCTGAACAGGCGGCGCAGCCGCGCAATCGCGCTGGCGTTTGTCGGGGCGCTGCAGCTCGGGCTCGCGACGACGTTGGCGGCAGCGCTCTTGCCCACCCAGGTGGCGGCGCAGGGAGCCGAGCAGCAGGTCGACGAGATGAATCGTCAGGCCATGGAGGCCTACAACGCCCTCGACATCGAGCGCGCCGGTTCCATGCTGGAAGACGCTCTGCGTCAGGCTTATCAGGGGGGCGTCAGCGCACCCCTGTTGGCCCGCACCAACTTGAACCTGGGCATCGTCTACATCGGCGGGCTCAGCGACAACGACACGGGCCTCAACTACTTCGTGCAGGCGGTCTGTCTCGACCCTTCGATCCAGCTCGACCCGCTGATGAGTTCGCCGGACATCCAAAGGATCTTCGGTGTGGCGCAGCAGCAGGCGGCCGGTGGTGGCTGCCCTGCCGGTGGACCGGCGCCCGGTCCGCAGCCGGGTCCGGGTGGACCCCCTGGACCGATGCCCGGTGGCCCGATGCCCGGGCAGGGCTATCCGCCCCAACCGATGCCTGGCTATGCGCCCCAGCAGCCGATGCCGCCGCCGCCGGATCAGGCGCTGATGCATGTGCCGCCGATGGAGCAGCTGGCCCAGACGCCGCTGCCGCTCTACCTCGAGATCAACCCGCTGGCCCAGGCCAAGAAGATCTTCCTCTACTACAAGGGGTTGGGCATGGAGCAGTTCAAGCGGGTCCCCATGTTCCGCTACCAGGGAGGGTACGCCTACCAGATCAGCTGTGGCGACGTCTGGGAACCGCATCTGACCTACTACGTCGAGGCCCAGAGTGCCGATGGGCGTGTCGTGGGCGTGATCGCGAGCGCCGCCCAGCCCATCGACGTGCCCATCGTCGCAGCCCGTACGCAGGCCGAGCCGGCGCTGCCCGGGGCGACGCCGCCGGCCAGCTGTGGCTCGTCCGAATGTCCTCCAGGCGTCAAGGGCTGTGAGAAGCGCGGCAAGTCCGGCATCGGTGAGAGCTGCAGCGCCGACAGCCAGTGCCAGTCGGGGCTGGAGTGCCTGCGCGACGAGTGCGCCCTGCTCGGCGCTGGCGGTACCGAGGTCCCCGACTACGATCCCACCACGGGCGAGTGGGGCGAAATCGACGAACCCGAGATCGACGATCCCAACGAATTCAAGCGTTTCTTCGTCCAGCTCGGCCTGGTCGCTGGTCTGCCCTATGTCACCGCTGGCATGCCCGCCGACCGCCCTCCGCCCGACAATCGAATTTTCGTCAATGACTTCGGCGGCTACGTCGAGGTGCCGGAGGTCCATGTCGCTGGCGGCGGAAACCTCTTTTTCCCCGGCACCATCGTCGACCCCAACGACCCCGCGGGCCAGGCTACGATCGGCCAGGACAAGGTCACCGCCTGGGAGCCGGATCAGGATTCGGGCTATACGGGCGACGAGCTGCTCGACCTCAGCGACTGCAGCGCCGACGGCACCTGGACCGGCCCCCGGGATTACATGGAGACCGGGGACGTCAACCGGCTCTACCCCAGCAAGTATTGCGTGCGAGTCAAGTCGCCCGGAATCGTGCCGACGGCGGCCCTGCGCTTCGGCGTCGGCTATTTCATCACCGACAAGATCTCGCTGGCGGTCGTGGGTCGCTACCAGTTCAGCGCCGGGCTGGGAACCTTCGCGAACATGCTGGTGGGCGCGCGGGGCGAGTACATGCTCACGGCGCCGCGCTCCAAGGGGCTGATGGCCTCGGCCTACGTCGGCGGTACCTTCGGTCAGATCCAGGCGCGGCCGCCAGCGACCGGGTCCAGCGATGACGCGCCCTTCGCCACCTCGGGCCTCATGGGCGGTCACGTGGGGGCGAACCTGCGCTACCGCCTGATGAAGAATTTCGGCTTCTACATGGCGCCCGAGATCGACGTGCAGTTCCCGACGATCCTCTTCAATATCGATCTGACCCTCCTGGGGGTCGAGGTCGCATTCTGAACGCGCAGCGAGTTGTCCGTCGGTTGAGCGGTCGAGCGGCCTGGGCTCTGCCTCAGGCCGCTGTGGACGCGAGTTCGCCGGCTTCGAGCTGACGGCGCAGCTTGCGCTTGGCGCGCGCCTCGAGTTGCCGGGCGCGCTCCCGGGATACGCCCAGCCGCCGCCCGAGTTCGGCCAGCGACAGTCCCTCGTCGCCCATGATGCGCTGCTCCACGATGTAGCGCTCGCGGCGGTCGAGGTGGGTCAGGGCTTGCCGCACGTCGGACTGGGTTTGCGTTTGCTGCTCCAGCTGGACCAGCTCATGCTCCTGATCGGCGCCCTCATCGGCCAGCAGATCCAACATCGTCAGTTCGCCGTCGCTGCGCAGGGTGACATTGAGCGAGACGTCCTTGGCGTCGAGCTGCAGCAGCATGCCGCGCATCTTGGTCTCGCTGACGCCAAAACGCTCGGCCAGAATCGCGACGCTGCGCTCGGGATCGCTCTCGTGGCTGGCCACCTGGGCGCGCTCGCGGCGCAGGCGAAAATAGAGCTTGGAGCGCAGCACACCGGAGCCGGCACCCACCAGGCGCGCCGAGCGCACCACCAGGTCGAGGATGTAGGCGCGAATCCAGTAGCCGGCGTAGGTGACGAAGCGCGTGCCGCGGTCGGGGTCGAACTTATTGACCGCCAGCGTCAGGCCGAGGCTGCCCTCCGCGATCAGCTCCCAGATCGGAATGCCGTAGCGACGGTATTGCAGGGCCACGGCCACCGCATAGCGCAGGTTGGATTCCACCAGGCGGTCGGCGGCCTGCTGATCCCCGGCCTGAGCCCGTCGAGCCGCTTCCAGCTCGTCCTCGCGCGAAAGCCGGGGGATCGCCCGCACGCGCTGGATGTATTCGGAGAGGGTGGAGTCGTCGCTAGCCATCGCGTCCGTAATCTTACGTTACGTTACGTTATTTTTACTCCTTTTCTAGACTGAATTTATGTTTAGTTTGTTTTCGAAAGGGTGCGGGCCCACGCGCATTGCAAGTCCGCGGCGGCTCGTCCGAGCAGCGCCAGGTGACTAGATGTGCTCGGCGGGAGTCATGACCCGCTCTCGGGACCGCTACGGCGCCAGCTGCGGCGTCCGGCCCCCTTGAAATACACGGAGTATTCCGGCGGAGGCCGTCCTTGCATCTGGCATCGTATCGACCCCGATCATCGGCTCAGCACTCCCG
>JAOUOP010000111.1 GCA_029880325.1 Myxococcales bacterium | reverse complement strand
GTCCGTAGGTATCTTTAGGCACCCCCAGTTTCAGCTATATCGGCACCGCATGCCACGCTGCCTACACCGGTGAGGCCCCAAACCCCCACGATCCCGCCGCCCTACCGCCGCCCTACAGCACGGCGGACATCGCGAGGTCTGAAGTTCACCGGCTGATCGTCGAGCTCGATTTCCCGGTCATTTACACGACCAATTGGGATACTTGGCTGGAACGCGCTTTCGAGTGCCATGGTCGCCACTACCAAAAGGTTGCCTCAGCCGCTGACCTTGCCTCCATTGGACATGGCACTACCGCGATCGTGAAATTTCACGGCGACTTCGATGACGATTCCACCCTTGTGCTTACAGAATCCCAGTACTTCGATCGGCTTGATTTTGAGTCTCCACTGGACATTCGGCTGCGTGCCGACCTGCTAGCCTACTCGTCGATCTTTATCGGCTACAGCCTATCCGACGTGAACCTTCGCTACATGCTCTACAAGCTGAACAGACTGTGGGAACGAAGTCAGCATCAACAGGGTCGACCTGAATCGTTCATATTGCTGACTCGGCCAAACCCGGTGCAGGAGCAGATCTTGGCCAAACGTCATATTACGCCGATCGTGACCGAGGAGGACAACCCGGGTGAAGGGCTTCTGGCATTCCTTCAGAAGATTCTCAAGGCGGCGAATCGATGAGCAAGCATCCGGTCGAAGACTTCATGCGAGAAGCGATTGCGCAGGCTTTTGCCGCTCGCGCGAGTGGCGACTACGCCATCGGGGCGGCCGTCGCCATGGACGGCAAGCTGATTGCCCTCGGACGAAACCGCGTCAAGATCGACAACGATCCGACACAGCATGCGGAGATGGTGGCAATTCGTAAGGCCTGCCGAATTGCTGAATCTCGGCACATCCCGGGAGCCGTGCTGTACACCACAGTGGAACCGTGCCCGATGTGCGCATCTGCGGCGATATGGGCACGGATGGCCGGGATCGTATCGGGCAGCACGATCGATGACATGGCGGCCTTTCGCTCGAAGTTTGGTAGCGATGATTGGAGCTGGCGGACCGTCGACCTGGCGGCTCGCGAGGTGCTGCGAAGCGGCGAGCCAGTCCTGTTTCTTGAGGAAGGGTTCTTGCGCGATGAGTGTCGGGCGCTGTTCCACCACGACTAGTTGTCGCCCAACTTGGCCCAGTGACCGCGAACGTGTGATTCTTGGCCATCTTGAAGCACGGGCAGGATGCCGTACGCACTCCCAAGGGTACCGGGAGATCGAGTTCCCGGTAATCGGGGAGAAGGCGGCGACCCGTGAGGTCGCCGCGGCGTGCCGCTGGGAGTGATCGGGGTCCGAGTAGCGACCGTTCACTCCGCGAAGGGCCACGAGTTCGAGGCGATGATGCTCGCGATTCCGACCGGGAAGCGAACCGATGAACTTGTGGAGGCCTGGGGCCACATGGACCCGCAAATGTATGTGCACATCACGGGCGCGCCAACCCGCCGCGAACGGTCCTCGGACACTGGTCGTAGTCCTCAGTTGCCCCAGGGCTAGGCGCCGGCCACCTACTCTCCACGACAGCAGCGCATTAATCCGCCACCGTCATCTGCCGCCCGATCCAGGCCTGCAATGCCGCTGCCTTACAGCACGGCGGGCCTCGTCCCCGCTTGACGTTATGATCAAGGTTGCATAACCTTTGCCACAATGTCTGGGCAAGCACCGAGTCCGCTTCTTACGATCGCACAGACCGCCACAATGCTCGGCGTCAGTGCTGCGACGCTGCGACGGTGGGATGCCTCTGGGAAGTTCAAGGCTCGTCGGCACCCGCTCAATGGCTACCGCCTCTACCCGCGGGCCGAGGTTATCCGCCTGAAGCGAGCGATCGAGTCGGGACGTTCGCGATGAAGTACGCCTATGAAGAGCTGAGCCCAGAACAATTCGAGGATGTCGCAATCGCGATCTGCCAGTTCCTGCTGGGCGCGGGCTGCCAGGGCTTTGCCACGGGCCCAGACGGAGGTCGCGATGCCAAGTTTGTCGGCACAGCCGAGGAGCACCCAAGCAAGGCAGAACCTTGGCGGGGCACTACGATCATTCAGGCCAAGCACACAAACGGATACAACAAGAGTTTCTCGGACCCCGACTTCTTCAGTGAGAAGACCGCTGATACCATCCTCGGCCAAGAGCTTCCCCGCATCAAGCGCTTGCGGGCCGCCGCTCAGGTCGACCACTACATACTCTTCTCGAATCGAAGGCTGACAGCCAATACGGAGTCCACGCTTCGAGCGCGCATAGCGAACGGGGCGTCGCTTCCTCTCTCGTCGGTATTCCTTTCTGGCGTGGAGCAGCTTGAAGTGTGGCTGAAGAGGTACCCCCAAGCCCCAGCCATTGCGGCCATTGATCCAGTGGACTCTCCCCTGACGGTTGGCCCGGATGATCTTGCCGAGGTGGTGGAACGACTTGCAGAGCACTTGAAGGGAAGTAGCTCCGAGGCCTCTCCGCCGGTGTCGCGGGTCTCATACGAACAGAAGAACTCCATCAACCAGATGAGCAAGGAGTACGGGACCGAACTCCGCAAGCGGTATCTCAAGGAAAGCGGGCAGATCAAGTCGTTCTTGGCGGCCCCTGAGAACTCGGAGCTGCAGGCTTTGTACGAAGCAGCAGCGGAGGATTTTCAGCTCCAGATCCTTGCAAAACGGAAGGACCATCAGTCCTTCGATGAACTCTTCGCCTACCTCACACGACTACTCGTCGAGCGCGATCCCGTCCTCAGAAGGAACAAGCGTCTGACGCGAGCAATGGTCTTCTACATGTACTGGAACTGCGATATCGGGCTGGAGAGTGATGCTTAGGCCCACCAAGCACGCCCACCCCGATCGTACGGTGATCAACCTTGCGATGCTCCTTCTTCTGCGGCTGAGGAAGCGACGCGTGGAGGAGTACGTTGCCCTCCGCAAATACACGCGAGGTGCTGTTTCGGGCGGCGACTTCTTGTTCCTTCCCGCCCTGAATCTCCTCTACATGCTCGGGTTGATCGAGTATCGGAGAAAGACAGATTCCTTTGAGTACGTGGGGCGGTGATGAGGTTATCCAAGCTCTACGCAAACAACGGCACTGTGTTCGAGCCGGTCACCTTCGAGCCGGGGTTGAACGTCATCCGCGCCGAGATCCGAGTTCCGGCGAACCGGCAGAAGAATACACACAACCTTGGCAAGACAACCCTGGGTCACCTCATCAATTTTGCCCTGTTGTCGAAGCGCCACTCCAAGTTCTTCTTGTTCAAGCACATCGAGATCTTCCGTGACTTCGTGTTCTTCCTGGAGGTCGAGCGACCCGATGGGTCGTTCGTCACTGTTCGTCGCAGTGTGGAGCACGCATCCAAGATCTCGCTACGATCACACGCTGGAAGGCATCTCGACCTGTCCGATCTGCCCGAAGCCGAGTGGGATCATGCAGGCGTACCATTCGATAGAGCAAAGGAGATCCTGGATGGGATCCTTGACCTCCGTGTCCTCAAGCCGTGGTCCTACCGCAAGGTCGTCGGGTACCTGATTCGGGCGCAAGCAGACTTCGGGCAGGTATTTCAGCTCAAAAAGTTCAGCGCGGCACATTCAGATTGGAAGCCCTTTTTGGCCCACCTGCTCGGCTTCGACGGTCAGCTGGTCGCGAGGCACTACGCGAAAGAGGGTGAGCTGGAGAAGGAGCAGGCCCAGGAGTCGGTGATTCAACGGGAGCTCGGAGGTGGCTCCGTAGCCGATCTGAGCAAGGTCGAGGGCATGCTTCAGCTCAAACGAAGAGACGCGGACCGGAGAGCGCAGCTGCTGGACGCCTTCGACTTCCGCGAGGACGATCGGCTCCAAACGTCCTTGGTCGCTGACGAACTAGATAGCAGGATCGCTGAGCTGAATGGGGAACGGTACACCTTGGCCGCAACGCGGAAGAAGGTAGCCGCAGCAATTGCGGACGACGACATCCTGTTCGATCCCAACAAGGCCTCGGAGGTGTTCAAGGATGCAGGCGTTCTATTCCCAGATCAGCTGAAGAAAGATTTTCAGCAGCTCATCGCATTCAACCGCGAGATCACCGAAGAACGGAGCGCGTATCTCAAGGAGGAACTCGCTGAAATCGAGACATCCCTGAACAAGGTAAATGAGGCCCTTCATGACCTCGGAAGACGCAGGACTGAGGCGCTCGCGTTCCTAGGAACGTCGGACACCTTCGAAAAATACAAAGCGCTTACCGACGAGCTGGTTACGCTACGTGCAGACATCAAGTCCCTTGAGCGCCAGCGAGAGTTCGTGGGGCGTCTGCAGGCGCTCCGGGCTCGCATTCGAAGGTTAGCGGAAGAGAAAGAGCACCTTCAAGCCGAAGTAGAGGCGAACGTCGAGCGAAACAACTCCGATAGCAGCAGCATGTTCTCCTCCGTGCGCCTCTACTTCGATGAAATCGTGGAGCGAGTCATCGATCGCAAGGCTCTCTTGAGCGTTTCCCCGAACCGGTTTGGTCATCTCGAATTTCAAGCCGACATCCTCGACGAGTCCGGAAATGCGACGAGCGCCGACCTCGGGAATACCTACCGGAAGCTTCTGTGCATGGCCTTCGACCTGGCACTCGCGAGAGCGCACTTTGAAGATAGGTATCCCCGATGGGTGTTCCACGACGGCGCATTGGAGTCGCTAGACGATCGGACCAAGCGAAACCTGGTCGACCTGCTGCGGGAGTATTCTTCGCTGGGTATTCAGATCATCGTCACCGCCATCGACTCCGACATTCCGAGCGATTCCGAAGACGGCGGGGAGGTTTTCACTGCTTCCGAGATCATCGTCCAACTCCACGACGAGGGTGACGATGGCCGTCTGTTCAAAATGGCTTCGTGGTGAATTTAGCACTCAGCAACCTACTTCAGGCCACGATACGGGGTCCGAGTAGCAATGGAACGAAAACCTGGGGTTTCCCGTCCCGGCCCGCGGGCTCTTCGACTCCGACCAGCAAGCACTCGACAAAGCACCGGAAGCCATCGAGACCGACGGCATCGAGAGCTTCGCAAGGACGACTTCGGCGAGCTGGAACCGCGCGTCGCTCGCGGACTGGCGAACGGGGACCGCCAACAGGCAGCGCTCGCGATTCGTCTCACCGAAAGGCGCCGGCGAAGCGAATGTTCAGTGCAAAAAACCCGGCGCTTAACCACAAGTTTACATAATGTAAATTCTGCGAAGTGTGCGTGTAGGCTACGAGTAGGGCGCTCCCCGAGGATCCTTATTGCACAATTTCGCACCGATCTGGGCGGCACCCTATGTTGTGAGCTGTCGAGGCTTTCGGGGCTGCTTCTACCGCCGTTTGGCTGGCTTGTCCCGGGGATCCTCTGGTGGCTCATCGTCCAGGTCGAGCATCTCCTTCAAGGCGGAAAACGCGGTAGCCAGGTCATCGCCGCGATTGTAGCGGAGCACGGTCTCCTCTTCGGCCGTAGGCTTCAGGATCGCAAAGTAGCGCTCGACAACGTCCGCGCCCTCTTCGTCAGCACAGTCGGTCCAGGCCTGCGAGGCCTCGAGCCGGTCCAAGAAGCCGAGTTCCTCGAAATCGAGAACTGCTTCATGCTCGAACCCCAGCTGCTCGGCAAGCTGCTCTACGGTGTAGCCGCGTTGTTCTCGCAGGCTCCGCGCCATCTCCCCGGGGTTGCAGGTTGTGAGCTTGGCGATCATCTGACCGAGCTTGCGTCGCTGGTCTGAGAGGTTCTTGGCGTCCGTCATGATGCCCCGTGCGGAAAGTAGAGTTTTTCGCACGGTACACGATTGCCTGCCAACCCACCTTGAAACTGCAGATCGTGGGTGCGAGAACCAGTGCGGTAATCTACGGCTGAAAACCCCATAGCGGCGACAGGTTTTTGCACGTGACCAAGAAGAAAGTGGCATCGCGAAAGCGGGCAACCAAGAAGAAGATCAAGGAGAAGGAGGCGCCCCAGCCCGGACAACGAATCGGCTACGCCCGTGTGAGCACCGCCGGGCAGAACTTGGACGGGCAGCTCGATGCACTGAAGGCGGCGGACTGCACCAAGATCTTCAAAGACAAGATCACCGGCACCGCGAAGACACGCCCGGGATGGAACAGCCTCGTTGCCTATTGCCGTCCCGGCGACACGCTGGTGATCACCGAACTCAGCCGCATGTCTCGCTCTCTATTGGATTGGAAGCGTTCATTGGAAGCGTTCATTGGAAGCGTTCATTGGAAGCGTTCATTGGAAGCGTTCATTGGAAGCGTTCTATCGGAGGCGGACCGCGCGAGAGTTGATGTAGGGCGGTACGTTGCGGCGGTCCGAGTTCGATAGAATCGGGTTATTGGAAGCGTTCATTGGAAGCGTTCATTGGAAGCGTTCATTGGAAGCGTTCATTATTGGAAGCGTATTGGAAGCGTTCATTGGAAGCGTTCATTGGAAGCGTTCTATCGGAGGCGGACCGCGATTGGAAGCGTTCTATCGGAGGCGGACCGCGCGAGAGTTGATGTAGGGCGGTACGTTGCGGCGGTCCGAGTTCGATAGAATCGGGTTGGACGGAACCGCGTTTGGACGGCAGCGCGCGTGAAGGAGGCCGGCGCTGGCAGCTATGGGGATTGAATGGTCAGGCCGTCCGGGGCAGCGGGGGAATCTGGGCGATGGCTCGGGGCAGTTGATGGTGTAGGCCGGCGCTGGGGGGCCGATTTGGGCTTCGGTGAGGGCACCAAAGCAGAGCATTGTAGCACGCCAGGTAGCCGCAGACGCAGCGGTGCGCGAGCGAGCACAGGATCGCTTTCGAAAAGGTGGATGCTGTGTTGCGGCGGTCGTTCATGGTGGTGCGCGTGGAACTCGCGAGCCCAAGGAAGTGTTCATCAAAGCCGGCAGCGAGCGAACGAGGCGCAATAGTCCTAGCTTGCAGTTTGGGCAGCGTTTGGGTTCGGGTTGAGGTTGACTGGTGGCCGGGTCCTGTTCGATGTCCCTGCGGTTGGGCGCTTCTGTCTCTTGGGATGCCGCGGCGGCAGTCACGCCGAGCAGTGCGCGGCAGCGTGCCAGCTTGGCCTTGCGGTCGCGGTTGGCCATCCATCCGAAGTGTCGGATTCGCACAAAGCCCTTGGGCAAGACGTGAAGTAGGAAGCGGCGCAGGAACTCTTCGCCCGCGAGCCGCATCGTGCCCATGGCGTTGCCCGCTTTGCGCGAGCGGTATCGGAAAGCGACTTCGGTGTCGGTCACCGAAACGATGCGAGCGTTGCTGATGGCGACGCGATGGGTGTAGCGCGCCAGGTACTTCAGCACCTGCTGGGGCGAACCGAACGGGGGCTTGGAGTAGACGACCCACGACTTGTCGCGCACCCTACGGACCCACTGCTTGAAGCCGTGGGCCTGTGCCAGCGATGCGGTGGAGCCACCGAAGCGTAGCTCACCTCGTTCGTAGGCCTTGGTGAGCAGGTCAAGGAACTTTCCGGCGAAGAGCTTTGACAGCACCTTGACCGGCAGCAGGAAGTCTTCGCGACTGCGGACCCACCGACTGCCATCAGGCGCAAGACCACCGCCGGGAACGACGCAGTGGATGTGGGGATGGTGCTGCAGGGTCTGAGTCCAGGTGTGAAGGATGGCCAGAAAGCCCAGCTGCGCGCCGAGGTGACGCGGGTCTGCGGCGATCTGTTGAAGTGTTCGAGCCGCCGCACGGAACAGGATGGAGTAGACCACCTTCTTGTTGCCCAGGGCGACGGCGGCGACTTGCTGGGGCACGGTGAAGACGACATGGAAGTACGGCAGCGGCAATAGCTCGCTGCTGCGCGCGGTCAACCATGCGGCGCTCTTGCCTCCGAGGCATGAAGGGCAGTGACGGTCACGACACCCGTTGTAGGCAGGGTGCTCGTGGCCACAGCGCTCGCAGCGGTAGAGATGACCGCCGAGCGCCGCGGTCCGGCAGCGCGAAAGAGCCGACAAGACGGCACTCTGGGCCGATGTCATCGCCGCGCCCCGCTGCAATCGCAGCGGGGCTTCGAAACGGTCGATGACATCGCCCAGGCCGGGCGATGGTGGTGACACGGCTGTCGTGTCCGCTCAGAGGGTCGCGTTCGAGGGCGTCGCGATCTCTCCGATGAGGTCGAGCGGGCTGCGGGTCGCGGTTACCACCTTGCGCTGCACGTGGGTGTAGATCATCGTGGAGGTCAAAGACGCGTGACCGAGCAGCGCTTGCACCGTCCGCAGGTCCGTGCCGGCCTCGAGCAGATGGGTGGCGAAGCAGTGCCTCATGGTGTGCGGCGTGATCTGCTTGCGCAGCCCGGATGCTTTGCGTGCACGCTTGCAGGCATCCCAGAGGGTCGTGCTGACCAGTGGTCGACCTGGCTTGCGTCCGGGGAACAGCCAGATTCTCGAGCGTTGTCCGCGGAAGTAGACTCGAAGTTGTTCGAGGAGCATCCGGGACAAAGGAACCATCCGCGACTTGTTGCCCTTGCCGAGTTCGACGTGGAGCATCATGCGCTCACTGTCGATGTGCTCGGGGCGTAGCGCCAGCAGCTCGCTGATGCGCACCCCCGAAGCGTACGCGGTCGTCATGGCCAACCGGTACTGGGGATGATTGAAGCCACCCAAAAAGCGCAGCACCTCCTTCTGACTGAGCACGACGGGAAGCCGCCTGGGCTTCTTGCCGTAGGGCAGGAGTTCGAGGGGCCAGTTTCGCCGCAGTGTGATGCCGAAGACGAATCGAAGTGCGGCGACCGCCTGGTTCTGGGTCGACCAAGCCACCTGCTTTTCCAGCAAGTGCACCTGGTAGAGTCGCACCTCCTCGGGACCAAGCACCTCCGGCGACTTCCCGAAGTAGCGGGCGAAAGCGGCGACCTGTCGCACATAGGCGTCGATGGTGCGCTGGGAGTAGTTGCGGACCTGCAGGTCCTCGATCATCCTTCGTCGTAGCGGGGTCATGTGGGCCTCCTTTCAAGGCTTGCTGTGTGGTGACAACAAGCTTGAGCAGGAGCCCCACCCCGTCTATCCGACATCCACTACGCTCTCAGCCTGGCATTGACCTCACAGCCCCTACCGCGGAGCGCAGCGCAGCGGTTTCGTCCAATGCACCTTCTGCAGGTCGTACATGAGTTGCAGGAGCGCCATGTTGGGATCGTGTCGCTGCGAGAGAACATCGATACGTCGAGCGCGATGGGGAGGCTCTTTCTGTCAATCATGGGCGCGGCTGCACAGATGGAGCGCGAGCTGCGAGCCGAGCGGGCGGTTGCTGGGCGCGCGGCTGCACGTGCACGAGGGCGGAGCGCCGGGCGCCCTCGGACCTCGCCAGAGAAACTCGAGCAGGCCCGCATCCTCTATGAGAGCCAGCAGATGACCGCCATCGAAGCCGCGAGTGCGCCCGGCATCGGCCGGCGCACCCTCTTCGACTACCTGGCCCGGCTCCAAGCTGAGGGCGGCTGAGGTGCCCCGCTTTTTCATGCTCTCCATCTTGAGGTACATTCGAGATCCCATGCAGCCAAGGAGAGCAGCCCCGTGCGGTCGAGCCGCAAAACCGAGCGCGGGGCGGGGGGGGCGCAAACCCGACATCCGGCTGGCCAGCTTGAAAGGCGTGCGCACCGCCCTCTTGCTCGTCCTGCTTTCAGCCGCACTACCGGCTCGGGCAAACTTTGACGAGCCATACGTCGCAGCGAAACTGACGCTTGGTTCTCTGGGCGAGGCCGACTTCGAGGGCGAGGTCGACATTCTTTCGAGCGCGTCGATTCGTGCCTCCAGCGAGGAACGCATCGACTTCACCCTTGGCGGCGCCCTCGGGTTCGCGTACCCCGTATTCGAGCTGCTGACGCTGGGCGGCCAACTTGCGGTTGGCTCGTGGAGTTCGAACTTCTACGTTGATCTCGCGCTCGTGCCACAGCTACGGTTGAAGCTCAGCGCGGGGGAGCTATACGCCGCCATGCCCGTCGGTCCCAGCCTCGACTTCGCTGACGACACCAGCATCAATCGCGTCGGTCCGCTGGCGGACAGGGACGCCTCGGTTGGCACCGGCTTCGGCTTCCATGCCGGGCTAAATGTCGGTCTGCGCGCACCGGTTTCGGACGACATCGGCCTCCTCGTCGAGCTCGGCGTGCTCGCGCATCGCTTCAACCATTCAGTTGAGGTCCCAGCGTCTCGCTTCGTGCCCTTCGCACCGCCCGACGGAAGCGCTCCGACGCCGACGCCGGCGCAGAGTACCGATATAACCGTCACGTTGCTGCAGGGTGTAGCCAGCTTCGGCGCCTACTACTGACGCCGCGCTACTCGCGCTACGTCGCGTCCACCACGCGATCGACAGAACCCAGCAGCCGTCAGCCCGGAGAGTTGTACCGCCCCGCTTTTTCATGCTCTCCTACCTGGCATCGAGCGCCCACCCCGAAACCGTCCGGAGTTTCAAGCCTCAATGCACTTGGTCGATGGTTGGCAAGGGCAGCTACATGCAGGGATCCCTCATGAATCTTCAAACGTACGCCCTTGTGCCAGCAGCCAGACCCCGTACTGATAGAAGATCGAGTCGAGCCCCGCCGCTTGAGCCTTCGAGAACTCCTCGAGAAGTCGAGCCAGCTCATCCCGTAGACGCTCGTCCTCTGGAGGCGCTATCGGGTCGCTCGGCATGAAACTACCCAGGACCTGCTGCCGGACGATGCCCCACCAAGGCATGTTGTTCCATTCGCTCCCACGCAAGAGAAGCCACTCGCGAAATCCGACGAGCGCACCACCCGACAACGCCGTGTCAAAGCCGTGCATGTATGAACACACAGCCGCAAAGCTCGCGCTCTGCACGAACATCCCGGGCCGGCGACATACCAAATAGAAATGCTCGAAGATCTGCGACCTACTCATGTCTGCATACCTCCTCAGAACGGAATGTACCGCACAAAGGCATCAGTAACAGCCGATGCGATACCCCCGTCTACGAATGTTAAATTGTCACGCCACGCCTGGTAGGGGATCCCTCCGGGGTTAAGGTTGTCGAAGAGGGTGTCACCCACTCGAACGGCCTGGTGAACGTTGGCGCCAAGATACTGTCCACCCCCACGGCCATCGGCAATGCCCACGCCCCTGCGCCTGATTATTATCCGCGTGCCACTTACGCCTTCCTTCTGGAGCGCCTTCACCAGAGCGGGGGCGAACTTCTCGCAAACGCCGAAGCACTTCAACGAAGCCGGCAGTTTCGCCGCTACCTCACGCGCAATATCCACGCAGTCGTTGTGGACCCAAGCCCCCTGTTCACCTACGAAATACGTATGAAAACCTGCGACCTCGAAATTGTAAACGGTGGGGTCCGTAGGTATCTTTAGGCACCCCCAGTTTCAGCTATATCGGCACCGCATGCCACGCTGCCTACACCGGTGAGGCCCCAAACCCCCACGATCCCGCCGCCCTACCGCCGCCCTACAGCACGGCGGAGCCCATTAGCCAAAAATCAGAAACGTCCCAATCCCAGGACTTTTCCGCCCCCGGCACGCACCCCCGCACCCAGGCCCCGCTCCCGCAGCACCCAGCTCACCGCACGCCTGTCCGCTCACCGAGTCGGCCCAGCCCCTCAAGCCGACTCGAAGTCGAGCCACTCGTTTCCCGGCGGCGGCCGTGCCGGTGCGATCGGCAGCGGTTCGGTCGGCAGCTTCAGGCTCTTGAGGATGCGCCGGATCGCCTCTGGCTTGAACACGGCCGCCAACAGCCGCCTCGGCCCCTTGCAGCTCGGACAGATGAGCACATCGGTCTTGAATGCTCGGCGCATCAAGTCCGCATAGCTGTAGCCCCCCTGCGCCTGCTCACCGCTGCCTCCCGGCACCGGCGGCTCCGAGCCGAGTTCCTCCTCGGTGCCGGCACGCCCGGCAACCGGCCCCGCCTGCGCCCGGTAGGCGACGACCCGCGCACGCAGCGCCGAGCGCGGCGCCAGTACGCCGCGGTAGACCAGCAAATTTTTGTGCGGCCGAGGAATTAACGCCGCCAGGCGCTCGATGAACGCAAGCGGCTCGAATTCGATGTTGGTGGTTCCGTCATAATACGGGCGCTTCAGCTGCAACGAGACCCGCCCGTCGGCGGTCAACGCCAGTCTGTCCTGTGCAATCGCCGGCCGCGCGCAGTAGCGCAGCAGCTGTTCGCGACCCTGGCGGTCGCTGCCGGGAATCACTTCGCTCGCATGCAGGTCGAAGCCCCCGCGCTGAGCATGGCGGGGGCGGTCCGGCGAGATCCATGGCGCCTGCGGGTCGCCGCCGATGCGTGCCACCGCTCTTCGTCCTTCCGAAGACTGCCCGAAGGCCGTGCGGCGGGTGATGGAGGCGTCGTAGCAGGCCGCCAGCGCCGGCATGTCTTCGAAGAGCGGTTCGGGTTCGTCGCAGGCGAATTCTGGATCGGCACCCAACTCGATGCCGTGACGCCGGGTCAAGGTGATCACTTTCGCGCGTACGGTGGCGAGCACTTCGGCGACGTCGACGTCTTCGGGCTCCGGTGCGGGGATGAAGCGCAGCGCCCCGGTGGCGTCTTCCACGAAGACGCCGTCCATAACCGTCTGGTGGTAATGGAGGTTGAGTGCAATCTCAGAGTTAAAGCGCTGGATGAAGGTGATGCTTCCTGTCTGCCCCAGCGCTTCGCCGGTGGCGCGGCGGTAGTAGTCGTAGACAGCGTCGCTGAAGATTTTCAGCACCTTCTTGCTGAGCTCGTGGTCGTAGCCGAGGCGAAAGCGCAGGCGGTGTGGTACGGTCAAGACCCATTGTCGTACCGGTACGTCGGGCAGGACGTGATCGCTGATGTGGGCGGCCAATTCGGTCATCCTCCGGCCGCCACACCTGGGACAGAAGCCGCGACCCTTACAACTCAGAGCTACAACCTCGTCTTTCCGGCATTTGGCGCAGTGAAGCCGTATCAGGCCGTGCGCCAAAACCCCGCAGCGCAGGTAGCTGCGAAGCTCGTCTGCTACGAAGTCGGGCACGCCGCGGCCGTCGTTGCCGGCGCTCTGCGCACGGGCAAGGAAGGTTTCGAGGTTTTCGCGCAGGACCCGATGCAGGACGCCGGCCTGGGGGTCGCGACGGCGGTATTCGGCGGTCGCGGCCGCTGGGGCCGAGCCGGCAGGCGGGTCGAGGGTCTGCTTGGCATGGGCGGCCACGAGCAGGCCGCAACGCAAGTCCCGTGCCTGGATCGGAATCCCGTGATTTCAAGGACTTACGCGTAGTGCAGAGGCCCCCGGGGGTGGCGGCCGCCGGCGGCGGGGTGGCGGCCGCCACTGTGGCGGCCGCGTTGCTACGCGCGGAGCCGCCGCGAGGCATCTGGACATCTTCGGCGCCCATCGGTCGCATTCGACGCATCCCAGCGCCCCTAACACCCCAAAATTCCCAGCCAGCGATCAGGCCCGCCCCCACCCCACCCCACCCCAAACCTCATCCTCTCCCCCTTAAGCCGCACTCGAAGCCCCACCCTCCTCCTCAATCCCATGCCGCGCCAACTTCGTCAAAAACGTAGTCCGCTTCAACCCCAGCAACCTTGCCGCCTCACTCTTATTCCCCGAAGCCCGCTCCAGCGCCCGCGCCAGCACCCTCCTCTCCACCGCCTCATACGTCCCATCCAGCGCATGCGGCCCATCGCCAGCCCCCCTCGCCGCCGCCAACTCCGGCAACTCCGCCAACGTCACCCGCGGCCCCTGCGCCCGTCCCACCGCGCGCTCCACCACCGCCTGTAGCTCTTCTTCATTACCGGGCCAGTCATAGCGCAGCAGCCTCTCCCGGGCCGCCGGCTCGATCCCAATCGTCGGCCGCCCCAGCACCCGGCTCGCCCGGTCCAGCGCCAGCAACAGCAGCGACGGCAAATCCTCCGCCCGTT